>DAORVK010000028.1:0-32217 GCA_035433705.1 Steroidobacteraceae bacterium
GCCGCCGTGCGGTCGGCGTTGGTGCCGGGGTTTCGGTTATTCGGCTATTCGCGAGACACTGTGGAATAACCGAATAACCGAAACCCCGGCACCAGGAGATTCGTCATGAGAGGCCTGTTCGTTTCCGCATTCCTGCTGATCGCCGCCGCGGCAGCGGTTGCATCTGATTCGGCGCCGGACTTCAGCGGCACGTGGAAGCTCGACACGTCGCGGGGGGAGAACCTCGGCATGATGTCAGCGTTGCAGCAGGTGATCGTGATCACGCAGTCGAAGTCCGGGCTCACGCTGAAGGAGGCGACGGACTTCCAGGGCCAGAAGAGCTCGCGCGAAGTGCGCTACGACCTCTCCGGCACCCCCGTGAAGAATCCGGGCTCCATGGGGGGCGACGCAGAGACGAGCGCGAGATGGGCCGACGGCAAACTCGTCGTCACCTGGACCACGGAGGGAGCGGTCGCCGGCACGCAGAACGAGCGTACCGAAACGCGCTCGCTGAGCGCGGACGGCCGCACCATGACGGTTGAAAGTGTCCGCCGAGGCGGCAAGGCAGTCGTCATGGTGTACGGAAAGAGCGAGTGACACGTCGCGCCGCGCTTGCGGCCGTCGCAGTTCTGGCAGTGCTCGCGGCGGGCCTCTGGTGGTGGCGGGACCGCCCGGATGCGGGCACCGCCAGCCCGGTGCGCGTCGTGACGCCTGAGCGCCGCACGGTCGCCTCTTCGGTACTCGCGACCGGCGTCGTGCGGTTGCGCGTGGGCGCTGAAGTGCGCGTCGGCTCGCAGGTCTCGGGTATCGTGCAGGAACTCAATGTCACCGTCGGTTCGCACATCGAGCGCGGGGCCGTGATCGCGCGCATCGATTCGCGCGGCATCGAGGCGCGCCTCGCGCAAGCGCGCGCGCAGGTCGCGGTGATCGGGCAGGATGTGGCGCGCGCCCGCATCGAGCTCGCGCGCGTTCAACGGCTCGAGGCGCAGAAGCTCGTCGCGCAGAGCGAGGTCGAGGACCGCACGCTGGCGCTCGCCGAGGCCCAGGCGCGACTCGAGAAGGCGCGGCGCGATGCGGCGGTGGTCGAGACGGACCTCGGCTACACGGTGATTCGCGCCCCGATCTCGGGCACGGTCGCCTCCGTCACGACGCAGAAGGGTGAGACGGTCGCGGCGTCCTTCACGACGCCGACGTTCGTCACGATCATCGGCGACAATGCGCTGCAACTCGTCGCGATGGTCGACGAAACCGACATCGGCGGCGTGACCGCCGGCAATCCGGTCACGTTTTCCGTCGAGGCCTTTCCGGCCGACGAGTTTCGGGGTCGCGTCGAGCGCATCGCGCCGAAGGGCACGATCCTCTCGGGCGTGGTCAACTACGAGGTGATGATCGGCATCGACGGTCAGGCGGAGCGGCTGAAGCCGGACATGACCGCGAACGTGACCATCGAGACCGCGCAGCGCGAGGCGCTCGTCGTGCCGAACGCCGCGATCCTGCGCGACGATGGCACGCGGTACGTCTATTTGGAGGCGGGCGGCAAGGCGGAGCGACGCGACGTGACCGTGGGCGCGCGCGAGGGTGGTTTCACCGAGATCCGCCGCGGCCTCACGGCAGACGATCGCGTGAGGGTAGGCGGCGGGGAGCGGACGGAATGAGCATGATCGAAGCGAGTCATCTATCCAGGACCTACCAGCGGGGCGACGGTACGCCGGTCATCGCGCTGCGCGACGTGAGCTTCACGATCGCCGCGGGCGAGTTCGTCGTGATCCGCGGCGCATCGGGCTCCGGCAAGTCATCGCTGCTCAACATCCTCGGTTGTCTCGATACACCGAGCAGCGGCAGCTACCGGCTCGCGGGAGAGGATGTCTCGGCGCTGCCGGACGACGCGCGTTCGCATGTGCGCTCGAAGCATGTCGGCTTCGTGTTCCAGAGCTTCAACCTGCTGCCGCGCGCCACGGCGCTCGAGAATGTGGAATTGCCGGCCCTCTATACTGGCGCGTCGCCCGATCGCGCGCGGGCGCGAGAGCTGCTCGAGCGGGTCGGGCTTGGCGCACGCGCCGATCATTTCGCGACCGAACTGTCGGGTGGTGAGCAGCAACGCGTCGCGATCGCGCGGGCCCTGATGAATGATCCGCCCCTGCTGCTCGCTGATGAGCCGACGGGCAATCTCGATTCCGCAGCCGGGGAGAGCGTCATGCAGCTCCTTGCGAGCCTGCACGAGGGTGGGCGTACGATCGTGCTCGTAACCCACGACGAGCACGTGGCGTCCTTTGCCGGTCGCGAGATCGTGATTCGCGACGGCGTGATCGCGACCGATACCGTGCGTAGCGAGCGGAGGCAGGCATGAACGCAACCCGCGTGATCAGCAGCGCCTGGCGCTCGCTTGCGCGCAGCAAACTGCGCAGCTTCTTCATGATGCTGGGCGTGATCGTCGGCATCGCCGCGCTGACGGCGCTCGCCTCGGTGGGCGAGGCGACCCGGCAGGAGACGATGCGCCAGTTCAAGCGCATGCTCGGCACGTTCGACACCCTCACTGTCCGGCCCGGTGCCGGCAGCACGCGCGGCATGCCCTCACTCGGCTCGGTCGAACCGTCGCTCAAGTTCCCGGACGGCCCGGCCATCGCCGCAGGCGTGCCTGGCGTCAAGCGCGTCGCCCTCGTGCAGCAGGCCTTCGATCTCGATGTCAGTTATCGCGACGCGTCGACGGTGCCACTCGTGCTCGGCGTCTCGCCGAACTGGGCCGACATCCGTGGCGAGGTGGTCGCGAGTGGCGCGCACCTGAGCGAGGAGGATGATCGCTCGCTTGCGCGCGTCACCGTGATCGGGGCCGACGTCGCGCGCGAGCTGTTCCACGGCGAAGACCCGCTCGGCAAGGTGATCCGCATCGCCGACGTACCCTTCCAGGTGAAGGGTGTGATGGCGTCGCGCGGCGCGGGCCCCGGCGGCGCGAGCCTCGACAACATGCTGGTGATCCCGGTATCAACGGCGTCGAAACGCCTGTTCAACCGCGACTACCTCACGACGCTCGTTGTACAACTCGTGGACGCCAATGCGAGCGACCGTGTCGCGGATGACGTGCGGGCGCTGCTGCGTGAGCGGCACAGGATCATTCCGCCGGCGCAGGACGACTTCACGGTCGGGAGCCCGCGTGCGACGCTCGCGCAGATCACCCAGGTAGGCAGCACACTTTCGAAAGTTGTCACGGGTGTCGCGGTGATCGCGACGCTGATCGGTGGCGCCGTGATCATGAGTCTCATGCTGATCGGCGTTTCGGAACGGCGACGGGAAATCGGCGTGCGCCGCGCCGTGGGTGCAACGCGGGCCGATGTGATGAAGCAGTTCCTGGCCGAGGCGACCCTGATCTCGGTGTGCGGCGGTGCAGTCGGCATCCTGATCGGCGCCGGTGGCGCCACGGTCGGTGCGCTGCTGCAGAAGCTTCCCCCTGCCTGGATGTGGAGCATGATCGGCGGCGCGGTGGTGCTGTCAGTCGCAGTCGGTGTCCTCTTTGGTCTCTATCCCGCATGGAAAGCCGCGAAAGTCGATCCCATCGAGGCGCTGCGCAGCTGAGCCGCTACCGGCACCTCACGGCCGCGGCGTGGCACCAGTTGTGGCGCTACCGGACCCGCTCGCTGCTCATGATGACTTGCGCCGCGCTCGGGGTTGCAGGCTCGATCGCGGCCGTGAACTACGCAGCGGGCGGCCGCCAGCAGGTGATCGGGCAGGTGGCGCGACTCGGCACCAACGTGATCGTCGTCTCGGCGCTGCAGGACCGCGGCAGCGGCGGGCGGGCGCGCAGCGGCTCGATCGTCACGACATTGCGCGAGGCGGACTATCGCGCGCTGCGCGCCGGGATACCCTCGATCGCGCGTTCGTCGGCGCTCGTCTCGGCGAGCCTGCGGCTCAAGGCGGCGGAGCTCTCGAAGGTGTCGCCGGTGGTCGGCTGCGAACCCGATTTTTTCCGTATCAAGCATTGGGCTGTCGCGGAGGGAGAAGTCTTCGATGATGCTCAGCTGCGCCGCGCGGCGCGCGTTGTGCTGCTCGGCGCAACCGTTGCGAGGGATCTCTATGGCAGCGCCTCCCCGCTCGGCGAACGTCTCTTCATCAATCGCGTACCGTTCGAGGTGATCGGGGTGCTCGTCGAGCGCGGCCAGGGGATCGATGCAACGAACGAGGACGCACAAGTCTATGTGCCGCTGAGTGCGGCGATGCGGCGCCTGCTGAACGTGGACTACTACAACGCGCTCGTGCTCGAGGTCGGCGAGTTCGCCGCGCTGCCCGGCGCCGTGCGCGAGACCGCGGGGCTGCTGCGCGATCGGCATCGCACCGGTGCCTTCAGGCCGGACGACTTTTCCGTGTTGAATCAACAGGAACTGGGCAATACCCGCCTCGCCGCAGCAAGCCGCCTCGGATTCTTCGTGCGCTGGATCGGGCTGTCAGCGCTGCTGGTGGCCGGCGTGGGCGTGCTCGCGATGGCGTGGATCACGGTGCGCGACCGCACGCGCGAAATCGGCACGCGCCGGGCGCTTGGCGCCACGACCCGGGATGTGTTCTACCAGTTCGCCTTCGAGGCGATGGTGCTGGCGGTGGCAGGGGCGGCGTGCGGGCTCGCGTTCGGCTGGGGTGCATCGAAGCTGATCGCGGCGCGTGCGGCCCTGCCGTTCGTGTTCGACATCGGCAATGCGGCGCTCGCGTTCACGGTGGCGATCGTGATCAACCTCGCGTTCGTGAGCTGGCCTGCGCGACGCGCAGCGCGGCTCGACCCGATCGAGGCGCTCAGGGATCAGTAGGCGCTTTGCCCATGAACACGCAAGGTTGCAACAGTGTTACTGTGTCCGCTGAACACAGCGAGCAATCCAATCATGGTTTATGACACGATTTTCGGCCGCCCGTATCCTTCGGCTTCGCCTCCGGGCGAACTGATGGCGGATTTCCGTGCCCGCATCGCCCAGGAGCAGGCGCTGGCCGTCGAGCGCCGTCAGGCGGAACTGGCCGAGCAGGTCTCCGCGCAGCATACGGCGAGAGAGCGCATCCGCATCTGGGAGCGGCTGCATGGAGTGACCTTGCCGCGCGATCCGAGTCCGCGACTCATGGGCATTGTCGCGACCGACACCGCGCTCGCGCTGGATCAGGTGATCGAGGAGCGGGAGCGGCGCCGCGCAGCAAGACCGGCGAAGTAACTGGCTGGCCCGCGGCGAGGCCACCGAATTGGTGCCGGGTTTTCGGTTATTCGGTTATTCGTGCGAAGCGCCGGAATAACCGAATAACCGAAAACCCGGCACCGCGCCCCGCGCCTGCGGCGAGCCAGCAGAGCAGCGCCCACGCGGCGCCGATGCACCAGCCGGCGATCACGTCGGTCGGCCAGTGCACGCCGAGATAGACGCGGCTCACGCCGACGAGCAGCGCAATCGTGATGCCGACGCCGAGGACGTAAGCCTTGAGACGCAGTGTCGGCTGTACCGTGGCGAGCAGGGTGCCGAGCGTGAGCCAGGTGACGGTCGAGAGCATCGCGTGCCCGCTCGGGAAGCTCTGAGAGCTCACCTCGACAAGATGGGCGACGAGATCGGGGCGTGGCCGCTCGAAGCCCGCCTTGAGCAGCGTTGACAACAGCGTGCCGCCGAGAACGGCGAACGCGACGAGCGCCGCCGTGGCTCGCTTGTTGCCGAGCAGCAGATAGCCGAGTGTCGCGAGCGTTACGACCGTGAGGACCGAAGTGCCGCCGAGAGTCGTGAGGTCGCGGAAAGCCGCTTCGACCCACGGCGGCCCGACCGGATCGGCTGTGTCGGCGGCAGTGCGCAGGGAAAGCAGCACCGCCTCGTCGAACGCGCGGGTATCGCCTTCGACGACTTCCCCCGCGAGTTCAGCGAAGGCCAGCAACGCGCCTGCGGCGAGCAGCAGCACCGCGAGTGCGCCTGCCGAGCGTCGCTTCACGGTGGAGGGGTCAGCGTGCGGCCGCACGCCGTTCCCTTCCCAGCAACACGGTCACCGCAAGATCGGCGGTGACGTTGCAGATCGTGCGGAAAATGTCCGGCAGCACCTCGACCGCGAGCAGCAGCGCGAGCACCTCGACCGGCAGGCCCATCGCGAGACAGATCGGCATGACTCCGAAGAAATAGCTGACCTGGCTCGATACGCCGACGCTGCCGATACTGGTGGCGAACGAGACAAGCGCGCCGGTCGCGAGCTGCACCGGCGAGAGCGCAACACCGTAGAGCGCCGCGACGAAAATCGCGGCGGCGAGGTTCGCCACCGCAGTGCTCACCCGAAAAAGCGAAACAGCGAGCGGCAGTACGAGTCCGACGATGCCGGTCGGCAATCTGAAACTCTCCTGTGCGGCGTCGATCATCGCGGGCAGGGTCGCGAGCGAGGATTGGGTGCTCGCGGCAACGACTTGCGCCGGGGCAGCGCCACGCGCGAACTGCCGGAAGGTGAGCGCCTTGCCAGCGGCGGCGATCGGATACATCGCCCCGGTTGCGAGGAGGCACAGTACCGACAGCAGAACGACGTAGTAGAGGAGCGCACCTGCCGCGTCGAGGCCACCGTGGAAGCCGACGCCGAGCGCCAGTGCAAACACCCCGAGCGGTGCGGCCCACAAGATCCATTTCACGATCACGACCATGGCGTCGGCGATCGCCTGGAAGAAGCCCGTGAGCCGGTCGCGCGATTCGGGGGCGATGTGCGCGAGTGCAAAGGCGAAGAAGAGCGCAAACACGATCAGCGGCAGCACGGCCCCTTCGGCAGCGGCCTCGACCGGATTCACCGGAATGAGGCCGGTGAGCCACTCCTTCACCGGCGCAACGGGCGGCAGCGCCTGGTGGAGCGAGAGTGCGCCGGCGCGCAGTGCGGCCGCTGCGCTTTCCGGAATCGGCCATGCGGCGAATATTGCCGGTACCACGATCGCCGTCGCAGCTACCGAGGCGAGCAGGAACACTGCGAACAACAGCATCGTACGCGCCGCGAGACGCCCCGCGCTGGCGGCACTCGCAGCAGTCGCGACACCCGTTACGAGCACGGCAAACACGAGCGGAATCACCGTCATGCGCAGCGCGTTGACCCAGAGCGTGCCGACGGGTTGCAGGATCGAAACGGCGCGCGCGAGCCCCACCTGGCCGGTGGCGGCAATCGTGGCGCCAGCCGCAAGGCCGGCGGCGAGCGCGAGAATGATGCGGTTCGTCGAAGACATGCGGTGTAGGCTACGGCGTGACCACGCCGCAGAGTGTCGCATGGCCGCCGCCGGATTGACCATCGCGCAGGACGCCACGCTGTTTCGCGGCCTCGCCGCGCCGACCGATCTCCTCGTCCGCGCGATCGGGACGATCGCGGCGCGCGCGCCATTCCGGCATCTGACGACCCCGGGTGGCGGCACGATGTCGGTCGCGATGACCAACTGCGGTTCCTGGGGCTGGCACAGCGATGCACGCGGCTATCGTTACGTCGAGCACGACCCTCTGACCGGTGAGCGCTGGCCGCCGATGCCGGCGCCATTCATGCAGCTTGCCGCGGAGGCTGCGGCGCTCGGTGGATTTCCGGGCTTCGAGCCCGATGCCTGTCTCGTCAATCGTTACGTGCCCGGCGCGCAGATGGGCGCGCACCGCGACTGGGACGAGTCCGACAAGCGCCATCCGATCGTGTCGGTGTCGATCGGTCTGCCGGCGCTTTTTCTCTGGTACGGTGCGAGGCGCCAGGGCAAGCCGATCGTCACGCTCGTCGAGGATGGCGATGTCGTCGTCTGGGGTGGTAGCGCGCGTGCTGGCTACCACGGGGTGAGGAAGCTGCCGCCGGGCGAGCACCCGGCGGCAGGCGCCTTGCGCTACAACCTCACCTTCCGCCGGGCGAAGTAGCGTCGAAGCGCGTGACGTCCGGAGGGGTCGTTGCCTGCAGCTCGCGCGCGACTCTTTCCGCCTGGGTCATCGCGCGCAGCAGGTTCTCCCCCGCGAGCTTCTTCAGGTCACGGTCGGACCAGCCGCGGCGAATGAGCTCGGCGAAAAGATTCGGATACATCGACACGTCGGAGAGGCCCTCGGGCCACTGGTCGTTGCCGTCGAAGTCGCCGCCGATGCCGACATTGTCGATGCTGGCGACCTTGACCACATGCTCGATGTGGTCGGCCACGTCCTTGACCGTGACCGGCGGCAGCTTGATGTTCTTGAGTTTCTCGTACGCGGCGCGCCGCTCCTCGTCCGTCTTCGCCGAGCCGGCACTCTGGTAGAACTCTTTCATCACCGGAAACAGCGTATTCGCCGCGTCCTGCGAGACGAAGCCGGCGACGAAGGTGACCATCAGCACGCCGCCGTTTGCGGGCAGGCGTGCGATCACGTCGTCCGGGACATTGCGCGGGATGTCGACCAGCGCGCGCGCCGCGGCGTGCGAGAAGATCACCGGGGCCTTCGAGACATCGAGCGCATCGCGCATCGTGTCAGCGGCAGTGTGCGAGAGGTCGACGAGCATGCCGAGGCGGTTCATCTCGCCCACGACCCTCTCGCCGAAGGGTGAGAGTCCGCCGGACTTCGGCGTGTCCGGCATCGCGGAATCCGCCCAGTCGGTGTGCGAATTGTGGGTGAGGGTCATGTAGCGCGCGCCGAGATCGTAGTACGCGCGCAGCGCGCCGAGAGAGTTCTCGATGGCCTGGCCGCCTTCCATGCCGAGGAGGGAGGCGATGCGGTGCGCGCGATGGGCCGCGCGGATATCGGCGGCGCTGCCCGCGAAGCGGAATGTGTCAGGGTAGCGGTTGATGATCTGCCGCGCGATGTCGATCTGCTCGAGCTGCATGCGCGCGAATCCGCCCTTTGCTTCGCCCGGGATGTAGACGGACCAGAACTGCGCGCCGACGTGGCCGGCGCGCAGGCGCGGGATATCGGTCTGACCGGGCGCACGACCGCGCAGGTCGTAAGCGGCGACATTGCCGGGCGCGCCCTTCGCGCCACGGATCGTGATGGGCAGGTCGTTGTGTCCATCGATCAGGATCGTCTGCGACAGCAGGCGGTTGGCGTGCGCGAGGGCATCATCCGCCGCGATGGCTGGCGCGCAGGCCGTGAGGGTGAGAAACAGCAGTCGTGTGGCCGGCCCGGGAAGAAACTGCGTTACCATTTCGTCATATCCTCGTGGAGAGCAGCCCATGACTCTAATGCGCCTCGCCCTCGTGAGTCTCCTGATTCTTGCGACCTCACCGGTACGCGGCGCCGACCTCGCCGCACGCGACCGGGACTTCCTGCTGCAGGCGGTCAACGCGCATGCGAAGGAAAGCAGTGAGGCGGCACTTGCGATCTGGCGTTACGCCGAGGTCGGCTACCAGGAGCAGGAAAGCACCGCGGTGCTGCAGAAGGAGCTCGCCGCTGCGGGTTTCACTGTGAAGGCCGGGGTTGCCGACATGCCGACGAGTTTCGTTGCGACGGCCGGCGCGGGCAGGCCGGTAATCGCCATTCTTGCGGAATTCGACGCGTTGCCGGGCCTGTCGCAGGCAGCCGTTGCCGCACGCAGTCCGATCGAAGGCAAGAGCGCTGCGCATGCCTGCGGCCACAATCTCTTCGGAGCGGGGTCGGCGGGCGCCGCCATCGCGATCAGGGAGTGGCTCGCGGCGCGCAAGCTCCCGGGCACGATCCGCGTCTACGGCACGCCGGCGGAGGAAGGTGGTGCGGGCAAGGTATACATGGTGCGCGCGGGCCTCTTCGACGACGTCGATGTGGCGCTGCACTGGCATGCGGCCGATCGCAATGACGCCAGCCAGAACGGCTCGAACAGCAACAAGTCGGGCAAGTTCCGCTTCCACGGTGTGTCGAGCCACGCTGCCGCCGCGCCGGAGAAAGGCCGCTCCGCACTCGATGCCGTCGAGGCGATGGACATGATGGCGAACATGATGCGCGAACACATGCCGCAGCAAGCGCGCCTGCACTACGTGATCACGCGCGGGGGTTCGGCGCCGAACGTCGTTCCCGATTTCGCGGAAGTGTTCTATTACGTGCGCCACCCGGATCCGGAGGTCGTTCAGGCGTTGTGGGAGCGGCTCACGAAGATCGCGCAAGGCGCGGCGCTCGGCACCGGCACGACGTGGGATGTCGAAGTGATCCATGGTGCGTATCCGCTGCTCCCGAACCACACGCTCGGTCACGTGATGCAGGCCGGTCTCGAGCGGGTGGGCGGCGTGCAGTACGACGCGCAGGAGTCCGCGTTCGCGCAGCAAATTCACGCCACGCTGACGAGCCCGTCGCGCGCGCTCGGCACCGAGCGCGTGGTGCAGCCCTACGCGCCGGAGCAGCACTATGGCTCGACCGACGTGGGCGACGTGAGCTGGACCGTGCCGACCGTCGGCCTGAATACGGCGACCTGGGTACCCGGCACTGCCGCGCACAGCTGGCAGGCGGCGGCTGCGGGTGGCATGAGTATCGGCATCAAAGGCATGGAGAACGCGTCGAAGGTGCTCGCGCTGACTGCGGCGCGCCTGTACCTCGATCCGGCACTCGTGAAGAAGGCGCGTGCGGAATTCGATGCAGCGCGCGGCGCTGATTTCGTCTACCGGCCCATGGTCGGCGATCGCATGCCGCCGCTCGACTTTCGCGATTAGGGTTTGCGGCGCTCAGAGCAGCGCGTCGATCGCGGGTACGGTGATCAGGGACAGGACGACGCCGATCGCGAGCGTTGCATTGGCGACCGTGGCATCGAGCTTGTGCTCCTCTGCAAGGATCGCCGCGGACACCATCGGCCCGATTGCAGCCTGCAGCACCGCGACGACGAGCGTGAGACCGCGCGCGCCGACGGCGAGGCCGAAGGCGTAAACGAGCGCCGGTGCGGCCGCGAGCTTCCAGGCGAGCCCGATGCCGATGGCGCGCCATGCATCTGCGCGCACGCGCAGGCTGAGCTGCAGCCCGATCGAGAGCAATGCGAGCGGCGACAGCGTTGCGCCAAGGAGATGCAATACACGCTCGAGCCCGTCAGGCCAGCCGCCGAAGCGCCCGGCTGCAACGCCCACGAGGCAGGCGACGAACGGCGGGAACAGCACGATGCGCCTCACAAGTGTCGCAGGATGAGTGCGGTCGCCACCGTACCAGGACGCCACGATCACGCCGCCCGTCGCGAGCGCAATGAAGCCGCCGAACTGGTCCGCGACGACTGCCAGCGGCAGTGCCTCGATGCCGCGCAGCGCTTCGATGAGTGGGTAGCCGATGAACGCGGTGTTGCCGAAACCTCCGACGAGCGCGACTGCGCCGGTGCGCGCGCGTGACCAGCCAAGGCGTCCACCGGCGAACGCCGCGACACCCCAGCCGCCTGCGAATACGATCCACATGGATGCGACGAGGAACCACAGGTCGCGCTCGAACGACAACCGGGGCAGCAACGCGAGGATGAGCGCCGGCAGCGCAATGCGCAGGATCCAGGCGTTGAGCAGGTGGATGAGGCGCTGTGGCACGACCCACAGGAGATTCGCGACGATCCCGAGCAGCAGGCAGCCGGCAAGCAGCAGGAGAGGCAGCATGCCGCGAGTGTGCGCAAGTGCGTGTCGCGAGGCCAGCGCGAGCACGCGGGGTCGAAAATTGATGCATCATGGGGCGTGCACCTGCTTCACGCCCACGGCGACCCCGCCGGTCTGCCGATCGAACGAGTCGAGGCGAGCCTGCAGCTCGAAAAGGGTGACGGGCCGGCAGCGCTCGTGGTGCGATTCCGGCTCGTCGGCGACCTTGCGCAACTCGCCATACCACCACGCGGGCCGGGAGGCCGCGCAGAGGGCCTCTGGCGTCATACCTGCTTCGAGTTCTTCGTGCGGCCGCGCGCTGCTGCGGGCTATTCGGAGGTGAACCTCGCGCCTTCGACGGAGTGGGCTGCGTATGCGTTCAGTGCCTATCGCGCGGGCATGCGCCCGATCGGGCCCGTCTCGGCGCAGATCGATGTTGCATCATCGGCGCATCTGCTCACGCTCGTCGCCACGTTGCCACTCGCCTCACTCGTCCATGAAGCGGCTGCGACCTACGAGGTGGCGCTGTCGGCGGTAATCGAGGCGCGAAGTGGCACACTCTCGTATTGGGCACTCGCGCATCCTGATCCGCAGCGCCCCGATTTCCACCACCCGGAAAGTTTCGTGCATGAAATGCGGCATTGAACGGCTGACGGGCGAACCCGAACTGCGCCGCGCACTCACCGGGCGGCGCATCGCGCTGCTCGCGCACCCCGCCTCCGTGATGCCCGATCTCACCCATTCGCTCGATGCGCTCGCGGCGCTGCCCGATGTGCAGCTCTCATCGGCCTTCGGTCCGCAGCACGGCCTGCGGGGTGACAAACAGGACAACATGGTCGAATCGCCCGGTTTCATCGACCCGCGGCTCGGCATTCCGGTATTCAGCCTCTATGGCGAGGTCCGCAAGCCGACCGCCGCGATGATGGACAGTTTCGATGTGCTGCTCGTCGACCTGCAGGATCTCGGCTGTCGCATCTACACTTTCATCACGACGCTGCGCTACGTGCTCGAGGCGGCCGCGAAGCACGGCAAGGCCGTGTGGATTCTCGATCGGCCGAACCCCGTCGGGCGACCCATCGAGGGCACGCGTCTCGCGGCCGGCTGGGAGAGTTTCGTCGGCGCGGGCGCACTGCCGATGCGTCACGGGCTCACGATGGGCGAGCTCGCGCACTGGTTCGTCGCGACGCTGCGGCTCAAGGTCGACTACCAGGTCGTGACGATGCTGCACTGGCAGCCTCACGCGGCACCCGGTCATGGCTGGCCGCTCGGCGAGCGCGAGTGGGTCAATCCGAGCCCCAATGCGCCGAATCTTTCCATGGCTCGCTGCTACGCGGGCACCGTGATGCTGGAAGGCACGAACCTGTCGGAAGGGCGCGGCACCACACGCCCGCTCGAGCTCTTCGGGGCACCCGACATCGATGCCATCGCGGTGCTGCGCGAGATGCAGCGCATCGCGCCCGAGTGGCTCGCGGGCTGTCGGCTGCGTCCCTGCTGGTTCGAGCCGACCTTTCACAAGCATGCGGGCAAGCTGTGCGCGGGGCTGCAGATCCATGTCGAGGCGGCAAGCTATGTGCACGAGGCGTTTCGGCCCTGGCGCCTGATGGCGGCGGCGTTCAAGGCAATCCGGCGCCTGCAGCCAGACTATCCGCTGTGGCGGGATTTTCCCTATGAGTATGAACGCGACCGGCTTGCAATCGACCTGATCAACGGCGGCAGCGCGCTGCGTGAATGGGTCGACGATGCGGCCGCGTCAGCGGCTGATCTCGATGCGCTCGCGACGCAGGACGAAGCAGGCTGGCGCGCAGAGCGCGAGAGCGTGCTGCTCTACTGAGGCGCAGTTGCGATCAGCGCGCGCAGCGCCGCGAGCTTGTCCTTCACGATTGCCGCATTGGCAGGGCCCATGCGCAGCAGCAGCTTCTGGCCCGCGGAGCGCGCCTCGAGCGCCGGGTCCCTGTAGCGGAAATAGACGCTCGGCTGCTCGAGCTCGGGGAGGCCCTCCAGCTGCGGGGCCTCGAGCAGGTGGTCGATCACGGCGACCACGCGGTCGTTGAAGTACTGGCCGGGCTTGCCGACCTCACCATAGGCCTGTTGCAGCAGCGGATAGACACGCCGGTAGAGCGCGGCGAGGTTCGCAACATCGAGCTGCGCGATGACCTGCACGTAGGGTGCATAGCGCGCATAGTTCGTCTCGCTGAGAAAAATGCGCTCGCCATCGCGCGTCACCGTGAGGCTGCCGGGAACCGGTCCCACCGCCCGTGCAAGCACAGGGACTTTCTCGCGCGCGAGGTTGTCAACGGTGACGGCAATGCGCCGCACGACGCCCGGCGTCGCAATGAAATCCCGCGCCGGCTGGGCACCGATGAGTTCGGAGAGCGCCGCGCTCATGAAAGCGTCACTGTCGGCGAGCGCCGGGAGCGGCGCTGCCGGCGCTTCGACGGGCGGGGGTGGTAGCGGGTGCTCGACGACGGGCTCGTCGATCGTGGGGCCGGCAGCCGGCGGAGGCGGCGGCTCGGCCATACGCTTCGGCCAGAAGAGCAGTGCGAGCCCGACGATTGCCACAACCGCCACCAGGGCGCCGATGACGAGACGATGTCGCATGTGCCTACCGTAATCGACCGGCCGTGATTGTCAATGCTGCCTCTGCGGTAGGATACGTACCAGGAGGAATCCACCCATGACACCGAATCGCGCAAGGGGTTTGATCGTCGCGGCGGCGCTCGCCGCGCTCACCACCGGTTGCCAGCGCAGCGAACCGGACGCCGAAAAGCCGGCGATGGCGCCGGCGGACGCGTGGGCAAGTATTCGCGATCATTTCATCGAAGATCGCCTGGCGAGCAATCCGCCGTTCGCCGTGGACAGCGGCCGGCACGAGTTCGACGGCAAGTTGCCCGACTGGAGCAAGGCGGGCATCGCGGCAAATATCGCCCGCTTGCACGAGACCCGTGATTCGGTGGCAAAGTTCGATACATCGCGCCTCGATGCGGCCCTCGCATTCGAGCGTGACTACCTGATCGCGCGCATCGACCGGGAGCTCTTCTGGCTCGAGAGCGGCGAGCAGCCGTTCACCAATCCAACGTTCTATCTGGACGGCCTCAACCCTTCCGTATACCTCACGCGCGACTACGCGCCGCTGGCCGACCGCATGCGCGCGTACGTCGCCTATGCGAAGGCGGTGCCCGCGGCGGCGGGGCTCATCAAGGAGAATCTGCGGCTGCCGCTGCCGCGCACTTTCGTCGAGCGGGCGATCTCGGGCTTCGCGGGCTACGCGAGCTTCTTCGATGCCGATGTGCCGAAGATCTTCGCGCCGGTGGACGATGCGGCGCTGCAGGCCGAGTTCAGGACGGCGAACAAGGCGGCTGCCGATTCGATGCGCGATCTCGCGAAATACTTCGAGGCGCAGCGTGCAACTGCCACGCAGGGCTTTGCGCTCGGCGCGGAGAAGTTCGCGAGGATGCTCGCGATGACGGAAGGCGTCACGACACCGCTCGCCGAGCTCGAGAAGATCGGCCAGGCCGATCTCGACCGCAATCTCGCCGCGGTGAATGAGGCCTGCGGCAAGTTCGCGCCGGGCAAGTCGATTCCTGCCTGCTTCGCGAAGTTGAACGCCGACAAACCCAGGGGTGGACCGGTCGCGGCGGCGACCGAACAGCTCGTCGAGCTGCGCAAGTTCGTCATCGACAGGAAAGTCGTCTCGGTACCCAACGATGAACAGGCACTGGTGCGCGAGGCGCCCCCCTACAACCGCGCCAACTCGGCGTACATCGAGATTCCGGGGCCCTTCGAGAAGCCGCTGCCGGCGATCTACTACATTGCGCCGCCCGACCCGGCCTGGAGCAAGGCAGACCAGCTCGCCTATATCCCGGGCAAGGATGATCTCCTCTTCACGTCCGTGCACGAGGTCTGGCCAGGTCACTTCCTCAATTTCCTGCATGCGAACGAGTCGAAGTCGATGATCGGGCGCCTCTTCGTCGGCTATGCGTTCGCGGAGGGCTGGGCGCACTACACCGAGGAAATGATGTGGGACATGGGGCTCGACGCCGGTGACGCGGAAGCGCACGTCGGCCAGCTTTCGAATGCGCTGCTGCGCAACGTGCGCTTCATGTCGGCAATCGGGCTGCACACCGGCGGCATGACGGTCGAGCAGTCGGAGCGCATGTTCCGCGAACAGGCGTTCCAGGACCCGGGCAATGCGCGCCAGCAGGCCGCCCGCGGCACCTACGATCCCGCCTATCTGAACTACACCATGGGCAAGTTGATGATCCTGAAATTGCGCACCGACTGGACTTCGACTCGCGGCGGGCGTGGCGCGTGGAAGGACTTCCACGACGCATTCCTCTCCTACGGCGGCCCGCCGATCCCGATGGCAAGGAAGGCGATGCTCGGCAAGGATGACGACGGGGTGCTCTTCTAGGCGCCCCGCCGCTCAGCCTCCTGCGCGTTTCGCGTCGAAGCCGCGGGCGCGCAGCGCTGCGACGATCGCGTCCCGTTGATCGCCCTGGATTTCGATCACGCCGTCCTTGACTGTCCCGCCGCAACCGCAGCGGCGCTTGAGGTCGCCGGCCAGCGCCTCGAGTTCGGCCACCGACAGCCGCAGGCCCGTGATCAACGTGACTCCCTTGCCCCCGCGACCCTTCGTTTCGCGGCCGACGCGCACCGGGACCGGCTTGCCTGAGGTGCTCTTCACGCGCGTATTGTACGCGGCAGGGCGCCCGCGATTTAATGGCGACCAAGGGGGTGGGTATGGGCGCGATGACACCGGAGGCGATCGCGGAGTTGCGCGGGCGCTTCCACGAGTACGACGGCGACGACGATGGCCGGATCGTGTTCGCGGAATTCTGCGAGCTGCTGGCCGAACTGGACGAAGACCTGTCGAAGGAGGAATGCCAGCTCGCATTCCAGGGCGCCGATCATGATGACGATGGCGTCATCGGCTTCGACGAATTCGCGGCATGGTGGATCGGTAGTTGAGCGGCGGCGGTATCGCCCGCGCACATCGCCGGGTCATCTTCGCGTCGTCACTGGGTACTGTCTTCGAATGGTACGACTTCTACCTCTACGGCTCGCTGTCGGTGATCATCTCGCGCCAGTTCTTCTCGGGCGTCAACGAAACCACCGGATTCATCTTCGCGCTGCTCGCCTTCGCGGCGGGCTTCTTCGTGCGACCGTTCGGCGCGCTTGTCTTCGGTCGGCTCGGCGATACGATCGGCCGCAAGCACACCTTCCTCATCACGATCGTGATCATGGGCTCCTCGACCGCGCTCGTGGGTTTTCTGCCCTCCTATGCGTCCATCGGCGTGGCGGCGCCGATCCTCCTCGTGGCGCTGCGGCTCCTGCAGGGGCTCGCGCTCGGCGGCGAGTACGGCGGCGCCGCGGTCTATGTCGCCGAACATGCGCCCGAGGGTCGTCGCGGCCTTTACACGAGCTGGATCCAGACGACCGCGACACTCGGACTCTTTCTGTCGCTGCTCGTGATTCTTGCCTGCCGTCTGCTGCTTGGTGAGTCGTTCGAAACCTGGGGCTGGCGTATTCCGTTCCTGCTATCGACAGTGCTCCTTGGCATTTCCGTCTACATCCGCCTGCAGCTCGATGAATCCCCGGTTTTCGTCGCGATGCGCCGTGCAGGCACGCTCTCGAAGGCACCGCTTGCCGAAGCATTCGGCCGCCGCGAGAACCTGCGCCTCGTACTCCTCGCGCTGATCGGTGCGACGGCCGGCCAGGCCGTCGTGTGGTACGGAGGACAGTTCTACGCGCTCTTCTTTCTCGAGAAGGTGCTGCAGCTCGATGCGCAGGCAGTCACGATCGTGATGATCGTGTCGCTCGCGCTCGCGACACCGTTCTTCATCGTCTTTGGCGCGCTGTCCGATCGTGTCGGCCGCAAGACAGTGGTGCTCGCGGGCTGCGCGCTTGCGGTGCTGACGTACTTTCCGACCTTTCGGGCGCTGACGCATGCCGCGAATCCGGCGCTCGATGCTGCGGTGTCGGACTCCCCCGTCATGGTGGTCGCGGACCCCGCGAGCTGCTCGTTCCAGTTCGATCCGCTCGGCCGCAAGGTGTTCGCCAATCCCTGCGACATCGCCAAGGCGGCGCTTGCGCGCGCAGGTGTGCCGTACGGAAACGAGGCGGCTGCGCCCGGAGCGGGAGCGCGCGTGCGTATCGGGATCGGCGAGCGGGCCGTTGTCGTCGATGCTGGCGGCGATGCGGCGCAGGTACGCAGTACCTTGCGCGCCGCGCTCGATGCAGCCGGCTATCCCTCCCGCGCCGACATGAGCCGGGTGAATTTCACGATGGTCATCGCGCTTACGACCTGGCTTGTGATCCTCGTCACGATGGTCTACGGGCCGATCGCCGCCTGGCTCGTCGAACTCTTCCCGGCGCGCATCCGTTACTCGGCGATGTCGCTGCCATATCACATCGGCAACGGCTGGTTCGGCGGCTTCCTGCCCGTGACCTCGTTCGCGATCGTCGCCGCGACCGGCAACATCTATGCGGGACTCTGGTATCCCGTGATGGTTGCCGGGCTCACCGTCATCGTCGGCGCGCTGTTCCTGCCAGAAACGGCCGGCAAAAGAGGACGGGGCGCCGCGGGAGAGCAGGAGTTCCGGCGCGCCCCGCCTGTGGCGGGATCGGCTGCGTCAGCGAACCGTGACCACGCTGTCGAACCGGGCAAGTTCGAGTGACGACACGCTCGCGCGATGCAACGCGGTGAGCGTACGGCTCCCGACATCCGCCACTGCAAGAGACAATGCGTCGGCACGGCAGCCGTTGAAGTCGCTGAGGGATGCGAGATCCCTGCCGGGCTCCGAGCCGCAGGCTTGCCTCGCGGCAGACTTCAGCCGCGAGTAAAGCGCCTTTGCGCCGTCCGCACTGTTCACGTTGAGGTCCGTGTAATGCACGGTGACCGAGCGCCGCACGACGTTTTCGCCCGTGGCAGCGAACAGCGCCGCGCTGCCTGCCAGCACCACGACCGCAGCAGCGCCGATGAAGATGTTTCGCATGACCGTGACTCCTCTGGGGTACCGGGGGTTACCTGTGATTCGTACGGTTGGATGCGGGCGGGGCCGGTCGGGTTGCGCACTTCGTCGCGCTTTGAGGGCATCTCGCCGCGCTTCAGTCCGCAGCCGGCCGCGAAGCGGCAAGCGGTGGCGGCAGCGGATGCCGTGCAACTTCCGTGCGCAGCCAGTCGCGGAAGCGGACGACCTTCGGCATCGCGGCATACGATTCGGGGCAAATGAAGTAGTAGGAGTAGCGGAACTGCCGCACCACGTCGCAAGCGATGGCGAGGCGGCCCGCGGCCACGTCGCGCTCCACCAGCGACCAACGCGCCACGGCGAAGCCGAGCCCCTCGATGGCCGCCGAGATCACCGAGGCGGAATCATCGAGCATCGCGGGCTTCGTTCTTGCCGACTTTGCAGTCTCGTCGGAGACAAAGGCCGACCAGGGCTCATCCGAACTGTAGAGCAGCGGGAATGCGCCCAGATCCTTCGTGCACGGCACTTTGCCGTACTTCCTGATGAGCGCTGGCGTCGCAACCGGCACCAGCCAGTCGTCCATCAGCTTCTCGGAATAGAGCCCCGGGTAGGGACCTGTGCCGAGGCGGATCACGGCATGGAAATCGCTGCGGGCGAAGTCGACCGCCTCCCGCGAGGTGTGTATGCGCAACTCGATGTCGTGAAGGTGATCGCGCTGCGAGTGCAGCCGCGGCGTGAGCCACTTCTGCAGGAATGAGGCCAGCATGCTCACGTTGAGCACACCGGATTCACGCTGTTTGCGCGACTGCTGCAGCGCTGCCTCCAGCTCGTCGAGGCCGCGGCGCACGCGCGGCAGGAGGTCGGCGCCCTCGCTCGTCAGTTCGACCGTGCGGCCGCGGCGCCGGAAGAGCGGCGTCTGCAAATAGTCTTCGAGTGATTTCACCTGCTGGCTGACCGCCGCCGGCGTCACGTGCAGCGCTTCGGCCGCGTCGGCGAAATTGAGCCGGGTCGCCACTGCCTCGAAGACTCGCAGGGCGTTGAGGGGCAACCGGTCGTAAGCCGCATCCATCGGCAACCTTTCTTAACGCTGCTTCAGATAGTCCGTTTGTTCGCGAGCGCCCGGGCGGAGAAAGTACCCACACGAATTCCCTTCGAACCCGACCCCTAAGGAGTACACATGGACAGCAGGTTACTCGGCATTCGCATTCTCGCACTCGTCGGCGCCGCACTCATCACCGCTTTCGGCGTGTCGCCGTACGACTTCGTCTACTACACCGGGCTCGCGCTTCTGTGAGCGGGCTCATTCTCCCGACTGTCCGCGGACGTGTCCGGTGTCCGCCACCGGACACGTCCGCGGCAACCCGCGATCGCGAGCTCCGATGACTTTGTTCAGATGATCAACCACTTGCGGTGGGGTGGCCTGTTGGCACGCTTGCTGCACCATGCTGGGCATGAAGATCACGGCCCTGCGCAAACCGACGACGGACCAGAACACGTCGGGCACGTCGATTCGGGGCACCACATCGCAGGACGTGGCGCGTGACCCTGAACCGCGTGGTGCGGAGCGTCGGCGCACACTGCTGATCACTGCGGGTGCGGGAGCGCTGGCCGTGGTGGCGCTCGCCTGGCTCATTCGCGGTTGGCTTGCTTCGAGCCACACTGTGCCGCTCGAACGCCTGCGCATCGCGACGGTAACCCGCGGACACTTCGTTCGCGACGTCGCGGCGCAGGGCACCGTGATCGCCGCGGTGAGCCCGACAATGTTCGCGACGGCGCCCGGCGCCATCGCCTACCAGGTGCGCGCGGGCGACACGGTCAAACGCGGCGACACGCTCGCGACGCTCGACAGCCCCGCGCTGCGCAACGAATTCGAACGCGAGCGCGCGACGCTCGCCGGCGTCGAGGCGGCGCTCGCGCGCGAGGGAATCGAGATTCGCCGCCAGAATCTTCAGAACCAGCAGCAGGCCGATCTCGCCGACGTGCAGATCCACGCCGCCGAGCGGGAGCTGGCGCGTGCGCAGACGGCCTGGGCCTCGCGCGTGATACCCGAGCGTGACCTGCGCAAGGCGCAGGACGAGGTTTCCACGGCGCGCCTCAACTTCGACCACGCGAAGGCGTCGGCGGGTCTCGAGCGCGAGAGCCTGCAACTCGATCTTCGTACGCGCAGACTCGAGCGCGATCGCCAGGCGCTTGTCGTGGCAAACCTCGAGCGCCGAGTCGCGGAGCTCACGGTACGTTCGCCGGTCGACGGTACGGTGGCGAATCTCGCGCAGCAGGATCGCGCGAACGTGGCCGAGAACACCCCGCTCGTGACCGTGGTCGATCTCAGCGCTTTCGAGGTCGAGTTTCAGGTCGCCGAAACCTACGCGACCGGGATCCGCCCCGGCATGGTGGCCGAGATCACGCTCGATGGGCGGACTGTCCCCGGTACCGTCGCGTCGATCTCGCCGGAGGTGCGGCAAAGCCAGGTGACCGGCCGCCTCAGGTTCGCAGGCGCGCCGCCGAAAGTGCTTCGCCAGAACCAGCGCGCCTCCGTGCGCGTCGTGCTCGACGAGCGCGATGGCGTGCTCACCTTCGATCGCGGCGCCTCGCTCGACGACCTGACCCGCGCGGTGTATGTCGTGCGCGGCGATCGCGCCGTCCGCACCCCCGTGCAGCTCGGCGCCGCCTCGATCGCGAAGATCGAGGTGCTGAAGGGGCTCGCCGAGAAGGATCGCGTCATCGTATCCGACACCGGCGATTTCCAGAACGCCCCCGAAATCATGATCGTTGATTGAGCCTCAACCCAGGGAACCCAGCCATGCTTGCCATGCGTCACATCAGCAAAGTCTTTCGCACCGATCTCATCGAGACTCACGCGCTGCGCGATTTTTCGCTCGATGTCGCCGCAGGCGATTTTGTCGCCGTGACGGGCCCGTCGGGTTCCGGCAAGACAACGTTCCTCAACGTCGCAGGATTGCTCGAGGGATTCGACACGGGCACCTATCAGCTCGACGGCGTTGATACGGGTGATCTCTCCGACGATGCGCGCTCGCGGCTGCGCAACGGGAAGATCGGCTTCATCTTCCAGAGCTTCAACCTGATCCCCGATCTCGACATCTTCGACAACGTCGATGTGCCGCTGCGCTACCGGCGCATGAAGGCGGCTGAGCGCCGCGAACGCATCACGAGCGCGCTCGACCTCGTCGGCCTCGTCTCGCGCGCGCATCACATGCCCTCGCAGCTCTCGGGCGGCCAGCAGCAGCGCGTCGCGATCGCTCGCGCGATCGCGGGCGACCCGAAGTTCCTGCTCGCGGACGAGCCGACTGGCAACCTCGACTCGCTGATGGCGCGGCAGGTGATGGACTTGCTGGAGCAGATCAACGAGATGGGCACGACGATTGTGCTCGTGACGCACGACCCGGAGCTCGCGCGGCGTGCGCAGCGCAACGTACAGATCATCGACGGGCAGGTGTCCGACTATCGGCCCTATGAGCCGCACGCGCACGCAACGCGCGAACAGGCGCCGCTCGCCGCCGGCGCGAGTGCCTGAGGAGCCGCTGCCATGATGGGCTACTACTTCAAGCTCGCCACGCGCAGCCTCGCCCGCAATCCGGGCATCACCGCGCTGATGGTGCTCGCGATCGCGCTCGGCATCGCGGTGTGCGTGATCACGCTGACTGTGCACCACGGCATGTCGTCAAACCCGATCTGGTGGAAGAGCGATCGGCTTTACACGGTGACGCTCGACAGCTGGGACCCGGAGCGGCCGGCGGACGAGAAGCGGCCTGCGCTTCCGCCTCCGGACCTCACCTGGCGCGACGCCGAGGCCGTCACGCGCTCGGGCATCCCGCCACGCGCCGTGCGGATGTACAAGGCGACCGGAGTGCTGAGCGCAGATGAGACGACCGGTGCGGTGCGGCCAGAGCGCGTGCTCGCGCGCGTGACCACTGCCGACTTTTTCGCCATGTTCGACGTGCCGTTCCGCTACGGTGGCGGTTGGAAGAGCGCGGCCGACACGGGCCCCGAACCCGTGATCGTCTTGAGTGCGAAGATGAACGAACATTTCTTCGGCGGCGCCGATAGTGTCGGCAGGACGATCCGTTGGGACGACCGCGAGTACCGCGTGATCGGTGTGCTTGAGCACTGGCATCCCGCGCCGAAATTCTACGATGTCAACAACGGAGCATTCGACGACCCCGAGGAAATCTACATCCCGTTCGGCTGGGCAGAGAAGCTCGAACTGCGCAGCGCCGGCAACACCAACTGCTGGAAACCCGAGGACATTCAGTCGGTCGCTGATTTTCTCCGCTCGGAATGTGTCTGGCTGCAGGTGTGGGTGGAGCTGCCCGACGCCGCGGCGCGCGAGCGCATGCAGGCATTCCTCGACAGTTACGTCGCTGGCGAGCGTCGCAGCGGCCGATTCCAGCGGCCGAACAACAATCGCCTGACGAACGTCAATCAGTGGCTCGCCGACAACGAAGTCGTCGGCAATGACAGCCCGCTGCTGGTGGCGCTCGCGTTCGCGTTTCTCGCCGTATGCCTGATCAACACGGTGGGCCTGCTGCTCGCGAAGTTCCTGGGCAACGCCACGGTTACCGGGGTGCGCCGTGCACTCGGTGCGAGCCGCCGACAGGTATTCCTGCAGCATTTGACCGAGGCGGGCTTGCTCGCCTCGGTGGGCGCGGTGCTCGGCGTCGTACTCGCCGGGGCCGGGCTCTGGGGCCTGCGGATCATGTACGCCTCGCCGCAAACAGGCTTCACGGGATTGATGCATGTGAATGGCTGGAGCTTTGCGATCACCGTCGCGCTCGCCATTGGCACATCGCTTGCCGCGGGGCTCTATCCCGCCTGGCGGATCGGCCGACTCGCTCCCGCCGTGTATCTGAAATCGCAGTGAGGCTCCCATGATCGCCCGGGACATCCGCCCGATACTCTCCGCATTGATACGCAACCGCACCGGCGCCGTGCTGGTCGCGCTACAGGTCGCGATCGCGCTGGCGGTCCTCGTGAACGCCGTCTACATCGTGAAGCAGCGGGTCGACAAGGTCGGCCGCCCGACCGGTATCGATATCGGGAACATCTTCATGGTCTCGAGTGTCGGCTTCGCCGCCGGCTACGACCATGCCGCAACAACCGGCACCGATCTCGCCTGGCTCAGGAGCCTGCCGGGCGTGCGCGCGGCCACCTTGTCGAGCGGCATTCCGCTGAGCGGCGGCGGCTCGTCGAACACGCTTTACCAGACAGCGGAGGCCAAAGGCGAAGGGACGCCGATGAACTACTTCTACATCGACGAGGACGGCGTCGATGCGCTCGGCGTCCGGCTCGTCGCGGGGCGCAACTTCCGCGCGGACGAAATCCTGCCGGAAGACCCGCTGCAGCATGAGGCTGTTCCGAGCGTCATCATGACGAGGGCGCTCGCGAAGGCGCTGTTCGGCACCGGGAATGCGGTGGGCAGGGTCACCTATGATGGGCTCGGTCGGCCCGTCACGGTGATCGGTGTAATCGAGCACATGCAGGGCTCGTGGGTCGACTGGGACAAGCTCGACCATGTGGGCCTTCTGCCGCGTCACGACGCAGGCCCGAACGCCGTCTACCTGGTGCGTACCGTGCCGGGGCAACGCGACGCGATCATGAAGCTTGCCGAGGAGCATCTCGCCGCATCGGAGCCCCGCCGCATGGTCCAGTATGTTCGCCCGCTCGACTACTACCGCGACCGCAGCTATCAGGGTGACCGCAACATGGCGATCTTCCTGGTCACGGTCACCGCGCTGCTCGGCTGCGTGACGGCGCTCGGCATTTTTGCACTCGCAACCTTCAACGTGAACGTGCGCACCCGCCAGATCGGCACCCGCCGCGCGGTCGGGGCGCGCAAGGCCGACATCGTGCGTTACTTCATGGTCGAGAACTGGCTCGTGACGACCGCGGGTGTCGTGCTGGGTGCGACACTCGCGCTCGGAGTCGGCTTCGTGCTGTCGCGCGCCTACCAGCTGCCGCGCCTCGACCTCTACTACTTGGCCGGCGGCGTGCTCGCGTTGTGGGCGATTGGTCAGTTTGCGGCCTGGCAGCCGGCGCGGCGGGCGGCGAAGATCTCGCCCTCTGTCGCTACCCGCACGGTGTAATGCCGGGTACCCTGCAACCCCCAGCCGCAATCCTGCATCCAAGTCATGAGGTCAGCCACCCAGGACGCTCTGCGCGACAGCCTGATGAATCGCACCGTCCTCGTGATCGACGACAGCGAGGCGGTGCGCACCGCGTTCGAGGTGCTCCTGTCGATCCACGGCGTGCGCACGCATACCGCGGCGTCGCCCGCCGAAGGGCTCGCAGTGCTCGCGCGTGAGCCGGTGCACCTCGTGATCCAGGACATGAACTTCCGGCGCGAGGCGACCAGCGGCGAGGAGGGCGTGCAGCTCTTTCGCGCCATTCGCGCGAGACAACCCGAGCTGCCCGTGATTCTCCTGACCGCGTGGACGCATCTTGAGACCGCTGTCGAGCTGGTCAAGGAGGGCGCGGCCGACTATGTGGCGAAGCCCTGGGAGGATGCGCGGCTCCTCACCTCGGTGCGCAACCTTCTCGACCTGCAGCGCGCACGCGCCAAGGTGCTCGCGTTGCAGCACGAGCGCGCAGCGGCGCGCGAGCAGCTCGTGGCGCGATACGAACTCTGCGGCATCATTTACGCGAGCGAGCAGATGCACACGCTCGTGTCGATGGCGGCGCAAGTGGCGCAAGCGGATGTGCCGGTGCTGGTCACCGGACCGAACGGCGCAGGAAAAGAAGTGATCGCCGATATCGTGCAAGCGAACTCGGCGGTGCGGCGCGGTCCCTACATGAAGGTGAACATTGGGGCACTGCCGAATGAGCTGATCGAGGCCGAGCTTTTTGGTACCGAAGCAGGCGCTTTCACGGGTGCGCGCGCGCGGCCGGGGCGGTTCGAAGCAGCGGACGGCGGCACGCTGCTGCTCGACGAAATAGGCAATCTCTCCGCGAGCGGTCAGGCAAAGCTGCTGCGCGTGCTGCAGACTAGCGAGTTCGAGCGGCTCGGCTCGAACCAGTCCCGCCGGGTGCGCGTGCGGCTGATCGCCGCGACGAACACGAACCTGCGCCAGGCGATCCGTGAAGGCCGCTTCCGCGAAGACCTGTACTTCCGCCTGAACGTGATCGAGCTTGAGCTGCCGCCGCTCGCCGAGCGGCGCGAGGACATCCTGCTGCTGGCGCGGCATTTCCTCGACCCGGACTTCTCACTCTCGCCCGATGCGGAGCGCTCGCTCGCGCGACACGGTTGGCCGGGCAATGTTCGCGAGTTGCGCAATATGATGCAGCGCGCGGCACTGCTTGCCACCGGGCCCGAAATCACAGGCGCCTCGCTCGGTCTGCCCGTGTCGCGAGACGATCTGGTTTGCGCCGCAGACGAAGTGCAGATCGACCGGGAAACGATCGAACAGGCGCTCGCACGCAGCGCGGGCGTTGTCGCGCACGCCGCGCGTGACCTCGGCCTCTCGCGTCAGGCACTCTATCGACGCATGGAAAAGCTCGGCCTCAAATCCACCGCGTAGGGTGATGCCCTGATGCGCCCGCGTCGCTCGCTCGAAGGCAGACTGCTGCCGGCCATCGGTGGGGTCGCACTCGTTGCAGCGGTTTGCGGAGTCCTCGCGTCACAATGGCTCTCACCCTGGGCGGCTGTACTCTGCGGCCTCTTCGCGGGTGCCCTTGCAGGCGGGTTTGCGGTGCGAAGTGCGGTGCGCCGCTGGCGCGAGACCGCCGTCGCGCTGCGCGATGGAATTGCGAGCCTGCGCGATCGCGATTTCAGTGTGTCGATCACGCGCACTTCGGACGACGAGCTGGGCGAACTGGTCGACGCCTACAATTCGCTCGGGGAAGTACTGCGCCGCGAGCGTGTCGATCTTTACCAGCGCGAGCTGCTGCTCGACACCGTGATCCAGACCACGCCGCTCGCGCTTCTCCTCACGAATGCAGGGGGCACCGTGACCTTCAGCAACGTCGCAGCGCGCGAACTGTTCGGCGCGGGTCGCAGGCTCGAGGGGCTCGTACTCGATACGCTGCTCGCACGCGCGCCACCGCCGCTGCGCGAGGCGGTCACCGGCACGGACGATCGCCTGTTCACCGTCGAAGTCGGGTCCGAGCCGCAGGTCTATCATCTGTCGCAGCGGCGCTTCCTTCTGAACGCACAACCACACCGTTTGGTGCTCCTTAAGCGGCTCACGCGCGAACTTGCAGCCCAGGAAGTGGAAATCTGGAAAAAAGTGATCCGCGTGATCGCGCACGAGCTGAACAACTCGCTCGCACCCATTTCGTCGCTCGCGCATTCGGGTCGGTTGCTCCTCGCGGATGCCGGCGATGAACGCCTTGAGCGAGTCTTCTCGACGATAGAGGATCGCGCTGCGCATCTCGCGGGCTTCATCGACGGCTACGCGCGTTTCGCCAAATTGCCCAAGCCGCGGCCTGCTCCACTCGACTGGGCAGCGCTCGTCGCGCGCCTGCAGGCGCTCGCCCAGTTCGCTCTGCGTGGTGAGCCTCCACGGCAGGCCGCCCGTGTCGATGCCGCGCAGATCGAGCAGGTGGTCATCAATCTCCTCAAGAACGCAGTGGAGTCTGGTTCGCCCGCCGCGCAAGTCGAGCTCGCGATTCGCGCGCATCGCGGCGGCGTGTTGCTCGAAGTTGCGGATCGCGGCGCGGGTCTCCCGGACGACGCGCTCGCCTCGGCGCTGCTGCCGTTCTATTCCACCAAGCCGAGTGGCACCGGCCTTGGGCTCACGATCTGTCGCGAGATCGTCGAGGCGCACGGTGGACATCTCACGATTGCCAATCGCGAAGGTGGCGGGGCGCTCGCAAGCGTGTGGCTTCCTGCGGAGGCCACCCTGCCATCGCGTTGACTGGAATGGCCGGGTTCCGGCATGGTGAAGGTTCAACGAGGAGGGACGATGAAGAAGCACCGCGCGCTTGCAGCCGTCCTGCTGCTCATTGGAACGGTCTCGGGAACGGCCTCGCAGGCCGCCAACCTGCGCCCCATCACGCACGAGGATGTCTGGCTCGCCAAGCGCATCTCTTCGCCGAGGGTAAGCCCTGATGGTCGCCGGATCGTATTCCTCGTCACCGAACCCGCCTACGATGACAAGGAGAAGGCCGCGGATCTCTGGATCGTACCCGCTGACGGAAGCGCGCCCGCCCGGCGCCTGACGAACAGCCGCGGTGCCGAATCCGATGTCGCCTGGAGCGAAGACGGCGCGCGGATCGTGTTCTCGACGAAACGCGAAGGTGACGAAGCCACGCAGATCTACACGCTCGATCTCGTCGTAGGCGGCGAGGCGCGCCGGCTCACGGATGCCGCGCAGGGCGCACGCTCACCCGTGCTGTCGCCCGACGGGCGCCAGCTCCTCTACGTGAGCGACATACCGGACGATCCGCAGGCGGCCGAACACAAGTACAACGCGCGCGCGTACGACGGCTTTCCGATCCGCAACTGGGACCATTGGCGCAAGCTCGCGCGGCCGCACCTTTTCGTGCTGCCACTCGACGCGGCGGGCGGACCCGCTGGTGCGCCACGTGACTTGCTCGTGGGCACGCAGCTTGTGAAGGCGCCGGGTTACGCTGGCCGCAAGACGAACAGCGACGATGAACTCGATCCAGTGTGGTCGAGAGACGGGGGTCAGGTCGTGTTCGTCGCGAGCACGAACCAGGATCAGGCGGCCTTCGCCTTCGTCAATACCCATCTCTATCGCGTCGCCGCAGGTGGAGGCGAGCCCGAGCGCATCACCACGGGCGACGATAGTTACAGCCGTCCGCGCTTCTCTGCCGACGGGCGCCAGCTCTTAGCCAGATTTGAGCGCCGCACGCCGAAGGTCTACAACATCGACCACGTCGCGGCGCTCGGCTGGCCGCAGACGGGGCCGCCGCAAGTGCTGACGGCTCCGCTCGATCGTCCTGTGGACGACTACGCGGTGTCGCCTGATGGCCGCACGCTCTGGTTTCTTGCCGAGGATCAGGGGCACGTGAAGCTCTTCAGCACGCCCACGGATCGGGCGGCGCCCCGACTGGCGTATCCACTCGAGCGTGGCAGTTACTCCGGACTGTCGGTGGCGGCGACAAGCGCCAGGGGCCCGGTGATCGTGGCAACGTGGGAAAGCGCCGTGCATCCGGCCGAGATCGTGCGGCTCGATCCACAGACGCGTCGCCATGTGCAGTTGACCGCGTTCAACGAGGCGCGCGCGGCGGCCATCGACTGGCAAGCACTGCGCGAGTTCCGCTTCAGGAACCGGCGCGGCGGGGAGATTCACAGCTTCCTGGCGCTGCCGCCAGGCTTCGATGCGCAAAAGAAGTACCCGCTCCTCGTGCTGATGCACGGCGGGCCCTACAGCATGTGGACCGACTCGTTCGGGATCCGCTGGAATCCTCACCTGCTCGCGGCGCCCGGCTACGTGGTGCTGATGACGAACTACAAAGGTTCGACCGGCTACGGCGAAGCTTTCTCGCAGAGCATCCAGGGCGACCCGCTGCGCGGGCCCGCCGACGACATCAACGACGCGGCGGATGAGGCCATCCGGCGTTTCAGTTTCATCGACGGCAGCCGGCAGTGCGCCGGCGGCGCGAGCTACGGCGGGCACCTCTCGAACTGGATGCAGGCGAGCACCACGCGCTATCGCTGCCTCGTGAGCCACGCGGGGCTCGTCAATCTCGAATCGCAGTGGGCGACGAGCGACGTGATCTACGGGCGCGAGGTCACGATGGGCGGACCTCCGTGGAGTGATCCGGCGGTCTGGCGCGAACAGAATCCGATCGCGTTCGCCGGCAAATTCGCGACCCCCGCACTCGTCACGATCGGCGAGCATGACTTCCGGGTGCCAATCAACAACACGCTCGAGTACTGGAGCGCGTTGCAGCGGCAGAAGGTGCCGAGCCGGCTGCTGGTGTTCCCGGAGGAGAATCACTGGATCCTCGCGGGCGAGAACAGCCGGTATTTCTATGGCGAAGTGCAGGCCTGGCTCGCGAAGTACCTGAAGGATTGAGAAATGCGCAGTCTCCTCATTGCCGCACTCGCGCTCGCCGTCGGCATTCTGCTCGCGCGCGGCTGGTGGGGCAGGGCGCCCGTGCCCGATCCGGTCCAGGTGATCGTCACCGAAGTGAAGACGCACGCGATCATCGAGCACGAGCGGCAGATCGCGATCTGGTATCGCTCGTGTCCCGAGGTCGTGGGTGTCAACCCGGAGATCTTCGTCGCGTGGCCGGGGAAGCTCTCTTACGAGCTTGAACTCGGCGATGTCGCGATCACGCGAGCGGGCGACGTGCTCAATGTGAAGACGGGTCCCATTCGGGCGGACGAACCGGCCATCCCGACCGATTTTCTCGACTATCTCTCTACCTCGCCGTGGCTCAATCTCGTGAACGAGCAGGAACTCGTCAATCGCGAGATCGCGCGCGCCTCGCCAATCGCGCGTTATCTCAGCGTCTACTACCAGCGCCGCGATCCGTCGCTCGCCCTGGATTTCAGGAAGGAACTCGCGGAGTTCGTCATGCGCCTCGCGGGCGCGCTGGGGCTCGGCATCAAGGAAGTGAGGGTCGAGATCGCCGACGCGGACGTGAAGTTTCCGAAACTGCCTGCGCTCGAGCTGTGCGCCAGTTCCACGGCGTCCGTGAACGGCGTGCCGTTCGCGAAAGTGGCGGATGGCTACACGATCCCGTTCGCGTTCGATGCCGCGGCGGCGGCAGGCAAGACAGCGGCCCGCGGCGTGATCGCTGGAATCGGCAAAGAGTAGGCATGGTGCCGGGTTTTCGGTTATTCGGTTATTGCGCGTGCTGCGCCGACGCAATAACCGAATAACCGAAAACCCGGCACCAGGTCAGGTCAGGCGCAGCGCCGCGAAAAAGAGCCCGAGACTGACGACCTGGATCGACCCGAGGCGGATCGTCATGGAACTGCGCAACAGCTCCATGTCTTTCTGCAGCAGGTCGCGCGTGGCATCGATTTTCTGCGAGAGGCGCACTTCCAGCGCTTCAATCTGCTGCGAGAGCCGCACGTCGAGCGCCTCAATCTTCTGCGAGAGCCGCACGTCGAGCGCCTCAATCTTCTGCGAGAACCGTCCGTCGAGCGCGTCGATCCTCTGCGAGAGTCGCACATCCAGCGCCTCAATCTTCTGCTCGAGATTCTCGCGCACAGCCTCGATTCTCTGCTCGAGACCTTCGCGTACCGACTCGATCCTCTGGCCGAGACTTCCGCCCAACGTCTCGATGTCCCGCTTGAGTAGCAGGGACTGTGCGTCCAGGTCGGCTTTGGTGGCCAGGGTCGTGCCCATGTCGCGCTCCATCGCATCAACGACCGCCCGCGCCTTGTCGGACGGCACACTGATGCTCACGAGCGCATCATACAGCGAGTAAAGGAAGTCCACGTTGGCGCTCCGTTTTGACATCCCTGCGGATTCTCGCGGAACGGACCCGGCCCGCCCAGCCGCAAAACGGGTGCAATTGCCCCTATTCAGCAGCCGCGGAGGGGCTTGATCGGGGCACCACCGCGGGGGTCATACGCGCTTTCCGCCAGCCTCCGTACCTGTAATAGAGCACCGCGAACAGCATCGACAAAAGTGACGAGGCCGGGAAGCTCCACCAGATTGCGTCTTCGCCGTAGCGGCCCATCAGGCTTGCAGCGGCTGGAAAGCGGACGGCCCACAGGGTGACGATCAGGATGATGAGCGGCACCACCACCGCGCCGGTCGAGCGTATGACGCCGAACAGCACCATCGTGACGCCGAAGAAGATGAACGACCAGGTGGCGATCAGGTTGAGGTGCACGGCGGTAGCGAGTGCGGGGCTGCCTTCGGGAAGAAAAATGCCGAGTAGCGGCCGCGCAAAGAAGGTAATCAACGCGACCGACACTGCGGTCACGATCGTCTGGAAGGCCACACCTGCTTTCGCTGTGCGCCCGACGCGGTTCCAGCGTCCCGCGCCGACATTCTGCGCCGCCATCGACGACACCGCCGCGCCCATCGCGAACGCCGGCATCTGCACATAGCTCCACACCTGCATGCAGGCGGCGAAACCCGCGGTCGTGTGCGAGCCGAACTGGTTGATGAGCCCAAGCATCAGGATCGCACTCACCGAAACGACGACCATCTGCAACCCCATCGGCACGCCCTTCTTCACGAGCGTTGCAGTGATTGCGCCATCAATGCGCAGCAGGCGTGTCTCGCCCCGGTGCAGCACGAGCGGATGACGCCTGCGATACAGGTACAGCAACAGCGCGGCGAGGCTCACGATGTTCGCGATCAGCGTCGCCAGGGCCGAGCCCGCGATCCCGAGTCGTGGCAGCGGGCCCGCGCCGAAGATGAAGAGCGGATTGAGGGCGATGTCGAGCCCGACCGACAGCAGCAGGAACATGAATGGCGTGCGCGAATCTCCCGCGCCGCGCAGCACTGCCATCGTGAACGCATACATGAAAATGAACGGGATCGCGACGAAGATGATCCGCAGGTAATCGTGTGCGAGCGGCATCGCGTCCGCCGGCGTATGCATCGCTGCGAGGATGCGGTCGGAAAACGCCACGCCGAGCACTGCGACCGCGACCGAGACCACCGCGAAGAACGATGCGCTCGAGCCGACGACGCGTCGTGCCTCGTCGAGGCGCTGCGCGCCGAGATGCTGCGCAATGAGGATCGTCGCGGCCATGGAGACGCCGAAGATCGACCCGATCAGGAGAAACATCACGGTGTTCGAGTTCGACGTGGCGGTGAGCGCTGCCTCGCCGAGGAAGCCGCCGACCCAGATCGCGTTGACGGAGCCGTTCAGTGATTGCAGTACATTGCCCGCGAGCATCGGCAGTGCGAATGTGAGCAGCGTACGGGCGAT
>DAORVK010000029.1:0-31221 GCA_035433705.1 Steroidobacteraceae bacterium
TCGTCGACAAGACGAAGCTCCTGCGCAATCTGCAGGTGATCGAGGCTGCCGTTACATCAGTCGCTCGCCTGTGACCGGTGAGCGCCTGGCGCTGACGGCATCCGGCCACGTGCGCTACGCGTTGAAGACGCCCTACCTCGATGGCACGACGCACATCGTGCTGGAACCGCTGGATCTGATGGCGCGCCTGGCTGCGCTGGTTCCGCCGCCGCGCATGCATCAGACGCGCTTCCACGGCGTGTTCGCCCCGCGCAGCACACTGCGCGCGGCGGTGAAGCCGGCACACCGGGACGTGGGGGCTGCGAAGCCGCCGCCCGCGGATCCGGGGAGAGCGCCGACGCCGCGGCACGTGGCGATGAGCTGGGCACGGCGCCTGAAGCGTGTTCGGTATCGAGATCGACCGCTGCGTGCGCTGCGGCGGCACCCTCAAGTTCATCGCCAGCATCGAGGAGCCAGCGCTCATCGCGAAGATCCTCTCGCATCTCGAGCGCACGGCGGCGCAGCCGCACAGGCTCGAGTTGCCGCTGGGGGCGCGGGCGCCACCGCTGCAGTCCACCTTGCTGTGAACTCGAAGAGAGGGAGCAGATGAGCAAGCCGCTGACGCGGCGGGCTTGGGGCGGTGCGTGCCGGGACTTCTGTCAGGGGCGGGAAGGGGCGGATTACGGGCAGCGCCGTGAGGCGGACGGGGGATTCAGATCGCCAAGCCCGGTCAGCCGACGGCCCGCTTGGGCTCAACATGAGGCCCGTTCCGCGAACCAAGGCTTGCCGGCGAAGGTGGTTTCCTATCCTCTTCGACTACTACTATGGCGGTGGCAGAAACGAAGTCTTCCTGAGGAAAGGCGCCAGCATCGTCGCAGATGATGACCACAGGCGATTCGCCTTCAACAACAACGGCCAGCAGTTCGTGATCGAAAGTTCGGTTCTGGGTGTCTTCTTGACCGTGGAAAAGTCCATGAAAAGAGCCGCCCAGGACGGATACGGTCGCTTTGTGCAGACGCCGGGCTGTCGCGCGTCGAAGTCGCCCGCCACGACGGCGCAGTGAGCTTCGCATCGATCAATGCGCTCGTTTCAACGGAAAGGGCCTGTGTGTGGACGCTCGGCGGGCTGCTGGACGACGCGCAGTTCGAGCGCCTGCTCGTCTGCGCGGAGGAGTCGCTTCGGCCGTTCGTCGGCGCGCGGGGCGTGGTCGAGTTCGTGATGCCGACACTGGTCGTCACAGCCTCCGCATGAACGATGCACCGGACCGTTTACGCGGAGCCCATGGACCACGGGTTGATAGTCTCGAGTCCGACAATCTCGAAGTCCGCAGTATTGCGTGTGACCAGACGAAGGTGATGATGGAGCGCGGTGGCTGCGAGCAGACTATCCACGGCGGGGAGCGTCCGCTTCGCGCTTGCTTGCAGCCGTCCCCAGGTTTCTGCCACGCCAGCATCGATCGGCAGCAGGTGATCGCCGAACCACGCCGGTACGTCGTGAGCCAGCCAATCGCGGAGCCTTTCCTTCCGCCTGCCCGCGGGGAGCTTTTCGACACCTCGCCGCAACTCGCCAAGCGTCAGAACACTCAGGTGCAGCGCTTCGTCAGCGACTTCCTCAAACCAGGTCGCAACCGATGCCGCCGGCTTCGGACGCGTGAGCTCGGAAATGACATTCGTATCGACCAGATAGCTCACAACCGGATCTCGCGCGCGGGACTTCGGTCCCGAACCACATCGAGGTCGACGCCCTTGAGCGGCGATTGGCGGATGAATTCGAGGAACCGCTTCGGCCGCTTCTTCAGGCGTTGGTAGTCGGCCGCGGACAGCACGACGGCGGCCGGCTCGCCATGCAACGTGATGTGCTGCGGCCCGTCTTTCGCCGCTTTCTTCACGACTTCCGAAAGACGCGCCTTGGCTTCCTGCAATTGCCAATCTGACATCTGCCGCTCCTATGGTCAGACTAGTCGGACCATATCATCAAACATCAACCGGTTCAACCACGAAACTCACGCGCCGATGGCGAGTGACGCGCCCCAAAGTGCGAAGAGCAGGTAAATCTCCTCGAGGCGCAGCCCCCTCTGCAGCAGCCCCGGCCCGCAGGAGCCCAATCCTTCGCCGAGCATCAGTGCCGTCACGATGAGACCGGCGACTTGGGTTTCCTGCCGTGGGAAACGCGCGAGACCCGCGGCTGACATGAAGCGCAGACTGCGCCGCGAGATCCATCGCTGTGGCAACGGCGCAAGGATCCCGCGAACAAGCGTCATGCTCGCCCAGAACGCCGACAGCGCCAGCGTGCCGACATGCACGCTCGCCCAACTGCCGAAACTGCCTTCGCAGATCGCATAGACGAGCACCACAATGACGAGCGGCGAGAGGCCGCTCGGCCAGAGAACGGGACTCGCCTCGTCATCGGCTTCCGGCAGGCGTAGCAGCGAGCCGAGGGCAAATCTCGCGGCGAGCGCGAGCGGCCAGACGGCCCACGACCAGTGCATCTTCACCACGGACAGGGCCAGCGGCGAGAGCGCCGTGGCGCCGCCGATCGCGGCGTTCAGCAAGGTGATGGCCGTGCTCGCCGACCGACTGAAGAAAAAAGAGCGCGGAGTAGTGGTTGATCGCCGCGAGCGTCCAGCCGAAACCCACGCCCAGCAGCAGCAGCGCGTACGCTGAGCTGCTGAAGTCGTAAGGCGCCGAAGTCAGGATATTGCCGAGCGCCGGAATCAGCACGAATGCCGCGCTTTGCAAAATGCCGGCGAGGAACAGACAGGCGATCTGTAGCGAACGGTGCGTCACGGGCTGCCCGCGCCGTTCACCGCGACATTGGCATCCATGTCAGCCGCCGTGGCTGAAATCGGGATAGATCAACATTCCGCCGTCGACCGCAAGCGTGGTGCCGGTGATGTAACTGGCGAGATCACTCGCGAGAAACGCAGCGACGCGTCCGATTTCGTCCGGATCACCCGGCCGACTCATCGCGATTTTCTGGTCGAGATCGCGCAGACCCGCGGGGCCGCCCCACACATCAGCGTTGATCGGCGTGCGGATGGCGCCGGGAGCGATCGCCAGCACACGCACGCCTTGCGTGGCCCCTTCCTGCGCGACGGTCCTGGTGAACATCGACAGCGCCGCTGCGGCAACATGCGCTTGAGCGCTTGTCGCGTACAGTAATACGGGCCGTACAAATCGACCGCGATGACGGTCTGCCAATGTTGCGGATCGCTCTCGGCGCACATCGCGCGCGCCGGCAGCCACCAGATTGTGCGCGATGGCGCGTCGACCCGATAGGTCAATGTGAAGCACTCTCCATCGAGCACGCCCACGATCGATGAGTTCCCGTCGTCGACTTCGAGGCGTACAGTGAACCGGGGAGAACCAGCATGGATTCCGACGCTCTTCGCAAATCTCTCGAGAAGCTTCAGGCGGAACTCGCACGCGCCCCGCGCGTCGATGCCGAGTCGCGCGAGTTGCTGCGTCGCCTGTCGGCCGACATCGATCGCCTCGTGGCTCAGCCGGGGTCGCCGCCGGTCGGCACGTCCCACCGGCCTGGGTTGCAGGAACTCGAAGCCCGTTTCGAGGCCGAGCATCCGGCGCTGGCGCAGACGGTGCGCGAACTCTTCGACGCGTTGGGAAAGACAGGCTTGTAGAAGCCGGCCGACCCTTCGACAAGGCATCCAGATCGCCAAGCCCGGTCAGCCGACGGCCCGCTTGGGCTCAACATAGGGCCCGTTCCGCGAACCAAGCTTGCCAGCGAAGGTGGTTTGAATTCCTATCCTCTCGCACCCCATCGTCCGGGAAGCGCACGAGCCGCAGGGGCCGGCCGACCACCGCCGAGAACCACGCGGCGGCCTCGTCGCCCTGGTCGTCCGCGGCACACGTGTCTTTCCAGATACGCACCGTGCACCGCTCGCCACGGACGTCCAAGGCAGGCGCAGGGCGCCGCGGCCCGGGCGTTGACCGTAAGCGTCTGCGCACCGGCATCGATGGACGGGATTACGGTTGCGAGCACCGCGTCGGTGCGTTACGCGACGAACTGGACGTTCGAGTCGACGAGCATCCACTCGCGGTCGTGCCGCAGGCCCGAGTGCAGGAGCTCGGCGCTTTCGCACTCGACCCGGTGGCAGCCCTTGATGGGATAGCAGGCGAGCGACTCGATGCGAACTGCCAAAGCTGCCACACTCCCCGAATCGTCCTGCCTTCATCGTAGCCCAAACCATGAAACTCATCGGCATGTTCGATTCGCCGTTCGTGCGGCGCGTGGCGATCGCACTTCGGCACTACGGCATGCCATTCGAGCACCTCGACTGGTCGGTCGGGCGCGATCCTCGACAGCCTCGATGAAATGGCCGGTGCCGCGCGCTCGCTGATGCCCACCCACGGCGCCGATCGGCGGCGGGCGTTGCAGGTCATTGCGCTGGCGGTGGGCGCGGCCGACAAGGGGCGCGAGCAGATCTACGAGTCGGCCTTCCGTCCGCCGGAGAAACGCCACGAACCCTGGGTCGAGCGTTGCCGATCGCAGATGCACGGGGCGGTGGCGGCGCTGGACGCGGCCTGCGCCGCGCGCGGCGAGGGTGCGTGGCTCGTGGGCGAGCGGCCGACGCAGGCCGACATCACCGCGGTGGTCGTCACGACCTTCCTCGTGGAGTCGCCCGCGGTGGCGCTCGATGCCACGGCGTATCCGGCGCTGCGCGCCTTCGTGGCCCGCTGCGAGGCGCGGGCGGAATTTCGTGCGACCCATGTGCCGCCGTCCGCGCCGCAGGCCTGGGTGCGGGCGCGCTAGTCGCGGCGCTTCAGCGCTTCGACATCGGCGCGCAGGGCGCGCACTTCCGCCTCGAGGCGATCGAGCCGATCGTCCGCCACGGGCGGCGGCGCGGGGCCCGCGCCGGCGCTCGCGCGACATCCTCGAGGGGCGCGGCCTCGACGGGGCCCGTGAAAAGCTGCGCCCAGCAGGCGTCGCGCCGACCCGGCTCGTGCGCGAGGCGCGCACCGCTCCCGGACTACGTCGAGCAGGAGTTCGACGCGTACCTGAAGTGCGGGTTCTGCCCCTCCTGCGTTCGCGTGGCTCGGCAGTTTCCTCTACGCGCTCGTGCTGCTCGCGGTCGGCCTCTCGATCGGAGCCGGGATCGACCCGCTCGACGCCTACTTGCGGGGCGTGGCCGACGCGGAACTGATCCGGCATGGCGAATGGTGGCGCGCGGTCACCGCGCTGACGCCGCACATCGATGCGCCGCACCTCGTCGCAAACCTCGCGGCCGGCGCCTGGTTCGGCTATCTCGCAGGGCGCCGGCTCGGACCCGGCAGCGCGTGGTTCCTGGCCGTGCTGACGACCGCCGCGGCGAACGGCCTCGAGGCCCTGTTCGGCCCCGTGCCACGTCGCTCGGTCGGCGCATCGACCGCGGTGTTCGCTGTGCTCGGTCTCCTTGCGGCGCATGCGTGGCGCGAGCGCCCGCGCGCGTGCCGCAGGCGCTCGCCGGCGCACTCGCGATCGCGCTCGTCGCGCTCGCGTGGACGCTTGCACTGCGGGCGCCGGGCTGACGACGACCGGCAAATTTACTTTGACTCCGGCGAGGCATAGAGTACCCGCCGCGTTACGAGATTCGCCTGATGCGTGCGTTGATCGTACTGGCCGTCACCTTCGCTCTGATCTCGTGCACGGCTTCCCGCGCGATTGCGCCCGCCGGCGCGGGCACGAACGAGCCGAAGGAACTGCACCTCAAGGCGGGCGACTCGGTTCGCATCGTGACCAGGAATCGGGAGCGCATGTCGCTCAAGATCACGGAGATCCGGCCGACTGCGCTCGCCGGGGTCACGCTCAAGCCAGCCAAACATGAAACACTGGCCGAGGGGCAAAGAGTCGTCGTGCAATACGGTGACTTGGCCCTTGTTGAAGTCCGGCGTTTCAGCGCGGCCCGGACGGTGGGTCTGCCGGTCCTGGTCGTGAGCATGGTGGGCTTGCTCGTGATCGCCACCCACCCGGTGATCCCGCCAGGCATGCCTCCCTGACCCGCAGCGGCTCATGCGCCACACTCCCTGCCTCGTTGTTCTGTTGATTGCCGGAAGCCTCCTGGGTTGCCAGTTTCGGCAGACGATCGCGTATCCCACGCTGGCCGAGCCTGGGCCGACCGAAGTCGCGTTCGATTGCGCTGCGCTCGATGACGCGATCCTCAAGACCGACGCGGTGCGCTGGGTGATGCGCGAAGATGGCGCACGCCTGCTATCGCCGGACGCACGCGCTGCCCGCGCCACGGCAGACGCTGTGACAGCAGTCGTGGGGGCGGTCGGCCTCTTTGTTCCCGTACCGGGACTCGGTCAGGAAGGCCATGTTGCACTCGACAGGGCGGACCATCGCCTGCTTGCCCTGCTGAAGCTGAAAGAGACCAAGAGGTGTGCATCCCGGCCCACGGCTCTGACCGGCGTCACGGACCTCGAGTTGCATGATCGGGTGTCGGCCCTGATCGAAAAGGAGTCGCAGGAGGGCTCGTCGCAGGTCGGCGAGCTCCGTGCGGAGCGAACTCGACTACTCGATTCGCTTCGCCCCGCGCCGAGCCGTCCGCCGGACAACCCGCACCTTCCCGCTTCGCCCTCCACCACAGAAGAAAAGATCACCGCAATCGGACTCGAGTCCGGACACGCCATTGCCGAGTTGCATCTCGAGCCGTTCCAGGACCTTGCCCATTCGCGGATCGATTCGTCGCAGGTCGCACTCATCTCCTTCCCAGGTGGCGTGCCAGAGTTCGCCGTCGACCCAGGTCACGCCGGTGGCGAGCCGGTTGCTCTCGATCGTGCGCAGGATCGCGCCCGTGTCGGGATCGATCTGGTGGATCTCTCGCTCCCAGTGCTGGCCCACCCAGAGCGTGCCTTCGGCCCAGGCGGGCCCCGAGTCACGCCGCCCACCCTGTTCGACATCGGGGAAAGGCCCGTACTCGCGAACGATCACTGCTGACGATCTTTTCATGCGCAGATCCTATGCACTCGGCAGCAAGGCGGGGAGTAACAATGTCGTCGTGATCGGCGCCGGAGGCGTCATCCAGCGGTTGAAATACGCGCTTTGCGATATCCACGCCGACCACGGTACGCTTCATCCCGGACCCTCCAGTTGCCTGCGAAGATCGTATCTTCCACCTCAGGCACTTCGATGCCGTCGGCACAGGCGGGTCCGCTTCCCTTCGACCCAGCCCCGCCGACAACGCCTCGTCTAAAGAGGGATGCGTCCATACCATTTCCTATCTTCGCGCGATCATGCAATCGTGCTCGTCCGCAGCCGGATATATCACCCGATGCTCGCCCTCGACACGAGACAACCAGCCGGCAGGCACGTCGATGATGTAGCGCGGGAAGTCCACTCGCTCTTGCGCGACTGCACAGGCGACGCCGACGACGAAGACAAGAGCCCGTGCACGCTTTGCCATTGCGGTCAGTCGCGCCGCAGGCGCGCGGGTTCGAGCCTCCTGGCGTCCGCTTCCATGGCCGTGCCGATGCTCACGCTCTCGCAGTACATTTCCATTCGGGAGAATGCCATTCCCTCTCCCCCGGCCTGTTCCGCCGACTCGGGCGAGATCCGGAAGATGCCGAGATTGAAGAGATTCACCGTGAGCAATGCCGTTTGCAGATCCGGGGCCAGATACTCAAGCAAGCCAGGCCGCTCCTTGTCTTGCGAGTTGTTGCCACGGACAACGAAGTCGTCGTGCCAGGCGTAAAGCGGCGCGGCAAATGCGTCCGGAATGGTCACGACGAGATGCGAAGTGGCGACCGTCGACGGCTGCCGCGTGTAGTCGCGGGCGTAGCCGGCATCGCCGGCGGATGCACTCACGATCTTGACGCCGAACGCGTCGATCCTGCTTGCGCGGACAGTGGCCTGTTCCAATCCCATGATGCGCAATCGGAATGCGCTTTGCATCAGCCGCCCGCTCTTTGCCGCCGCACTGTATCCGCCCTTGTCTGTGCCGCCAGTGTGCGAGACGTGCTCCGGAGCGAGCGACACCGCGAGACTGCTCACCTCCCTGCGCGCACTGTCGCAAGAGGGGAACTCGACCGCGACGATGGTCGCGTTGGAAAAATTATGGCGCCTCACTTCCTGTCCGGTGGCGTCGAACTCGATGACTGCGCCACTCTTTCGCGGGAAGGCCGCCTGCGGTTGCAGGCTCGACTTGATCCAGTCGTAGAACGGCCCCGTGGGCGCTTGGCTCGTTTCGATGATGATCGGCTCGATACGTGGATTGCCGACGTGCTTGCGTTGCACGAGGTCGGCGCCAGGCTTCTCGACAACGACGTCGCCTGCGACAATGCCGCCGCTGAAGCCCGACAAATGCCCCGCAAACGCGCCGTCGAGCTCCAGCCCGATCAGGCCGCTTGTCACAAAACGCATCGCCTGCGCGCCGTGTGCAGGACGAATCCAGCCGCCCCCGAGCGCCAATGCCCCGGCCGCGCCGGCCTGCGCGAGGAAGCGCCGGCGCGTCGCCGGATATCCCCTGTGGTTGGGTGTTTCGTGATTGTTCGCCATTCCGGGTTCTCCCTGGAATGCCGCATCGCCAGCCAGCCGGGCAGTCCGTTTTCGGTTCATGGTGTGACCCTCGGGCCCCACGCCGGTGATCGGCGCAGTAGTCCCTCTCCAGGTCACACGCATTCCGCGGCCAAACCCTGCCAACCGGGCTTGCCGGGAGGCAACTGCGCAGTGCGCACGGCGCGCCGATCGGCGCGGCTCAGCCGATCAACTCCTCCCTCAACCGCAGCGAAGCCCGCCAGAAGAGCACGCTCGCAAAGCCGCCGAGGAGCCCCACCACCAGCAGCGAATAACGGATCGCGTCCTGCCCGTAGACCGGGCCGAAGACCTGGTCATTCAGGATGCCGATCGTCAGGGGGCCGAGTCCAAGGCCGATCATGTTGACGAGGAACAGCAGGATCGCCGCGGCCGTCGCGCGCATGCGCAGTTCGACGAGCCCCTGCACCATGCTGAAGAGCGGCCCGACATACATCGCACCCAGCGCATAGAAAGGGATGAAGCACGCGAGCGACTGCGCCGGCAGCGGCAGCAGCGTGAAGCCGACGAGAAACGGAATGGCGAGGAGTGCCTGCAGTGCGGGCAACCTCATGTACCAGCGCACATCGCGTGCGCCCATGCGATCGGCCAGGCGCCCACCGAACAAGGCGCCGACGCAGCCTGCAAGCCCGATGATCCAGCCCAGGCTGATCCCGATCTCCGTCATCGACATGCCGTGCACGCGTGCGAGAAAAGTGGGGCCCCAGGTGATCACGCCGTAACCGGAGAGCGACTGGAGCGATGAACCAAATGCGATGAGCAGGAAGGCACGCCGGCCGATCAGGAATCGCAGCACCTCCTTCAGCGGCACGTTCGCCGTGTCGGCCGTGCGCTGCTCGGAGGCGCCGCGCGGCAGTTCACGCACCGTGAGCGCCACAACGGCCGCCAGCACGACGCCCGGAAGACCCACGATGTAGAAGGCCGTGCGCCAGTCATAGCGGGTCACGAGCCAGCCGCCCGCGAGGAAGGCGAGTGCCGAGCCGAGATACACGCCGCAGGCGTACACGGAAAGCGCGGTCGCGCGCTTTTTCGGCGGGAAGTAGTCGGAAATCAGGGAATGGGCCGGCGGATTGCCGCCCGCTTCGCCGACGCCCACCATCACCCGGATGAGCGCGAGCTCCACAAAGCTGCGCGCCAGGCCCGAGGCGGCCGTCATGGCGCTCCAGAGCGTCAGCGACACGGCAATGATCACCTTGCGCGAAGCACGATCGGCCAGGCGTGCGATGGGAATGCCGGCGAGCGTGTAGAAGAGCACGAAGGCGAAGCCGGTGAGGAAGCCCATCGCGGTGTCGGAGACGCCGAACTCCTTCTTGATGGGCTCGATGAGCATCGCCAGCAACTGGCGGTCGATAAAACTCACGACGTATACGAGCGACAGTATCGTCAGCACGTAGTGCGAATAGCGCGCCGAAACGAATGGGGAGGGGCGCGTTGCCACGCCCCTCCCCTCATTGTTGCCCGTTTCCGGCAAGACGAGCTTTAGAACTCGTAGATCATGTCAACGCCCACCGAACGCGGCGGCCCGAACTGCGCGCTGATCACGCCAAGGTTGGTCGTCGAGTAGCGGTAGACCTCGTCCGTCAGGTTCCTTGCCCAGACCGCCACGCGGAACGAGCCCTGTGGCGCCGGAATCTCGGCGAGCTGCAGGCGGGCGTTCCAGACGTCGTAGCCCGGCGAGAGCGTGTTGGCAATCGGACCCGCGTAGAACTCTGCCTGCTTGCGGTAATCGACGTTCAGCAGAAGCTCGCCGATGGGCAGGTGCGGGAACGCGTACTCGAGACCCGCGCCGACCTGGTAGCGCGGCGCATTCTGCATGTGCCGCACCGCTTCGAGCTCGACCCCGTTGTCGATGTAGGACTGATAGTCCCCGTCGAGCCAGGAGTAGAAGAGATTGGCGGTGAGACCGCGGGCGAGCACGGCTGCGCTCTCGAGTTCCACACCCTTCACCGTCGCGCTGCCTGCGTTGAGCGTATCCGTGAAGATGGGCGGCGTGCGGGCCTGGTCCACCTGCAGATCGGAGTACTTGCTGCGAAAGGCCGCCAGGTTCACGCGCAGGCGCTTCTCGAGCAGATCGGACTTGAGACCGATCTCATAGGCCTTGACGTCCTCCTGGTTGAAACCGGCGCCGAAGAAGGCCGGGGTGCTCTGGGTGTTGAAACCACCCGCCCGGTAACCGGTCGTGTACTTCGCGTACGCGTTCACGTTATCGGTGAAGGCGAAGTCGACCGTGAATGCGGGGTTGAGCGAATCGAAGTCCCGATCACCCACGACCACCGTTCCGGGAAGCACCGCCGGACTGAGGCCGGTGCGCAGATAGGTCTTGGTGGCCTTGCGCGAGTCCTCGGTGTAGCGCAATCCGGCCGTGAGGCCGAGGCGGTCGTCGAGCACCGGGGGTGTCCAGGTGACCTGGCTGTAGATGGCCTTCGAGGTGCTCTCGGCCTTGACCAGAAACTCGTCGACCACCGCGCCACCCGCGAAGCGGGAGGCGAGCTGCTCATGCGCGGCTTCGTCGAAATAGAAGAGGCCGACGGCGTACTTGATGCGATCGTTCAGCGTATCGCCGACCAGCTGCAGTTCCTCGGAGAACTGGTGCTGTGCCTGCGCGTTGTCCTGCGTGAAGATGTCGACGAAGTTCATGTTCGTCCGGCTGTCGAGATCGCGATAGGCGCTGATCGACTTCAGCGTCGCACTACCGAGTTCCCAGGTGACCGTCAGGTTGTGGCCCGCGACTTCCGTATCGCTCGGGTTCAAGCCGCGAATGCGGTTGACCGACTCCTGACGGCCCGGGACCGCGTTGGGGCCGGCAATGATCTGGTAGAAATGGTTGCCATAGATCATCTTCGAGCTGTCGAACGCGTAGTCGAACGTGAGGGCTTCAGTCGCCTCGAAGCGCAGCGCCGCGCGCACCGCTTCCTTCTTGCGGTCCTCGTTGAAGTTGATCTGGTTCGGGAGCGCGGTATTGAGGTTCTCCACCCAACCCTCGTTCTCCGTGCGCATGTAGGCGAGGCGCGCGAACAGCTTGTCGGTGATCGGCGCATTGATGCGGGCGCGGCCCGAGCGCAGATCCCAGCTGCCCGCCGTCAGCTGTGCGGCGACGGAAAACTGGTCGTCAGGCTTGCGGGTGATGAAATTGATCGCCCCGGCGGTCGTATTGCGACCCCACAAGGTGCCCTGCGGGCCACGCAGCACTTCCACGCGCTCGAGATCCGCGATGTCGGTGGCAAGACCAATGCTGCGCCCTACGGGCACGCCATCGATGTAAATGCCGGTGGCGTTGTCCTTCGTGGACTGGGAGTTGAGGTTGCCCATGCCGCGAATGAAGAGATTGGGTGCAACCCGCGTGCCGGCGAAGGGCGCGAGATTGAGCGAGGGCACCTTGTTGAGGAGGTCCATGACGTTGTTCACGCGCTGGGTCTCGAGCGTCTGCGCCGAGAAGGCCGTGATCGCGATCGGGGTTTCCTGCAGCGACTCTTCGCGCTTCTGCGCGGTGACGATGACTTCCTGGAGGACGTCGGTGGCAGCCTCATCGGCGGCAGCTTGCTGGGCGTTGTCCTGCGCGAACGCGGACGCACCGGCCAGGGCGAATGCACCGGCAGTGACAGCCACGGCGCGGCGCGCTGCGTGACTGCGGGAACGGAAACTGGAACGCATCTACGAAATCCTTTGCAACTTGTATCGTAACGACGGGGTACATGGCGCCCTTGGGCCGGGCACCCACGGGGCCATTGTGGGCATTCCCCGACCACAGAGTCCTTGATCCGGGTCAAGTGTTCGCCACGCGGCCGGCTAGGCTATCATTATGGGTTCCACTCAAGCCGATGGTTAGTAAAGGAAGTTGATGATGGCAATGCGCGTCGAAGCGACTCTTTTCGGGCCCGACACCCAGCAGTACGCCGCACAGGGACAGGCGCGGATCACGCTGGAACAGATCGCCGAGCGCGCAGCGCTGCTCGAAAAGATCGGCTTCGACGGAGTTACCACGGCCGAGGCCGGTCACGATGCCTTCCTGCCGATCATGACGGCGGCCGCGAGCACGAAGAAGCTCCAAATGGGCACGAACGTGGCGGTGTCCTTTCCCCGCAGCCCCATGGTGACCGCCCAGATGGCCTGGGATCTGCAGCACTTCTCGGGCGGGCGCTTCAACCTCGGGCTCGGCACGCAGGTGAAAGGCCATAACGAACGGCGCTACTCGACGCCCTGGCCGAGCGCGCCGGGACCGCGCATGCGCGAATACTTCCTGTGCCTGCAGGCGATCTTCAAGACTTTCCAGAACCCCGACAAGCCCACTTACTTCGAGGGCGAGCACTACCGGTTCACGCTGATGTCGCCCTTCTTCAATCCAGGGCCCATCGAGCATCCGCACGTGCCGCTCTACGTCGCCGCCGTGAACCCTTACATGGCGCGCCTCTCGGGCGAAGTCTGCGACGGCCTGCGGCTGCACCCGATCGCCACATTCCGCTATACACGCGACGTGATCCTGCCGGCCATCGCCGAAGGTGCCGCCAAGTCGGGCCGCTCGCTCAAGAGTTTCAATTTCGTGGGCGCGCCTTTCATGGCGCTCGGCCGCGATGAGGCGGAAGTCGCGCAGGCGAAAGAGAAGCTGCGCCGCCAGATCTCCTTCTATGGCTCGACGCGCTCCTACCACAGCGTGTTCGCCCACCACGGCTGGGACGACGTCGGTGCGAAGCTGCACCAGCTCTCGGTTGGCGGCAAGTGGGCCGAGCTCCCCGCCCTTATCAGTGACGAAATGCTCGAGGAATGGGCGATCATCTCCACTTACGAGGGTCTCGCCGATGCGATCCGCGCCAAGGCTGGCGGGTTGTACCAGACCGTCACGCTGGTGCTGGTCGATGAGGCGCGCCGTGACCCGGATCGCATGCGCGAAGTCGTGGAGCGGCTGCAGAAGGACTGACCCAATGAGCGACGTACTGTACGAACGCACTGGCGCCATCGCGACCGTGACGCTGAACCGGCCGGAGCGCATGAACACGATTTCGCATCCGATGCTGCTGGCGCTCTCCGATGCGCTGATCACTGCAAGTCGCGATCGCGAGGTACGCGCGATCGTCATCACCGGTGCCGGTCGCGCCTTCTGCGCGGGGCTTGATCTGCAGGATGCCGCGAGCGAGGAAGGAGTCGCCAAGGGCGGTTTCGAGCTCGCGCCTGCGCTCGACCTGCGCGATTTCCCGCCGGTCGTGCTGCATGAACTCGACAAGCCGGTGATCGGGGCGATAAACGGCGGAGCGGCCGGCTTTGGGCTCGATCTCGCCCTGGGCTGTGACATCCGCCTCTGCGCGAGCCATGCGAAGCTCGCGGCGGCCTTCACCCGCCGTGGTGTCATGCCGGAGACCGGGGGCACCTGGATTCTGCCGCGCCTGATCGGCTGGTCGCGAACCGCCGAGCTCGTCTTTCTCGGGCGCACGCTGAGCGCTGCCGAAGCGCTTGACCTCGGGCTCGTGAGCCGCGTCGTCGAAAGCAGCGAGTTGTTGCCGGCAGCACGAGCGCTCGCAGAAGAAATTGCAGCCTGCGCTCCGCTTGCCGTGCAGGCCGCCAAGCGCATGATGCGCGCCGCACTGACCGAGGGCTTCAGCCCGCATGTGCAGCGCGCCTATCTGCAGACGTTGCCGCTGATCCAGTCGCAGGATTTCCGCGAGGGATTCAGTGCCTTCCTGGAAAAGCGCGCTCCGAAGTTCGAGGGGCGCTGAGCGACCGGCATTTTCCCGCCGCACGTCGCATGCGCCGCCGGGTCGTACCCGGCGATTGGGACGGACATGCACAAGGCACCGGATCTTGACAGGGGCGAGCTTGCAGCGCTCGCCGCGCTCGCCCGGAACCGGGCTCCCGGCGATGACTGCGCATCCGGTCACGACATCCGCCAGCAACTGCGGGACGAAGGCTTCACGAAGCTCGCCGCCGTGCTGGCGTTGCAATCTCTCGTCGCCCGGGGCCTCGTGGAACGCCGGCGAGTGGATGGTGCCGACGGCTTCTTCCATACAGGATACCGGTTCACGCGCGCCGGCCTCGCGCTCATCAGGAGTTCTGATCGATGAAGCTTCCCGATTTCTTCGCGCTCGCGCCTCGCCTCATCGTTCGCGACAGGCTGGCCGAACTGCTGGGCGCCGCCGAAGAGGGTGTACTCGAATATGGTTACGCGGATGCCGTCAAGCTCGCCGGCCATTCCTGTCCCACCGTCGCAGCGGCCTACATGCTGACCTTGCATGCGCTGCGGGCACTGTATCCGGATGCCTTGCCAGAGCGGGGCGGCGTGCGGGTCGAGTTCGCGGCACCCTTCGATGAAGGCGTGACGGGCGTGATCGCGAGTGTCGTCACGCTGCTGACGGGCGCCGCGCAGGACGGCGGATTCAAGGGCATTGCGGGTCGTCATGCGCGCCGCAACCTGCAGCACTTCGGTTGCGACGTGCCGCTGCAGATCCGCTTCATGCGTCTCGACAATGGCGCGACGATCGATGCGGCGGTCGATCTGTCTGGCGCGCCGGCCGATTCTGCGATGATGCCGCTGCTGCAGGCTTGCATCGCCGGCCGCGCGGACTCGGCGCAGCGCCGCCGGTTTGCCGACCTCTGGCAACGGCGCGTGCAGAGCATTGTGGTCGATCACGCCGAAGACAGGCAGATGTTTCGCATCGTTGCGGCTGCGCAGGGGAACTGAAACGGGGTTCGCACACTCCGAGTACAGTGAAGTGCCATGAGAGCGATCGCCATCACACCGGGCCAGCGCGATTTGCGCGCCATCGAGCGGCCCGAGCCTGTCATCAGTTCCGGGCAGGATGTGAAGTTGCGCATCGTGCGTGTCGGCATCTGCGGAACCGACCGCGAAGAGGCGGCCGGCGGGCGCGCACTTGCGCCTGACGGATACGAAAATCTTGTCATCGGGCATGAAATGCTCGGGCAGGTAGTGGCGACGGGTTCGAAGGTGACGCGCGTGAAACCGGGCGATCTCGCGGTGTTCACCGTTCGCCGCGGCTGTGGCGAATGCCGGCCGTGCGGCCGCAATCGCCCCGACCTGTGCCTCACCGGCAAGTATCGCGAACGCGGCATCTGGGGCCTCGACGGCTACCAGGCCGAGTTTGCCGTGGATCACGAGCAGCATGCGGTGCGGGTGCCCCCCGAACTGGAAGCCGTTGGCGTGCTGTGCGAACCGCTGTCGGTCGCAGAGAAAGCGCTCAATGAAGCAATGCTGGTGCAGGCGGCCCGCATGCCTGACATCACACCGGGGCGCGACTGGTTCAAGGGTCGGCGCTGCCTCGTGGCCGGCCTTGGTCCGATCGGGCTGCTCGGCGCGCTCGCGCTCAGGATGCGCGGCGCGGAAGTCTTCGGGCTCGATGTGGTCGATGCCGGCAGCGCGCGCCCCCGGTGGCTCGAGCAGATCGGCGGGCAATATCTCGACGGGCGCAGCATCGCAACCGAGGTCGTCGAACGCACGCTGGGCGACATGGATCTCATCTTCGAAGCGACCGGCGTGCCATCGCTTGTCTTCAACCTGCTGGATGTACTTGGGCAAAGCGGGGTATATGTCCTCACCGGCATACCCGGCGGCACGCGTCCGATCCAGATTCCCGGCGCGGAACTGGTACGCCGGCTGGTACTCGACAATCAGGTGATGATCGGCAGCGTCAATGCCGCACCCGCGCACTGGGAAATGGCGGTGAGTGATCTGGCGCAGGCCTGTGCCCAATGGGGCGATCACGTTGCGCAACTCATCACGCATCGACACCCGGCGGACGCCTTTGCGGACGCACTCGAACATCACGGCACCGACGAGATCAAGACCGTGCTCGAGTGGAGCCGGCAGCAATGACGGGTACTTTCGCCCCCGGCTGGCCGGGCTCGGAGCCGCGCTGGACTTCGAGCGCCAAGACCGGCGTCGGCACTTCGCTCTCGAGCGCGAGCCACGTCTGGTTCACGCTGAGCCACGGCATTCTCAATGAAGTCTATTACCCGCGCCTCGACACGCCGTGCACGCGCGATCTCGGCCTGATCGTGACCGACGGGCACGACTACTTCTCGGAAGAGAAGAGGCACGCACGCTCCCGCGTGAGCTACCCGGTTGCGGGCGTGCCGCTCTACCGGCTCACGAACCTCTGCGGCGCCGGGCGCTACCGCATCGAGAAAGACATCCTCGCGGACCCGGTGCGCGACACGGTTCTGCAGCGCACACGCTTCACGCCACTCACCGGAGTCGTGAGCGATTACCACCTCTACGTGCTGGCCGCGCCGCATCTCGGCAACCGTGGCCGCAACAACACGGCCTGGCTCGGTGATTACAAGGGCGTGCCGATGCTGTTCGCGCAACGGGACGGCTTTGCGCTCGCGATCGCCTGCTCCGCGCCGTGGCGCAAGCGCTCCGCAGGATTCGTCGGCACGAGCGATGGCTGGCAGGACCTGTCGCGACACCGGCTCATGACCTGGGAGCACGCCCGCGCCGAGAACGGCAACGTCGCGCTCGCCGGCGAAGTCGATCTCGACGCCTGTGCCGGAAGCTTCGAGCTGGCGCTCGGATTCGGAAGCACGCCATCGGAGGCGGGTCACCGTGCGCTCGCGAGCCTCACCGACGGCTTCGAGGCCGCGCAGGCCGCTTACGTGCGCGAGTGGCAGGACTGGAACCAGGTCTGCCTGCGCATCGCCGACGATCAAGGCGCGGACTACGACGCCTATCGCACCAGCCTGATGGTACTGCGTGTGCACGAGTCCAAACGCCTGCCCGGCGGGTTGATCGCGAGCCTGTCGTTTCCGTGGGGCTTCGCCAAGAGTGACGATGACATGGGCGGCTATCATCTTGCGTGGCCGCGCGATCTGGTCGAGTCCGCGGGCGCCCTGCTCGCCGCGGGCGCGCACGAGGACGTGCGGCGCGTGCTGCATTACCTGCAGACCACGCAGGAGTCCGACGGCCACTGGCCGCAGAACATGTGGCTCGATGGCACGCCCTACTGGAACGGCATCCAGATGGACGAGGCCGCGTTCCCGATCCTGCTGACCGACCTCGCGCGGCGCGAAGGCGCGCTCTCGGAAGATGACTTCAGGCGACTGTGGTCCATGACCCGACGTGCCGCGGGTTTTCTCGTGCGCAATGGGCCGGTGACCCAGCAGGACCGGTGGGAAGAGGATGCGGGGTATTCGCCCTTCACCCTCGCAGCAGTGATCGCGGCGCTGCTCGCTGCCGCTGAACTCGCCGATGCGAATGACGAGTGCGCGGTGGCGGCCTACCTGCGCGAAACCGCGGACCACTGGAACGCCGGAATCGAGCGCTGGATCTACGTCACCGACACGGAACTGGCGCGCAAGGTGGGCGTGAAGGGCTATTACGTGCGCATTGCCCCGCCCGAAATCTGCGAGGCCGCCTCGCCTGCGCAAGGCTTCGTGCCGATCAAGAATCGTCCGCCGGACCAGAGTGCCGCGCCGGCCGCACAGATCGTGAGCCCCGACGCCCTGGCGCTGGTGCGTTTCGGGCTGCGCGCGCCGGACGATCCGCGCATCCTTGACACTGTCCGGGTGATCGACGCGCTGCTCAAGGTGGAGATGCCCGGTGGGCCGGCCTGGCATCGCTACAACGGCGATGGCTATGGCGAGCACGCGGACGGCGCGCCGTTCGATGGTACGGGCTGCGGCCGCGCCTGGCCGCTGCTCACCGGCGAGCGCGCGCATTTCGAACTCGCCGCAGGCCGGCCCGAAATTGCGCGCCAACTCGCAGGCACCCTGATGGCGCTCGCCAATGACGGCGGCATGCTGCCCGAGCAGGTCTGGGACGCACCCGATCTGCCGAAGCGGGAGCTCTTCTTCGGTCGCCCTTCGGGCTCGGCGATGCCGCTCGTGTGGGCGCACGCCGAATACATCAAGCTGCTGCGTTCGCTGCGCGAGAAGCGCGTGTTCGACATGCCGCCGCAGACGGTCGCGCGCTACATTACGAAGAAAACCGGCTCGCCCTATGCGACCTGGCGCTTCAATCACAAGCGCCGCTCGCTCCCCTGCGGCCACGTGCTGCGCATCGAGACCCTGGCACAGGCCACGGTGCACTGGAGCGATGACGGCTGGCGCACCCTGCACGACACCTCGACGCAGGATACGGGCCTGGGCGTGTACCTGGCCGATCTGCCAACCTCGCAACTCGCGCCTGGAACGGTGCTGACCTTCACGTTCTTCTGGAGCGATGCGGCGCGCTGGGAGGGCGTGGATTTCGGGATCGTGGTGGCCTGAGCCCCATGGATGCCGACGTCATCATCATCGGTACCGGAGCGGGTGGCGGGACGCTCGCCCGGGCGCTGGCCCCAAGCGGGCTGAAGCTGCTGCTGATCGAGCGCGGCGACTTCCTGCCTCGCGAAAAGGACAACTGGCGAGCGGTCGCCGTCTTCGGGCAGCATCGCTATCACAACGCCGAGCCCTGGATCGATCGCGAGGGCACGCCGTTTCGCCCCGTCACCGGCTATCACGTCGGTGGCAACACCAAGCTCTACGGCGCCGCCGTCCTGCGCCGACGCGAGAGCGACTTCGGCAGCGTGCAGCACGCTGCGGGTCGCACGATCGCCTGGCCAATCAGCTACACCGATCTCGCGCCGTTCTACGACACGGCCGAAAAATGGTACTTCGCCCATGGCTTGCGGGGCGAGGATCCGACTGAGCCACCGGGAGGAGCCTTTCCGAACCCTCCCGTGAGCCACGAACCCGCAATCGAGGGCGTGTTCTCGCGGCTGCAGCGTATCGGCCTGCACCCCTTCCACCTGCCGCTCGCGCTGCATCTCAATGAAGCCGACATGAACGCAAGTCCGTGCATCCGCTGCGAGACCTGCGACGGCTTCCCGTGCCTCGTCCACGCCAAGGGCGATGCGGAAATATGCGGAGTGCGGCCTGCGCTCGCCCACCCGAACGTCACGCTCAATACAAATCTGAAGGTCGAACGGCTCGCGACGTCGAACGATGGCCACCGCGTCACGACCGTGCACTGCACGCGCGACGGTGGCAAGGAAAGCTTCGCGGCGCGCGTCGTGGTGCTTGCCGCAGGGGCCGTCAACTCCGCCGCCGTGCTGCTCTCTTCCGCGTCGGATGCGCACCCGCGCGGACTCGCCAACGGCTCCGGACAGGTCGGGCGAAACTACATGTGTCACATCAATTCAGTGATGCTGGGGCTCGCGCCGTGGCGCGCCAACCCGACCGTGTTCCAGAAGACCATCGGGGTGAACGACTTTTATCGCGAGTCCGGCGACGCCGGGTTTCCGTGGCCTCTGGGGCATGTGCAGCTGCTCGGCAAGGTCACAGGGAAAGTCCTCGCAGCACAGCGCCCGCGACTGCCGCGCAGGCTTGCCCAGTGGTCTGGACGGCACTCGGTGGACTGGTGGCTCACCACCGAAGATCTCGCAAGCCCCGACAATCGCGTCACCCTGAGTGAAGAAGGCCGCATCCGCTTGAGCTACACACCGAACAACCTCGAAGCCCACGCGCGGCTTCTCACGCGCTGGCGCGCCATCCTGCGCCGCATTGGCTACCCGCTGCTCTTCACGCAAACCCTGGGCATCGACGCCGTCGCGCACCAGGTGGGCACGGCGCGCTTCGGCTCCGATCCAGCGACGAGCGTGCTCGACCCCTACTGCCGCGCGCACCAGCTCGACAATCTGTATGTCGTGGACGGCAGCTTCATGCCCTCGATTGCGGCGGTGAATCCCTCGCTCACGATCATGGCTCAGGCATTGCGTGTCGCCGGGCACATCGAGACGCGTTTCGCGCACGGGGACTGGGCGCAGTCGTCCTGACATCCATGAGACTGCTCGCCGGATTCCGGGTCCGCGTCGGCATCGTCTATGCCGCGGGCCTGCTGCAGGGTTTCGCGTTTGTCCTCGTGCCTGCGCTGGGTGGCGTGCTGAGGAGCGCGCCCTTTGATCTCTCTGCAGGAAGCTACGGCCTGCTGTTCCTGCCGCAGACCGTCGGCGCGATTGCCAGCGCGCTGGTTGCGGGCAAACTGGAGGCGCGCGTCGGCGCGGGAGGCATTTTTCGCTTCGGCCTGATTTGCAACATCGCGGCAGCGCTCTTGCTCGCAGCGAGCGCCGCGGCGGCCGGGAGCGCGCTGGCCCTGCCGATGCTGCTCGCTGAGACGGCTCTGCTCGGCTTGGGCTTCGGGCTCAACCTCTCGGTGATCAATCACTTCGCCGCCAGCCTCTTTCCCCGCCGCGAGATCGCGGCGGTCACGGTGTTGAATGCGGTGATCGGCGGCGCCACCGCGATATCACCCCTCATCCTGCAGGCGTTTCACACCATGCTGCGATGGTGGCTGTGGCCCCTGGCGATCGGCGCGCTCTTCCTGCTGCTGCTGGCGTCACCACGATTCGAGCAGCATCGCGCCACGAGTCCGCCGCGCAGTGCCGGCAGCGCGCGTGACGCACGCCTGCTCGCCCTCTTCGCCACGGCCGTCCTGATTTATGCCATCGTCGAAGGCAGTCTCGGCAGCTGGATCAGCGTCTACGCCGGTGATCATCACTTCCCGGCACGAGATGGGGCGTGGGCGCTCGCCGCCTTCTGGGGCACGATGACGCTGTTCCGGCTGCTGCTCGCAATGGCGTCCGGGCGCTGGCTGTCGCCGCGTGTCCTCTATCTGGTTTCACCTGTCGCGATCGCGGCCTGCTTCCTCGCCGCCTCGCAGGTTGCCGCGCCTGCGGGTCTTGTGATCGCCTTTGCGAGCGCGGGCGCGGCCTGCAGCATCTACTACCCGTTCAGCATGTCCTTTGCGCTCGATGCCTTCCCCGGCATGCAGACCCGGACCGCCGGCGTGCTGGTTGCTGCGCTCATGGCAGGCGAAGGCATCGGCTCCTGGCTGCCTGGCCCGCTGCAGCAATGGAGCGATCTCTCCCGCATCTACGCATTCTCCGCGCTCTGGGGCCTGCCGCTGCTGGCGCTCGCGTGGTACTTGACTCGCGCGATACCGACGCCTGGCCCGGTTTCACGCAGGACTGCGTGATTCGTACGAAATTCCGCAGCCTTCCAGGCCGCAATACCCGCCCGGGTTCTTTGCGAGATATTGCTGGTGATAGTCTTCGGCGTAGTAGAAGCGCGGCGCCTGGCGGACCTCCGTCGTGATCGTGCCCCTTCCTGCGGCCGTGAGACGTTCCTGATAGGCGCGCCTGGAAGCCTCCGCCATCTGCTCCTGCGCAACGCTCGTCACGTAGATCGCCGAGCGGTACTGCGTGCCGATGTCATTGCCCTGACGCATGCCCTGCGTCGGGTCGTGCGACTCCCAGAACGCCCTGAGCAGCGCCGCGTAGTTCGTGACGCGTGGATCGAAGATCACTCGCACGACTTCCGCATGGCCGGTGCGCCCCGTGCACACTTCCTCATACGTGGGATTCGGCGTATCACCGCCTGCATAACCCGCCGCGGTCGTGAACACGCCGGGCAATTGCCAGAAAAGCCGCTCGGCACCCCAGAAGCAGCCGAGTCCGAACACTGCCTCCTCGAGTGGCGCCGCGAACGGCGGCACAAGCGGATTGCCGCTCACGAAATGTGCTGCCGGCAATGGCAACGGCGTACCGCGGCCCGGCAACGTCTCGCTGGCGGCAGGCATGCGGGCGGACTTGCGAAAGAGTGTCATGGCGACCTCCCCGGTGTACTCCGAGTGTGGCGTCGGTCCTCACCCAACTCAAGAGCCTTGTAAGATCCACACAGTCATGACCCGTTCAGCCAGCACACCGCGCGTGCGCCTCACGTTGTGCTACTTTCTGGCGCTCCTTGCGGCAGCGGCCTTCTGCGCGCCTCGCGCCGGAAGCGCCGCCTGGCTGGCCACGACGCAGATCGCCGCGCTGCTACTCATTGCCCTCGCTTGCCTCGGCCGAATCTGGTGTTCGGTATTCATCGCAGGGCGCAAGGACGCCGCGATCGTGATCGACGGCCCGTATGCGCTCGTGCGTCACCCGCTCTATGTGCTTTCGTTCGTCGGCGGCATCGGGCTTTCACTTGCCACCGCCTCACTGAGCCTGATCGCGCTGACCGCGATCGTGCTCGCGGTGCTCTTCGGACGCGCGGCGCGGCGCGAGGAACTGTGGCTCGGCGCACACCATCGCGAGGCCTGGGCGCTCTATGCCGCGACAACGCGCCGCTGGCGGCCGGATTTTGCGAAGTGGTCGCTGCCCCCTTCCACACCCGTGAATCCCGCGGTCCTGTGGAAGGCTTTTGTCGACGCGGGCGCCTTCTTCCTGCTCTACGCGCTCATGCTCGCAGCGATCGCGCTGCGCGAAGCGGGTGTGCTGCCCACCCTTGCAGTCCTGCCGTGACCGGGCCTGCCGGCACGGAACTCGAGCTCAAGCGCGACCACTTCGGCGCCGTGTTCCTCGTGCTCGACGCGGCGGGTCAGCCGCTGCACGTGTGCCGCGACACGCGCCCCGCGCGCACGTGGGCCGCGCCGCTCGCACGCGCGCTTGCGCGAAGGGAGGCGCGCGCGCTCACACGCCTGGCCGGGGTCGATGCGGTGCCACAACTCATCGGGTACCGCGCCGGTGTACTGACCCGCACCTGGATTGACGGCGCACCGATGCAGCGTGCGCGGCCCACCGACCCTGCTTACTTCCGCGCGGCACTGCGCTTGCTGCGGCAGCTGCATGCACGGCGGGTCGTGCACAATGACCTCGCGAAGGAGCCGAACTGGCTCGTGACAGCCGCGGGCGCGCCGGCGCTCGTGGACTTTCAGCTCGCCTGGGTCGCGCGCACGCGCAGCCGCCTCTTTCGCGCCCTTGCCTATGACGACCTGCGGCATCTTCTGAAGCACAAGCGCAGCTACCTGCCGACGCGCCTCACGGCGCGCGAACAGGGCATTCTGGCGAACCCCTCGCTCCTGTCACGTATGTGGATGCGCACCGGCAAGCGGGCTTACCTGTTCATCACCCGGCGTGTCCTGCACTGGTCCGACCGCGAGGGCGCGGGCGACCGGCGGTTCTGATACGCTTCGCGCCCGATGGGCATTTCACAACCGCACAACCTCCGGGGCAATCCCGACAGCCGCAACCAGCGGCCCTACGGCCTGCGCGTGAGCCTGCGCGCCAACGATCCGTTCAGAAAGCTTCTCGGCCAGGACTGGAGCCGCACGCACTGGTACCCGAGCACCACGGAGCGCGATGCAGCGCTCGTGGAAATGAGCCGCAAGCACGAGTACTCGCGCGCGGGCGACACACCGGCGCTGCGTTTCGAGAAAGTGGAGAAGCTCGCGGAGAGCCGCGGCCTGTAGTCACGCGTCAGAATGACCGGCCGAGCGACAGGAAGTACGCCATGTCGCCCGAGTCGTCGTAACCGGCGCCGAAATAGAGCGGACCGAGCCAGCTGTTCACGCCGAAGAACACACTGAAGTCGTTGCGCGCCGAGTTGAAGCCGATATCGCGGCGTTCGTCCCACACATTGCCCACCTCGTATGCGAGGCCGATGTAGGTCGGCAGGTCGAGGATGCCGGTACCGCTGCGACCGATCTGGCGATAGTAGATCGCGCGCGCGATCGCGAAATGACGCCCCGCGATCTCGCCGGGAGCAAGCCCGGAAAGGTTCAGAAAGCCGCCGAGCGGAAAGAGATTGCGCACATCGCCCGGACCGGCGTCGAGGTTGGTGCCCATGCTCGCCCACAGTATGCCGCGATGCCGTCCGTGCGATCGCGCGAACTGCCAGTCGATCGTCACCAGATCCGCACCGGAATCTCCCCCCGTCAGATCGTGCTCGCCGGTCCAGTCGAGAAAGAATGACGCACCCCGGCGCGGGAAGCCCACGTCATCGAGCCCGTCGTAGGCAACGCGCGCGTAGAACTGGCGCACGTCGAATGTATCCGATGGCAGCGTCGGGTCACCGAGCCGCACACGCGACTCACCATCCTCGCGATGCACGCCCGCACGAATCTCGAAAGCGGAGCCGAACTCGCGCCCGAAATCGAGCCCGAAACGCGTGCCCTTGACGCGATACTCGGCAAGACGCCGCCCTGCATCATCGAAGAGCGCGACGTTACGCGCCTCGTACTTGGCCTGCGGCAGCGCAAACCAGCGCTGACGGTAGGAAAAGGGCAGGTACACCTCGGTCGCGATGCGCGGCGACTCGCCCACCTGCAGATCCCAGGTCCACTCGCCACCAAGCCGGTTCATCTCCGCGAGTACGAAGCGCGCCCGCGCGTTGTACGCGGAATTGCCCTCGAAATCGTCACTGAGACTCAGGCCGAAGCGCATGTAGTTCGGGCCCCAGGAATTGCGCTTCGCGGTGATTTCGAGTCCCTGCAGGCCACCTGCCTCTTTCACGACCTGGTAATCGAGCGTCTCGAGATTGCCGAGACCGTAGAGTTCGGTGATACGTGCGCCGACCGCCTCGCCGTCGAGCGGGTGGCCCGCGAAGCCGCCGAAAAGGTCGTCGATGGGTCGCTGATAGCGCTCCGAGCCCTGCGCAACACGCACGAAATCGATCAGGGGTGACGCATCGTCCCGGGCCTGCCCGCGCGCAGCGAGCCAGGCCTCGTACTGCGGTTCGCCCACCGCGAAGCGCGCGATACGCACTGCGCTGGCGCGCGCAGCGGTGGCGCCGGCATCGATCGAGTGGGCAAAATGCCTGAAGTCGAAGGACGAGGCATTGCCGAGCGCGGGGTCGATCAATACGTCGGCGCCCGCTACGGATGCCCGCTGCACTTCGCTGTTGCGCCTCACGAGGATCGCGATCATCTGGTTCGTGATGATCGGCACCGTGGTGAGCTGGTCCCGCTCGAGCAGCGGGAACCCGGCGTCGACGACAATCAGCACATCGACACCCATCGCGCGCGCGACGTCGACGGGCAGGTTGTCGGCGAGCCCACCGTCGACGAGCAGCCGTCCCTCGCGTTCGACCGGCACGAAGACACCCGGCACCGAGAGGCTCGCGCGCATCGCCGTCGTGAGATCTCCCGAGGCAATGACCACCCGCTCGCCGGACTCCAGATCGGTTGCGATCGCGCGAAAGCGTGTCGGCAGCGCGTCGAAACTGTGCACGGTCGCGACCGGCAACGTCAGTTTTCGCAGCAGTTCGTTGAGCCTCTGGCCCTGTACGAGACCCTTCGGCAGCCGGAACTCGCCACCGTGCAGGCCGAGCGGCAGGCGCACCAGGAAATTGCGGTCCTCTTCCTTGCGGCGAAACGCCAGGTCGTCACGAGGAGGCCGATCGCCGAGCAGTTCTTCCCAGTTCACGGCTCGCAGCGTCGCATCGATCTCTTCGGCCGAGAGGCCGCTCGCGTAAAGCCCGCCGACGACAGCGCCCATGCTCGTGCCGGCGATCGCATCGATCGGCACGCGCATCTCTTCGAGCACCTTGAGCACGCCCACATGGGCCGCGCCGCGCGCGCCTCCGCCGGAGAGCACGAGCCCCACTCGCGGCCGCGTGTCTGCAGCCGCAGCAGTGACCGGCACGGCAACGAGCAACAGGGCGAGCAGCCGCAGGAAATTCACCCGCAAAGGATACCAGCACCGTGATCGTGGATAATGGCGCAATGCCACGCACTGCCCTGCTCGCGCTGTCGCTGCTTGCGGCGGCTGCCCACGCGCAGTCTCCCTCCGTGAGCGACTGGGGGCATTACGGTGGTGACAGCTTTGCGCAGCGGTATTCACCCTTGCGGCAGATCAACCGCGACAACGTTGCCAGACTCGAAGTTGCCTGGACCTACCGCACCGGTGAACGGGGCGAGGGCTTCGCCCGCGCCGGGAAGCTCGCGTTCGAAGCGACTCCGGTGCTGGCCTTCGGCAGGCTGTATCTCTCGACGCCCACGAATATCGTGATCGCGCTCGATCCGGCCACGGGCAAGGAGCGCTGGCGCTACGATCCGCGCGTGCCGCGCGGACGGCAATATTCCGAGGCGACTTCACGCGGTGTCACCGTGTGGGAGGACCCGGATGCTGCGCGCACCGGGCCGTGCCGCCGGCGTGTCTTTGCCGGCACGCTCGACGCACGGCTGCTCGCGATCGACGCCGAGACCGGCCGGCCCTGCGCCGACTTCGGCAGCGGCGGCGCCGTGCAGCTCGGCGTCGATGCGCGCATCACGACACCGGGTGACTACCTCGTCACCTCGCCACCCGCCACGTTCGAGGATGTCGTCATCGTCGGTTCCGCGATCGGCGACAATCGCGGCGTTGAACTCGAGCGGGGCATCGTGCGCGGCTTCGATGCGCGTACCGGCGCGACGCTCTGGAAATTTGATCCGATCCCGGACAGTCCCACGCACCCGACCGCGAGCCAGTGGCAGCCCGAACAGGCAAGGCTCACCGGCGGGGCGAACGCGTGGGCGCCGATCACCGTCGATCCAGGCCGTGGCCTCGCGTTCATCCCGACGGGCTCGGCCAGCCCCGATTTCTACGGCGGCGAGCGCCTGGGCACGAACGCGATGGCGAACTCGCTCATTGCACTGGATGCACGCACCGGCGCCGTGCGCTGGTTCCGGCAACTCGTCCATCACGATCTCTGGGACTACGACCTCGCCGCGCAGCCCACACTCGTGGAAATCGACAACGACACGCGCTCGATCGCGGCGGTGGTGCAGGCCACGAAATCGGGACTCCTCTTCGTGCTCGATCGCGAAACCGGCGAGCCCGTATATGGCATCGTGGAACGCAAAGTCCCGCAGTCGCGAGTGCCGGGTGAGCGAGCATCACCCACACAGCCCTATCCCGCCACGCCGGTGCTTGCCTCGCACGCTCCGATCAAGCCTGAGGAAGCCTGGGGGCTCACCTTCTGGGATCGCGGCAAGTGCCGCGACCTCATCGCGAAGTACCGCAACGAGGGCGCGTACACGCCCCCCGACCTCGCCGGCACGATCCTCTTCCCGAGCTACGCCGGAGGCGTGAACTGGGGCGGCGTGGCGCACGACGTGCGCCGCAATCGCATCATCGCCGTCGTCAATCACATGCCCATGGTGGTCACGCTGGCGACGCGCGAGACACTGCGTGTGCAGCAGAAATCCGGCGAATTCCCGCACTCGGAATTCGCCCCGCAGTTCGGCACCCCTTACGGTTTGCGCCGTGAGCCACTACTCTCTCCCTGGGGTCTGCCCTGCGTGCGGCCGCCGTGGGGAACGCTCGTGAGCATCGATCTCGACAGAAACCAAATCGACTGGCAAGTGCCGCTCGGCAGCACGCGCGGCATCGCGCCCGCGTGGCTGCCTTCGCGCGATTCCGGCATGCCTAGCCTCGGGGGCGCCATCGTGACGGCGGGCGATCTCATATTCGTGGGCGCTTCGATGGACAGCCAGTTCCGCGCTTTCGATGTGGAGACCGGCAAAGAGTTATGGCGACGCGCCCTGCCGGCGGGCGGCCAGGCGACACCCATGACTTACCGCGCAGGGCCCGATCATCGCCAGTTCCTCGTGATTGCCGCCGGCGGTCACGGAGGACTCGGCACGCCGCAAGGCGACTACGTCATCGCGTACGCGCTGCCGCGATGAGATACGCCGGAATCCTCCTTGCCGTACTGGCAAGTTTGGGCGCGCGCAGTGAAGAGGTGAGCCCCCTGCAGGAGCTCACCATCACGGCAACGCGCGCGCCCGAGCCCCGCATCGAAGTGCCCGCCAGCCTCGATGTCGTCAGCGCGCGCGAACTCGAATTGACTGGCGCCACGCAGTATTCCGAGGCGGTCAATCGCGTTCCCGGCGTCTACGTGCAGCGAGGCAGCGGCGAGGAAAGCCTCGTTGCGATCCGCTCTCCCGTGCTCACGGGCGCGGGCGCCTGCGGCGCTTTTCTCGTGGCGGAAGACGGGCTCGCGACCCGGCCCGTCGGCTTCTGCAACGTGAATGACATGTTCGAGCTGAACACGGAGCAGGCCGCCGGCATCGAGGTCTATCGGGGCCCGGGTCCTGCGATCTACGGCGCGAGCGCCGTGCACGGCATCATCAATGTGCGCACGCCATGGGTCGCCGAACTGCCGCGCTTCGGTATCGGCCTCGAAGGCGGGCCCGACAACTACCGTCGCGCGCGTCTCGCCGCCGGTGCGCACAACGAACGCCGCGGTATCGGCGCGTACGGCCTCTCCACGCACGACGGTGGTTTTCGCGCGGATTCAGGCTACGACGAGGGCAAGCTCAATCTCGCGTACGACGAGCTCGACCTCGCCGGTGGCGCGTTGCGCGTGCGTGCTGCCGGCACCGTGCTGAATCAGGAAACGGCCGGCTACATCCGCGGCTACGAAGCGTACAGGGATCGTGCGATCGCGCGCTCGAACCCTGATCCGGAAGCCTTCCGTGATGCGTGGAGCGGGCGCGGCTCGGCAACCTGGGCGCGCGCTTCCTGTACTGGCTGCAATGACGAGCTGCACCTCATCGTGCGCCGTTCGCAGATGCAACTCCTGCAGCACTTCCTCCTCGGCAAGCCGCTCGAGGAAAACGCGCAGTCGAGCGTGCTGGCAGGCGCCGCACTCCGTCGACCGTTGGCCGGGCGTTGGAGCCTCGGCGCCGGCATCGACTTCGAGGCGTCAAGCTCGATGCTGCGCGAGACACAGGACGGACCCACCACGGACGGCTCACCCGCGGCGAATGCGATCCGGCCTGCCGGCAAGCACTACGACTATCGCGTCGCAGGCCGCACGGCGGGCACTTATGCGACGCTTGATTTCGCACCGACTCCGCGTTGGTCGGCAGGAGCCGCCCTGCGCCTCGAGCGAACCCGCTACGCCTATGACAACCGCATGATCGCCGGCAACACCGATGAAAACGGCGTGCCATGCGGAGCGGGCGGCTGCCTCTACCATCGCCCGGCGGACCGCACCGACGAGTTCGACAACATCGCGCCGAAACTTGCGCTGATGTTTGCGCCACGTGCGCAGCAGCGCGTGTACGCCAACTGGTCACGCGGCTTTCGCCCGCCCGAGCAAACTGAGCTTTACCGGCTGCAGCGGCAACAGGGCAACGCCGATCTCGATTCGGAAGAACTGCAGGGTAGCGAACTCGGCTGGCGAGGCGACTACCAGCGCTACGAGTGGTCGCTCGCCGCCTATGCGCTCGAGAAGCGCAACGTGATCGTGCGCGACAGCGCAGGCTTCAACGTGAACGGGGGCCGCACGACTCACCGCGGCTTCGAGTACGAGTTCGGGTGGCAGCCTTCGCCACAGTGGCGGGCCGTCGTCGCGGGCAGCCTCGCCTGGCATCGCTATGATTTCAGCGCAGCGGTGGAAGGCGGCGAGACGATACGCCGCGGCAACGACATCGACACGGCGCCGCGCAACGTTCACGCGCTGCGCATAGGCTGGACTCCCACACCGACGATCGCTGCCGAGTTCGAAGTACTCGACGTAGGGCGCTACTGGCTCGACGCAGCAAACCTGCACGAGTACGCGGGTCACACGCTCCTGAATCTGCGCGCGAGCTGGGTGCCGACGCCTGCCTGGCGCCTGTCGCTGCGCGCGATCAATCTTGCCGACACGGCCTATGCGGATCGCGCGGATTATGCGTTTGGCAACTACCGGTATTTTCCGGGGCGCGGGCGGGCGCTGTACATCGGGATCGACTATCGAAGCGATCGCTGAGCGCTCGCCGCATGCGCAGCCAAATATTCACCCTGACCACTGCGGATTCCACACGACCTCCCAAAGATGTTCGTCCGGGTCCAGGAAGTAGCCGGAATAGCCACCCCAGAAACTATCGTGCGCGACCTTGACGATGACGGCACCTGCTGCCTTTGCTGTTGCCATGACCGCATCCACTTCCGCTCTCGAGGAGACGTTGTGGCCGAGAGTCAATGCCGTGGGGCTGGCGGAACCTGCCACGAGCCCGGTGTCTTGCGCGATGCTCTTGCGGGGCCACAAGGCCAGACGTAAGCCGGGTTGAAGCTCCATGAACACAACCGCCCCATGCTCAAACTCCTTGCCAACGATGCCTTCGGTAGAAAAACCCAGCCCCTCCCGATAGAAGTGCAATGATGTTTCGAGATTGTTGACGCCGAGGGTAATGACTGTGATTCGTGGTTTCATGCTTTACGTGCCATGCCACGAACGCTCGGCCGTACCCAGGGCGGCGCCTTGGGAATGCTTTCGCGCTCCATCCATTCGATGTCGAAGCCGGCTTCCCTGATATAGCGGTCGGTCTGCCGCCGCAGATGGCAGTTGTCCATGGCGCGCTTCCACAACGGTTCGATGCGGCCCTGCCACTTGTAACGCCCGGGCTCCTGGTGCGGATCGGCCGCCACGTGCTCAAGAAACAGGTACTGTCCACCGGGACGCAGCACGCGATGGATCTCCGCCAGCGCCCGTGCAGGATCAGCCACCGAGCACAGCACCAACGTCGCTACCACGGCATCAAACGATGCGTCATCCATCGGCAGCCCGTCGAGCGAGCCACCCACGACTTCCACGCCCTTGTCGAGCTGCGCGCCACGCTTGCGCTTGAGCGCACTGCGCATGTGCTTGTCTGGCTCGCTGAGCACGAGACGCGTAACCGCCTTGGGGTAGTGAGGCAGGTTCAACCCGGTACCTGTACCCACTTCAAGAACGGATCCCTCCAGTGCGGACAGCAGGCGCGCGCGCCATCCGGACAAACCGGCCTTTTCCGCGGCCATGCAACTGCGCTCGTAAACTGCAGCCATCAACCACGACATGCCGATCCTCCTTCAGACACGAAACACTCCCCGGACGCGCTGCAGAACAATTTGTCTTCGCGGTGGCAAATCCTACCGCTGCACTCCCGCTCCTGCCAGAGCGCGCTGCACCGATGAGAGGTGCGGCCATGACAACACCCAACACCGATCCACGTTAGACTTGCCCCAT
>DAORVK010000030.1:0-29153 GCA_035433705.1 Steroidobacteraceae bacterium
GTACTTCGAGGTCTCGACGGAGCGTGCCTCGAGGCCGACCTTGATCTCGGCGACGCGGTCGGGCTGCGCCATCCACAGGTCGATCAGGTCGATCCTCGCGTCACGGCCAATCGTGTACACGTAGCGCGCCGAGTGCGACAGGCGCGAGATGTGCACGGCGTAGCCGGTGCGGATGATGTTGATGATCTTCTTGGTGTCGCCGTCGATCAGCGCCACTTCGCCGGAATCGCGCAGCGTGACCGCGAAGACGTTGTCGGTGTTGTAGTTGTTCTCTTTCTTCGTCGGCCGCCTGTCGACCGGGACCAGCACCTTCCAGGTGGCCTTGATCTCGTTCATGCCGAATTCCGGCGGCTTCGGCGGCTCGTGCTGGACGAAGCGGGCCATGATGTCCACTTCTTCCTGTGACAACTCACCCGACTTGCCCCAGCTCGGCATGCCGGCCGGTGATCCCTGATTGATGAACACCTTGAGGTATTCGGTGCCCTTCTTCTGGGTGATGTCCGGGGTGAGCGGCTTGCCCGTGGCGCCCTTGCGCAGCACACCGTGACAGCCGGCGCAGCGCTGGAAGTAGATCTTCTGGGCACGCTCGAATTCGGCCATGGTCAGGTCGGGCGCGCCCGGGGTCACGCGGACCTGCGCACCCTCCGCGGTCATCGCCGTCGGTGCGCCCTGGTACTTCAGTTCGGAAGTGGTCGTCGGATGCTGCGTGGGCGAGCCCGCGGTTTTCGGTTCCGCAGCCACCTTCGCGCGCTCGGCCGCGACCAGCGAAGTCGACACCGCACCACCCTTGTTGCCCCAGGTGTTGAGCGCATAGGTGACGACGTCGGCAATCTCCTTGTCGGAGAGTTGCGTCATGGCCGGCATGACGGAGTTGTACTTCACGCCGTTCACGATGACCTCGCCCTCGAGGCCTCGCAGCACGACGCCGACCGCACGTTCCTTGTTGCCCAGCAGATAGTCGGAGCCGGCGAGCGGCGGGAAAGCGCCCGCAATGCCTTTGCCGTCGGTCTGGTGGCAGGCCATGCAGACTGTCTGGTAGACCGTCTCACCGGCCTTGAGATCCTCGGCACTGGCTGCAGCGGCGCTGGCCACTTCTGCCTTGTGGACCGCCTGCGCCCACACGGACGAGGTGATTCCGATGGAACCCGCTAGCGCGATGGCCAGGGCCAGGCGAACGGGCCGTTTCAGCTTCGACATCATGGGTGCTCCCGTGGTTGATCTCGGCGCGGTGTCGGATTGCTCCGACACTCTTCGCCGATTGGAACACTAGACGCCGTCTATGCTGGCCGCTTTGACCGGAGTCAAGCGGAGATCACTTCGGGCGTCCGTACAAACCCCGATTGTCCTAAAACTGATAACCCACATTGACGCCGAACGTGCGTTCGGGGGCGAAGGTGCTGATGGCCCAGCCCATGGTGCCGAAATCGATGCTCCATTCGCGTACTTCCTTGTCCGCAAGGTTGCGGCCCCACAGTGCGAAGTTCAGGCTGCCCTTGCGCAGCGGAACGTCACGCAACGTCAGGCGTGCATCGATCAGCGTGTGCGCCGCTGTCGATGTGTACAGGTAGAGCAACGGGTCGAAGTCCCGGCGGCTCGCGTAGGTCGCGCCCGCCCACAGCGCCCAGGTACCGTGGCTCGTTGCCGGGAAGCTGTACTCGGCGCTCGCCGCACCGGTGTGCTTCGGCGCATGCACCAGCGTCGATGCGGTCCCGGAAACGTCGGCCGTGACGCCGGTGCCGAGCCCTGTCACCGGATTGGAAATCGCGGTGATGTACTCATCGTACTTCACATCGAGGTAACCGTAGCTCAGCCGCAATTCCAGCCCCTCGACGGGCAGCACCGTGAAATCCAGTTCCACGCCCCGCGCGCTGCTCTCGCCGGCATTGACGAAGCGCTGCGATGCGCCGCCGGTGCCCGCCTCGAACTGCTTCACCTGGCGGTCTTTGTAGTCCATGTCGAACAGCGCCACGTTCAAGCGCGCGCGACGTTCCCAGAACTCGGATTTCAGGCCGAGCTCATACGCCAGCACGGTTTCGGCATCGACCGGAGACAGGAACGAGGCCACCGTTGTCGCGCGGGCGTTGAAGCCACCCGCGCGGTAGGCGGTCGCGACCTTGAAATAGGTGTTGATGCCGTCCCTCACCTTCCAGGACAAAGTGCCGCTCGGGCTGAAGTCACTCCACGATTTGCTGCCGTCGACTGTGCCGGGTGCGCCGCCGAACATGGTGGTCAGGATCACGGACCTGCGGTCCCTCGACCAGCGTCCACCGAACGTGAGGTCGACGGCATCGTTGATCGCCCAGGTCATCTGGCCGTACAGGGCGTAGGCTTCATTGTCCGTCGAATAGCGGAATATGGAATTGCCGAGGCGCACGCTCTTGCCGAGGCACGGGGTCGAGGAGACGAAATCGGCGCACAGGAACCGCTGGGTCGCGAGCGGCTGGCTGCCGAACGCGAACTGCGCAGGCAGCACGTACATCGACGGGTTGAACTCCCTGCCCTCCTCGGTGAAGTAGTAGGCTCCGAGGGTATACGTCAGCCGCTTTTCGAAGGCCGACCCGAGCAACTGCAGTTCCTCGCTCCACTGCTCCTGCTTGTCCTTGCGCGTGGAGTAGAAATTTGCGACCCGCGTGCCTGCCGGGATGTAGGTTCCGCTCGCGCCGTTGAGCACCGTGTTGGCATCGACGAATACATCGCCGAAACTGCTGCCGCGCTCATCTTCCTTCCAGGTCCGGTAGGAGCTGATCGACTTCACGGACAGGTCTGCTGTCGGACGCCATTCCAGGGTCAGTGCGTGACCGTAGACATCGGCTGTGTTTTCGTCATTGCTGTCCTGGACGAGTGGCAGCCTCTGCATGCGCTCCGGCGACGAGACGGCCGCGAGCTGCTGATAGAAGCGGCCGCCGAGGCTGATCTGCAGTGGCCGCACATGCACCAGCTGCGCGGTCGCGTTGTTCGCCTGACGCTGCGACCAGTCGAAAGCATAATCCGCCGTGAAGCGCTCGCCCGGTGTCCAGCGCAGGGCGAGGCGCGCCGCGTCGGACTTGAGGGCACCGAGGTCCTTGCCGCTGTAGAGGCTGTCCACGTAACCGTCACGCTGCGTGTGGTTATAGGAGAGCGAGGCCGCGAGCTGCCCCGACAATGGCAGGTCTAAGCGGGTCGTGCTGCGGAGAAAATTCTCGCTGCCGTAGCCGAGGGTCTGGGCAAACGCCAGTTCGTCGCCGGGCCTGCGCGTCACGAGATTGATCGCACCGCCCGTCGAGTTGCGTCCATAGAGAGTCCCCTGCGGGCCGCGCAGTACCTCGATTCGCTCGAGGTCGACGATGTCGAATACTGCGCCGGTATGGCGGCCGACATACACACCATCGAGGTAGATGCCGACCGCCGGGTCCATTGCGAGCTGCGTGTCGGTTGCCGAGACGCCCCGGATGCCAATGCCGATGTTCGACTGTGACCCGGCGATCGAATTGATACGGACATTCGGTATCTGGTCGGAGATTCTGCTGATCTCGAATGCGCCTATCGCCTCGAGCTGCGTGGGTCCCATTACGGCGAGCGAGATGGGCGTGTCCTGCAAGGCCGTCTCGCGTCGCTCGGCGGTCACGACGACCTCCTCGAGCACGACGGGGCCGGCTGGAGCCGGGTTCGCGTTCTGCGCCTGCGCCTGCGCCTGCGCTGCAATGCCCGCGGCACCGAGTGCGGCCGCAACCACGGCGTAGCGGATTGCGCCAGTCGCAGGGGTGTGCCGAATCGCTTGCATGTCTGTCTTCCTTACCGGCCCGTATGTGTATTGCAAGGGCAAGCTATGTGGCCTCCATGAGACTGTAAACACGAAGTTTTGCAGAAGTTCACTGCAGAATTGATGCGCGGGCAGCGTTCCATTCGCGACCCTTCTACCCCATCCTCGCGGCTGGATGAGAAACCGGTATCTATGGACCCTGGCCGCGGCGCTCTGCGCCACCGTGGGCTATGCGCCTGCGGCTGACGAGCGCGAGAGCGTGGAGGAGCAGTTGCGCGCCGAAGCCGAGATCGCAAGGCTACCGGTCAGATATGCCTGGGCAGTCGACGGCAAGCAGATCGAGGCCGTGATGGCGCTGTTCGCCGAGAAGGCCGTCTACGACCTGTCCGCCTACGGGCATGCGAGTGCGGTCGGGCATCCCGCCATCAGGAAGCTTTTCCTGAATTCGGTCTTCCGTGCCGAACAATGCTCCTTCAGCAGCATCTCGAACGTCAGGGTCGATGTCCGCGGAACCGAGGCGAGCGGAGCCGACTACTTCGTGCACCTCGGCTACAACGATCCGAAGTACGGGGCCAATACCCGCCACCTTGTGGAAGGCCAGCACTTTTACGAGTTCGTCAGGGAAAAGGGCGAATGGCGAATCTCGCGCATGCTGGGCCGCCCCACTTTCGAGACCGTGGAGAGCTTTCCTCCGGCAGCCATGAAGCACTGCCCGTAAGCGGCGTCGCCCGTATTGTACGGCGATGGATACCGAAACCAGGTCCATCGTGATCGCTACTGTTCTACGACGCAGACCGGCGCCCTGCCAATCTTGCAGAGATCGCCGCGGACCGCATTCTCGCCATGATATCCCGGCGTGCGGCGGCGGGCGCTCCCGAGTTCCCGCGCGCTGTGGCAGGCTTCAGCGGGACGGAGACGATTTCACGACATCTGCCATTCGGGTGAAAAAGGCGGGCCCCAGCAAGTGCGCCGCGCACTCGGGCATAGGGCCCCTCGCGAGGCGGTCGAGGAACTGCTGCGCGATCTGCGTCTGGCAAGACTCGAACTCGCTCAGGGTCGAGTGCCCGCTCGCGGGAATCGTCACGCGCCACACGCGCGCAAGACTGTGCGCCAACTCGATGGCATAGAGATCCGGTGTCATCGGATCGAACCGCCCGGACAGGAGGAGCGTCGGGACGCGCATCCGGACCGCCTGAGGTGCACGCTTCGCCGCGGCGTCGTGGAGGGAGTGCTGGCACACCGTGCCCATGAAACTCACGATGGAAAAGCCGCGCCAGGCGACATCCGCGCGAGCGATGGGCAGGGGATTGCGCGCGGTGTATTGGTCGTTGCACACGATGGTGAAGAAGGCCGCTCCCGGGCCCGGCGCACCGTGCGCGAAGCCGGGGTACACATTCTCGATCATTGACGTGAGCAGCCGACGATCGCCCCGGCTCACCGTGTCGATGAGCAGCGGCACGAGCCGGAGCGTGCGGGCGTTGTAGAGCATCCAGTGCACGACGCCGAGGAAGTCGTGCCAGTTCACCGTGACATCGAGCGGGGCGCCGCCTTCTCCGGCCACCTGCATCCGCAGCGGCGCCGCGTCGAGCGCGACGAGCACGTGCCGCAGGCGTACGCCGAGGTCGGGGAACGCCGTGGCGCAAGCGCCGTCCGCAGCGCAAGCCGTGAGCACCCGGTCGAGCGCACGCGAGAAATTGCGCGGCCCTTCCGACATGAACAGATCGCTGCGCGGCGACATCACGGAGTCGAGGATCAGGCTGCGCACGCCTTCGGGATCGGCGCGCGCCGCCGCCTGCGCCATCCATGTGCCGTACGAGACCGCCAACAGGTTCCACTGGCGGATGCCGAGCGCATTGCGCAACGCGCGCAGGTCGTGCGCATTCGCGCGCGCATCGTAGGCCTCGACGTCCCGGCCCTGCGCGCGCAACTGCCCGAGGCATTCGAGCGCGAGGTCGGCGATGCGCGCATCGCGCTGCGCGTAGGAGATGTCGTCGACGAAAGCCTGCGCGCGCGCGTCCTCGGGCGCGGCGCATTCGAGCGCGGGCTGCGTCATCCTCGAGCCGCGCTGGTTGTAGAGGATGATGTCGCGCTCACGCGCGAACGGATGGTCGGCGAAGCGCGCGATCGTCTGCAGCGATTCGAGCGGCGCCGCGCCGGGCCCGCCATGCAGGAAGACGACCGGATCTGGCTGGGGTTGCGCGGCGGTGCCATGGATGATGACGAACGGCAGGATGATGCGCGCGCCGCCGGGGCGATCGCTGCGCTCCGGCACGTCGAGCCGGCCGCACTCAAGACGGGCGCCAAGCGCGCCCGCGTTATAGGGGCACGCCACCTGCCACGGCGGCGTGACGGACGCGCGCGCGTAGTCGTCGTAGACCGCGCGCGCGATGTCGCCGATCCCCCGCTCGACTGTCTCCCACGGCACCATCGCGCCCTTGACGAAGACCACGATCGCCACCTGTCCGCCACCATCCGGCAGGTCGAAGACGCCCGCGTCGTTGACGGTAGCCGCCAGCGTCCCGGTCTTGTGGGCGAGCGGCGTGCCGGCGGGCAGGCCACGCCCGATACGCACCGGCTCCTTGCTGCGCGCGAGGATTCCCCGCAGCATCGCGGCGCCCTGCCGGGTCGGCCAGTCGTCGCGCCAGATCTTCTCCAGGAAGCGTGTCATCGCCTGGGGCGTGGCCTGATCCCGCGGGTCGCGCTCGAAGGCGAGGTAGTGCGGCCCGCGGCCGTCTTCCAGGTAAGGCAATTCCCGCGATGGGGCGGGCAGCGACTGGAACTGGTCGAAGAAGGAGGTCGCCGGGTCGGGTGGGTCCGGCAGGCCGGCGAACTGGCGCAGGATCTGCGCCGTCGTGCGATCGACGCGCAGGTCCGCGAGGCCCGCATGCCCGATGCAGCGCCGGACGGCCGCTGGCCCGCCGATCGCATCGAGGAGCACGTCGGTCGCCGTATTGTCGCTCGAGGTGAGCATCAGCTCGAGCAGGTTCTGCACCGAAACGGCGAGCCCGTGATGCGGGAAGGAGTCGCTCAGGATCGATGAGGTCGATCGCAGGCGCGGCTCGACGGCGATTTGGCTCACCAGCGTGAACTCGCCCTGCCCGACCCGCTCGAGCACGCAGGCGCCGATCGCGATCTTGTAGGTGCTCGCCATCGGGAAGCGCAGCTGCGCGTGGTACGAGCGCTCCGCGCCGCTGCCGAGGTGACGGGCGGCGACGCCAACCACCCCGCCGATGCCCGTTTCGATGCGCGCGATCTCGCGCGTGAGGGCGTCCGGCTTCTCATCCGCCGCGGCGGCACCCGTCGCGAGGACCGCGACGAGCGCCGCCCTGGCAAGTGGCTTCTTCAGAAGTCCCAGGTGATCGTCGCGCCAATGGTCTGCGGCTGGATCACGTTCGTGGTCGCGCGGACGATCGGGCCCGGCCGCGCCGAGCCGCCCGAGTATCCATACTCGTCGAACACGTTCGTGCCGTAAAGCGAGATGCCGAACGGGCCGCGCTTGTAGGCGACGTACAGGTCTGCGACCACCGTCGAGTCGATGACGAAGTTGTAGATCCGCGGGGTGATCGTCGCGCCGTTGGCGCCCGTACCGCCGTGAAAGCCAGCGTTGCGGTCGCCGACATAGCGCATGCCGGCACCGAACGTCACCTTGCCGTCATTGGCGAGCGGGAGGGTGTAATCGCCCCGTAGCGCCCAGGTGATCTCCGGCACGCCCGGCATCTTCTCGCCCGCGACCGCGCCGAATGCCGAGGTGTCGTCTTCATCGAGCGTGCTGTCGGTGTAAGCCGCGCTCGCCGTGACCGCGAACCGGTCGGTGGGCGAGTAGTGGAGTGCGCTTTCGAGGCCGTAAGCCGTCACATCGCTGTCGGCATTGCCGCCGGTCATCGCGCCATTGACGAACACGGTCGCCTGCAGGTTCTTCCAGTTGAGATACCAGGCAGTCACGTCGTAGCTCAACCGGCCACCGGCCGCGACGCCCTTGGCACCCACTTCATAGCTCCACAGTGTGTCGGTCTCGACGATGGGCGAGGCGCCCTGCAGCGGCAGGTTCGCCGAGGCCGGCCGGTAGCCGCTCGCGATGCGCGCGTACAGCGACAGCGTGTCGCTCGGGCGGTAGCGCGCCGAGAAGCTGTAGGTGTCGACCGTGTCGTCGATCTTCGTCGGGGGCACGTCGCCCAGCAGGATCTCCGGGCCGTCCGTGACCGCGACCGACGCCTTGATGTCGCCGACGCGCACGCCGGCCGACACATCGAAGTCCGGCGTGACGAAATAGGTGAGATCGGCAAAGCCGGCCAGCTCCTCGAGCTTGGAGGGAATGTTCACATCGAGCAGCAGGAAGTTGGTCGGCAGGCCCGCGAGGCGCTGGGCGTTGCCGCTCTTCTCATCCGAGTAGACCGCCCCGACCGTCCACTGGAACTTGCCCGCGGCTTTTGCGGTGTCCGTCGACACGAGGCGCAGTTCCTGCACGAAGCGGTCGGTCGACTGCGCGCCTGTGAAGGGAGCGTTGTTCACCGTGCAGCCGCAGAACAGCTGTATCAGCGGTCCAAAGGCCTCGACGAGATCCGTCGTCGACGACACCACCCGCTCCTGGTAGCTGGTCGACGAAATGAGGTCCGCCAGGCCGAATTCGTACCTGAGCGTGAGGCCGCCGACCTTGAACTCGCTCTTGTCGTCCGAGTAGGCCGTGTCGGTGTCGTACGGGCCCGCCGCCAGCCCGAACGGCGGCCCGCCGCCGGGCCCAGTGCCGTTGAGCGCCACGACATTGCGGCCGTGGAACGTGGTCTCGTCGTAGAGCCCCAGCAGCGAAACGCTGAAGCGATCGCCGAGGTTGCCGTGGAGTTTCAGCATGCCGCCCTGGTTCTCGTAGCCGTTCACGTCCTTCGCTGCGCCGCCCACCGCCGAGGGCAGTCGATCGATGAACCCGCCAACGTCCTCGTAGTAGCCGGAGAGTTTCACGCCGAGCCGCTCGTTCACGATCGGGGCATTGAGGCTGCCGGTATAGCGCTGGCCCGATCCACCGTGAGCGATGCTCGAGAGGTCGGCACTCACGTGGGCGCCGAAGGAGCCGAGCGAGGGATCGCCACTGACATAGCGAATGAGGCCGCCCATCGATGAGGCACCGAACGAGGTGCCCTGCGGGCCCTTGACGATCTCGACACGCTCCATGCCCGCCTTCATCACGTCGAGCAGGTTCTCGGCGCCGGCGGCGTTGCGGGTGCTGGAGCCGATCGGGATGTCGTCGATGTACACGCCGACCGTGGGCGAGGACGTCAGCTGCGAGACGCCGCGCATCGTGATCGTGTTGTGGGTCGGCGCACTGCCGCCGCTGAACACCGCGCCGGGAGAGTAATCGAGGACATCCTGCAGGCTCGTCAGGCCGCCGACGGCGAGATCGGCGGGCGTCTGCACCGTCACGGAAAGCGCCGTGTCCTGCAGCGTCTCGGCACGGCGCGACGCCGTGACGACGATTTCCTCGAGGCTGCTGGCCGAGGATTGCTCCTGCGCCATCGCCATCGGCACCTGGGCCGCCATTGCTGCACCCGCCGCGATCAGGACCCCGATGCTGCGCCCTGCCGAGCGCACCCGGCACGATGACTTCTTCACGGTTCTACTCCTCCCGGTTCCGAGCGTTTTCTTATCAGAAAAATTCTCGGAGAAGAAATATCACATTCCCGGACGTTGTCAATCTTTCCGTGGCTTGCGCGGCACGGCTGTATCTGGCCCGCAACAGATGGGAGCGTTTCTCTCATACGAGACGACTGAAAAAGCTCGCCATCCGCCGGCGCGCGGCGCGGGACTCGGGCAAATCCGGCAGGACGGCCGGGAAGGAGTGCACCATACCGGGCACGAGATCGAGAATCGGTCGCGCGCCGGCGCGCGCGAGCCTGAAATGCAGCCCGACGGCATCGCGCAGCAGGATCTCGCGCGAGCCGCACTGGATCAGGGTCGGTGGGAAGGCGGCGCTGTAGGCGGCGCGCAGCGGCGAGACATCCGGGTCGCACAGCCGCTCCCGCGGCGCGTACGCGAGCGCGCACAGCTCAAGATCCATCGCGCTGCGCAGCACGGGGTCGAAGCCCGCGAGCGCGGTGCGCGATGCGAGGCTCGCGCCCGGGTCGGCCCATGGCGACCAGAGCGCGAGCGCGCGCGGACCGGCCGCCCTGTCCTCGCTGAGGCGGCGGGCGACGGCGAGCGCGAGGCCGCCGCCGGCCGAGTCGCCGACGAGCAGCACGGGGACGCCGTCGGCACAGGCGGCCCGCACCGCGTCCTGCGCGAGTGGCACCGTCCGGTCGTAGCGCGACCGCGGCGCGCTCGGATAATCGATCGACCAGAGCTCCATGCCGAGCTCGTGCGCGAGTGGCACCGACGCGAACAGGGTGGAGTGCGCCGAGAACACCGTGTACGCGCCGCCGTGCAAGTACACGATGCGCGCGCGCGGATGGATGGATGCCGAGGGTGTCACGACGAGCGCCGTCAGCGCGCCGACCTGCACGGGGCGCAGCGTGGGCCGGTAACGCGCGAGCGTGCGCTCGTTGGCCGGTGCCACTGCGCTCTCCTGCAGCTCGAACAACGCCTGCCACGCCACGACGTCGTCCGGCGCGGGAGTCGTGACGCTCGTTTCCCTGGCCTCAAGGATGGCGATGGCGCGCGCCGCCGCGCGGCTGAGCCCCGGCTTCAGGCGACGGCCCTCAGCGCCGTATAGAGGGCGCAGTAGCGCGCATAGTGCTCGGCGTAGGCCGCATGCGCGGCCGCATCGGGCTCGACGACGCGGGTTACCTGGGCCATGGACGCCGCGGCTTCCCCGATCGACCCGAACTCGCCGGCGCCGACCGCGGCGAGCATCGCGCTCCCGAGGCAAGCGGCCTCGCTCGTGCGCGTGAGCTGCAGCGGCAGACCGGTCACGTCCGCGTGGATCTGCAGCCACACGTCGGACTTCGCGACGCCGCCCGAGACCGTGAGGACGCGCGCATCGAAGCCGCTGCGCCGCTGGGTCTCGAGGATCAGCCGCGTGCCGTAGGCGACCGACTCCATGATGGCGCGCAGCAGGTGCCCGCGCCCGTGACGCAGCGTGAGCCCGACGAGCGCGCCGCGCGACAGCGGATCGGTGTGCGGCGTGCGGTTGCCCTGGAAGTGATCCTGCGCGAGCACGCCCTCGCTGCCGATCGCGACCTCGGCCGCTTCGCGGTCGAGCAGCGCGTAACTCACCTCGTCCCCGAGCAGCCGCCGAAACCAGCTGACGATCGAGCCCGTGGACGTCTGCCCACCCTCGACGAGATGCAGGCCCGGAACCACTGCGTCCGCATAACTACCCCAGACACCCGCGGCGTGCAGCGGCGCCGCATTCAGCCCGAGCTGCAGGTGCGAGGAACCCGTGATGAGCGCCATCGAGCTCGCGTTCACGACGCCGAGCCCGAGCATCGCGACGGAGGCGTCGGAGCCGCCCTGCGCGACGCGCGTGCCGGCAGGCAAGCCCAGGTGCGCAGCGGCCTCGGCGGTCAACGGCCCGATCGTCGCGCCCAGTGCGAGCACTTCCTGCGGCCACTTGCCGGGCAATTCCGGGATGCCTGACTTCGTGCACAAACCTTCCGCCCAGCCGCCCTCGCGCGCGCGATAGTGCCAGCGCACCGAGACGTTGTTCAGGCTCGCGACCGCGCGGCCCGTGAGCCGCAGGTTGAGATAGTCCTGGTACTCGCAGACGAGGCGGCTCGCCTCGAGCGTGCGCGGCTCGTGACCCTTGAGCCAGAGCGCCTTCGGGATCATCCACTCGGCCGACACGGGCCCGCGCCCGCCACTGTTCACCGCAAGCGCTGCATCCCCCGTGGCCGCCACGACTTGCGCTTCGGCTTGCGAGCGTACGTCCATCCAGATGAGCGCGGGACGCAGCGCCGCACCGGCGCCATCGAGCGCGACCACCGAGCAGCAAGTCGTGTCGACGGCGAGCGCCGCGACTTCGGTGGGCGCGATGCCCGCCTCGGCCACCGCGCGTCGCACGGACGTGCCGAGCGCCGCCCACCAGTCGGCCGGCTGCTGTTCCGCCCAGCCGGGCGCGGGGAAGGCCGTGGGATACGGCGTCGAGGCAAACGCGAGCGCGCGTCCCGCGAGATCGAACACGCCGGCCCGCAACCCCTCGGTACCGCCGTCGACACCGATGACACAGCGACGTGCCATGTCAGCGGTGGTCCGCGAGGATGCGCACGCAATAGCCCATCGCTGTGCTGAGCGCCACCATCTCGTGGTAGATGTCGCCGTACGCTACGGCGATGTGGTTGCTGAGATAGTGCGCCATCAGCGTGTCGCGGCCGATGCCGAGGTCCGCCGCCATGAACGGCCACTGGCGCGTCGTGCCGTTCCACCATGCGTCGCGCGTCGCGGCGGGCAACTTCTCGACCCGTCCGCGCCCGATGTCCATGCAGAGCTCGTCGCCCGCGAGATAGGCGCGCGCCCAGGTGATCGCGCCCGCGAGGCTCTCGCCCGCGAAGGTGCCGCCCGGCACGGGGAAGTACGCCGCGGGCTGGCGGTAGCTGTGCACCCCGCGCAGCGAGTCCGGATCGTGGTTGAAGGCATACGCGCCGCTCGAGCCCGAGTTGAGCAGCACCCACAGGAAGCGGCCCTCGTGCTCCGCGCCCCAGCGGATATCGTGGAAGAACACGGCCTGGTGCAGGCCCTTCGCCTTCAGCAGCCGCTTCATCATCTCCATCGGCAGCACGTTGCCCTGGTCGGCTTCGGTGGCATCGACGATGGTGTCGCCGTTCGACTCGGGGCGGCAGGTGGAATTCAGCAGGCCCTCGGCGAAATCGGATGGCGGGCGCGAACGGATGAGACCGAGCTGGTACTGCCAACCGATGCAATCCGCGCGGAATTCCTCGACGAGATCGAGCACGACGAGGTAATCGCGCAGCTGCTCGCGCGTCGCGTGCGGGTCGAAATCCGCCGCGCCGTCGACGCCGTAGTGGAATGTGACCCCCTTGGCGCGCACGAAGGCGAGCGCATCGTCGATGCGCCGCTCGGTGATGCCGCGACCGCGCTCGATGATCCACGCCTGGTCGACCTTGTGCTCCGCGAAGCCCACGCGATTGAGCCAGCGCGGCCCGAAGTAGCCGTTGATCATGCCCATCGAGGTATCGCCGAGCATCAGCGCGAGCGCGCGGCGCTGGCGGAACTGCTCGTGCACCGTCGCGGCGAGCGCCGCCGCCGCGGCCGGCGGCGGGGCGGGCGCGCGCAGCGCCGTCGCCGGATGGCGGAGGACGCCCGACTCGCACCATTGCGCGAGGTTCGCCATGAACGCCTCGTCGCGGCTCCAGTCGGCGGCATCGGTCCACGCGCGGCTCGCGGCGCGGCCCACGCTCTCAAGGCAGGCCGCCGTATTGAGGAGGCCGACGAGGCCGGGCCACGTGCCGGAGAAATTGCTCGCGAGCAGCAGCGGCGAATCCTTGCCGACCACGCCGTCGGTGGTGTGCGGCCCGTAGACCCAGTGCGAGTACACGCCAATCAGCGGCTCATCGATTTGCCCGAGGCGCTCGATCGACTCGTTCGGCTTGGTGAGCAGGCCCGGGACGCGCACGTGCCTGCGCCCGAGCCGGTCGAGCGCGCGCTCGAGCTGGCGGGTGGACGCCTCGACCATCGGCAGCGCGAGTTCGTTCGGGATCGGGCGATAGTCACCGGGCCAATAAATGTGGATCGTGTCGGTCATGGTTGTGTCCTCGTCAGGCAGGCGCGCCGGGCGATGGCGTCACCACCGGCAGGTCGCGCGTTCTCGTCGCAGCATCGGGAAGCGGCGGCAGCGGCGCACTCGGTGTCGCCTCGTACCAGAAGGTCGCGCACGACCAGTCGTCGGCACGCTCGTAGAGCTCGGCGAGATAATCCTCAATGCTCTTTGCCTTGCCGGTGGGCGAGTGGCCGATCTGCTGGATCGTCACGCGCAGGCTGCGCTCGCAGACGATCGGGTCGGGCACATGCCAGCGGTACATCGACACGGCGCCGGTGTGCGCCATGTCATCGCGCTCGCGCCAGTTGGCGCCGTGGTACTGGAAGGCGCTTGGCTGGATGCCCCACGACAGCCCGACGTAATCCTCGGTGCCGGTACCGGCGATGGTCGGGTGCGTGGTGTCGTCGTCGATGAACATCTTCACCTCGCCCTCGCCCCACCAGCGCGGATCGAGCGGGCGCACGCCGAGCACCGCGCCGAGGTAGCGGATGCGCCCCTCGCGGCGCGGCAGGATCTCGAAGTCGCGCCCCGGCATGGTCGGGTTCTGCCGCTGGAACGCGACGTGCAGTCGCGCGACATCCGCGGGGTGCTCGTCGCCGACCGTGAAGTCGATCTGGTAGAACAGCGGCAGGCGCACCGACGCCTCGTTCACGAGCTCGAAGCGCGCGCGCCTCACGAACGGCATCGGCAGCCAGATGTTCATGCCGAGCGCGGCGCCCACCGAATGCGCGCAGCTCTGGAACGCGGGCGTGCCGCCGTGCGCGAAGCCGAAGAAATCGCCGAGCGGCGCCTCGATGCCCGGGTGCGGCTGGTCGTCCCACCACGCGCGCAGCACGCAGCCGCGCAGCAGCTCCTGCTTCGAGTGCGTCGTCAGCCAGATGTGGCGGATCGTGCCCGGGCCCTCGATATCGGCGAGCTGCACGCGCTCGCCGGGCTGCACGAGGCGCACCGGCGAGCCCTTGCGGCCGGGGCCGAGCGGGCTCGCGGCGGTGGCGCCGGCGCACGGCGCGCCGGTCGGGTTCTCGAAGCAGATCGAGCGGGAACGCAACTTCGCGGGAATCTCGTACATGAATGCCTCAGAGCCGGACACGTCGTAGTGCGATGGACTGGTCGCCGTTCTGCAGCGGCGCGGCCTCGGCGGGGCGCTGCTGCATCAGCCGGGCCGACTCGCCACTCTTCACAAGCGGTGCGATGTCGAGCACCACGATCTCGAGCGGCAGGCCGGCACGCGCGGTGAGCTCGATGCGCACCGGCGCATAGCCGAGCCCGTGCAGGCCGACGACGCGTGGACCGGGCGCGGCCGCCTCGATGACGGGCTGGCCTTCGACCCGCACGCCCTCGACCGGCGAGCCCTCGGGCAACGCCAGCAGCAGTGTGAAGGCGTCGCGCTGGCTGCGCAGCGTCGCCCGCACGATGCGCCGGCCATCCCTCACGGCCTCGTCATCGATCGAGAGCGCCGGCGGCGGAGCCGCGAGCGGCGGCGCGGGCTTCGCGTGGACTTCGCGCGGCTGCACGCCGTAGCGCCGCAGTGTGCGTGAGGTGGCCGGGAACTGCATGGCATCGAGCACTGCGCGGCCCGGCTCCTCGTAGCCCTCGAGATACCAAAGAGGCGCCGCACCCTCCTCCTGCACGTGCACCAGATTGACGCCGCGCGGCCGGTCGAATGTGTGCGCCGGCACCCACCAGCCCGCAAGGGAAGCCGCGAGCACGATGACGCCGAGGCCTGTGAACAGGCGGCGCGACGAGCCGCGCTCGACGCAGGCAACGGCAAGTGGCAGCAGCGGCAACGCGAGCACGAGAAGCGGCAGCATCTTCAACTGGCTCAGCTTGAAGCCGAGCACCACGTCGGCGAGCAGGAAGACATAGAGGCTCGACCATGCCGCCACGGCGAAGGCAAGAGCGGCCGCGGCGCGCGGCCAGCGCAACCCGACAAGCGCGAACACGAGCAGCGGCAGGAGCAGTGCCCAGGCCGCGCCCGGCACGACGACGGCGATCGCGAGCGTCAGGATCGCGACCAGGATCCAGGTCGCACCGAGGACGGCCGCCACGCCGGCCTCGCGACCGAGCCAGCGGGCGCATGCGAGCACGACGAGCAGCGCCGCCGCGATCAGCGCGATGCGGCCCGGCCAGGGATGGGGGTGGTCGAGCGGATTGGCGTCCGGCCAGTGCCCGAGCGGCCATGACAACAGCCAACCGGCCAGCGGCAGGAGCAGCACGACAGCGAGAATGGACAGCCACGCCCGGCCCGCTGGGCGCCAGCCCACCCGCAGGCGCCGCACGACGATCACGAGCGTGAGCAGGAACAGGATGGCGGCCGCCGCGGCATTCCACGTCGCGGGCCACGCGAGCAAGCCGCGCGTCGCGATGTCCACGTAGCTCGCGTCGCGATCCGCGCGCAGCGACGCGAACGGCGCCTCCGCAGAGCCGAGCAGGACGGCGAGCGCATTGTCGCCCTGGTGCTGCAGCGAGTGCAGGTCGAGGTGCGCGAGGTCGTCGCGCGAAGAGTGGTACAGCGAGGCACCGCGCGTGAAGGCAAAATTGAAACCCCGCTGGCCGTCGCGGCGGTAGACGGAGAAGTCCGTGTCGTTCGGCATGCGCCGATAGACCTCGTAGAGCAGCGAATTGGCGGCCGGGCGCGCCACGACCTCGCCGAAGAGACGGATCAGCGCCTCATTGCCCGCGCCCGTCTCGAACATCGCGCTCGGCCCGCTGACCCCGCGCGCCTCGAGGTTCACCACGAGTCCGACGCGCCTCATCAGCGGATGGCGTTGCGCAAAGAACATCGCGCCGCGCAGCCCGGACTCCTCGCCGTCGGCGAATAGCAAGACCACATCGTGCCGCAGCGGCGCGCGCGTCGCGAGGAGGTCGGCGATGTCGAGCATGGCCGCGACGCCGGCGCCGTCGTCGGCCGCAGCCGCGGAGCCGGGCACGCTGTCGTAGTGCGCGGTGAGCATCACGGCCGGCCCGCCCTCGCGGCCCTTGCGCATCGCGACGATGTTGCGCACCTGCGTGCAGCCGGCGGCGAGCGGCGAACATTGCAGGCCCGCCTGCACCTCGGGTGAGTAACCAGACGTCGCGAGCTTGCCGAGAATCCGGGCTTCGATGCGGCGTTGCGCGGCACTGCCGGGCGGATGCGCAACGTTCTCGCCGATGAGATCGCGCAAGTGCCCGAAGGCGCGCTCGGCGGAGAAGGTCGAGTGGTCGGTCGCGGCGACGATGCGGACGGGCGCCCGATCGAGCCCGCGCAACAGCAGTAGCGCGCCGGCGAGCAGCGCGATCACGAGGCCGGGCAGCGCCCATCGTGGGCGCATCATGCGCTTCGCCCCGCGCGCAATGACTCGAGTGCCCCCGCAACGCGCGCGGCCTGGTGTACGAGGAGCACCACGAGGCTTACGGGCACGATGGCGACGACGAGTGCACTGTTGATCTCGAGCGTCTCGGTGATCCGGTGGGCGTGTCGCTCGAGGAAGCCCGGCGTGAATTGGAGCACCGGGGCAACGAACACGACGAGCGCAACGAACTCCACCGACTGGCGCAGCAGCACGCGCGCCGCGCTGTCGGTCGCGCGCGGCTGCACGAGCGCGGGGTCCGCCCGGCGGTAGTACGCCATCGTGCCGCCGAGCAGGCCCGACCAGAGCATGGCGTAGCGCCCGATCTCCTCGGTCCACGGCGGCGGCGCGTCGAAGACGTAGCGCGCCACGATCTGCAGCAGCACCGCGAGCAGCATGATCCCGAGCGCGAGGAACGCAAACAGGCTGCACGCGCGGTCGACGGCGGCGGACAGCGCGCCGAGCCGGCGGGCGAGCTGCGTGCTCATGGCGGGACCACCTTCGCAACCGGCCGCGACGCGGCGATCATCCTCTTGAGGCGCGCCTCGGCTTCGGCCGTCTGCCAGCGCGTGCGCGGCATGGTCCAGGTGAGTGCCTGCCAGGCCGCGCGCTCAGCCGGCTTCATGTCGATCCACTTGATGCCCGCCTTCTCGAGCAGCGCACGCTCGCGCCGGCGGGCGCCCGCGAGCCACGCACGATTCGCCGCGCGGGCCTCGAGCACGCCGGCGTCGAACACGGCGCGGAACTGCGGCGGCAGACGCTCGTACCAGCGACGCGAGGTGACGATCAGACGGGCCGATGGCCCCATCCGCAGATCCGTGAAGTAATCGAGCACGTTGCCGTGGCCGAACATCACGGCGACGATCGGCGGATTGAGGTAGGCGTCGACCATGCCGGTCTGCAGCGCCTGGGCCACTTCCTCCCAGGCGACGCGCACGCCCCGCACCTTCCATGCCGCGAGCAGGCTGAGGTCGCCCGCGCTGATGATCCGCAGCCGCAACGAACGCAGGTCCCCGATCCGGTGCACCGGCTTGCCGCGCGTGAGCAGGCCCACCATCTCGCCGGTGTAGGCGAAGTCGAGCAGAACCAGGTCGTCGTCGGCGAGTTCTGCGTTCACTTCCGCGAGGAAGTCCGTGCGCTCGAGCAACCGGTCGAGATGCTCGTAGGATTCGATCTCGAACGGGCGCATCGCATCGAGCAGCGGCGAGAGCCGCGCGAGCGCATCGCCGCCGGTCTCATTGACTTCGAGCAGCCCGATTTCGACCTGGTCCATGCGCTCGACGTCGCCGCCTAGCCCGCTGCTCGGGTAGACACGCACGCGTGCGCCAGCCTGCTCGAGGGATTGCGCCAGTGCGCGGATCCACACGTACACGCCATTGCGCTCCGGGTCGGCGGGTGTCGACATGCCGATCTTGACGTCGATCGGCGGCCCGGGCGCCGCCACCGCCGGCGCACCGGCCAGCGCGCCGAGCGCGGCACACAGGACGAGGATCCGCGGGACAGCGCCCATCAGGTCATCCCCAGCCAGCGCGGCAGCACGAGAGACAAGTCGGGGAACAGCACGATCAGCAGCAGAATCAGCACCTCGACGATCACGAACGGCATGATGCGCTTGCACAGCCCCCAGTAGTTCTGCTGCGTGATCGTCGCGACCAGCATGATCGCCCCGCCGAGCGGCGGCGTGACGAGACCGAGCGTGAGGTTGATGCACACCATCACGCCGAGCGCCAGCGGATCGGCGCCCTGCGCGATCGCGATCGGCACGAGCAGCGGCGCAAAGAGCACGAGCGTGACCATGAGGTCGACGAACATGCCGAGCACGAGGAACAGCAGCATGAGCATCAACTGGAAGGAAAGACCCGTGAAGCCGAGCGACACGACGTACGCCGAGATGTGATCGGCCACCTGGCTGAGCGCAATGAGATAGCTGCTGGCGGCGCCCGCGGCAATGAACAGAAAGAGCACGCCGGACAGCACGATCGCCTTGCGCGTGCTGTCGATGAAGCTTTCGAGATCGAGTTCTTCATACCACCAGCCGAGCCCGGCCGCCGCAACGACCGCAATGGCACCGGCCTCGATCGGCGTCATGATGCCGAACACGATGCCGCCGAGGATCACCGCCGGCAACGACAGCGCGGGCAGGGCGCGTGCGAGGGTCGGGCGCCATTCCGGCACGTCGGCGGCGGTGCCGCCCGGATGTCCTTCCCGGTGCGCCATCCAGGCATTGAGCGCCATCAGCGCTGCGGCGATCAGCAGTCCGGGCACGATGCCGGCCATGAACAGCGCCGCGACATCGGTCGAGAGGATCGCGCCGTAGAGGATCATGATGATCGAGGGCGGAATGATCGGCCCGATCACCGACGCGGCCGCAGTGAGAGCGCCCGCGTACAGCGGATCGTAGCCGCGCTGGCGCATCTGGCCGACGAGCGTGTTGCTGAGCGCGGCGATGTCGGCCGCGGCCGAGCCGCTGATCCCGGAAAAGAATACCGACGTGATGATGGCCGCATGGCCGAGGCCGCCACGGATGCGGCCTGCGAGCAGCAGCGCGAAATCGACGAGCGCCCTGGTAATGCCGCCACGGTTCATCAGTTCGCCGGCCCAGATGTACAGCGGCATCGCCATGATGGCGAAGACATCCATCTGGCTGAACATGCGCTGCGGCACGACTGCCAGGTACTGCGCGTCGCCGGCCAGCACGAAGATGAGTACCGAGACGGCACCGATCGTGCAGGCGATCGGCACGCCGATACCCAGCAGCAGCGCGATCACGCCGAGTACGATGATCGTATCCATCGCGCCCCCGGGTGCCTGCGCCCTACATCGTCACGTCGTCGAGCGGCCAGATCGGCCGCTGGATGCGCCGGTAGGGTCGCCCCTTCGCGTTGCTGCTCAGGGTGCCCGGCGCATCACAATAGATGATCGCAGCCGCGCGCTCGGCGAACCCGGCATTGAAGTGAATCGACGACTTCACGACCACGAGCCGCTTCGACCACGGATCGACACCCGCACTCGCGAACGCCGCCGGATGGAAGGGTTGCTGCCGGATTTCGTTCATCACGATCTGGATCCCGTCCGTTTCGATCACGGCAGTGCGTCCGAGGGAGGCAGGTCCACCATCGGCGATATGCGGCTGCGCCGCATCGGTGCGCAGGCAGCGGATGGTCGCAGTGACATCGAGCGGGTCGCCCGACATCGGACCGAGCTTGCCGCCGATGCGCATCGGGATCACCGCACCCTCACCCGCCGCGAAGGCGATCCTCACCGCCTCGGGGTCCCAGAGCAGACCGACCGCCGCATCCCGCACACCGCGCGCGAGCATCGCACGCAGCAGAAAGGTCGAATCGGACGCGGCGCCGCCGCCAGGATTGTCCGACATGTCGGCGATGATGACAGTCCCGGGAGGATGGGACACGGCGGAGTCGAGCGCCGCATCGAGACCCAGCAGCGGCACCTGCGCGCTCTCCCGCAGCGCGAAGAAATCACGGCCGAGTTCGCGCGCGAGCGCCTCCGCATCGGCGCCGCCCGCGGCAGCCGCAGCATCATCGGCCACCACGATGACGCCCGCGCCGGTATGCGCAGAGTCACCCCATGGGAAACCGTGTGCCAGCGTGATCGACAACACCCCAGGGCGCTTCTCGGCCGCCCGCGTTGCATCGACGAAGCTGCGCATCGGCTCGCGCTGCGTCTGGAACAGGCCGAGCATGGGCACGCGCTCGAAGGTCATGCGCGGGCGAATCCGCCCGGCTGCTGCGCGCGCGAGCAGATCGTAAAGCTCCATCGCACGTTCGGCAAAGTCGATGTGCGGGTACTCGCGGCACGCCATGATGACCGTGGCGTTCTCGATCATCCGCGCAGTCACGTTGCAATGCAGGTCGAGCAGCACGCCGACCGGTACGCCGGGCCCGACGATCTCACGCACACGCGCGAGGATTTCGCCCTCGCAGTCATCGCAGCCCTGCGCCATCATCGAGCCGTGCATCATCAGGAACACCATGTCGACGGGCGATGCGGCGCGCAGGCCGGCGAGCAGCTCGTCGCGCATGGCGACATAGTCGCGCGCGAGGCATGGCAGGCTCGGCTGCGCGAGCGCGCACAGGCCGACGACCGGCCGGTCGCCGCGCCGCCGCGCCTCGAGCAGGAAGTCCGCAGCGCCCTTCAGCAGCTCGAGATGCTCGTCCGGGGGGCCGTAGGACGGGCGATAAATGCCGATCTCCTCGAAGCTCGACAGATCCGTCGGCACCGGCGAGAACGAGTTGGTCTCGTGCGCCAGGAAGGCGATGTAGCACTTCATCAGGCAAAATTATCATATACGAAAATTTATGTGCTAGATTTTTCACCTTGGTAACCGCGGGGGGAGATTCATGCGCATCCTGGTCGTCGGCGCCGGGCTCATTGGCGCAGCCACGGCGTATCACCTCGTGCGGCGCGGTCACGAGGTCACGCTGCTCGAGCGGGGCGACGGCCCCGCAACCGGCGCGAGCCACGCCAACGGCGGCATGCTCACCCCGAGCATGGCAGATCCGTGGAATGCCCCCGGGATCTGGCGCGAACTGCTGCCCTCGGCCGGCAGGCGGCACTCGCCGATGCTGCTGCGCGCGAAGGCACTGCCGGGCCTGATGCGGTGGGGGCTGACCTTCTTCGCGAACTCCACGCCGGGGCGTTTCGACGCCAACACCGCCAGGAATCTGCGCCTCGCGGCCTACAGCCTCGCGGGCATGAAAGCGCTCCGGGACACGGAATTGCTGGACTACGATGCAAGCACCCTCGGAACCCTCAAGCTCTACCGGGACGCGCGAGCCCTCGAGGCCGGCATCCGCAAGTCGGCAACGCTGGCGCCGGGCCTCGTCGAGGCGCGGCCGCTCGATGCAGACGGCGTGCTCGCGCTCGAGCCGGGACTCGCGAGCATCGCGGCGCGCATCGCGGGAGGCATCCATTTCCCGCGTGATGAGTCGGGCGACGCACGCCGCTTCACGGCCCAGCTGTGCGAGGCGGCGGTCCGGCACGGTGCCCGTCTCCGCCGCAATGCCGGGGTCCTCGGCCTCGAGCGCGATCGCCGGCGTATCCTCGGCGTACGCACTGCGGCAGGAGCGATGCCGGCCGATGCGGTGGTGCTGGCCGCCGGTTTCGAGACGCCCCATCTGCTGCGTGTCGCGCGCGCCTGGCTGCCCATCGCCCCGGTCAAGGGTTACTCGATCACCTGCCTGCCAGAAGACGCTGCCGGCCGTGCGCCGCCGCTGCGCGTGCCGATCGTCGACGATGCCCTGCACGCCGCGGTCACGCCGCTCGGTGGCAACCTGCGGGTCGCCGGAACAGCGGAATTTTCCGGTCGCGACACGCGCATTTCGCCGGCGAGGATAGAGAATCTGAAGCAGCTGCTGCGCGCCATCCTGCCAGACCATGCGGATGCCCTGCTTGCTGGTGAAGTGCAGCAATGGGCGGGCCTGCGCCCCATGAGCGCAGACGGCGTTCCCTGCATCGGCGCCATCGGACCGGCTGGCCTCTACGTCAATGCCGGGCATGGTCATCTCGGATGGACGATGGCCGACGGATCGGCTCGACTGCTGGCAGATCTCATCGATCGGTGCGCGCCGCAACTCGACGCCGCCGACTATTCCCCGCGACGCTTTGGCTGATACGGGCGGAGAGGCCCCTGCATATGATCGGGACTGCTGGTCATGACATTGAGTACACGCGCAGGCTTGCGGCCGATGGCACGCACATTGTGCCCCATCGAGGAATCCATGTAGATGCTCTCGCCGGTCTCGAGCACCGTCGGCTCATAGAATTCGCTCAGCACTTCCACCGTGCCCTCGAGCACGTAGAGAAACTCCTCGCCCTGGTGATGGATGAGGTCCGGCCGGTCGCCGACCTTCAGCTCGAGCACCGCGGGAGAGAGGCGCCTGCGCAGGAAATCCGTGGCATGGTGCTCGTACACCGTGTGCTCCGTCTCCACGCGGCGCGCCTGTCCATGGCGTGTGAGGCTGCGCCGCCCTGTCACGACCGGTCCGCCCACGCCGCCACCCGGCGCCGGAGCTTCGGCCGGCGCAACGAGCTGCATCACGTCGACACCGAGCGCTGCGCACACCTTGAGCAGCTTCCCGAAGTTGAGGGATACGAGCCCCGTTTCCACTTTCGACAGGGTCGACAGCGGGATGCCGGATGCCTCGCTGAGTACCTTCAGTGTCCAGCGGCGGGAGCGGCGCAGCTGGCGGATGCGGCTGCCGATGGTGACATGTGGGTCAGGAGCCGTCTCGGCGGCAGGCTTGGAACGCACGTGGAGTTTCCTGTATGGAAAAATTGAGTCCCCGGAAAATACCGGCAAAGCGGGGCGGCCGCCAGTACAGCTGCCCGCGGCGCCCATGGCGGTGCGGAACGGCGCAGCAGCTCGCCGGCTGGGTGCTCGCTGCCCTGGCTCTCGCGAACACCGCACCGGCCGCCGATTCACCGCCAGTCTTCGATGCCGCAAACGTACAGGCGTGGGCGGATGCCACCTTCAAGCCGGCGCTCGCGCGCCATGAGTTCTCGGGACTGGTCGTCAGTGTCGTGCGCGACGGGCAGACCCTTTTCGCCCAGGGTTACGGCCGTGCCGATTTCGCCAGCCCGGCTCCCGTCAATCCGGCCGGCACCCTCTTTCGGATCGGATCGATTACCAAGACCTTCACGGCAACCCTCATCGCCATGCTGATCGACGAGGGCAAGATCGGCTCGCTCGACGATCCCGCGAACCGCTACCTGCGCGACTACCAGCTCCCCGACAACGACGGTGTCGCGATCACGCTGCATCACCTCGCGACGCATACCGCCGGGCTCGAAGACCGGTTTTTTTTCATCGGCGCGGATCGCCCGACGCACGCGCGGCTGCCGGCCGCCGGGTTCGACACCCTGCGCCCGGCGTACGTGCGACCCGCGGGGTCGCGCGTCGTCTACTCGAACTTCGGCTTTGCGGTCCTCGGCCGCATCGTCGAGGACATCACCGGCCTGCCGATCGACGTCGCGATGCGCGACAGGCTGCTCAGGCCCCTCGGCATGAACCATTCGCGACTGCTCGTCGATGTGGCGGAGCCGGCAGGTCTCGGCAAGCCGGCCACGATCGGCTCCGACGGCCACCTGCGATCCACGCCCTACACGGCGATCAATCCCGCGATCGCGTCGGCAGGCTCCCTCGTCACAACCGGCGAGGACATGACGCGATACATGCTCGCGCAACTGGGCGATCGTCCGGCTGATGCGGCGGCGACTATCTTGCTGCCGGATCGGGTTCGTGCGCTGCTGCACGATCGTCGCGCAGGCAATGCGCCCGAAACGACCGGCGTCGGCATGGCGTTCTTCGACGAAAACTGGGGACCGTGGCGTACGGTCGCGCACGGCGGCAACTGGGAAGGCTTCCACAGCTGGATGGTGCTGATCCCCGCTCTGGATGCGGGCGTGTTCATTTCGGTCATGAGCGAAGCGGCCCCTCCGCCGCCTCTTCAGGCCGTGCGTGAACTTTTCGCACCGGGCGCGCCCGGCCCGCGCCCGCCCGCCGTGACATCCGGCTGGGCTTATACGCAGAAGTTTCTCCGCCACTTTCTGGGTGAGCGCCGCGCACTGCCCGCCCCGGGCATCGCGTTCGACGCCGCCCCGATCGACGGCTGGTACCTGCCCGACCGGCGGGTATTCTCGACGGCAGAGTCGGTGGCGGACCTCGTCTACCTGGGTGCCGGTGCGCTCGAAGTCACGACGAAAGACGGCGCCCTCGAACTCGGCGGCGCCGGGCCGTGGCGCCCGGCGGGCAATGGTGTGTTCGTACTCGACGCCCCAGCGCGCAATCACATCGTCATCCGGCAGGATGAACGGGTCGATGCACCCGTCCTCATTCCCGACCTCGGGATCTACACGCTGACGCGGATCCCCGCCTGGGAGAATCCCCGCCTCCACGCCCGGATATTCATCCTGGCCATTGCCATCGCGCTCGTCGCGTGGCTTCTGCTGCTGCTCAGCGCACGCCGGCGCGGCATCATGGTCACGGCTGCGTCGGCCACGGCACTGATCTGCGGTGCACTACCCGTGGTCGCAGCCGGGAATTTTTTTGCAGGCAAGTCGATGCTCGAATCGCTGCATGCCGGCCACGCGGGCCCGCTCGGATCGTTCATGATCCTCGCGAATCTCCTCGCGGTGATCTCGGTGCTGACTCTGCTCCTGTCGCTGCGAGCGTCGGCCGCACCGCGGCGCTCCCGCAATCTATCGTTTCTCATCGCACTCTGTGGACTGATGATTGCTGCGGTGCTCGCCCGGTATCACGTCATCGGCTGGCAAGGCTTCAGGTTCTGAGCATTCCGCCCGGCGCGACACTCCTCGGGTCGGGAGCGGGCAGGAAATGGTATGGACGCCTCCCCCTTGATGAGGCATGGGTGCCGTCGTATCGAGCGACGGCCGAAGAATGTGGCGATCGTGGTGCTGGCGAACAAGATGGCGCGCGCAATCCGGGCGCTGCCGGCGCACCAGCGAGCAGCGGATACTGCGCTTGATCACGCTCGACCCGCGCTGTGGCAGAGTTCCCGAACTCGCGTTTCCGTCACTATTGGTGAGGCAATCAGACAGTCGCTGAACCGCCGATGGGGAAATACCCGCTTCGCCAGCCTGACCTCCACTGTGTCACGACTTCGATCACGCCTCCGGCTCGCGCAAGCGATGCAGAAACTGTGCTGGCGTGAAGATTGAAATGCCCTCATGCGAGACCAGATCCAGCAGGTCGCGGTCGCCACTGATGATCGCGTCGGCCTGTCCGGTCACGGCCAGCGCGAGGAACTTGTCGTCGTCCGCATCACGTGAGATGCCAGTGGCTGTTCCGGCATCCTCGTGCCACAGCGCCAACTCCACCAACGCGGTCAGGAACGAGTTCCAGCTCTCCGGCTCACGGTACCGGTCGAACTTGGGTCGATCCAGACGTGACACCAGTTCAGCGAACGTCGGCTCCGACATCAGCACGTCGATGCCGAGATCCAGAACGGCGTCTACCAGCTGGCGCGCGGTTCCTGCAGGCGAGATCAGCGCAGCAATCCAGACATTGCTGTCGATGACCAGCCGTTCAGCTTTCATCCGCGAGCAGCTGATCCAGCACGTCCTCGTTCATGCCCTGGGCAGCTGCATGTTCGCCTGCGCGGCGCATTGCCTGACGCAGGCGATCGCGCGCCATGCGCTGCCGCCGGGCATAGCTCTCCGCAGAAATCATCACCACCGAGGGACGACCATTGCGGGTGATGCTGACAGGCTGACGCTGGGCGGCTTCCAGCACTTCGCCGAACCGGTTCTTGGCTTCCAGGGCGGTGACGCTTTTCATGACGGACAGAATAGCTATTCTGCCCGTAACAGGCAACCACAACGGATAAGTTCAAACAGCCCTCCCTACCCGGCCTGGTACCTGGAATGGAGTTGACCCGGTTTCGTGAACACCGACGTGCCTTGACCGATTGTGCGCAGTGCTCGGTGCGGCCCGCCTTCCAGTGGTCGTGCCACGCACGGGCCACGGCCTCGAAGTCCTTAGCTTACGGCCTGCTTCGCCGCACCGGAGTCCACGCCCTCCACCAGCAGCAGCCGCCTCGCCTCGTAGTGCCGCTCCCTTGCCCGGACCAGCGGCACGTCGGGGTAAACACCCAAGGGCAGTGTCCGGCGCTTGTCCCGAAAACTGTAGTCGTGGCGCCAGTACTTGCCACCGCCCGGCGTCTCCAGCAGGTACAGCCCTCGGGCACCGGTCAGTTTCCGCGGACGGCCGGACGGCTTGGCGCCGCGAACCTGCGTATCGGTCAGCATTTAGGGCATCTCCCACAGCCACCGGCGCGAGATCGGAGATTGGTGGAAAGGGAAGGACTAGAACCGGCTTCCCAACCATCCGACCTGACAATGGATTTTCCCGGCTGACGGATATCGGTACCGTAAAAGATACCGTGTGCCGCGCCGGGACGAACTCAACCAAGCTCAGGCGAAGCCCGACGTTACTCCGCCGCGCTCACCGCCAAAAGAATTCTAGCGCAAGCTCAACGCGTCTCACATGATCTCAGAAATCCCGCGAGGTACGCGCGATGGCCTCCTGTTCATCGAGCCGTCGAATCGTCTCGATCATCTCATTGAACAGGCGCGGAGGCAGGAAACCGTAGTCCACGCGACCCGGCTTCTCCCTGATGGGACGCAGGTCGTATCCTGGCCATGCGAACACGTTGAACTCATCGAGAATGGCCCAGGAACGCTCGTTGTCGAGGCCCAGGTATTCCCTGACTCGCCGCGGAATCTCGATGGCAACGGCCGGATCGCGTGGCGGCGAATGCGTGATCGGAACCACCGCCACCTGCGTGGGCTTGCCGGGCTCGGAGCCATCCAGCGCGACGACAATTGCACAGGGCCGATCCTTGCTGCCTTCAACCCGCCCCTGCTCGGCTTCTTCGCTCCACAGGAACGAATACGAAATCACGAGGCCAGGTTGCGGTTCGGGCAAACCCAAACGCTACTTCTCATCCAGCAGCGCATTGAGATGATTGTGCGAGGCATCCATGCGCGCATTCTTGATCGCTGCCATCACGTTCGCCGGCAACCCCTTGAGCCGGTAGACCCGGCGCTCGAACTCGCGCAGACGGCGCAGCTCCTCGTACTCGTGGGCTGACACGAAATACCCGCTGATCCGCCCGTAGCTGGTGATTGCCACAGGCTCACGCTGGGCTTCTTCCTTGAATCGGCCGAAGCCTTTGGCGAACTCGGTTGCGGTAACAGCACTCACAAGGCACCCCGTGACTTACGTAACATGGGTAATTTACGTATTTCTAGACTGGCCGTCAACCCTTTGCGTTTCACATCCCACTCAATAGTCTCCTGCTGGAGTTGACCCGGTTTCGTGAACACCGACGTGCCTTGACCGATTGTGCGCAGTGCTCGGTGCGGCCCGCCTTCCAGTGGTCGTGCCACGCACGGGCCACGGCCTCGAAGTCCTTAGCTTACGGCCTGCTTCGCCGCACCGGAGTCCACGCCCTCCACCAGCAGCAGCCGCCTCGCCTCGTAGTGCCGCTCCCTTGCCCGGACCAGCGGCACGTCGGGGTAAACACCCAAGGGCAGTGTCCGGCGCTTGTCCCGAAAACTGTAGTCGTGGCGCCAGTACTTGCCACCGCCCGGCGTCTCCAGCAGGTACAGCCCTCGGGCACCGGTCAGTTTCCGCGGACGGCCGGACGGCTTGGCGCCGCGAACCTGCGTATCGGTCAGCATTTAGGGCATCTCCCACAGCCACCGGCGCGAGATCGGAGATTGGTGGAAAGGGAGGGACTCGAACCCTCGACCCCGGCATTATGAGTGCCGTGCTCTAACCAGCTGAGCTACCTTTCCGTCGCGGGGCGGCGATTGTCCGGACCGTCCGTGGGGGAGTCAAGATGTTGGACCGGCTGATCGTTCTGGACCCCGCCAGCGCCCTGACGCTGCAGGGCCAGATCCGCCAACGGATCATCGACAATATCCTTGCGGGCACCTTCGCCCGCGGCCGGCGGCTGCCCTCCTCGCGCGCGCTCGCCCGCCAGCTTGGCGTCGGGCGCAACACGGTGCTGCACGCCATGAACCAGTTGATCACCGAGGGGCACCTCGTTGCGCGCGAGCGCAGCGGCCTCTACGTGAATGAGCATGCACTTGCGGGGCGCGTAGGTCGGTCCGGCGCGATCGGGCCCCGCCCGACGGCCGGCGGCGCGACACGGTGGGCGCGCAAGATCCGGACTCTCCTGCCGCCGCGCGCGGAGTTCCGCTGTCCGCCGAACTGGCAGCTCCACCCCTACCCGTTCATCGATGGGCGATTCGACGCTTCGCTCTTTCCGGTGGCGGAGTGGCGCGAAGCCTCGCGTCTCACGCTCGGCGCCCGCGCGATCCAGGACTGGTCCGCCGATCGCGGCGTGACCGATGATCCGCAACTGATCGAGGAGCTGCGCACGAAGGTGCTGCCGCGCCGGGGCATCGAGGCGCGCCCCGAGGAGATCCTCGTCACGCTCGGCGCCCAGCAGGGCCTCTCGCTCGTCACACAGTTGTTGCTCGATGCGGCGACGCCCATCGCGGTCGAGGAGCCGGGCTACCCGCAGATGCGCGAGCTGTGCGCGCTGCGTGGTGCGCGGGTTCTGCCGCAGCCGCTCGACGACGAGGGTCTGCGCGTCGATCGCGCGCTCGATGAGGCACGAGTCGTCCACGTCACGCCGAGCCATCAGTTTCCGACTGGCACCACCATGTCGATGAGACGTCGCAAGGCGCTGCTGCGGCGCGCGAAGGCGCGGGATTTCGTGATCATCGAGGACGATTTCGAGTGCGAGACGACCTACCTGGACCGCAGTTTCCCGGCGCTGCGCAGTCTCGACCGCAGCGGCCGCGTCGTCTATGTCGCCAGTCTCTCTAA
>DAORVK010000031.1:0-14302 GCA_035433705.1 Steroidobacteraceae bacterium
TCGCGCGCGAGGTGCCCGCCTCCCCTCAGCGCCTCTGGAAGTTGCTGCACGAGGCCGGATTGCACCAGGAGTAGAACCCATGGCAAAGAACGACTACTTCATCCTCGACACCGAGACGCATCCGATCGATGCGGCGATGTGGCATCAGCTGGCGCCTTACCAGGGAACGAAGCGCTTCATGCACTCCCTGCAGGGCTGCATCCGGCCCGTGATCCAGGAGTTCCCCTCCCTGGAGAACGAGGGCGCCGGGCCATTCGAGAAGATGATCGCCCACATGGATGCCTCGGGCACGGACATGGCTTGCGTCATCCCGGAGAGCTTTCTGTTCCTGAGCGGCGGCACGACCCCGGTATCGACCAACGCCTGGATGCTGACCGGCGTGCAGCAGTATCCCGACCGCTTCATCCTGTGCCCGAACTTCGGCCCGATCATCCAGCGGGGTGTGCCCGAGGCCATCGCCGAAATGGAGTTCATGGCGAAGGAATGCGGCGTCAAGGTCTTCAAGTTCTATTGCCCCGAAGACACCTACATCAACGACAAGCGTCTGTGGCCGTTCTTCGAGAAAGCCCAGGAGCTGAAACTGGTGATGCAGGTGCACACCGGGACGGGCTATGTCTATGGGGCCCGCAACAAGTACTGTCACCCGGGCCTGCTGGAAGATGTGCTCTACGACTTCTACGACCTGCGCATCGTCGCCTTTCACTTCGGCTGGCCGCACCATCGCGAGCTGAACTGCCTGGCGGCAACCTTTCCGAACCTCTACCTCAGCGTGAGCTTCCTGAACGCGGCGGCGACCTGGCGGCCCAAATTCTTCCAGGAACTGATCGGCGAGGCCCTGCTGTATGCCACGGCGGACAAGATCGTCTGGGGCAGCGATACGAACGGCTCGGGAATGAAGGAGTGCGTCGAGCCGTTCCATACCTTCCAGATCGATGAGGAAGGGCATCACGGCTGGGGCTATCCCTATCTCACCGAGGAGGCCCGCGCAAAGATCTTCGGCCTGAACATGGCGAAGCTGCTCGGCATCGAGCCCGGGAAGCGGGCAAAGCGGCCGGCCTGAACGGCGAGATGTCGTCAAACGCCTCCATCGCGTTCGCGGCCGCTGCGCCGGATGCGGCATTGCGCAGTCCGGCGGAATCTGTTCCTCTCGATTGGCCGCGACTTGCCGGCTATCTCGCCGCGCAGGGTCACGTGCTCGACCTCGAACCGGCCCCGCGGCAGTTCAGCGGCGGGTTTGGCAACCTGAATTTTCTCTTGCGGCTGGACGGCAACTACTGCGTGCTGCGACGGCCGCCGTTCGGTGACGTTCCCATCGGCGCCAACGACATGGCGCGCGAGCACCGGGTCCTCTCGCGCCTGTGGCAGGCATGGCCGCTCGCGCCGCGCAGCCTGCTTTACTGCGCAGATGCATCTGTCCTCGGCGCGCACTTCCTCCTGATGGAGTATCGACCGGGGCTCGTGATTGGCGGGCAATTGCCGCCGGATGTACGCGCCGCAGCGGCGGGACCGGCGCTTTCCTCCATGCTCGTGAGCGTGCTCGCCAGCCTGCATGCTGTGGACGCCGCTGCAATCGGGCTGGGCGATTTCGGCAAACCGGCGGGCTTTCTCGCACGCACTGCAGCCAGTTGGACGAAGCGCGGCGAGGCAGCCGGCACCGATCGTGACCGCACGCTCATCGCGGAGATCTCTCAGTGGCTGGCCGGTCGCGTGCCGACGGAATTGCCCGCGACGCTGCTGCACAGCGACTTCAAGCTCGACAACGTCGTGCTCGATCCCGCGACTCTCGAGCCCCGGGCAGTGCTCGACTGGGACATGAGCACGCGCGGTGATCCGCTCTATGATCTCGCGACGCTCCTGAGTTACTGGGTGGAGCCGTCGGATCCCGAGCCGATGCAGCGGCTGCAGCAGATGCCGACGGCGCACGGTGGATTTGCTTCGCGCGCCCAGACCCTGGCGGCGTATGCGGCGCGCACCGGTCGGGATTTGTCCCATTTCACCTTCTACCGCGTCCTGTGTCTCTTCAAGCTCGGCGTCGTGTTCCTGCAGCTGCACTCACGCTACCGCAGTGGCGCCACGCTCGATGCCCGCTTCGGTGATCTCGACGGATTGGGACACGGCATTCTCGGGTTCACGCACGCTGTCATGCGCGGCAGAGCCGAATAAGGGGGGGCGGCAGGAATCATGGTCGACTTTTCGATACCGCCGGAGCTGCAGGAGCTCGGAGAGCTGACCCGAAACTTCGTGCGCGAGCACATCATTCCGTACGAGAAGGATCCGCGGCTGGGGCCGCACGGTCCCACCGATGAACTGCGAAGGGAACTCAATGCCCTGGCCCGCGCGCACGGGCTGCTCACGCCGCAGGTGGCATCGCGCTGGGGCGGCAAGGGGCTCTCGCACTTCGGCCGCGCCGTGGTCTTCGAGGCGGCCGGCTATTCGCCGCTCGGCCCGATCGCGCTGCACTGCGCGGCCCCTGATGAGGGCAACATGCATTTGCTCGAGGCGGTTGCCAGCGAGGAGCACAAGCTGCGCTGGCTCGCGCCGTTATGCCGGGGGGAGATCCGCTCCGTGTTCTGCATGACGGAGCCGCATCCGGGCGCTGGTTCCGATCCGGATCTGCTGCTGACCACGGCGCGCCGTGTCGGCAGCGATTTTATCGTGAACGGCCGCAAGTGGCTGATCACCGGTGCGACGGGCGCGAGCCTCGCCATCGTGATGGCCAACGTGGAAGGCGAGGGCGGCGGGCCGACGATGCTCCTGACGGACATGGAGGCCGCTGGCATCAACGTCGAGCGGATCATCGATACGCTCGATTCGAGCTTCACGGGCGGGCACGGCGTCGTGAGCTTCAACGACTGCCGCATCCCGGCCGATCAGGTGCTCGGTGAGATAGGTAAGGGGCTGAAATATGCGCAGGTGCGGCTTGCGCCCGCGCGCCTGACGCATTGCATGCGCTGGCAGGGTGCAGCGTGCCGCGCGCACGATATTGCGCTCGCCTACGCGGGCAAGCGCCAGGCTTTCGGCAAGACGCTCGGTGAGCATGAGGGCGTCGGCTTCATGCTGGCGGACAACGAAATTGATCTCACCATGAGCCGCCTCGCGATCTGGCGCACGGCCTGGCTGCTGGATCAGGGTCAGTCGGCGCGGCACGAGTCGAGCGTGGCCAAGGTGTTCTGTTCGGAGGCCCAGTTCCGCGTCGCGGATCGCTGCGTGCAGATCTTGGGTGGACGGGGGCTCACGGCCGATACGGTCGTCGAGCAGGTGTTCAGGGAGATCCGCGCGTTCCGCATCTACGACGGGCCCTCGGAGGTGCATCGTTGGGCGATCGCCAGATCCATGCTGAGAAAAGCCAGGCTGACATGAGCAGCAGGGCACGCTTCGATCTGGCTGGCAAAGTGGCTGTCGTCACCGGCGGTGGCCAAGGCATCGGCCGCGCCATTGCGGAGGCGCTCGCCGAGCACGGGGCAACCGTGGTGGCGTGTGGCCGATCGCGCGAGACGCTCGAGAGCACGGCAGGCGTCATACGTGACCGCGGCGGCACCGCCCAGGCGCTGCAGCTGGACGTTACGTCGGACGAAGACATGGCACGCGGCCGGGACTGGCTGGCGCGCGAATTCGGCGGTGTCGATGTGCTCGTCAACAACGCCGGCATCAATCCGCACTACGGCTCGATCGAGAAGACCTCACTGGAGGACTGGAACCACATCCTTGCCGTCAATCTCACCGGTGTCTTCCGTTGCTGCAGGGAGCTCGGCGGCCTCATGCCCGGGAGGCGCGGCGGCTCCATCATCAACATCAGCTCCATCGCCGGCCACGTCGGCCTGAAGCGCCAGGTTCCGTACAGCGCCGCGAAGGGTGGTGTGGAGCAGCTCACGAAGTCGCTCGCCTACGACTGGGCCGAGCATGGCGTGCGCGTCAACGCCATTGCCTATGGCTTTGTCGCGACCGATTTGACAGCCGGCATGCTCCGCCACGAGCACATCGCGCCGCGCCTGCTTGCCCGCATTCCCATGGGCCGTTTCGCGCGCCTGGATGAAGTGGCAGGCGCCGCGGTGTTCCTGGCCTCCGATGCCTCATCCTATGTCACCGGTCACAGCCTGCTCGTCGACGGCGGCTGGACGGCCACCTGATCACTGCGCAGGTACCTCATGAACATCGCACTGGAGGGCCTGAAAGTTCTCGATCTCACGCGGCTGCTGCCGGGCGCCTTCTGCACGCAGCTGCTCGCGGACTACGGCGCGGACGTGCTGAAGATCGAGCAACCTGGTACCGGCGATTACAACCGGCAGTTCGCACCCATCGCAAAGAAGGAATCAGGGTCGTTTCTGCTGCTCAATCGCAACAAGCGCAGCATGACCCTGAACCTGAAGACCGGGGAGGGGCGCGACATTTTCTGCAAGCTCGTGAAGGAGGCCGACGTGATCGTGGAAGGCTTCCGGCCGGGCGTGATGCAGCGACTCGGGCTCGGCTATGAGGCGCTGCAGGCCGTGAATCCGCGCGTGGTCTACTGCGCGATTTCAGGCTTCGGCCAGGATGGCCCTGATGCGCTGAAGAGCGGGCACGACCTGAACTACATGGGCATCGCCGGCGCGCTGCAGCTCTTCGGCACACCGGGCACGGGCCCGATCGTGCCGGGCCTGTCGATTGCGGACGTCGGCGGCGGCTCGCTCATGGCCGCATTCGGCATCCTCACTGCGCTCGCGGCGCGCGACAGGACCGGCAAGGGCCAGTTCGTCGATATTTCCATGACCGACGGGCTGGTGTCGTGGCTCTGCTATCACGCAGCGGACTACCTGTTCGCTGGCGTGGAGCCGCGTGGTGGTGTGCAACGGTTCCTCGGCGGAGCACCCTGTTATAACGTGTATCGTTGCGCGGACAACCTGCATCTGACCCTGGGCATCATCGAGGAGCACTTCTGGCACCGCTTCTGCGACCTGATCGGACGCGAGGATTTCAAGTCCGATCAGTGGCCCGTGGGCGACGCGGCCGAGCGGCAGTTCGCGTGCCTGCGGGAAGCCTTCGCGGCCGGGAGCCGCGATCACTGGGTGCAGACGCTCGTCGCGGCCGACCTTCCGGCCGGCCCTGTCAATACGATGGAAGAGGCCTTCCGGGATCCGCAGCTCGTGCATCGCCGCATGCTGCAGCACCTCGAGCACCCGGTCGAGGGACGTATTCCCCAGCTCGGCTTTCCAATCAAGCTGAGCGATACGCCCGGCACGATGCGCGCGCCGCCACCGCTGCTGGGCCAGCATACGGCGGCTGTCCTGCGTGATCTGGGCTATGGTGAACAGGACATCACGGTTCTCGCCGGGAACGGCGTGATCTAGAACTTTCAGCAGGAGAACCCCTCATGCGCATCGGTACCGCACTGCTCGCGCCCGGCGGCGATCAATATGGCGGCAAGGGACAGCCGCCGCTCGAGCTGTCGTCCTTCACGAGCAATGCCGCCGAGCTCGAAGAGCTCGGTTTTGACAACCTGACCATGCCCGAATACGGGCACGATCCCTTCGTGCCCCTGGGACTTGCCGCCGAGCACACGCAGCGCGTGCAGCTTGCGACCAACGTCGCCGTGGCCTTTCCGAGAAGTCCCATGGTGACAGCGCAGGCGGCGTGGGTGCTGCAGAACTTCTCGAAGGGCCGTTTCAGTCTCGGTCTCGGCAGCCAGGTGAAGGGGCACAACGAGCGGCGCTACTCGACGCCCTGGCCGGGCGCGCCCGGGCCGCGCATGCGCGAGTACTTCCTGTGCCTGAAAGCGATCTTCGCGAGCTTCCAGAACCCCGCGAAGCCCAGCTACTTCGAGGGACAGCACTACCGATTCACGATGCTGCCGCCCTTTTTCAATCCGGGACCGATCGGGCATCCGCACGTGCCGCTGTATGCGGCTGCGGTCAATCCCTACATGGTGAAGATGGCCGGAGAGCTCTGCGATGGCGTGCGCCTGCACCCGGTGGCAACCTTCCGCTACGCGCGTGAAGTGCTGATCCCCGCCATTGCCGAGGGAGCGGCGCGATCCGGACGCGATCCTTCCGGCTTCGATCTGATCGGCACGCCCTTCACGGCCTTCGGCCGCACCGAGGCCGAGGTCGCGAAGGCCGTAGAAACGGTACGCAAGCAGATCGCCTTCTACGCCTCGACCCGCTCTTACCATCCCGTGCTTGCCCATCACGGCTGGGAGGACGTCGGTATGGAATTGCACCGGCTCTCGGTGGCCGGTGATTGGGCGAAGATGGCGCCACTCATTACCGACGAAATGCTGGACGCCTGGGTGCTCATCGGTACCTACGACAAGATCGCCGATGCCTTGCGCGCCAAGGCGAACGCCATCTTCCCCACCGTGCACATCAATTTCACGAGCGAGGAACGCCGCGACTCGGCCATGCTGCGCGAAGTCGTGCAGCGCGTGCACGCGATCTGAGTCGCCCGATGACCAATTTCGAGTGGCAGCTGACCGACACTTTCAACTTCGGGCGTGACGTCGTCGACGCGATCGCGCACTCCGAGCCCGGGAAGCTCGCGCTGATCTGGTGCGATCAGTCGGGCAGGGAACAGCGCTTCACTTTCGGGGACATTTCCCGTCGCTCGAGTCAGCTCGCCGCGTTCCTCACTGCCGAAGGCATTCGCCGGGGAGATCGCGTGCTCGTCATGCTGCCGCGCCTGCCGCACTGGCAGATCGCGATGGTCGGTTGCCTGAAGCTTGGCGCCGTGCCGATCCCCTGTATCGAGATGCTGACCGCGAGGGACGTGCGGTATCGGGTGGGCAAGGCGCAGGCCGTCGCCGCGATCACCACCACGACGAGCACCGACAAGTTCGCGGATTCGACCGGCCTGCGCGTGCGTATGGCGGTGGGCGGCGCGCCCGGGTGGCAGGACTTCGACCGGGCGCTGGATGCGCAGCCCACGGACTTCGTCTGCGCCGATACAGGAATAGAGGATGCGGCCGTCATCTACTTCACCTCGGGATCCACGGGTCTGCCCAAGGGCGTGACGCATGCCTCGCGTGCGCTCTACTGCTGGCGTGGCTCTGCGCGCGACTGGCTCGATCTCGGCCGCGACGATCTGATGTGGTGTACAGCCGATACGGGTTGGTCAAAGGCTGGCACCAGCATCCTGTTTGGCCCTTGGTCGCAGGGCGCTGCCGTTCTCTTCTACGACGGGCGTTTCGATGCAGCCGAGCGTCTGCGGCTCATTGCGCACTATGGGGTGACGGTCTTCTGTGGCGCAGCGACCGAATTCAGGCATCTCGTCAACGAGGACTTGCAGGGGGTCGATCTCGGCCGGCTGCGGCTGGCCGTCTCGGCCGGCGAGTCGGTGAACCCGGAAATCACCCGGCGCTGGCAGGAACTCACCGGCATTGCGCTCCGCGAGGCCTACGGCCAGACCGAGACGCTCATGACGGTGGGCAATGCGGTCGGGCAGCCGACGCGGGAGGGGTCCATGGGCCGGCCTCTTTGTGGCTGCCGCGTGGCCGTGCTTGATCCCGAGGGCCGACCCATGCCGCCGGGCGAGCGCGGCCAGTTGGCACTCGCGCTGCCAAACCCCCAACTCATGCTCGGTTACTGGGCAGAGCCCGAACGCACCGCTCGCGCATTCTCCTCTCACGAGGGCGTGAAGTATTTCCTGACCGGCGATCTCGCGCACATGGATGAGGAGGGCTACCTCTACTACGACGGACGTGTCGATGACATCATCGGTTCAGCAGGCTACCGCATCGGTCCAATCGAGGTGGAGAACGCGCTGCAGGAGCATCCGGCCGTGACCGAGTGCGCAGTGATCGGCAGTCCGGATGCCGAACGCGGCGAGATCGTGAAGGCCTTCGTGGTGCTGCGGAACGGCTTCGCGCCCTCGGAGGCGCTGAAGCTCGAGCTGCAGGAGCACGTGAAGCAGGCCACGGCGCCTTACAAATATCCGCGCGCGATCGAGTTCACGACCGAGCTGCCGAAAAGCGCGGCGGGCAAGCTCCTGCGGCGTGTGCTGCGCGACGCCGAGGATCGATAGCTGATATTCAGGAGCGAGAGCCTATGCGCTTGAAAGACAAGGTTGCGGTCGTCACCGGCGCGGGATCCGGCATCGGGCGGGCGACAGCGGAATTGTTCGTGGCCGAGGGTGCCGCGGTGATCGCAAGTGACTGGAATGCCGGCACGCTCGAGGAGGCGGTCGGTGCGATCCGCGCTGCGGGCGGCAGAATCATCGGCGTGCAGGGCAACGTGGCGCTGCGATCCGATGCCGAAGCCATGATCGATCGGGCGGCCGGCGAGTTCGGGCGGCTCGACGTGCTCGTCAACAATGCGGGTGCAATGGACTACAACCATGGCGTCGGCTCTGTGCCGGACGAGGTGTGGGAGCGGCTGCTCGCGATCAACCTCACGGGGCCGATGTACACGAGCCGTCGCGCCGTGCAGCGCATGCAGGCCTCGGGCGGCGGCGCCATCGTCAACGTGGTTTCGGCGGCCGGCGAGAGCGGTGCGGTAGCAGGCGCAGCCTATACAGCGGCGAAGCACGGGCTGCTCGGTCTGACGCGCAGCACGGCCTGGATGTATGGACCGCAGGACATCCGCTGCAATGCGATTCTCCCGGGTGGGGTGAGGACGGCCATCGTTTCTGGCATGGATGCGCAGAAATGGGACCCGGACGGCAGCCAGCGCGTCCGCGCTTTCCATGCCACGATGCCGAAAATTCTCGAGCCGCTCGACATCGCCCGGCTGGCGCTGTTTCTTGCGAGCGACGAGGCGCGCAACGTGAACGGTGCGGCGGTCACAGCCGACGGCGGTTGGCTCGCGAGCTGAAAGGGATGCCCGCTCTTGAGGTCATCGTCCGTTCAGACGAGGAGCCGGGCGGTGCCCTCGCATAGATTCGGAGCGGCGTGCCGCAGCCACTGCGGACGCTGGACGGGGGAGACATGACCCAAACCACTTTCGGGCAGACCACTTCCGATGCGGGCGTCAGCGTGACGCAAGCAGGGGGCCGCCGACGCGGTCACTGGTTCTCGACCAATCCCGACAAGGCCTGGGGCGAGAAATTCTTTCTTGCCTATCTGCCGTATTTCTTCGCCCTGAACTACTCGAAGCAGCTCATGGGCTGGATGAACGTCGGCACGTTCTGGCATATCACCCAGAATCTTGCGCTGCTGCTGCCACTGATCGTGATTCCAGCCGTTCTCAGGCCGGCCGCCACCGGCCGGGCGTGGTGGGACAACTACGCGGTCAAGATGGTGTTGTGGATGTTCGCCTACAACTTCGTCGTGACCTACTTCGGCTGCGAGTATTTCTTCGACGTGCTCGGCATGGTGTATTACTTTCCACAGGTTTCCGTGTCGCTGGATTCGGCGCTGGTGGGCAGCGGGGCGCAGGTCATTCCGATCGGCATGTATTTCAATGCGCCAGCGTTCTTCGTCGTGTATCACACCATCGCGGTGCTGATGATGCGGCGCGTGCGCACCATTGAGGTCGGGGCGCTCAAGCCTGTGCTGACAGTGGTGACGGTGGTGGCGGTCGCTTACCTCATGGCCTTCCTCGAGACACGTCTGGTCGCAACGGATGCCAACAAGCCCTACTTCTGGTACCAGGACCTCGGCTGGATGTTGAAGTACGGCTCGATTTTCTATGCCTGCTACTTCCTGCCGAGCTTTCCGATGGTGTTCAGGCTGGAGGAGAAGGCGGGCGACCGGTGGGCCCTGAGCCGGGTGGTGTTCGAAGCACTCGCGGCCGCTGCCATCGTCCTCGTGCTGATCGACTTCGCGACTCATTTCATGCGTCAAGCCTGAGTAGCGCCTTCCGATGCACAGGGTCGATCTGCAGGACGAGCGTAACCGCATTCCCTTCAGGCTCCTGTGCCTGCACGCCGAGGCGATCGGCGATGCCCCGTTTTTGTTGAGCGACGAGCAGCGCTACAGCTACGGCCGGGCCAATGCCATCGTGAACGCCTATGCGCACGGCCTGCGCAAGCTGGGCGTGCAGGCCGGCGACCGGCTGATGATCTACATGCACAGTTGCGTCGAGTTCGTGCTGCTGACGCTCGCGGCGAACAAGCTTGGTGCGTTGTGGGTGCCGGTGAACACCGATTACCGTGGCGAGTGGCTGGTCGAGACGATCAATTCGAGCAAGGGTGCTGTGCTGGTGACGGATGCGGTTCTGCTCGAGAAGCTGCGGCCGGTGGAGCGCGAGTTGCACTACGACCGACTGCTGCTGCGCGGCCCGCTGGAGATGGCTGGCGAGGGATTCGCCCGTCGGGGCGTCATGTCTTTCGATGAGCTGGCAGACAATGCCGAAGCCGAGATCGAGACCAGGCACATTCGTTTCGGCGATGCGGCGGCCGTGCTCTGGACCTCGGGTACGACGGGCAAGCCGAAGGGCGTGATTCAGAGCCATAACGTGTGGATCCGCGCGGCCCTGAACAACGACCGGCTCTATGGAACCCGTCCTGGAGATGTCGCTTACAATTGCCTGCCGCTGTACAACTCGGCCGCCTGGGTGGCCAACATCTATCGGGCGCTTTCGACAGGCATTCCCTGCGCGCTCGATGAGCAGTTCTCCGTCTCGAAGTTCTGGGGTCGCATTCGTCACTACGGCGCCACGCAGACGATGACGCTCGGCGCGATGCACATGTTCCTCTGGAACGAGCCGCGCAGGACCGATGACGCTGACAACCCGCTGCGGGTCGCCAGCATGGTGCCCATGCCGCAGAAACTGATCGCGCCTTTCTGCGAGCGATTCGGTCTGGAGGCCATCGTGCAGGGCCTCGGGCAGAGCGAAGTGATGCCCATCCTTTCGAAAGTCGAGACGCCCGCGAGACAGTGCAAACCGAATGCGCTCGGCAAGCTGTTCGACGACATGGAGGTGAAGCTGCTCCGGGACGATGGCGAGGAAGCAGGGCCAGGGGAGGTTGGTGAGTTTTCGATCCGGCCGCTGGCGCCGCACGTGATTTTCAGCGGCTACTTCGATGACCCGGAGGCCACGAGCAGGGCCTATCGCGGCGAGTGGTACTGCACGGGCGATCTCGGCATGAAGGACGCCGAAGGGGATTACTACTTCGTCGACAGGAAGAAGGACTATATCCGCTACAAGGGCCGCAACATCTCATCGCTCCAGGTCGAAGGCATCGCGGCCGGGCATCCGGCGGTGAAGGCGGCGGCGGTCTACGGCGTGCCCTCGGACACGCTGGAATCCGAACACGAGATCAAGCTCGATGTGATCCTGAAGGCCGGGCAACCGCTGCACCCCGAAGAGCTCGCTCGCTTCATCAACGAGCGGGCGCCGTATTTCTGCGTGCCTCGCTACATCGAGTTCGTCGCCGGGTTGCCCTACACGCCCACCCAGAAGCTCGAAAAATACAAGCTACGGGAGAGAGGAATCACCGCCTCTGCCTGGGACCGGCTCAAGAGCGGGTTCGAGCTGCAGCGGTAGCTCTCCAGGCGGCCAGCCGTCAACGCCGGCGTCGATACGGCAAATAGCGCGGTGCCCACATTTTTGTGACGATGCGTTGCAGCAGTTCTTCACGACCCGCTGTATCGGCAACACCGCAGCGGATGGCGTCCTCGGCCACCGCGATCGCCACATGCATCGACGCGGCACGCACTTCTTCGAGCGCAGGCAAGAGCGGTGCATCGGGATCGCGATGCACCGGCGACAGTTCGCTGAGCGCGCGCGCGGCGGCGACGAACATGGTATCGGTGACGCGCCGGGCTTGCGCGGCAATCACACCCAAGCCCACGCCTGGAAATATGTAGGCATTGTTGCACTGGGCGATGCGAATGCATCGACCATCGTGATGCACGTCGGCGAATGGGCTGCCGGTCGCAACCAGCGCTCTGCCGTCGGTCCAGCGAATCAGATCCACCGGGTGCGCTTCGCATTTTGCCGTGGGATTGGACAACGGAAAGATGATCGGTCGCTGCACATGGGCCGCCATTTCGCGCACCACGGCCTCGTCAAAGGCATGCGGTTGTGCGGCGGTGCCGATCAGGATGTGCGGCCGCACGATCTTCACCGTATCGAGCAGGCTGATGGTGTCGCTCGATTGATTCTCGCGCGCGGCAAACCTGGTCAAGGGCTGCACGTACTGGCGCTTGAACGGCTCCAGGTCTTCGCGCTGGTCATGCACGAGGCCCTGACTGTCCACCAGGTACAGATTGCCCTTGGCTTCGGCTTCGGCCGCACCCTCCAGCATCATCGCCGCCACGAGCTGCGCGCAGATGCCGTTGGCCGCGGAGCCTGCGCCCAGCAGCACGACGCGCTGATCACGAATGCGCTCGCGCTTGACCGTCACGGCGGCGAGCACGGCGCTGTAGGTCACAGCACCGGTGCCCTGAATGTCATCGTTGAACGAGCACAGGCGGTCACGATAGCGATCGAGCAACTTCGTCGCGTTGTTTCTGGCAAAGTCCTCCCACTGCAGGAGTGCGCGGGGAAAGCGCTTTTGCACGGCGACAACGAAGGCTTCGAGGAAATCGTCGTACTCCTTGCCGCGCACGCGCTCATGGCGCCAACCGACGTACAGTGGGTCGTCCAGCAGTGCATTGTTGTCCGTGCCCACATCGAGCACGATCGGCAGCGTTGCAGCAGGGTGAATGCCGGCGCACACCGTGTACAGCGCCAGCTTGCCGACGGAAATGCCCATGCCGCCCACACCCAGATCACCCAGACCCAGAATGCGTTCGCCGTCTGTGACCACGATCACTTCAACGCCGCCGGCAATGGTATCCGGCAAGTTGGCGAAGATTGCATCCAGGTCGTGGCGCTGCGGATACGACACGAACAGCCCGCGCGGACGTCGGTAGATCCTGCTGTAGTGCTGGCACGCCTCTCCGACCACAGGCGTGTAGATGATGGGCATCATCTCGGCCAGATGCGCATCGAGCAGGGCGTAAAACGCGGTCTCGTTGCGATCCTGCAGCGAGCTCAGATTCATGTAGCGTTCCAGATCCGTGGTCTTGGCCCGGTAGTTGCCGTAAATGCGCTGCAGCTGGATATCAGGTGCAGTCACATTCTTCGGTAACAAGCCGAGCAACCCGAACTCCCGACGCTCGGCGTCGGTAAAGGCGCTGCCCTTGTTGAGCATGGGATGCGCCAACAAAGCATGACTGCTCAACGCGGTTTCCAGATACTCCTCATCCGAGGTGGCATCGCGGCGAATCGCAAACAGGCTCGTCAAGAACGGCTCCATCGAAACGTCAGGAATGGATGGGTAATAGTACCCAAAGCCGACGCCAAACGCCTGAACAGGAGGGGTTCGGGAGGGATAATGGCGCGTATTGGAGATGCGGAGTTGATACCCCATGCAGATGTGCAGTCGATGATGGTGTTTGCCGCTTACCTGTTGCTCGGCGTGCTCGCCGGCGTGTTGGCAGGCCTGTTCGGGGTTGGTGGCGGCGCGATCATCGTGCCGGCGCTGCTGATCGCCTTTGCGGCGATGGCGGTTCCGGCCAGTGTCGCGACTCATCTGGCGGTCGGCACGTCGCTGGCCACCATTGCCATCACCTCAGCCAGTTCAGTTCGCGCGCATCACCAGAAGGGTGCGGTCATCTGGCCGGTGGTCGGCCTGCTGGCGCCGGGCCTGGCGCTCGGCGTTTTCGGTGGTTCGCGGTTTGCGGCCAATCTGAGCGGCCCGGTGCTGCAACTGGCGATTGGCGTGTTCCTGCTGTGCGTCGGCATCCAGATGGGCTTTGGACTCGCGCCCACCGCGCACCGTGAATTGCCGGGCCGCGCGTCGTTGCTGGGCGTCGGCGGCGTTATCGGATTCGCATCGGCGATGTTCGGTATCGGTGGTGGCTCGCTCACGGTGCCGTTCCTCAGTTACTGCAACGTACGCATGCAGAAAGCCGTGGCCACTTCTGCCGCCTGCGGCGTGCCGATTGCATTGTTCGGCACGATTGGCAACATTTCGGGCGGCTGGCATCACACCGATCTGCCGGCGCATGCCACCGGCTTTGTCTACTGGCCCGCCATGGCCGGCATTGCGCTTGCAAGTACACCGGCTGCGCGTGTAGGTGCTCAGCTTGCGCACCGCTTGCCGGCAAGAAGACTGCGTCGATTGTTTGCGATGTTCGTCGCGGTCGTGGGCAGTTCCCTGATCTTCAAATTTCTGGTTCTGTCCTGAATACCCCGACTGGCTGCAGCGGACCCGCGGGTGGAGCGTATGCAGGAAGTGCACCAATGGATCGGCGAGTCGAGCTGCGTCAGCCGGATGTCGCGCGGGTCGCATCGGGTACATCAGCATTGTTTCGGAGCTCATCGCGACTTCCGTGCGCTGGTTGATCAACTGCAAAGGTCTGATGCGCCCATCGCGCACGAGCTGCATGACCTGACGGAGC
>DAORVK010000031.1:14402-17064 GCA_035433705.1 Steroidobacteraceae bacterium
GGCGCCAGCGTTCCACGCCCTTGCCCACCTCGACAACTTCACCCGCGAACTCGTGACCGGGCACGATGGGGGTGCGCATCATGGGCAGGCAGGTTGTCAGGCGGCCCGGTCCGCCCGGGAACGACCGCTTTCATCGAGTAGATAGCGGACGCGCCCATCGGTCGAACCGTCCAAGTGGACGATGACCCTGCGAAGAGGCGGTTGCTAGTTTGGCCCGAGGGAGTGGACGCTGAGGTGGAGGTTGCAGATGACGATGGACATCAGCGCGGTGAATGGGCTTGTTGGCCAGGAATCAGCCCGGATTCCTACCCGACATCCGGCGAATATTCCCGACATTCGGCACTGGTGCGAGGTGATCCGGGAAGACAACCGGAGCTACCAGCTCTTCGAGCGAGACACCGTGAAGGCGCCGCCTGCCTTGTTGATGGTCTGGGCGATGCCGGCCCTGTGGTCTGCGGAGCCGAAAGGCGCGACCGAGCCGCACGAGCGGGCGATCCGGATGTTGGAGGATGCCGGCTACGGCGTGGGTCTGACGATCGCGCTGGAGCAGAAGTTTTTGCGTCCGCTGAAGATCGGGGAACGGCTGAGCTACCAGGTGAGGGTCGCTGGCGTATCGCAGGGCGAAGTGGTGACCGCCGCCGGGCCCGGCTACGAGCTCGAGCTTCACTATACGTTCCGGAATCAGGACGGCGAAGTCGTGAGCGAGCAGACCTGCCGCCGGGCACAGGTGGCGAGGCTCGCGGTGAAGAAGAGGCATTGAGGATATTCATGGCAAACAAGTTTGGTGTCCTGCCGTTCAACAGCCCACTCGAGCCGACGATGGACTACGCGAAGATCGCTCCCCTGATCGGCGTGCAGAGCCCGCGGCACCTGCCGCACGACCGGGTGACAGAAGTCGACGTGGACCGCTGGTGCCAGGTGATGCGGGACACGAACCCCCTCTACACGGATGAGGAGTACGCAAAGAAGAGTCCCTGGGGCGGCCTGCTCGCGCCCTCGGGCATGGTGCACGTGTTCGCGCTCGGGACGATGAAGGCGGCGATCGATCAGTTCGTTCACGGGAAGTGCGAGTTCCCGGACGACCCGAACGTCAAGCTGAACCTCGTGGTCGAGCAGGAAGGCTACACGGGGGTCATGGCGACCGCGCAACGCCAGCAGCACTTCAGGCGCCTCCGGGTAGGCGACGAGATTCACTGGACGCTCGGCATCGCGCGCCTTTCGGATTACGACCATCTGACGCGTCAGGGCGTGGGCCGCAAGTACCAGATGCTGTATCAGTTCTATAACCAGAACGACGAGCTGCTGTGCAACCAGTCTTTCGACGTGCTCGTCTACCGGGCACCGATGAGCACGCGCAGGCTGTACGCAGGCTGAGCGAATCCACGAATCGATACGGAGAGGAAGCACGCAATGTCGCGCGAGATCAACAATGTCTTTTGGGAAGACGTGCAGGTCAAACAGGATCTGCCGGAGAAGAGCCGGGTCATCGACACGACACTGATCGCAATGGGCGCGACCTGGGCGACGCACGACTTCATGCCGGTGCACCACGACCGGGACTTCGCGCAGTCGAAGGGCGCGCCCGATATCTTCATGAACATCCTCACCTCGAACGGCCTGATGATGACCTATCTCGAGCAATGGGCCGGTCCGCAGGCGGTGATCAAGGACATCTCCATCAAGCTCTCTGTGCCGAACTTTCCGCGCGACAGGATGGACATGAACGCGCGCATCACCCGCAAGTGGCAGGAGAAGGGGGAGCACCTGATCGAGGTCGCCTTCAACGGTGACAACCAGATGGGGCCGCACGCCTCCGGCTCCGCGATCATTTCCCTGCCGACGCGAGGATAGGGCGATGTCGCTGAAGAACAAGGCGTGCGTCGTCGGTATCGGCTCGACGGAATTCACTCGCAACGCCGGCCGCAGCGAGATCCACCTCGCGGTGGACGCGGTCACCGCGGCCTGCGTGGATGCCGGCCTCGAGATCGACCAGATCGACGGCATGTCGAGCTACGGCACCGCGGGCATCTATGCAGCCGAACTCGCGCCCGACATCGACGTGGCGCGCAGCCTCGGCATCCCGAATCTGCGCTACTTCGGGCAGACGCCCTGGGGCGGCGGGGCGAGCTGCGGGACGGTAGCGCATGCGGCCATGGCGGTGGCTTCCGGCGTCGCGAACTACGTCGTGTGCTACCGGTCACTGAAGCCTGCCAGCGGCACGGTGCGTTATGGTCGCCCGACGGCCATTCCGGCCGAGTATCGCTACAGCTATTACATGCCCTTCGGCTTCGCGAGCCCCACGATGTGGGTGGCCATGCAGGCGAAGCGCTGGATGCACGAGACGGGGGCGACACGCGAGCAGCTCGGCCATGTGGCACTCGTGTGCCGCGAGAATGCCCTGCGCAATCCACGGGCGATGTTCTACGGCAGACCGTTGACGATGGAGGAGTACCTGCATTCCCCCATGTCCTCGGAGCCTTTCACGCTGCACGACACCTGCCTCGAGAACGACGGCGCCGTGGCGCTGATCGTCACGACGCCCGAGCGCGCCCGGGATCTGAAGCAGAAGCCCGCTTACATCACCGGGGTCGGCTTTGGCACCTCCTATGATTCGCACAGCATGACTTCCTTCTACCGCGAGTCGATCGGCCTGCCGGAATGC
>DAORVK010000031.1:17164-28677 GCA_035433705.1 Steroidobacteraceae bacterium
ACATCGCAGGTGAAGGACGCGCAGAACGTGCTCGTCACCGGAGGGCTCGGCGTGCCGACGACCGCGCTCATTCTCACCCAGGGCAATTGACCAGTTCCGCAGCACGGGAGTCGAGCCGATGTCCATTGAATACAACCCGAAGTACATGAAGCACTTCTATGATCCCGTCTGGGAGAATTTCGAAAGCGGCTTCTGGCAGGGTCTCAAGCAGCGCAAGCTGAAGTTCCAGAAGTGTTCCGCCTGCGGCACGTTCAGCCATCCTCCCCGGGTCCGCTGCGCGAAGTGCAAGGGCGAGGCCTGGGAATGGGTCGAATCGAGCGGCAAGGGCCGCATCTACAGCTGGACTGTGGTACGCCAGGAAGTACACCCGGCATTTCGCGTGCCTTTCGAGGTCGTGCTGGTCGAGATGGAGAAGGAGCCGGGGGTAAGGCTGATCTCCAATCTGGTCGACTGCGAACCCGAGGAGGTCTCCTTTGGCATGCCCGTCGAGCTCTGCTTCAGGGAGGTCACCAGGGAGTGGGCGCTGCCGATGTTCAGGAAGGCCGGCGGCTGAGCGGCGCCAGGAACGGCATCCATGGATTTCTCGCTGAGTGACGAGCAGCAACTGTTCCGGGACTCGGCTCGCAGGTTCCTGCAGGAGCAGTGTCACGCGAAGGTGTTGAGGGAGCTCGAGGGTAGCCCGAAGGGTTTCTCGGAAACGCTCTGGCGGGCGATCGCCGCGCAGGGCTGGACCGGCATCATCGTTCCCGAGCGCTATGGCGGCTCGCAGCTCGGGTTTCTCGAATTGGGCGTGCTACTCGAGGAGATCGGCGCTGCTGCATTCGACAGCCCGTTCTTCTCCAATCTGATGGCGACGCTGGCGATACTGGCTGGCGGCAGCGCCGGACAGAAGGAGCAGTTCCTGCCCGCCATCGCCAACGGCACGATGATCGTGTCGCCGGCGATCGAGGAGCCGGGAGTGGCCTACGAGCTGCGTTTCGTGTCGGCCCGCGCCACGCGCTCCGGCGATGGCTATCGGCTCAGCGGCCGCAAGATGTTCGTGCCGTATGCGACGGCCGCAAGCCAACTGCTGGTGCTCGCGAGGACTGCAGGCGCTACTGGCGACGAGGAAGGTTGCAGTCTGATGCTGGTGGACCGCGAGGCACCAGGCATCACGATGACACCGCTCGCAACCATCGCACCGGACCGACAGTTCCAGGTGGATTTCGACGAGGTGATCGTTCCGGCCGAAGCCGTGCTGGGCGAGGCAGGCGCCGCGCTCCCGGTGCTGGGAGATGTCTACGGCAAATGCACGGCCCTGATCTGCGCCGAAATGGTGGGTGGCGCCGAGCATCAGCTCAGGGCCACGGCCGAATACATGAAGCAGCGCGTGCAGTTCGACCGCCCGCTTGGATCCTTTCAGGCCGTGCAGCATCACCTGGCTGATATGTTCACGCTGGTTCAGGGTTCACGCTGGACCAGCTACCAGGCGATCGACCGACTGGATCGGAAATTGCCGGCAGGGCGGGAAACGGCCATCGCCAAGGCCTTCACGAGCGACGCCTGCCAGCGGGTGGCGGCGCTCGCGCATCAGCTGCACGGCGGGGTGGGCGTCGACATGGAGAATGATCTGCAGTTCTACTTTCGGCGCGCCAAGACCATGGAACTGAAGTTCGGTCCGACGCCCGTGCAGCTGAAGCGTCTCGGCGCGCAACTCCAGGGCGGAGGCCGGTCCACGGCGCGGGAGTGAGGATGGATTTTCAACTGACTGAAGCACAGCAGCAGCTGCAGCGCGAGATCGTCGCCTATCTGGAAAAGCACGTCACTCCAGAGCTGGAAGCCGAACTCCTCGCGCACCAGGAAGGTGGCGGGCCGGACACGCATCCGCACTACTGCCGGTTCATGCGACAACTGGGGCGTGACGGCTGGCTCGGACTCGCGTGGCCAAAGCAATACGGTGGTCTGGAAAGAGATGCCATCGACCAATACATCTTCTTCGACACCATTGCCGGCTACTACCGCATCCCGATCCCGTTCCTTGCGATCAACGCCATCGGTGCGACCATCATGCGGGCGGGGAGACCGGAGCAGAAGGATCGCTTTCTGCCGCCGCTGCTGCGCGGGGAACTGAACATCGCCGTCGGCTACACGGAGCCGGGGGCGGGCACCGATCTCGCTTCCCTGAAGACGCGGGCTGTTCGCGACGGTGACCACTACGTCATCAACGGGCAGAAGGTGTTCACCAGCCTGGCGCATTTCTGCGACTACATCTGGCTGGCGGCGAGGACCGATCCGGCTGCGAAGAAGCACAAGGGCATTTCCATCTTCATGGTGGATACCCGTTTGCCGGGTGTCGCCATCAGTCCGCTGCGAACCATGGGGGGCTTCAGGAGTAACGTCACCTTCTATGATGACGTGCGGGTGCCGAAGGACTGCCTGATCGGCGAAGAGAACAAGGGCTGGAGTTACATCAACTCCCAGCTTGCGATGGAGCGGATCGGTCTCGTGCCGCACTCGCGCATGAGACGAATGCTCGAGGACATGATCCGGTGGGCGAAGGACACCGAGATTGACGGCCGGCGACTGTTCGACGAGCCGTGGGTGCGGGAGAAGCTGGCTGATCTCACCGTGCGAACCGAAGTGCTGCGGCTCTTCAATTTCCGCGCAGCCAAGATGATCACGCAGGGCATCGAGCCCTTCGCGGAGGCCGCCATGACCAAAGTCTACGGATCGGAGCTGTTTCAGACCGTGGCCGGCAGCTGCATGGACATCATGGGGCTGATCGGCGGGCTGCAGCCACCTTCCGATATCTCGCCGACGAAAGGGCTTTTCCAGCGCGACTTCGCGGCACTGCGGCTGCTCACTTTCGGCGGTGGCGCCAACGAAGTGCTGAAGGACATGATCGCTCTCTCCGGGCTCGGCATGCCACCATCACGACTCGCATAAGGAGTGGGACCATGACGATCGCGAGGCGCAGTTTCCTCACGGGTCTTGGCAGCGGGCTCGGCCTTTCGCTTGTGCATCTCGGCTGGCGGAGCGGCGCCGAGGCGCGTGCCGCGATGCCCTCCGGGATGGCAGCGGTCCGCTATGAGAGCTTCGAGGACATCTGGCGGGCGAAGTGGAGCTGGGACAGCGTTGCGAAGGGAAGCCACTTCGTCAACTGCTGGTACCAGCGCGGCTGCAACTGGAACGTCTACGTCAAGGAAGGCATCGTCTGGCGCGAGGAGCAAGCCGGCACCTATGAGCAGATCGACCCGAAGATCCCCGACTACAACCCGCGTGGCTGCAACAAGGGCGCCTGCTACTCGGAACGCATGTACGATGGCGCACGCCTGCGTCATCCGCTGAAGCGCGTCGGCGAGCGTGGCGCGGGAAAGTGGCAGCGCATCAGTTGGGACGAGGCACTCACCGACATCGCTGACAAGATGATCGACGTCATGGTGAGCGATGGTCCCGGTGCCATCATGTGGGACCAGGGCGCGGTGGCGGGTGGCGGAGCGGGCCTTGCCCAGGCGCGCACCACGCTCGTGCTGGATACGCCGGTGCTCGACTGGAATGCGGAAGCCGGGGATCACCGGCCGGGCGTGGCGGTGACGCTCGGCAAGATGACCTTCTGCAGCTCGATGGACGATCTCTTCCACTCGGATCTGATCCTCATCTGGGGCGGCAACCCCATCTACACGCAGATCCCGAATGCCCACTTCATTACCGAGGCGCGCTACAACGGGGCGAAGGTCATCACGATCGCGCCGGATTACTCGGCCTCGGCGATTCACGCGGATCAGTGGGTGCCGGTGAAGGTGGCGACCGACGCTGCCCTCGGTCTGTCCATGGCCCACGTGATGATCGAGGAGGGTATCTACAATCGCCGCTTCGTCCAGGAGCAGACTGATCTGCCCCTGCTGGTGCGCAGCGACAACGGCCGGTTTCTGCGTCGCTCCGAGATGGAAGCAGACGGTCAGGATGATCGCTTCTACGTCTACGATCGCGCGAGCGGTCGGGTCGTGCTCGCGCCCCAGGACACGCTCGCCCTCGGCGCCCTCGATCCCGCGCTCGACGGCGAGTTCGAGGTTGAGGGCAGGGCCGGCAAGATCAGGGTCACGCCGGTGTTTGCCCGGCTGCGGACGCATCTGCGGCAGTACACGCCGGAGCGGGCGACGAAGATCTGCGGGGTCGATCCCGACACGATCCGCGAACTGGCACGGCAACTGGCCGGGGCACGCGCGGCCACCTGCGTATGCCAGTCCAATCTTTCGAAGTATTACCACGCCATCGAGATGGAGCGCGCACAACTGCTCTGCTTCGCGTTGGCCGGCCAGATGGGTCGCAAGGGCGCGGGGTACCTGGGCTTCGCCTATCTGTCGGTGGACGGCGTCGACGGTTTGGCGGTGGCCGCTGGTGCCGATGATCCGAAGCGCATCCTCGCGGGCATAGGTCTGCAGATGGCGCCGCTGGTCCAGGAGAATCTGGCCAAGGGCTACACGGCCGAAATGAGTCTCTACGACCTCGCGCGCAAGAGCTATGGTCAGGGCTCCATGGCTGCCACCATGCTCTGGCTCTACCATCAGGTCGGCATGGCCGATACCTACGGCCGCACCGAGAAGTGGGATCCGCATCTGAAGCGCCCGTTCTCTGACTACATGGACGAGGCGATCGGGAAGGGCTGGCATTTCGAGGGTGCGACCCGCCCACGCATTTTCATGGAGGCGGGCGGCAACGTACTGCGCCGCTGGCGTGCCTATGACAAGGTTGCAGAGAAACTGCTGCCCATGCTCGATCTCCTGGTGACAATCGACTGGCGCATGAGCAACACGGCGCTGCACAGCGACTATGTGCTGCCGGCGGCAGCCTGGTACGAGAAGGACGACATCACCTGGGTCACGCCGCTCGCGCCGTTTTCGCAGGTCATTACCCGCGCAGTCGAACCGCTTGGCGAGGCCAGGTCCGACTGGGAGTTCTACTGCCTGCTGCTGAAGACCATCGAGCGGCGTGCCGCCGAGCGCGGCCTGCGCGAGTTCAGGGATCGCTCAGGCAACGCGCGCTCCTTCGACGTCTACAGGCAGTTCACCTTCGACGGACGCTATACGGAGAAGAACGCCCCGGACTTCCTCGAACTGGTGCTCGAGCTCTCGACCAACATGGGCAGCATCGACTGGAAGAAGCTCAAGGAGAAAGGCTTCCAGCGATTCACGGCGGTTGGCGACGCCTATGCGAACATCGGTAACGCCACGGACATCCACGAGAATGAGACCATCACCGCAGGCTTGTGGCACACCGAGAAGAAGATGCCCTGGCCGACACTCACGCGGCGCATGCAGTTCTGCATCGATCATCCCTTCTACGAGGAACTCGGGGAGACGCTGCCGGTGCACAAGGATCAGCCGCGCATCGGTGGTGACTATCCGCTGCAGCTCACCGGTGGCCACACGCGCTGGTCGATCCATGCGAGCTGGCGCGACCAGAAGTACATGCAGCAGCTGAACCGGGGGCAGCCGGTCATTTACATCGGCGTCGAAGATGCGATGGCCCGCCGCATTGAGGATGGCGACCAGGTGCGCCTGTTCAACGACATCGGCTCGTCCGAACTGATGGCGAAGGTGAGTCCGGCACTGCGGCCGGGTCAGGTCATCGTGTACCACGCATGGGAGCCCTACATGTCGAAGGGCGGCAAGGCCGCGAACACGGTGACGCCAAGCCCCATCAACCCGATTGGCCTGGCGGGCGGGTATTTCCATATCCAGCCGCGCCCGGCCGAGTACGGCCCAGGCCCTACGGACCGTGCAACGCAAGTCGAAGTCGAGAAATTGCACTGAGATTGTGGAGCGGCGCGGCCCTGCCGCCCACTGCCCATCGATGGCGTGAGTGCGCGAGAGTCCCGTGCTCGCTCTTCCGTCCTGTCTCTGCTATACGTGACTGCAGCAGAAATGGTGACAGCAGTCGGGTTGGACCAAGCGGCCGGTCGCGCAGGCCGGACTGGGGGCGGGGAAGGGCTGGTGCCGATGCTCGAGGCGCTGCAGATGCCCTTCGAGCGCTACTGTGAGCTGCTGGAGCTGATCTACCAGGGCCCGCTCGAGACGGTCCCGTGCAGCAAGGCCATGACAGGCCTGCGTGGCTGGCTGCGGGCCAACGGCAGCGTGCTGATACTGCGTCCCGCCCGGGCCAACGCGATGGCAGTCGTCATCCGGGACCGGGGCCGGGGGCCGAAGCTCTCCACATCTGTCTACACGCAGTTTGCGACCTTCTCTCTCGATCCTTTCGTCGGGCTGCCAGCCGATCGGGCAGTGACGCTCGATGAGATCATCGATCCGGAGAAATGGGTCCAGGGCGAGTTCTTCAAGCAGTACGTCGAGCCGCGTCAGGTCCGCTACATCCTCGGAGCCGATATCCATGGCGAGGAGGGTCGGGAATTTCGCCTGCGATTCACACGTCCGGCAACCAGCGTGGAATTTTCTGCGGCGGACAAGGCGCTTGTGCAGGCGCTCATCCCCCACTTCAAGCGCGCGCTCAATTTCCACGGTTCGCTGCGGCAGATGGAAACGGAGATGCAGCTCTACGCGAATGTCATGAGCGGCATGCTCGTGGGTTCCGTGATTCTCGATGGGGCGGGGGTAGTCCTGCGCTCGAACAACGTGGCGCAGGCGATTCTGGCCGAACGGGATGGGCTCTCCCTGGGCGCCGGCCACCTCTCGGCCGAGTATCGGGTGGAGCACAAAGAGCTGCAGCGCCTGATCCGCCAGACCCTGGACATGCCGACAGGGCAACCCGCCGTTGCCGAGGCGCTCTCCGTCTCCCGCCCCTCGGGGCGAGCGAGTCTGAGCCTGCTGATCCGCCCGATACCCTTGAGCGAGTGTTCCGACGGGCCGAACCGGCCTTCTGTCGCGATCTTCATCCGCGACCCGGAACACCGGACCCAGCCCTCGGTCGAACTCGCGCAGCGGCTGTTCCAGTTCACGCCCGCCGAGGCGAAGCTCGCGCTGCTGCTCGCCGATGGGCTCAGTCTCGATGAGGCGGCCGCAGCGATGAAAATTCGCAGGAACACCGCTCGCGCCCACCTGCGTGCGATCTTTTCCAAGACCGGAGTGAAGCGTCAGATCACGCTGGTGCGACTGCTGCTCAACAGCGTCGCCTCCTTCGGCAACTGACGGTTCCCGAGCGCGTCAGAACGCGTATTCGACGCCGACGCCGTAAGTCCTCGGCCGGGCGTAGGACACGCCGTCGTAGGTCTCCAGCAGAAAGACGGCCCGCGAATGTCTCTCGTCGGTGAGATTCCTGCCCCACAGGCTCACCCGAAAACCGGAGTCGCGCGGCTGCCAGGAGGCCCGCGCCGACAGCGTCGTGTAGGAAGGTTCGCGGATGCGTTCGTTGGAATCCCAGTAGAACTCGTCCGAATGGTAGGCCGTTGCCGAAAGCTCGAGCGGCCCGAAGCCGAAGTCGTGCGCATAGTTCGCCGTCACGCCGAGTGTCCATTTGGGCGAGCGCGGTTCTGTCATGCCGCTGGCGTCGATGACCGCGTTCGTGTTGCCGCAGCGGCAGGCAACACTGACCAGGGGTTCGAGCACTGCGGCGTCTGGATAGCGATCGTATTCCGCGTGCAGCAGCGCGAGCCCCGCCGTGATCGTGAACGCATCGGTGACCCGCGCAGCCAGATCGGCGTCGAGTCCGTAGAGTTCGGACGACGCCGCATTGGCCGTGATGTTGAAGTTGTTGGCGACCGTCATCACCTGTTGGTCGGTATAGTCGTAGTAGAAGGCCGAGACATTCGCGCTCAGGCGCCGCGCCGGCGAGGTCTTCACGCCGACCTCGATCGCCTTCAGCTCTTCGGGGTCGAAGGGGGTCGGATCGGCCGCGGCGATGTTGAAGCCGCCGCTCTTGAAGCCTTCCGAGTAGGTCACGTAGAGGTGGTCGTCTTCGAGGAAGCGATAGCGCAGCGAGACTCGTGGTGTGAAGCTGTCCCAGCTCTTCGACCCGAGCCTCGGCATGTCGGGCTCCGGGCCGGGGCCGAACTGGAAGGTGCCGTGCGCGGTGCGCTTCTCGTCGCTGTAGCGCGCGCCGCCGGTGAGGCTCAGCCGATTGGTCAGGTCGAAATTGACCTCGCCGAAGAGCGCGTAGGCTTCGGTGACCTGTTTCGACCAGACGAAAATCGGCACAGGCCCCGCGAAACTGCCGAGCACATCAAGCGGGTCATAGCGGCCGTCGGCATGGTAATAGAAGAGCCCCGCCACGGCACTGAAGCGCCCGCGCTTCTCGCTCGAGAAGATGAGTTCCTGGGAGAAGTCCTTCTGCAACTCGTTCAGGCCGTAGAACAGCAGATCGAGATTCGAGGCGTCCCCGTCCTGCGTGTAGTAGGCATCGGTCTTGTTGTAGGCCGTGACGGACGAGAGCGTCCCGGCGGCGAAGTCGAAATCCGCCTTGAGACTGGCGAGATGCACGGTGCTGTCGAGAAAATCGTCGCGGCTGCTGGCGAACTCGTACGGTTTCTCGGCAAAAACCGCTCCCGGGAAAAGGCGGGCGATGGTATTGCCACCGATCGTCGCATAGGGAGTGGTATCGCCGTCCCAACGGTCCATGTAACCGAGTGTCAGCAGCAGCTGCATGCTCTCCGTCGGCTTCGCAAGCAGTTTGGCGCGCACCACGGTGCTTTCGATGCCGCCGACGTCATCTCTGCCCGTGACGATGTCGCGATGATAGCCGTCGCTGTCCTGGCGGAACACGGACAGGCTGCCGGCCAGTTTCCCGTCCACCAGCGGTCCGCTGAGGTAACCCTTGGCGACCACGTCGGAGAAGCGCCCGTAGTCGAGGCTCACGCGGCCGGTGGGTGTGAAGACTGGATCGAGGGTGAAGACGCGGATCGCCCCTCCGGTCGCATTGCGACCGAAGAGCGTGCCCTGCGGCCCCTTGAGTACCTCGATCTGCTGCACGTCGGGCAGATCGAAACTGTTGGAGATCTGGTTCGCCTGGTACACGCCATCGATGTACACCGCCACGTTGGGATCGTTGCCCGGATCGGTCTGCTGTGACTGGACGCCGCGGATCGACGGTTGGGTGTTGGCACCGGCGCCGGCAATCCGGACACCGGGTGCGACTGCCGTGAGATCGCGCAGGTTGGTCACTCCAGCCTTTGCGAGTTGTTCGCCAGACTGCACCGTGATCGCGATCGGCACATCCTGCAGCCTCTCGGCCCGGCGCTGGGCCGTGACGATCACTTCCTCCACCTCGTCCAGGCCGTCGGAAGCCGCGGTTCCTGCGGCTTCCGACTGGGCCAGGGCACCGGTCGCGATGACTGCGCAGCAAAGACCGGCCAGCAGCTGATATTTCCCGGCCATATCAGAAGCTGAAGATGAGATCGATGCCGTAGCTGCGCGGTTCGCCGTAGACGTTGCCGGCATAACCGAGCGAACCGAAGTCGATGCCGTGAACGCGGTATTCCTCGTCGGTGAGATTGCGACCCCAGAGCGCGAATGAGGCCTTCGCGACACCAACAGACACGTCGGCGAACGTGAGCCTCGCATCGAGAAGGCTGCGCGCGGCACCGGGGATCGACTCATTGAACGGAGTGCCGATCAGCGAAGGCTGGAAATACACTTTGCTGCGGTAGTTGTATTCCAGGCGACCCGAGAGCTGGCCGACGCTGAATCGCGGCAGGTCGTACTGGAGTGCGGCGCTCGCCGTCTCCTTGGCCGAGTACGTGAAGTGGGCCACACTGGCCACGTCGACGACCTGGTTGGTGACCGGGTCGACGAGCAGGAACTCCTTGAAGTCGCGATCGATATAGCCCAGGGAGCCCGAGAAGGTCAGGCCGTCGGTGAGTGCGGCCTCGAACTCGAGCTCAACGCCCTTGTATTCGGCCTTGCCGGCGTTCACGGTATTGCTCGTGGCGCCGCGGCTGCCTGCGACGAACTGCTGGAACTGCATGTCTTTGTGATCGACGTAGAAGAGCGCGCCGTTCAGGCGCAGGCGCCGGTCGAAGAGTTCGGACTTCGCCCCGAGCTCATACGAGGTCAGGTCCTCCGGTTCATATCCGCTGTTGATCGAGCGGGCGTTCATGCCGCCGGCCTTGTACCCGGTGGCGGCACGGGCGTAGGTCATGACATTGTCGTTCAGCTGGAAGTCGAGCGTAGCCGACCAGTTGAACTGGCTGAAGTCCTTGCTCAGGTTGCGCACGAATGGCGCGACCTGGTCCAGTTCCTTCTTGTCTTCCGTGTAACGCACACCCCCCGTGAAGCTGAGCCGGTCGGTCAGGTCGTAGGTAGCTTGCGCGAAGGCTGCTTTCGAATCCGCCTCGTGCACATAGTTGATATCGCTCTGCAATGGCACGGCGAATGGAGGAAACGGTGCTGGCAGGGCGATGACCGGGTACTGCCGGCTGTATTCGCGGCTGCGTTCCTTGAAGTAGAAGAGCCCCGCGACGTAGTCGAACCGGTCACCGACATTGCCGATCAGGTTGAACTCCTGGCTCACCTGGTGCTGGCTGCGCGGGGAAATGCCGGCCGTGAAGAGATTGACCTCGCGAACGCCCGTCGGAATGATGGTGTAGGGTGGTGCGAGGGCTGCCGGGCTCACCGTCATGGCGCGGATGCCGTTCTGGCCGTCCATCCCGCCGTTGCGGGTGACTTGGCTCCACTCCCGGTAGCCGGTGAGCGAACGCAGTATCGTGTTGGCATTCAGGTCGAACTCGAGCCTCAGGCCGTGGCCGTCCACCTTGTCGGTATTCACCTGGTCGACATTCAGGTACAGGGAATCGAGTCTCTCGGCCGAAACCTGCGGCGCGCGACCGCCATAGCCTGGCGAGGCGTTCCACAGGCGCATCACGGTCGCGTTTGCAATGGTTGCCTGCCAGGCCGCAGGGATACCCTCACGCTTGTTGTGATCGAAGGCGTAGTCAGCGCGGAAGACTCCGCCGCGGTCGAATGAGAGGGCGATTCGGCCTGCGTCGAGCTTGGAGGCACCCGGATCGAGATCGCCGGGAACATTGAGATTATTGACGTAGCCGTCCTGCTCGCGGTGCACGTAGATGAGCTTGGCGCGGATGCCGCTCTCGCCCCACTGGCCCGTGTCGAGGCTCGTACGCGTCTGCCACTGGTTCCAGTTGCCGAAGCTGAGTTTCTCCCTGATCCCGAATTTGTCCGCAGGTCTTGCGGTGATGAGGTTCACGGCTCCACCGATGGTATTGCGTCCGTAGAGGGTGCCCTGGGGACCCCGCAGGATCTCGATGCGCTCAAGATCGAGCAGGTCGAATGCGGCGCCGGCCTGGCGACCGATCACCACGCCGTCCACGTAGAGACTGACCGGTGAATCCGAGGTCAGGATCGGGTCACCGTTGCCGATGGCGCGGATGGCAATGGTGGAACTCGAGGTCGATCCCGGTGTCGTCGTTGTCGTGAGAGTCGGTGCGAGGGAGGTCAACTGGCTGACGTCCACGATGCCGCGCTGTTCGAGCGCCTTGGTCGTGATGGCACTGACGGCCAGTGGCGTTCGCTGGAGGTTCTCCTCGCGCTTCTGCGCGGTCACCACGACTTCATCGAGCTTGCCGGAGG
>DAORVK010000032.1:0-28542 GCA_035433705.1 Steroidobacteraceae bacterium
TTCGTAATGATGGGGTCGTCTGTTCGAATCAGACAAGCGGCACCGGCTATTTGCTCCACCCCGGCATATCTCCGGTCAGGTGCGCCAGTTTCGTGAAGCCGGCGTCGTGCAGCGCCTGCAGTGCAAGGCCGACGCGCCGGCCGCTGCGGCAATAGGCGACGATCGTCTTGTCCTTCCACGCCTTGAATTCGGCGAGGCGCGCCGGGACCTGATCGTGCGGGATGTTGATCGCGCCCGGTATGTGGTCCGCCGCAAACTCCCCGGGCGTGCGCACATCGAGGATGACGAGCGAGGTGGCGTCGGCGGCCGCCTGCGCCCGCAGTTCGGCGGGTGACATTTCCGCGGCAGCCCAGCCGTCGTCGGCCGTGGCGAGGGGCGCAGCACCCGCAAGCAGCACGCAGGCGAGCGATCTGCGCAGGACTTTCATCGCTATGGAGGTCTTCATGCCGGTGATGGTGACGCAGCGGGAGCGTGCATGTCCACCTCGTCGCGCTGCAACTCGAAGAGGCGCGCATAGACGCCCCCTCGCGCGAGGAGGTCTTCATGCCGGCCCTGTTCGACGATACGGCCGTGCGCGAGCACGAGGATTGCGTCGGCTTTGAGCACGGTCGAGAGACGGTGCGCGATCGTGAGGGTAGTGCGCCCCGTCGAAAGTTCGCGGATCGCGGCGTTCACTTCGCGCTCGGATTCGACGTCGAGGCTCGAGGTCGCCTCGTCGAGGACCAGGATCGGCGCGTCCTTCAGGAGCGCACGCGCGATGGCAATGCGCTGGCGCTGGCCGCCCGAGATCCTGCCGCCCATTTCACCAACCTGTGTGTCGAGCCCCTGCGGCAGGCTGTCGATCCAGTCCTTGAGGTGCGCGCGCCGCACGGCCTCATCGACCTGTGCCGCAGTCGCGCCCGGCCTGCCCACCAGGATGTTCTCACGGATCGTCGTGTTGAACGTGTAGTTGCGCTGCGAGACCACGGCGACATGTTCGCGCAGCGCTTCGAGCGTGTAATCGTGCACGGAGCGGCCGCCGACGAGCACTTCGCCTTCGTTTGCGTCCCAGAAGCGCAGCAGCAGATTCGCCACCGTACTCTTGCCGGCGCCACTCGTGCCGACGAGCGCAATATGCCTGCCCGCTGCGACGTCAAGGCTGATGTTCCCCAATACCGGCTGCGCGCTGCCGGCGTAGGCGAAGGTCACGTTTCGCAGGGAGATCGAAGCATCCGCGAGCGGTGGGGATGCGGTAACGGAATCATTGACGACGGGCTTCTGGTCCATCAGTTCGAAGAGGCGTCGCGCCGACACCATCGAGACCTGGAAGTCACCGACGACATTGTTGAGGCCTTGCGCTGCGTTGAAGCCCGTGATTGCGATCGCGACGACGACCGGGATGTCGCGCAGCGGACTGATGGCGCCCGCGAGGTACAGGTTCCAGCTGACCCACAGCACGGCGACTGCGGCGGCCGCTACGATGCACTCGCTGACCCCGCGCTGGAAAGCATCCGCGCGCATCAGCGCGTCCCGGCCCTTCTTCAGGCGCACGCCGATTTCCCACGCCTGGCGACGACGGCGTTCGCCGTATCCGAAAGCGACAGTGTCGCGGATGCCTTGCAGGCTGTCGGTGAGGAACGCATTCACTTCGCCCTGCGCGTGGCGCCAGGTCTCGCTGCCGCGACCTCCTGAGAGAGCCGTGATGATCGGCAGAACGATCACCATCACGACCATGAACGGCAGCAGTGTCCACACGTAGGCCATGTGGTACCAGTGGCCGAGGATGGCGAGGAGGATGGCCGGCACCACGAAGGCCGTGATCACCGGCGCAATCGTGTGCGCATAAAAGGGCTCGATGCGCTCGCAGTCGCTCATGACGCGCGAGACCGCATCACCCGAGCGCAGATCGCCTGTGCCGGCCGGTGCGAGTGGCTCCATGCGGTCGTAGAACTCGTTGCGCAATATGGCGAGCAGCCGGAACGCGACGTAGTGGCCGGTGTAGGTCTCAATGTAGTTTGAAAGCCCAAGGGCGAACGCATACGCCACGAGGCCGAACACGATATGGGAGATCGCGGCGGAGTCGGGGTCCGCAACGAAGCGCGCCACACCCGCGACCGCGAACGCGATCAGCGCCGTCTGCATCGTGAGCTTGACCGTGCGCGCGCTGACCGACAGCAACATGACGCCGTTCAGAGGCCGCATGAATGCGAGCAGGCGGCGGAGGAGCTGTGCGTTGCTCATGCCGCTGCTCCGGCGATTGCGACCATGCCGGCGTACGCGCCTCCGCGCGCGAGGAGTTCGGCGTGCGTGCCCGACTCGAGCACTTTGCCATGTCCCAGCACGATGATGCGATCAGCGTTTCTGACCGTGCTCAGGCGATGCGCGATCAGCAGCACCGATTTGTCGCGGGTGAGGTGCCCGAGCGCCTCCTGGATCACGGCTTCTGTCTCGAGGTCGATCTGCGAGGTGGGCTCATCGAGCAGCACGATCGGCGCGTCCTTCAGCAGCGCGCGCGCGATGGCGAGGCGCTGCACCTGGCCGCCCGACAGCGACAGGCCACGCTCGCCGACGAGCGTCGCATAGCCTGCAGGCAGCGCCGCGATCTGCTCGTGGATGTTCGCTGCGCGGCAGGCCGCGATGAGATCTTCATCCGTGGCGTTCACTTTCGCGACGCGCAGGTTGTCGGCGATCGTGCCGTGGAAGAGATACGGATCCTGCGGCACGAGGGCGAGATGGGCGCGCACCCAGTCAGCCGGAACTTCGTCGGCACGGTGGGCGCCGAGGTTGATCGCGCCGCTCGCCGGATTGAGCGTGCGCAGAATCAGGTTCGTGACGGTGGTCTTGCCCGAGCCGCTCGCGCCGACGAGTGCCACGGTTTCGCCGGGCGTGAGCTCGAGCGAGCAGTGATCGACCGCCGGGCGCGCGGCACTGGCGTACTGAAAGACGATGTCCTTCAGCGACAGGGACGGGCGCGCGGCGAGGGCTGGCGCCGCGACGCCTGCCGGATCCTCGACGCCGGGGGATTCGCCAAGAAACGCGACGATTCTCTTCGCGTAAGCGCGGCCGACCGCACCGGCGAAAAAGAACTGCCCGACGAGCGTGAGCGGCTTGGCGAACTCCGCACTCGCGAGGATCAGTGCGACGACTGCGCCTGGCGTCAGCGCGCCCGCATCGAGCCGCAGCAGCGCCGTCACCGTCAGCACGAGCGTGGTGCCGAGCGCGAAGCCGAAGTCGACGAAGAGGATCATCATCTGGTTCACGAGGAGGAGGCGCATCGTTTCGCGGCGCTGCTCCTCACTTGCCGCGTGCATCTCGGCGCCTCGCAGCTTGCCGAGGTTGAACATCTTGAGTGTCGTCATGCCCTGGATCGAATCCAGGAACCGCGCGCTCTGTTCAGCGTTGACCTTCGCGAAGCGCTCGCTCGCTTTCCTGAAACTGCGCCCCATCATGCCGAGGAAAAGGGGTGTCAGCGGCACGCTCACGAGGAGGGCGACACCGACGACCCAGTCGATGAGGCCGATGAACAGGCACAGCAGCAGTGGCGTCGCCATGCCGACCACGAACTGGACGAAGTAGATCCCGTAGAGCATCTCGATCCAGTCCAGCCCCTCGACCGCGATGTTCACGAGTTCCCCGGTGCGCTTGCGGTCGAGCACGGCCGGGCCGAGCCGCAGCGCGTGCGCATAGATCATGTCGCGGATCGTGAGCTTCGTGAGCGAGGAGGCCTTGTGCTGCGCGGTGCGATAGAGCCAGCCGGCGAGGAATTTGATGGCCAGCAGTGCGATGATCCACGGCAGCCAGATCGCGAGCAGGGAATAGCCCATCGTCATGGCGTCGATGGCGCGGCCGATGAACCAGTAGAGCGTGAGGCTCGCGAGCAGCCCGAGCACGCCGACCGCGATGCCGATGGCGAGCCACCGGCTCGTAGACTTGACGATCAGCCGTTTGTCGATCCCGAGCACTACACACCCCTGTCTGTCCGTGGCGGCAAGATAGAGCTTGAAGTAGAGTTCAAGGTCAAGGCTCCCATGGTAACGAAACGCCGCAAGCAGGCCGCCCCGAAGGGCGCGCCGCTCACGATCGGGCAGCTCGCGAAGCGTGCGGGCGTGAGCACGTCGATGCTGCGCTTCTACGAGCGCGAAGGATTGCTCGCGCCGCCGGCGCGCAGCGCTTCGGGCTATCGGCTCTATCCGGGGAGCGCCGTGCGCGCGCTCACCTTCATCCATCGGGCGCAGCGGCTCGGGTTCTCGCTGGGCGACATCAGGTTGCTGCTCGCGAACGAGGATCGCAAAGCCGCGCGTGGCCATACGGTTGTCGGCATCGCCGAGCAGCGTTTCATCGAGATCGAGCGGCGCCTGACCGAGCTGCTGGTGCTGCGGCACGAACTTGAGCTGTTTCTCGACGACCTGACCGGACAGGTCGGCCGCGCCGCCGGCGGCAACACCGCGCGGATCTACCGCCAGCTCGTTGATCATGTCTGCGGCCACGAGGCGCAGCGCCCGGCGCCGGGGACCGTGCAGCGCCTCATCAAACGCCTCGGCTGCGCGCTCGCGACGGTTGAACAGGACCGGGTTTTCGGGGCGCTGCGCGGCCGTCACATGCACGTGTGGAAGGAAACCGACGGTTACACTATCCTCGTGCGCGACCGCGGTGCGGCCGTGCTCGCAGCGCTCGAGCGGCTCGTGGCGGCAGAAGCGGGCTGCAACCTGCACGTGGACGTGATCCTCACGCCGACCCCCGACGGCCTGCAGCTGCGCGTGCGGGGCGACAACGCCTTCCTCTACGCGCAGCTTTTCCTGACGCTCGAAGCCACCCCTTGACCTTGAACCTTGCTTCAAGGTGGAGGATTGGACGATGGCTGATACCACCGCCCGACTGAAGATCGCCGGCATGGACTGCGGCAGCTGTGCCCTCACGATCGAGGACGGCATCCGCAAGCTTCCCGGCGTGCGCGCCGTAAGCGTCGACTTCACCACCGAATCGATGCAGGTCGAGGGCGAGGTGCCACTCGCGCTCATCGAACAGCGCCTCGGGCAGCTTGGCTACCGGCTCAAGTCGCGGACGGCGGAGTCAGCCAGCGCCTCGCCGCTGCCGGTCGAGCGCCGCGGACTGGCAGGCTTCCTGCGCTTCCTCTGGAGTCAGCCGCGGCTGAGAACCGCCTCCGTCGTGGCGATCATGGTGCTCACCGCGGCGGTTGCTTCGTGGTGGGCGCCCGACAGCGGGCTTGCCCGCAACTTGTCGCTCGTCTTCCTTGCCAGCGTGCTCCTGACCGGTCTGCCCGTATTCGTGAAGGGGCTGCGTGCACTCATTTTCAGCCGCCGGATCACGATCGATCTGCTGATGGCGATCGCGACACTCGGCGCGCTCGCGATCGACGCGGGCGGCGAGGCGGTGACCGTGATTCTCCTGTACACGCTCGGCGAGGCGCTCGAGGCTTACAGCGCCGATCGCGCGCGTGATTCGCTGCGCAGCCTGCTCGCGCTGCAGCCCGAGGTGGCTACGGTGATGCGGCCGCAGGGCGCACACCATCACGAGGGCGCCTGTGGGCACGAGCGCGGGCATGGGCACGATCACGAAGCGGGTCACGCCCCCGCGCACTATTACCACGAGACGGTGCCTGCCGCGCAAGTCGCGATCGGCGAGCGCGTGCTCGTGCGCCCCGGCGAGCGCGTGCCGGTCGATGGCCGGGTGCTCGCCGGGGAATCCAGCGTCAACGAGGCCGCGGTCACCGGTGAGAGCGTTCCTGTCACAAGGCGCGTGGACGACACGGTACTTGCGGGCACCGTGAACGGAGAGGGGGCGATCGAGATCGAGGCGACGCGCGCCGCGGGCGATTCGACGATCGCGCGCATAGCGCACCTCGTCGAGGAGGCGCGGGCGGCGCGCTCGCCCGCTGAGCGCTTCATCGACCGCTTCGCACGCTGGTACACACCCGCGGTGGTGCTGCTCGCCGCGCTGCTGGTCGCTGTGCCCGTGCTCGCTTTTGGCCAGCCGCTGCTCGACAGCGCGAGCGGTGGCCACGGCTGGCTCTATCGCGGACTCGCGCTGCTGATCGTCGCTTGTCCGTGCGCGCTCGTGATCAGCATTCCGGTCACCGTCGTCAGCAGCCTCACGCGGCTCGCACAGCTCGGCGTCCTCGTGAAGGGGGGCGAGCGGCTTGACGCACTTGCTGATGTGCGGGTCGTAGCCTTCGACAAGACCGGTACGCTCACGAAAGGCCGTCCAGCCGTCACGCAGGTCGAGGGACGTGATTGCGCGCACGACAGCGCACCCGCGGTCGCCTGCGGTGCTTGCGACGACGTGCTCGCGCTTGCGGCAGCGGTGGAGACAGCGTCCGAGCACCCGGTGTCGCATGCCATTCGCGCTGCTGCGACGGAGCGCGGCGTCGCGCGGAAGTTTCCGGCGGCGAACGGCGTGCGCGCGCTCACGGGTCGCGGCGTCGTCGGCGAAGTGGGCGGCGTGCGCGTCGCGATCGGCAGCGAGGCGCTCTTTGCCGGCGGCGATCTCGCGCTGCCGCTCCCGGAGCGCTTCGTCGGGGCTCTGCGCGCATCCGAACGCACCACGATGCTCGTCGCCCGTGGTGAGGAGATCGTCGGGATGATCGCGGTCGAGGATGAGCCGCGTGCCGGCACGGCGGCGGCGCTCGGGACGTTGCGCGCGACGCGCGCCGACCTGAAGACGGCGATGCTGACGGGGGACAACGCGCGCGTCGCGGAGCGGATTGCGCGCGCGGTGCCGGGCATCGACGAGGTGCACGCGGGCCTGTTGCCAGCCGACAAGCTGCGGGAGATCGGACGGCTGCAGTCGATGCATGGTGCGGTCGCCATGGTGGGCGATGGAATCAACGATGCCCCCGCACTGGCGCGCGCCGACGTGGGCGTGGCGATGGGAGCGGGTGGCACGGCGCAGGCGATGGAAACCGCCGATATAGTGCTGATGCAGGATGACTTGCGCGAGCTGCCGCGGGCGCTCGCAATTGCGCGCCGGAGCCGCCGTCTCGTCAGGCAGAACATCGCGCTGTCTCTTGGACTCAAGCTCGCCTTCCTCGTGCTCACGATCCCGGGCTGGGCCACCCTGTGGTTGGCGGTGGCGGCAGATGTGGGTGCGACATTGCTCGTGACGATGAACGGCATGAGAATGCTCCGCGCCTGAAACCGGGGGACGAGTGACGACCGAAAAGCCGCGTCGATTGGGTTTCATCGAGCTCGCGCCGGGGGTGCTGCCGCGCCACGCGCTCAGCTATCTCTTTGCCGCCTTCGTCAGTATCGGCCTCTTCGCCTACCTGCCGGCGCTGACGCCGTACGTGCTGAAGGTCAATCTCGCGCTGCCGACCGGGCAGCAGGGGGCCGCCACCGGCAATCTGCAGTCCTGGCAGGAGGTCGTGATTCTCGCACTCGTTGGCATCTGGGGCGCGCTGTCCGACCGCATCGGGCGCAGGCCCATCTACGTTACCGGGTTCGCGCTGATCGCCGCGGCCTATGTCCTTTACCCGCTCGCGCACTCGATGCCGGAACTCACGCTGTATCGGCTCGTCTTCGGCTGCGCGGTGGCGGGACTTGGCGCGATGCTCGCCACCGTGCTCGCCGATTACCCGCTCGAATCATCGCGCGGCAAACTGACGGGCATCGCGTTCTTCCTCAATGCCCTCGGCTCGGTGATCTTTCTCGTCGGCCTCACGCAGTTGCCGCGGGTCTATGCGGCTTCGGGCGTAAGCGAGCTGGCATCGGGTCGCTATGCCTTCTTCACGGTCGCGGCGGTGGCGGTTCTCGCGGCGATCGTGATGCTGGGGCTCAAGCCCGGCTTGCCGGCGAGGGCAAGCGAGCATCGCTCGCTGCGCGAGATCGCGGCAGAGGGTCTGCGCGCCGCGCGCAATCCACGCGTCCTGCTCGCCTACGGCGGTGGCTTCACCTCGCGGGCCGATCTCAGCCTCATCACGCTCTTTCTCGCCCTGTGGGCCTCGCAGTCGGCCATTGGCGAGGGGCTCACGGCCGCACAGGCCACGGGTCGCGTCGGCATGATTCTCGGAGTGACGCAAGGCACTGCGATGCTCTGGGCGCCGGTCTACGGCTGGCTTGGCGATCGCATGAGCCGTATGGCGCATTTCACGCTGGCCTTCACCATCGCGCTCGCGGGTTACGGCTGGGTGGGGCTGCAGGAAGACATTGTGCGGCCGGCGGCGATTCCGGCGCTGATGCTGCTCGGCATGGGGCAAGTGAGCACGATCCTCGCCGCGACGATCCTGCTCGGCCAGGAAACCCGGCCGGAGTCGCGTGGTGCGGTCTTCGGGCTGCAGGCCTTCTTCGGTGGACTCGGCATTCTCGCGATATCATGGGTCGGTGGCCGCCTGTACGACCAGATCGGTCCCTCGGCACCGTTCACGCTCGTCGGCATTGCCAATGGCGTGGTGGCGGCCTGGGCGCTGTGGTTGTACCTGCGCGAGCGCGCCGTGACCCGTACTGAGGTCGCCTGAGCATGCTGATTTGTCGCGAACCGAAGCCGATGTAGCCCGCACCACCGCGCCGTCGCCGAGCCGGCCTGTCTGGTGGATCGCGCTGCTGTCGCGCGTCCCGCTGCCGGTCCTCTACGCCGTCGCGTGGACGCTCGGGGCGCTCGGCTTTTACGTCTTTCGCTATCGACGCACCCTCATCGACCGGAGTCTCGCGATCGCGTTTCCGGAACTCGATGCCGCCCGCCGCAACGCCCTCTGCCGGCGCCATCACCTCGGTTTCGCACAGGTTTTCATGGAAATCCTGAAGTCGGGCGCACTGACGCCGGCCGATATTGCGCGCTACGTGCGTTTCACGAACCTCGAATTGCTGCAGGAGTGGCTCTCGCAAGGGCGGCCGGTGCTGGTGGTCGCGGCTCACCAGTGCAACTGGGAGTGGCTCATGCACGCAATGGCGAGCCAGGTGGGCTACCCGGTGGATGCCGCCTACAAGCCGCTCAAGAACCAGTGGGCGAACAAGGAGATGCTGACCCTGCGCACGCGTTTCGGCGCGCACCTCGTGCCCGCGAAGGAGCTGCTGGCGGACATCATCAAGCGCCGGCGCATCGTGCGCGTGATCGCGGTCGTCGCCGACCAGGAACCCCGCAGCAGCGAGAAGCGTCACTGGACCCGTTTCCTCAATCGCGACACCGCTTTTTACATGGGCCCCGAGGAGATCGCGCGCACCACGGGCTACGCGGCGCTTTTCGTCGCGATGCGTCGGCTTTCCCGCGGGCACTACGAGGTTACGTTCACGCCGCTCTCCGGGGCGGGAGAGCGACTCGGGAGCGGCGAGTTCACCGAGCGCTACGCGCGTCTTTCCGAGGCGCAGATCCACGCCGCGCCGCCCGACTGGCTGTGGTCGCACAAGCGCTGGAAGCTGAAGAAGCCCCTCTACGGCGCCGGCTGAATCAGCCAGCCGCCAGTTTGCCTGCGAGGAACACCGCGAGCTCGGCGATCGTCGGGTAGTCGAACAGCTCGGTCAGATCGATCATCCCCGGATACTCGCGGTCGATGGCTTCGTGGATCGCGATCAGTTTCAGCGAGCTGGCGCCGATTTCGAACAGGTTGTCGTTGAGGCCGATCGGGCGACCGAGTTCGGTGTCGCAGATCATCCGGATCTTTGCCTCGATCTCGCTGCCGGACGCCGCGGCGGGTGTGCGCTGCTCGCTGCGCAGGCGCGCGAGCTCGGCGAGTTCCGCGGCGAACTCGCCCTCGACGTAGGACTCCTCGAGCAGGTGGCGTTGTATCTTGCCGCTCGTCGTCTTCGGAATACGCTTGACGGGCACCACTTCCGCGACCTCGAGGCCGGTGTGCTCGTTGATGAGCCGGGTGACCTCGGTCGCGGTCGGCAGGAAATCGGCCATGTCGGAGCGGTGCAGAATGAACACCACGAGTTGATCGGCTTGCGCGCCGCGCGGCCGCACGCCCGCTGCGACGATCTTGCCGAGCTCGAGCCGGGGCGCGCGCAACGCGATGCTTTCGAGGTCGTGTGGATAGTAATTCTGGCCGTTGACGAAAATGATCTCTTTCGCGCGGCCGGTGATGTAGAGGTCGCCGTCGTCAAAAAGACCGAGGTCGCCAGTGCGGACCCAGCCGTCTGCGGTGATCGTTGCGGCGTTGGACTCGGGGTCCTCGAAGTAGCCGCGCGTCACGTTCTCGCCGCGGATGAGGATATGCCCGATATGGCCCTGTGCGACCGCCTGATCGGTGTCGTCGACGAGGCGTACCTCACAGTAGGGAATGGCGGTGCCGACCGCCATCAGTTCCATCGCGTCGCGGTTCGTGTGTTCGACCCGCGGCGGCGCCTCGCCGACGCCCATATGATGACGGTCGACACAGATCGATCTGTACGGTCGGCCCAAGGGCGGAAAGCTGACCGCGAGTGAGGCCTCGGCGAGCCCATACACCGGGAACATCGCGGTGCGGGTGAGGCCCGCGGGCTCCATGCGCGCGAGGAACTCCTCGCACAGATCGACCGAAATCGGCTCCGCGCCGTTGAAGATGATGCGCACCGATGTGAGATCGAGGTCCTCGAAGCTGCGGTCGCCGAGCACCTTGAGGTAGTGGCGGTAGCCAAAATTGGGCGAAGAGAGGATCGTCGCGCGCTTGCGTGTGGCGAGCTGCAGCCACAGGAGCGGCCGGCGGATGAAGAGTTCGGTCGGTAACAGGTGCACGTTCATGCGGTGCATGAACATGAAGATGTGCATGCCGATGAGGCCCATGTCGTGCGTGAGCGGCATCCACGACAGCGACACGTCGTCGGTGCCGAAGCGCGCGGCCTCTCCTGCGCCGCGGCCGTTCGCAAGAATGTTCGCGTGCGTCAGTACGACGCCCTTCGGCGCGCTGGTCGAGCCGGACGAGAACTGGATGAAGGCGGTGTCACCGGGCTGTGCGCGATGCACGCTGCCAGCGCGCGAGATGTCATCGAGCGCATCGGCAAGAAAGCAGCGCGCGCGCAGGCCATCGAACAGCGCCTGCTCGCCCGCCACTGCCGCGAACTGACCGACCCGCTCGAGCGTCTTCCTGTCCGTGTAGAGGAAGGGCTTGCCGAGTTTGCGCGCGATGCGCAGCAGCTTGTGGCGATGCTCGTCGCTGATGCCGATCGAGACCGGTACCGGCACGATGCCGCCGAGGATGCCGGCCCAGTACGCATCGAGAAACTGCTCGTTGTTGTTGAGGAAGAGGATCAGCTTGTCGCCGGGACGCGCACCGAGCTTCTGCAGGTGAAAGAGAATGCCGAGCGCGCGTTCGTAGAGCTCGCCGTAGGAAATCCGCCGCTCCTCCTTCTCGCCCTCGAGATAGATGAGCGCGCGGTCGACCTTGCGGTTCGATTCGATCAGTTCGGTGAGGGTTTCGACGCGGCTCATCTCGGCTCCAGTCGCATGTGCAGCGGGTGGCGGGTGCGCAGGTTGACCTGCGCTTCGAACTCGACTGGCCCTTCGTGTTCGAGGCGCAGGCGATAGCGGCGCCCGACCTTCGAGAGATGGATCAGCATTTCGTAGACGGAGAAGGTTTCGCCGATGCAATGGCGGGGGCCGGCGGAGAAGGGCATGTAGGCGAAACGCGGGCGCTCGGCTTCGTGCGCGGCATCGAAGCGCTCGGGGTGAAAGCCCTCCGGGTCCTTCCAGTAGCGCGGGTGACGGTGCAGGTGGTAGGGGGAGAGCAGGAGGTCAGTGCCTGCGGGCAGATCGAAGCCGGACAATACGTCGGCATCGATGGCGCGTCGCGAGAATACCCACACCGGCGGATAGAGGCGCAGCGTCTCGTCGATGATGCTCTTCGCATAACCGAGTTCCTCCATGCGTGCGAGCCCGGGCGCGGGCTCTTCGGGCATCGAGTCGATCTCGGCGTGCATCTTCGCCTCGACCTGCGGGTGCTGTGAAAGGAGATACCACGCGCAATTGAGTGTATTCGCCGTCGTTTCATGGCCGGCGACGATCAGGGTCGTGACCTCGTCGATCATTTCACGATCGGTCATGCCGGCGCCCGTCTCGCGGTTGCGCGCGGCGAGCAGCATGCCGAGAAAATCGAAGTGTGATTCGGCTGGCTCGCTGCGGCGTCGCTCGATCAGCTGCTGGATCAGCTTCGTCAGCTGGCGAAAGCGGTAGGCAAACCTGAGATCGCGCGCGGATTCGTCGGTGAAGATGTCGAACGGGTTGCCGCCGGGCTGCGCGGCCAGCAGGTCGAGATCGGTGCCGAACAGCGAGCGCAGGATCACCTCGAGCGCGAGCGCGCTCATGTCATTCGTGACGTTGACGGTATTGCCGCGTGCCGCCTGCGCGGCCCAGCCGGCGAGGAAGCGGTCATTGGCCTCGTCGATCATCCGGCCGAACTGTGTCAGCACCCGGCGATGGAATATCGGCTGCATCATGTAGCGCTGGCGCTTCCACAGTTCGCCGTCGCTCGTCACGATGCCGTTACCGAGTAGAATCCTCACCCGGTCGAAGCCGATGCCCTTGACGTAGTTGCGGTGGTTCGAAACGAGCACCCGCTTGATGTCGTCGGGATGGTTGCTGAGCCACGTGTGCGAGCGGCGCGAGGGCGCGTAGACGCGGCAGATGTCGCCCAACTCGTCGAAGAGGCGGGTGATGCGCGGCAGCGAATCCGGTGTCGCACCGATGTCGAATGGCTCGGCGGCCTCGGGAGGCAGGCGGGGCGCGGGATTCGTTTCGTTCACTGCGGAAGGCACGTTTGAAGCTGCGCGGCATCTTATATTACTCGGCGCTCACCGGACACACGGCGCACGAGGCGACGCATGCCGGTCGCAGGCTCGCGCTCGCCTGTATCGATGCGCTGCGGGTTGCTGGCGAAGCTGCCGCACCTGCCGATCCGGCGCGGCTCGAGTTCCCGCCACGCGGCAAGCCGTGCTATCCGGGCGGGCCGCAGTTCAGCATTTCCCACTCGATGGCGCTGGTCGCTTGCGCGGCCGTGTCGCACGGTGATGTCGGGCTCGATGTGGAGTGCGACGATACGGTCCTTCGTCTCACGCTCGCGACGATCAGCGATGACGCCGAGCGCGCCCTCGCGCGCGAGATCGGCGTGCGTCGCGTCTGGATGGCGAAGGAAGCCGCGCTCAAGGCGGGCGGCGGCACGATCGAACACATCGGCGCGGTGCGCCTCTTCGCGGGCGGCGCGACATTTCGAGGCAGGCGCTATCACGAATGCCGGCTCACGCTCGCGGACGACTGGCCGGCTGCCGTGATGACGAGCGAGCCAGGCGTGCCCTTCGAGGTGTATCGACTGTGAACGCGCCCCAGACACACTCCAGCCGGCGCATGACGCCGCTGCGGCGCTTCGTGTACCGCTGGATCGTGGTGCCGACAGGCAGCGCGCTGGTCCGGCTGGTCTGGGGCGTCACGCGGCGGCCGCGGGTGATCGGGGCGGAGAATCTCGAGGCCGCGCTCGCGCTCGCGCCCTCGTTCATTCCGGTGCTGTGGCACCAGCATCAGCTCTTCTGCGCGAAGTGGCTCCTCGAGCAGCGCCCGCGCGTCACGGTGGGGTTCCTGGTGAGTCCCTCGGTCGACGGAGAGATCGGCGCGATGCTCATCGATCGCTTCGGTGGCGTGGCTGTGCGCGGCAGTTCTTCGCACACCGGCGCGCGCGCGCTGCGCGACTACTACGAAGCGCTCGTGAAGCGGTCAGTTTCGCCGATCATCACGCCGGACGGCCCGCGTGGACCCCGGTTCGAGTTCAAGCCGGGCGCCATTCTCCTGGCGCAGATGTCCGGTCGTCCGCTGTTGCCGCTCGCCTACGCCGCGAGCCGCGCGATCCTGTTTCACTGGGATCGCTTCGTGATCCCGCTGCCGTTCTCGCGCATCGTGATCGCGGTCGGCGCGCCCCGTACCGTGCCGCGCACGCTCGACGCCGCGGGCATGCGACAATGGCAGGAAGACATGACCCTCGAACTCAAAGAACTGTTTGCGCGCGCCAATCAGTCGCTGTCGTGCGAATGAAACCCGAAGTCTCCGTCGTCATTCCCGTTTTCAACGAGGTCGACAACATCGAGCCGCTCGCGCGGGAGATAGCCGCAGCGCTCGCCGGGCGCTCCTTCGAGGTCATCTACATCGATGACGGCAGTACTGATGCGACGGCCGCCACCGTACTGCGCCTGCGCGGCGCTGGCGTGGCGCCACTGCGCCTGCTGCAGCATTCGCGCCGCAGCGGCCAGAGTGCCGGCGTCTGCACGGGCGTCGCCCACGCGCAGGCCGACCGGGTGGTCACGCTCGACGGCGATGGCCAGAACGACCCGGCGGATATCCCCGCGTTGCTGGCTGCGCTTGCAGCGGGTGAGGCGGCAGGCGTGCGGCTCGTCATGGGCAACCGCGTGAGCCGCAAGGACACCTGGCGGCGCCATATGCAGTCGCGCATCGCGAACGGCGTGCGCGGCTGGCTGCTGAACGACGGCACGCCGGACACCGGTTGCGGCATCAAGTTGTTCGATCGCGCGGTCTTTCTTTCCCTGCCGCAGTTCGACCACATGCACCGCTTCCTGCCGGCGCTCTTCCAGCGCTACGGTGCGCGGGTCGTGTCGGTGCCGGTGAACCATCGCCCGCGTCAGCGCGGGCAATCGAAGTACGGCATGTTCGATCGCCTGTGGGTCGGCATCGTCGACATGTTCGGTGTCATGTGGCTCGCCCGCCGCTACTGGCCGGGCCTCGCCGCACGCGAAGAATGAGGGCTCGATCGTGACCCAGGAACAGACGGTGTGGATGGTGCTCGGCTTCATCGCGCAGGGCCTTTTCTCGGCACGCTTCCTCGTGCAGTGGATCGCGAGCGAGCGGCGCAGGAAGAGCGTCGTGCCGCACGCCTTCTGGTACTTCAGCGTCGCGGGCGGCGCGCTGCTCCTCGCGTATGCCATCCACCGCAAGGATCCCGTCTTTATCGTCGGCCAGGGGGCGGGTCTGGTCGTGTACCTGCGAAACCTGCAACTGCTGCGCTCGAAGCCGGCGGCCGGAGCAGGCTGACACAGGCAATGCGGACACCCGCCGCGCGCGCACCGTTCCCGTGGCGGGATCTCGTGTGGATCCTGCTCGCGCTCGCCGTGCTGGTTGCGAGCGGCTTGGGCCTGCGCGATCCGTGGCCCGCCGACGAGCCGCGCTTCGCGGTGGTGGCGCGCGACATGGTTGCGAGTGGCGACTGGCTCTTTCCGCGTGTCGGTGGCGACCTGTACCAGGACAAGCCGCCCCTCTTCATGTGGCTCGTCGCCGCCGCGCTGTCAGTGACGGGCTCTTTGCGCCTCGCATTCCTGTTGCCGTCGCTGCTTGCCGCCGGCGGCACCCTGTTGCTCGTCCACGATCTCGCGCGCCGGCTGGCGGGGCGCGAGGCGGCGCTTGCCGCCGCGCTCACGCTCGCCTGCACGCTGCAGTTCGTGCTCGTCTCCCGGGGCGCGCAGATCGATGCCACGGTGTGCTTTCTGATCACGCTCGGCGTCTATGGCTTCGCGCGGCACCTGCTGCTCGGGCCCGCGTGGGGCTGGTATTTTGTCGGCGCCGCGGCTTCTGGTCTCGGTGTCATCACGAAGGGCGTGGGCTTCCTGCCGCTTCTGATTCTCATTCCATACGGCGTATTGCGCCGGCGCGGCTGGCAGGGTCTTGCCATCATCCCGCGCGGCGGCTGGCGCTGGGCGCTCGCGCCGCTTGGCTTCCTGCTCGCGATTGCGCTGTGGCTCGTACCGATGCTGTTTGCGGTCGAGCACCGGGGCCTGCCTGAGTACGCTGCCTATCGCGACGAGATCCTCTTTCACCAGACCGTCACTCGCTATGCGGCCGCGTGGCACCACGTGAAGGCCTGGTACTACTACTTCGTCGAGGTCCTGCCGCTGCTGTGGCTGCCGTGGTCGCTGCTCGCGATCTGGCTCGTGCCGTACTGGCGCCGCGCGTGGTTGGCGCGGGACGCGCGCGTCTGGTTGCTGCTTCTCTGGGTGGCGCTGGTTCTCGTCTTCTTCACACTGAGCCCTGGCAAGCGTGGCGTATACGTGCTGCCGGCGATTCCGGCGCTGGCCATCGCGGCGGCCGGAGCGTTGCCCGCGATCTTCACGCGTCGTGCAGTGGCGCGTGCGAGCCCCGTGCTCTCGGGCGTGCTCGTCGTCGTCTTTGCCGCCCTCGCGATCGCGGAGGCGCTGCGGTTACCGAAAGTGGTGGCCGTGCTCGCGGAGGAGGGCCTGTCGACCGAGCTGCCGGTCGCCGCCGTTGCCATCGCGTGCGGTCTGGCGTGGCTCGCCGCCCTCAGGTGGCGCAGGCTGCTCGCGTGGCCGCTCGTGCTCGGGGCGCTCGCCGTCTCGTTCTCGTGGGCGATCGCGCCGCGTATCGATCCCGTGCGTTCGGGAAGGGCGTTCATGCAGCGCGTACTGGCCGTCGTGCCGCCAGGCGACACGCTCGGCCTCGTTGCCTACAAAGAGCAGTTTCTCCTCTATCTTGATCGCCCGACTGTCAATTTCGGCCATCGCCGCTGGCGCACCGGGGACGCCGAGACCGCGGATGCCGCGCGCTGGCTCGCCGCAGCGCCGAATCGCGTGTTGCTCGTGCCGGACGCACTGCTCGCACCCTGCTTTGCAGGAATGGCCCTCATCCGGCCCGTTGGCACCTCGGCCGGCGAACCGTGGTCGCTGGTCTCCGGCACGCCCGACCTGGCTTGCGCCGCGCGCGGCGATACTGCCCGTGCGATCGCTTACCCCTCGCCAGCATATGTCGCATCGCGCCCGGCGCCGACGCATAATCGTTGAAGCGACAAATGCTTAGCTTGTATTCCTCATTGGCTATGACACAATTCGCTCGTAACTGGCTTGTGGTACGTGCGCGCGAAGTGTGCCGCGCGTCCTCTCCCGGGGGGTCATCGGTTTGTCAGAATCCGAACTCGCAGTCTTCGGTGTCATCCTTCGATGCCCGGCGTAACGTCCGACAAGCCTTCTGAATTCACGGCCTCCGACATCCTCGCCGCCGGCGCCTGGAGTGCGCGCGGCGCGCGCCCTGCGCTGGGCCTCGACGTTACCTGCACCAAGATCGCGGTGGACCTGCAGAACATGGCGCGCGAGACCCTCGTGCCAGTCGTCGCGCGCAGCCTCGAGGCGCTTCGCGAGGCGACCGTGTGCGATGCCGCGTTCGTCGCCATGCTCGGTGAGTCCGCCGTGAATGACGTGCACGTGGCACGAGGCACTTTCGCGCAGACCCGACTCGAGGAGTTGCGCGGCACGGCGCTCGCTGACCTGCCCTGGCTGTGTGGGCGCCTCGAGCACCTGCGGCTCTCGGAGCTGCGCGACACGGCTGCGCCGAAGAAGGAAAGCCGCGCCGAAGCGCGCTGCTTCGCCTCGCTCAAGGTTGGCTCGACGCTGTTCGTCGCGTTCCGGGTGCAGGGCCGTCCGGCGGGGATCCTCGGCCTCGCGAACACCATGGCGCGTGGCCCCTGGGACGTCAATATCCAGCTGTTGCTGAAGCTCCTCGGCACGAGCCTCGCTACAGGCATCGAACGCGTGCGCCTCGCCACCCGGCTCGATGATCTCGAAGTCCGGGTGGGACTCGCGCAAGCCGCGGCCAACGAGGGCATGTGGGATTTCGATACCGAGACGAACGTCGTCACGTTCTCGCAGCGCTGGAAGGAAATGCTCGGCTACAGCGACGACGACCTCGCCGGGCCCACCGACTGGCGTGCGCTCGTGCATCCCGAGGACATGTCGCGCGTGCAGGCGGCGATGCGCGAGCACGTCGAGGGCCAGACGCCGATCTGCGAGAGCATTCACCGCATGCGTCATCGCAGTGGCGAGTGGCGCTGGGTCGTCAGTCGCGCCAAGGCGCACGTCGACCAGGCCGGGCGCCTGCTGCGGCTCGTCGGCATGGAAATCGACATCACCGAGCGCAAGCTCTACGAAGAGGCGCTCTTTCGCGAGAAGGAGAGCGCGCAGATCACGCTGCAGTCGATTGGTGATGGCGTCATCACCTCCGATGCGAACTCGGTCATCGACTATATCAATCCGATCGCCGAGGAGCTGACGGGCTGGCGGCTCGAGGACGCGATGGGCCGCCCCGTTGACGACGTATTCAAGGCGTTCCACGAGGAAACCTGCGAGCCGCTCGAGAACCCGCTCACGATGTCGGTGCGGCGCATCCGCCCGATCAAGTCGGTGCGACCGATGCTGCTGATCCGCCGCGACGGCAATGAGCTCTACGTCGAGAGCACGGCCGCACCGATTCGCGACGGTTCGGGCAAGGTCTGCGGCGGCGTGCTCGTGTTCCACGACGTGTCGGAGTCGCGCGAGCTGAACCGCCGCCTCTCCTACCACGCGAGCCACGACATCCTGACCGGTCTCGTGAACCGGCGCGAGTTCGAGAACCGCCTGGAGCGTGCCTTGAAAAGCGCCAAGGCCCGCGAGGCTTCCTACGCGCTGTGCTATCTCGACATCGACCAGTTCAAGATCATCAACGACACTTGCGGTCACAGCGCCGGCGACGCGCTCCTCGGCCAGGTGGGTGCGCTGCTGAAGTCGAAGGTGCGCTGGCGCGACACGCTGTCGCGTCTCGGCGGGGACGAGTTCGGCATCCTCCTCGAGAGCTGCTCGCTCGATGAGGCGATGCGCACGGCAGAGTCGCTGCGCGAGGCGCTGCGCAACTTCCGTTTCACGTGGGAAGACCGGGTGTTCCGGCTCGGCTCGAGCATCGGCGTCGTGCCGATCACGGCCGACAACGAGGACGTGGCGTCCATACTCTCGGCCGCCGACAGCGCTTGTGCGGCGGCGAAGGAGGCTGGCCGCAACCGCGTGCACAGTTTTGCCGAGAACGACATCGAACTGATGCGCCGCCGGCGCGAGATGCAGTGGGCAGCACGCATCAATTCGGCGCTCGAGGAGGGCCGCTTCGAGCTCTACCGCATGACGATTCAGCCGCTGCAGCCGGCGAGCCAGATCCAGGGCGCGCATTACGAGCTGCTGCTGCGCATGCGCGACGAGAACGGCCGGATGGTCTCGCCCGACAACTTCATTGCCGCGGCCGAGCGCTACGGCATCACGCCGAACATCGACCGCTGGGTCATCGAGAACGCCTTTCGCTGGCTCGTGTCGGAGGCCGACGAGCGCGAGCGGCTCGCGATGTGCTCGATCAACCTTTCCGGCCAGAGCTTCGGCGACGACAAATTCCTGCCGTTCGTGATCGACCAGTTCAGCAAGAGCGGCATCGACGCCTCGAAGATCTGCTTCGAAATCACCGAGACGGCTGCGGTGGCGAGCTTCTCGCAGGCGAACCGCTTCATCCAGGCGCTGAAGGAACTCGGCTGCAAGTTCGCGCTCGACGACTTCGGCACGGGGCTCTCCTCGTTCGGTTATCTCAAGCACTTCCCGGTCGATTTCCTGAAGATCGACGGCAGTTTCGTACGCGAGATCCTGCGCGACCCGATCGACCGCGAAATGGTGCGTTCGATCAACGAGATCGGACATCTCACGGGCAAGCAGACAATCGCGGAGTTCGCCGAGAACGCCGAGATCATCCAGATGCTGACCGGGCTCGGCGTCGATTATGCACAGGGCTATGGCGTCGCCCAGCCGCAGCGTGTTCTGAAGGCCGTCAACGCCTGAGGTGCCCGCCTCGCGGGCGGGCCTGATCGGGGTCGACGGCGAACCGACGCGGAACATTTCGGGTGCTCGTGCGGTCAGTCTCCTCATGAAGGGAGGCGCATGCGACTGCTGCTGATCGAAGATGATGTCGATGCCGCCGAATACGTCCTGCGCGGGCTGCGCGAGGCGGGCTTTGCGGTCGATCACGCCAGCGACGGGCGGGACGGCCTGTTCAAGGCGACCGAAGTGCGTTACGACCTGGTGATCGCCGACCGCATGCTGCCGTATCTCGACGGCTTGTCACTGGTCTCGGTCCTGCGCCACAACGGCAATCAGGTGCCGGTGCTGATCCTGAGCGCCCTCGGGTCGGTGGACGATCGGGTCGCGGGCCTCAAGGCCGGCGGTGACGATTACCTGACGAAGCCGTTCTCGTTCGCCGAACTGCTCGCCAGGATCGAGGCACGTCTGCGGCGCAGCCAGACTGCGCCGGACGGGGCGCGGCTGCAGGTCGCCGACCTCGAAATGGACCTGCTGTCGCGGCGGGTGGAGCGCGATGGGCGCGCAATCGACCTCACGGCCAAGGAGTTCCAGCTGCTCGAGGTGCTGTTGCGCCGTGCCGGCCAGGTTGTCACGCGCACGATGCTGCTCGAGGCCGTGTGGGACTTCAATTTTGATCCGCACACGAACGTCGTGGACGTACACGTGAGCCGGCTGCGCCGGGCGGTCGACCGGGACTTCGATCGCCCGCTGATCCACACCGTGCGCGGCGCCGGCTACATGCTGCGCGCGGGCTGATCGCGCCATGCCGACCTGGGCCGACCGGTTGCTGCCGGCTTCCGCGTCGCGCCTTGCGATGCTCTACGGTCTCCTGTTCGCAGCGGGTGTCGCGGCGCTGATCGCATCGGTCTACCTCCTCACCGCGCGCGTGCTCGAGCGCGACGTGGACAACGTGATCGAGGCCGAGTTCGACGGCCTGCGCGATGATTACGTGACCGGCGGCTTGCCGGCGCTCGCGGCTACGCTCGAGCGACGCTCCGGCAGCTGGGGCCGCAACGGCGCCGTCTATCTGCTCACCGACGCCGCACACCAGCGGCTCGCCGGCAACCTGACCGCGTGGCCCTTCGCGACCGATCCGACGGAGTCCCGCGTCGAGTTCGCGATCATTGCGCACGAAGCGCGCCGTGCGACGACGCACCCGGTGCGCGCACTGCTGCGGCCGGTCGATGCGGGTCACCAGCTGCTCGTCGGCACCGACGTGACGGATCGCCAGCATTTCCTGCACAGCCTGCGAATGGCGTCAGCGTGGAGCGTCGGCCTCGCGGCACTCCTTGCCGCGGCGCTCGCTTACGCTTACGAGCGTCGCATCACGGCGCGCGTCGGCGCGCTCGCGGCGACCTGCAGGCAGATCATGGAAGGCGACCTTTCGCGACGTCTCGCAACCCACCCCGGGAACGACGAATTCGACCGGCTCGCGACGGCCGTGAATTCGATGCTTGGGCGCATCGAGCACCAGACCCGCGCCGTGAAGGCGACGTTCGACAGCGCGGCACACGACTTGCGTGCGCCGCTGCATCGCGCGCGCATGCGGCTCGAATCGAGGCTCGCGGACGCGCACCTGTCGCACGAGGGTCGGCTCGAGATCGAGTCCGCGGTCGAAGACCTCGATCGCGTGCAGGATACCCTCGCGACGCTGCTGCAGATTGCGGAGGCCGAGTCGGGCGTCGCAGGCGGGCGAAGCGAGCGGCTCGATTTCGGTGCACTGACGGCCGAAGTGGTGACGCTCTATGAACCGCTCGCGATCGAAAGCGGCCTTGCGATCGAGGCCTGTTGCGAGGCGGCACCGGTGTTCGGGACACGGCAACTGCTCGCGCAGCTCGTGGCGAACCTCCTCGAGAACGGCATCAAGTACGTGCCGCGCGGCGGGCGCCTGCGCGTGACGACGACGAGCGACGGGCAGACGGTCCGGCTCGACGTGATCGATGACGGGCCTGGCATTGCGACTGAGTTTCGCGAGCGCGCCCTGACCCCCTTCGGACGCCTCGACCGTGATGCTGAGGTGCCGGGATCGGGACTCGGTCTCGCGCTCGTGGCCGCGATCACCCGCCTGCACGGTGGGCAGCTCGAACTCGCCGACAGCGCCGGCGGCGGTTTGTGGGTGCGGTGCGTGCTACCCGTTGCGCCGCCGGCGCAGCGGACCTGAAAGCCGTGCGACGCGGGGGGTGCGCGCCGCACGGCAGTGCAGTTACTTCGTCGTTTCACCGCTCTTGCACTTCGTCACAAACTCCTGGCGCGCCTTGCCGGCGAGCTTCTGGTGCTCGGCCTCCTTCATGCACTCCTTCGCCGACTTGTGTGCCGCCGGCGCTGCCGACGTCGGTGCCGAAGCCGTCGCCACTGGGGCGGTGGTCGATCCCGCGAACGCCGTGCCGGCTGCGAGCAGTGTCAGGGCCATGCCAAGGGGAAGCAGTTTCATCGTCGTACTCCGTCTCTGTTTCGTTCCGGGATGCTGCGTGGTGCAGCATGGGAGACAGCGTACGGCGAGGGGGCTGACGCCCGCGTTAAGGCCTTATGAAGATGCCGTAATGCGCATCGACAAGTCGAGGGCGCGCAGGTGCTTCGTGATGGCGCCAACCGAAATGCAGTCGACACCCGTTGCGGCGATGCCGCGGATTGTGTCGAGCGTGACGCTGCCGGACGCCTCGAGTTTCGCAGGCCGTCCGAGCGCGCGGTTGCGCGCCACCGCCGTGCGCATGTCGTCCGGGGAGAACTCGTCAAGCATGATCACGTCGGGTTTCGCGGCGAGCGCTGCATCGAGTTCCGCGAGGGTTTCCACTTCCACCTCGACTGGCACGCCTGGCGAGAGCCGACGCGCGGCCTCGATTGCTGCGGCGATCGAACCGGCCGCGGCGACGTGGTTCTCCTTGATCAGCACCATGTCGTGCAGGCCGAGCCGATGGTTCTGCGCGCCGCCGCAGCGCACGGCATATTTCTGCGCGAGCCGCAGGCCCGGCACGGTCTTGCGCGTGTCCAGGATCGTGCAGCCGGTACCGGCGACGGCATCAACGTAGCGTCGGGCCGCGGTGGCCGTACCGGAGAGTGTCTGCAGGAAATTGAGCGCCGTGCGCTCTCCCGTGAGCATCGGGCGGGCGCGGCCCTCGATCCGGCAGAGAACCGCCCCTTGCGCGATGCGTTCACCGTCTGCGGCAGACCAGATCACCGCAATGTCGCGGTCGAGCGCGCGAAATACGGCATCGAACCACGCGGTACCGCAGAGCACGGCGTCTTCGCGCGTGGAGACCTGCGCCCGTACGTGCTCGTCGGGCGGCACGAGTGCGGCGGTGACGTCCCCGCCGCCCACGTCTTCACGCAGCGCGGCGGCGACCTGTGCGTCGATATCGATCAGAAGGGCAGGCCGTGAGTCGCACCCGCCATGCACATCAGCATGGGGATCGAGAGGATGAAGTTCACTCTTGAGGCATTGCCTGCGACCACGCGCGCTGCCGCTTTCTGTTCGTCCGTCGCGGCGACGATGCCGAGCACTTTTTTCTGGTTGGGCCAGATCAGCACCCAGACATTGAACAGCATGATCGTGCCGAGCCAGGCGCCGGTACCGATTACCATGTGGTAATAGTTCACGGGGTCGCTCGTGAGACCGAGGGAAAAAGCGCCAGGAAAGTGGGCGCCGAGGTACCAGGCCCCCGACAGCCAGGTCACGAGCGCCGACCAGCGGAACCAGAAGAGCGCGCGCGGCGCCACATACTTCGAGATGCCGGCGCCGCCCGGTCCGCCCTTGTCGGCCGCCGCGACGGCGAGCGCGGGGGTCTGCACCGCGTTGAAGTAATAGAGGAGGCCGATCCAGAACACGCCTGCGACGATGTGGGTCCAGCGGGCGAGCCCGAGGTTGTGGAAGGCCACGCGGTCGAAAACGACGCCGTCGATGACAAACGCGAGGATCACGGCCAGCACGATGCCGGTCACGAGGGCATAGCGGTGGTTGGACAGGATTTTCATCTGGCAGGCACTCCCGGATTATTGTTTTGGCTGTACTTCGCCCCGAATCGGGTTTGAAGAATAGGCGCGGATTCCGCATAATTCAATGCTGCCCAAACCCCGAATACACCCCCACCCACGCATGCGCGCGGACGGGCAATGGGCCGTGATACGCGCGCTTCCTGCGCGAGAGGAATCGAATGAACGTCGTTGAGCGAATCAAGCAACACCTGGCTTCACCTGTCGTGCTCTTCATGAAAGGCACGCCGGATTTCCCGCAGTGCGGTTTCTCCGCGCAGGTCGCCGCGGCGTTGCGCGAAGTCGGTGCCAGGTACGATGCGGTGAACATTTTCGAGGACCCCGAGCTGCGCGATGAATTGAAGCGCTACTCGAACTGGCCGACCTATCCGCAGCTCTACGTCAATGGCGAGCTGGTCGGGGGTTGCGACATCGTTCTTGGCATGTATCAGAGCGGAGAGCTGGCCAAGGTGCTGGCCACGGCGGCGGCGCCGGGGCGCGCGGCGGGCTGAAGCGGGCTGCGCGAGCGACGGGCTGCGCGAGCGACGGGCCGCGGTCTGGCCTTCAGCCCTCAGCCCTCAGCCGCGGGTGGCGGCGTATCCGCCTCGATCCACCCCAGCAGCCGGGCGCGTTCTTCGGCGCGCAGATAGCTTTCGCGCGCTCCGTTGGCGATCGTGCAGAAGAGGTCGGCCGTGCGCTCGGCGTCGTAGCGCGCCGAGTGCGCCGAACCCGAATCCCAGTCGATGTTGGCGACCACCGTTGCTTTGGCGAGCACCGTCTGGCCGAGGGCCACGCCGGCGAGCGTCGCCGTGTCGAAACACGAGAAAGGATGGAACGGGTTCCTCTTGATGTCGGTGCGCGCCACGGCCGCGTTCACGAAACCGAGATCGAAGGCCGCGTTGTGGCCGACGAGCACGGCGCGCCGGCAGTCTGCCGCGCGCATGGCCGTGCGCACCTCCCGGAAGATCCGCTGCAATGCATCGCGCTCCGGGATCGCCGGCCGCAGCGGATGATGCGGATCGATGCCGTTGACGGCGAGTGCGGCGGGCTCGATGTTTGCGCCCTCGAACGGCTGCACGTGATAGGCGTAGCTCTCGCCTCGCTGCAGATTGCCGTCCGCGTCGAGCACGATCATGACCGCCGAGATCTCGAGCAGCGCATCGGTGGCGGAGTTGAAGCCGCCGGTTTCGACGTCGACCACGACCGGCAGAAAGCCGCGAAACCGGCGCGACATGGCGATCGTGCTCATCGCGCGGCGTCTCGCGTTGTGCCCGTGTCGAGCTGCCAGGCGAGCGTCTCGCCGGCGCGCCACGGTACGAGCGTATCCTCACCGAATGGATAACCCGGTGGTGCCGTCCACGGCGCCTTCACGAGCGTGATCGTCTCCGTATTGCGCGGCAGGCCGTAGAAATCGGCGCCGAAATGCGCGGCGAACGCTTCGAGCCGCGGCAGCGCGCCCGCCGCCTCGAAAGCTTCCGCGTACAGCTCGATGCCGGCGTGCGCCGAGTAGATGCCCGCGCAGCCGCAGGGGCTTTCCTTCGTATGCCGCGCATGCGGCGCGCTGTCGGTGCCGAGAAAGAAACGCGGGTTGGCGCTGACTGCTGCCTCGACGAGCGCACGCCGATCGCTCTCGGTCTTCAGGATCGGCAGGCAATAGAGATGCGGCCGGATGCCGCCGGCGAGCAGCGCGTTGCGCGCGAGCAGCAGATGTTGTGGAGTGATCGTCGCGGCGACACCTTCGCGTGCGCCGCGCACGAACTGCACGGCGACGCTCGTGGTGATGTGCTCGAAGACGATGCGCAGCCGGGGCACGCGTTCTGCGAGCGGCGCCAGGATCGTCTCGATGAAGCGCGCCTCGCGGTCGAACACGTCGACATCGGCCGAGGTGACTTCACCGTGCACCTGCAGTGGCAGGCCGACTTCGGCCATGTGCGCAAGCGTCTCGTCGAGCCGGCGGATGTCTGTGACGCCGGCGTCGGAATGGGTGGTGGCTCCTGCGGGGTACAGCTTGCAGCCGAATACGATGCCGCTCGCCTTGGCGCGCCCGATTTCGGCGGGCGACGTGCCATCGGTAAGATAGAGAGTCATCAGCGGCTCGAAGCGTGCGCCGGCAGGCAACGCGGCGAGGATGCGCGCACGATAGGCTGCGGCTTGCGCAGTCAGGGTGACGGGCGGCTTCAGGTTCGGCATCACAATGGCGCGAGCAAAGCGCGCCGCGGTATGCGGCAGCACCGCCGCGAGCGCGGCACCGTCCCGCAGGTGCAGGTGCCAGTCGTCGGGGCGGCGGAGGGTGAGCCGTGTCGTCATGGTCGTACTTTCCCGAGAATGCGCGTGCCGAGCAACAGCTCGAGCGCATAGCGCACGCCGAATCCGGTGATGTCGGTGGACACGTGCCCGAGCCCGCCCTTGCGCACGGCAGCCGAGAGATCGAGATGCGCCCACGCCGTGCCCTCCGGCACGAACCGCGAGAGAAAGCGCGCCCCGTGGATGTGATCGCCCTTCGCGTCGGCGGCACACTGCGCGACGTCGGCAACAGTGCTCTCGATATCGCTGTCGAAGTCGGGGTCCATCGGGAAGTTCCACACGCGCTCGCCGCTCTGCACGCCGGCGGCGGTGAGCTCCGGCAGTAACGCTGGCGTGTTGGTGAAAAGGCCGCTCATGCGCCCGGTGAGCGCGTATTCGCAAACGCCCGTCAGCGTCGCGAAATCGAGCATCAGTCGCGGTCGTGTCCTGCCCGCAAGCGCCAGCGTGTCTGCCAGCACCAGGCGCCCTTCGGCGTCGGTGTGCACCACCTGGACGGTGATCCCGTTCACGGCGTGCAGCACGTCCTGCGGCCGGTACGCCGCGGGGCCGATGCGATTCTCGGTGATCGCGAGCCAGGCGTCGGCGGCGAACGGCGCGCGCAGCCCGGCAAGCGCGACGAGCGTCGCGAGCGCGACTGCGCTGCCAGCCATGTCGGTGTGCATGTCGAGCATGCCCCGGTGCGGTTTCAGGTTGTTGCCACCGGTGTCGAACAGCACGCCCTTGCCGATGAGCGCGACGTCGGGGGCTCTCCGGCCCCGACCCGCGCGCGGGCGCCAGGTGAGGTGTGCGATGCCGGCGTTGCGCGCAGCGTTGCCGGCCGACACTGCGAGAAAGCAACCGGCCCCGAGACGGCGCAGCGTGCGCTCGTCGTACCAGCGAAAGCCGAGGCCGCTCTCGCGCGCAAGGCCGGCGATGATGCGTCGGTACGCGGACGCATCGAGCTTGTTCGGTGGCAGCGCCGTGAGCCAGCGCGCAAGGTTCGTGCCTCGTGCGCTGGCGCTTGCGCGGACCAGATCGGGCGCGCGTGCCGAGTACACGAGGATGTTGCCCGGCTCGCGGGTCTTGCCACGCCGGGCTGCGCGCTCGCGCCGGCCGTAGAACGGCAGCCGGAACTGATGCGCATGCAGTGCCGCGATCACCGCCTCGATATCGGCCGTTTCCCCGTCAGTGAGCGCGAGGATGCCAATGCGACGCCATGCGTGATCGCCGAGCTCGCGACACATCCTGCCCGCGAGCGCGAGACGGGAGAATGTGTCGGTGCGTTCGGCAAATCCCGCGACGATGCGCGTGGCTCGCCCATTGGCGGCGAGCGTGACGCGCACCTCGCCCGCTTTCGGTGCGCCCTCTGCGCGCAGCCGCTGCCACGCTGCTGCGAGCGTGGCGGGTGGGCGCCGGGCGCCGACGGGCGCGATGAGGAGCAATGCATCGAGCGCATCGAGCGCGCGCGTGCCGAGTGCGCCACGAAGCGTGCGCGTCGGAGTCGTTGCGAGAGCAGCAATGGGAGACGACGAGGGGCGCAACGCGTTGGCTTGACCGCTACTTCCGAAAAACGGATCATGGCGCGCGTTTCGCAAGTGCTTGAAGAAACGCAGCATCGCGCATGTTAGCACAGGCTGCGAGCAGCTCTTCGCTGCATCATCGGGACCCGAAATCAAGATGACCGATATTCCCAAGTTTGAAGACGTCGATCCCACCGAGACACGCGAGTGGCTGGAGTCGATCGACTCGGTGTTGAAGGCGTACGGGCCCGAGCGCGCCTACTTCCTGCTCGAGAAGATGATCGATCACGCGCGTCGTTCGGGGACCTACCTGCCGTTTCGGCCGAACACGGCCTACCTCAACACGATCTCGCCGGGCCAGGAACCGGAGTATCCGGGCAATCGCGCGATCGAACGGCGTGTCGAGGCGTACATCCGCTGGAACGCAGCGGCGATGGTCGTGCACGCGAATCGCATCTCCTCCGAGTACGGCGGACATCTTTCCACCTACGCATCGGCGCTGACGCTTTACGAAGTCGGCTTCAACCATTTCTGGCGTGCGCCTTCCGAGCGCCACCCGGGGGACATGATCTTCATCCAGGGTCACGCCTCGCCCGGCATCTATGCCCGCGCCTACGTCGAGGGGCGACTCACGGAAGAGCAGTTGCGCAATTTCCGCCAGGAGGTGGCGGGCAACGGGCTCTCCTCCTATCCGCATCCCTGGCTGATGCCCGATTTCTGGCAGTACCCGACCGTCTCGATGGGGCTCGGGCCGATGCAGGCGATCTTCCAGGCGCGCTTCCTGCGCTACCTCGAGAATCGCAGCGTCGTGAAGCCCTCCGACCGCAAGGTCTGGGCGTTCCTCGGCGACGGCGAGATGGACGAGCCCGAATCGATGGGCGCACTCACGATGCCGGTGCGCGAGAAGCTCGACAATCTCGTGTTCGTCATCAACTGCAATCTGCAGCGGCTCGACGGCCCGGTGCGCGGCAACGGCAAGATCATCCAGGAGCTTGAGGCGGCGTTCCTCGGCGCCGGCTGGAACGTCATCAAGGTGCTGTGGGGTTCGCGGTGGGATCCGCTGCTCGCCAAGGATCACAAGGGCCTGCTGCGCCGGGTGATGGAAGACTGCATCGACGGCGAATACCAGAACTTCAAGGCGAAAGGCGGCGCCTATACGCGCGAGCATTTCTTCGGAAAGTTCGCCGAGCTCAAGGCGATGGTTGCGAACATGTCGGACGAGGAGATCTGGC
>DAORVK010000033.1:0-2645 GCA_035433705.1 Steroidobacteraceae bacterium
TGGACGCACCTCTGGTGTTCCGGTTGTCACGCCAGTGGCACTGCCGGGTAGCTATGTGCGGACGGGATAACCGCTGAAAGCATCTAAGCGGGAAGCCCCCCCCAAGACCAGATCTCCCTGGGAACTCGATTCCCCTGAAGGGCCCAAGTAGACGACTTGGTTGATAGGCTGGGTGTGTAAGGCCAGTAATGGTCTCAGCTAACCAGTACTAATTGCCCGTGAGGCTTGACCATATAACCTCAAGCGGTCTCAGAGCTTGAGTTGGATGCGACCGATGGAGTGATACATCGCGAGCGCGAAATCTGCCGGGCCGACGAACTGTCGTGCGGGCGTGGGCGTCAAAACTAAAACTTCCGGATTGTGCAAAGTTTCCCTGGCGGCATTAGCGAGCGGGAACCACCCGATCCCATTCCGAACTCGGAAGTGAAAACGCTCCGCGCCGATGGTAGTTTCGCCTGTTGCGACGCTAGAGTAGGTCACTGCCAGGGTCCTATTGATGGAAGCCCCCGTTGCGAAAGCAGCGGGGGCTTTCTGTTATCTGCGCCAGTCAGCCCGCGTGGCTCATCGGACCGGACCGGGCGTGCCGGGCCCGATCACGCTCACACCGACGCCGAGCGGCGCCATCTGTGCCGCGGGCGAACCGGGCATTTCCAGCCCGCAAGCGTGGTATAAATTAAGAACCGCACATTAATGTCCAACGACTAGGCTGCGTCGATCGAGGAGATTCCAATGAACGCCACTTCCCTCCGCCAGCTGGGCCTGCCGCCGATTTCGCAGCTTGGCCATGTCGTGCGCGACCTGCCCGCCGCCATGGCCCTGTACGAGCCGCTCTACGGCCCCTTCACGACCATGGATGGCACCGTGCAGGCGGCCACCTATCGCGGCCGCAGCGCCGATGTGAAGCTTGCCATGGCTTTCGGGCACAGCGGCGATCTGGAGATCGAGCTCATCGAGTGGCAGGGAGGCGAGAGTCCGCACCGCGAGTTCATCGAGCGCGGCCGCGAAGGCATTCATCACGTGCAGTTCCGTGTCGAAGATGCCGACGGCTGGATCGGCAAGGTCAAGCCGCTCGGCTACGAGGTGATCTGGTACAAGCGCTACAGCGCTGATACCACCTTCGCCTACCTCGAGCGGCGCAACGATCCGACGCTGATCGAGTTCCTGCAGATGCCACCCGGCGGTCCGGGATCCGCTGCGTGAACGCGCAGAATATCGCCGATCGCATGGCCATCTCCGATGTGATTCATCGGTACTGCCGGGCGATGGATCGCATCGATGTCGAGCTGGGCCACTCGGTCTGGCACGCGGACGGCAAGGCCGATTACGGCGCCATCTATCGCGGCGGCGGGCGCGGGTTCGTCGACTGGATGTGCGGTGTGCATCGCTCCATGCTCGCGCTGTCGCACCGGGTCACGAACCTGCTCATCACGCTCGATGGCGACCGGGCGGGCAGCGAGAGCTGTGTCATCGCCACGTTGCGCCGCATGGACGGCAATCGGCTGCTGCAGACAACGGCGTGGGGGCGTTACCTCGATCGCTGGTCCCGGCGCGAGGGGCGCTGGGCGATCGATCACCGCACTTACGTGCACGATTTCGATGAGGTGCGCGAGATCACGGCGACCGCGCTGCCGGGGTGGGGCAGGCCCGATCGCAGCGATCCGTCCTATCAGGAGTTGGGCCTCTAACGCCTGCATTGCAACCAGATGGTCACTGTGGCCCCCCTCGCTCCCGAACTGCAGACGCAGCAGTGGTTCAACGCCCGCGAGCCGGTCGCACTCGGTGCGCTGCGCGGCAAAATCGTGGTCATCGAGGCCTTCCAGATGCTCTGTCCGGGCTGCGTGAGTCATGGTCTGCCGCAGGCCACCCGCATTCATGACACGTTTGATGCCGCGGATGTCGTGGTGCTCGGGTTGCACACGGTATTCGAGCATCACGCGGCGATGACGCCCGTGTCGCTCGCAGCATTCCTCCACGAGTATCGCATCCATTTTCCCGTCGGCGTTGACGCGCCCGGCAGCGACAACGGCGGATTGCCGCAGACCATGGCGGCCTACCGGATGCAGGGCACGCCGACACTGATCCTGATCGACCGCCAGGGACGCCTGCGCGCACAGCACTTCGGCAGCGTTCCCGACCTGCAGATCGGCGCGGAGATCATGAAGCTGATGACCGAGCCGCTGCGCGATCCGTATGCGGGTGCGTCTACAGCAGGCGGCGTCGGTGCAGCGCATCCCACGATGCCAACGACGGCTTCGGATTGAACTCGCTGTCCGTGAGCCCGATTGACGCGAAGAGCGGCAGGTTCGGCGGCAGCGGCTGCGGAAACGTTGCCATATCGGGATCGGCGAAGAGCAGGTGCAGCAACGCGCGCGCGCTGACGGAGTCGAGCAGCTGCGCCTGCCGCGTCACATAACGCGCCTGCATGCCGGGTGAAGATGTGAAGCTGCCGATGTTCGCGCTGGCCCAGCCGCCTTCGGTTGCCATGCAGGGCAGGCCCGTGCCCAGCAACACGCGGCTGTAGTAATCGTCGGGAATGTCTTCGGGCCGCGCGTAGGCAAAGTAGGGATACGACGACAGTCCGAGCATGTCGATGAACGGGAAATCCGTGCGGTCGGTGTCGATGCCAACGTACGATCCGTTGCCGC
>DAORVK010000033.1:2745-28484 GCA_035433705.1 Steroidobacteraceae bacterium
TATATGAGCTAAATTGACCCACATACGGCAAGAGGATCGAGGCAGATGTTACCCGCCCTGTTCAATCTGAATCCGGTCGCGGACCTGATTGTCAGGTTCGGCATCGATATCGCCGCCATGCTGCTGCTGATCTTCGGCATGTACTACCGGCGCTACCACGACAAGGAACTCGTCACGGCAGCGGCCCTCTTCAACACGTTTGTCTTCGCGGTGCTCACCGTGCTTTCCAGCGTGGAGTTCAGCATCGCGGCCGGCTTCGGCCTGTTCGCCATCCTCGCCCTTTTCACGCTGCGCTCGGAGCAGATCACCAAGACCGAAATCACTTACTTCTTCGGCAGCGTCGCGATCGCGGTGATCTGCTCGATACACGGCACCACGATTCCCTTTGTGGCGGCCACGGCCGCGATCGTGCTCCTGGGCGCCTGGGTCCTGGACCATCCGCGAATCCTGCGTTCGGTCGACGGTATCAAGATCACGCTCGACAAGATCGACATTCACGCCCTGTCGGATCCGCAGGCCATGCGCGCCGACCTCGGCAAGCAGCTCGGCGTCGAGGTCATGTTCTATCAACTGGTCTCCATCGACTATGTCAACGACACGGTGCGCCTCAATGTTTTCTATCGCAGGAGTTGAACTTCGCCGGATGCCGGCTTTCAGACACCGGCGCGCGCGCAGCGCACCAAGGCCAGGATTTGCGGAGTCCTTTCCGGCGATCAGTCTCGAGCAGCTGAATGCCAAGGCGGCCATGTTCGAGCGCCTCGACAACAAGTACGTCGTGCGAGAAGCCGTGCTGCGGCGGGCCCTGCCCGAGCTCGCCCGGCATTTCGACATTCTCGAAATGGACGGCAAGCGCGCCTTCACCTACGAAACCTGCTATTTCGATGACGAGCAGCGCACCAACTACTTCGATCATCATCGGCGCCGGCGGCAGCGCTTCAAGGTGCGGATACGCAGCTATACCGACGCGGGCCTCTGCTTCGTGGAGGTCAAGCTCAAAGACAAGCGGGGCATCACCGTAAAGAAGCGCATGCGCTATGCCCCCGAGAAGTACGGCGTGCTGGATGGAGATGCGCTGGCGCATGTCCGCGCCGCCTATCGCGAACTCTATGGGCGCGAGTTTGCAGGCGAACTCGTGCCGTCGATCAGCATGCGCTACCGGCGCATGACGCTCGTGGCGAGACGCGGCGGCGAACGCATGACGATCGACCGCGGCCTCGTGTTCACGGGGGCGACAGGGTCACGCGCCATCGACGACGAGGTTTTCATCATCGAGACCAAGTCGGCGAATGCCAACGGCATTGCCGACAAGATCCTGCGCGGCCTGCACCAGCACCCGACCCGGCATTGCTCCAAATATTGCGTCGGCCTGGCGTTGCTGCAGGAAGTACACAAGCACAACACGTTTCTGCCTGCCCTGCGAAAGCTCCAATCATGATGAAGCCTGTCCATGCGCTGACGGTCGTGATGACGACCTGTTTACTGGCCACGGCGCCCTGTAGGGCGGACACCCAGACATCAGGTCACTTTCGGATGGATCGGGTCACCATCCCGGCAACGACATTGAACGGCATCCGGGTCGATGAACTGTCCGGGCTCGCCTGGGATGAAGATGAGCAACTGCTCTATGCGATCTCCGACAAGGGCAACGTCGTCCACATCCGCCTGGCGTTCAGGGGCGATACGCTGGCCGCGGCCGAGCCTGTCCAGGTGGTTGCCCTGGCCGATCCAGAAGGGAAAGTCCCCGCACGTAAGAGCTTCAATGCGGAAGGGCTGACCGTCCAGAATGCCGATAACGGCAAGAGGGGTGATACGGCGCTCGTGATTTCGCTCGAGGGGGGCGATCGGCCAACCATCCTGCGGTTCAGCCCGGCGGGCGTGGCGCTCGAGGAAATCGCGGTGCCACCCCCTCTCGATGACGTGCGCAATTTCCGCAAGAAAAAGCAGGGTCTCGAATCGGTCGCATTCCAGCCGCAGTTTGGCCTGCTGACGGCGCCGGAGTCCCCGCTGGCGGGCGTGCCGGACAACCTGCATGTCGTCTATGCGAAGGGTCGCCGTTGGTCGTTTGCGCGCTATGCGCCGGACAGCCGTCTGAAGGGAATGGACGTGCTCGCTGACGGCAACTTGCTGGTGCTCGAGCGCTCGCGCCTGGACGCGGGCGCGTCGATGACACCCACTCTGCGGCGCGTGGACATCAAGTCCTGCCCTGCTGACAGCACGTGTGCCACCGAGGATCTGGCGGTCCTTCCCGGTGGGCTGAACAATTTCGAAGGCATGACGCTCCTCGCCGATGGTCGGGTCCTGATCGTCAGCGACCAGGCCGAAAAGGATCGGCAGGACACGACGCTCGTGCTGCTCGCGATAGCCGAATGAATCAGGGACTCGGGCTCGGCTTGTTCGCGGCGGGCTTGAGCGCCGCGCCGCTGCTGGCTGCAGCGGTTGAACTCACGCCGAATGCCCGACTGCACGTGGATCATGCCTGGCACGAGGCGGACACGCGGGCGCTGGACGATGCTCTCATCATCCGCCGCGCGCAGTTCGGTCTCGACGGCAAGGTCAATGAGGCCTGGTCGTTCGAGGTTACCTATGATTTCGCGAAGGTCGGCGCCTTCAAGGATGTCTTTCTCCAGTACAAGGGCTGGAAATCGGCAGCCATCAAACTGGGCCAGTTCAAAGTGCCTTTCGGCCTCGAGGAACTGACCAGTTCCAACAACATCACGTTCATCGAGCGGGCACTACCCGGCGACGCCTTCGGATTGTCCCGGCGCGCCGGCATCGGTTTTGACCGGGTGGGAAGCCGGTACACGTTCTCGGCCATGGGTTTTGGCGATGCCATCGATGGCGATGAAGGTCGGGGCGCAGGCCTGCGCTACACCTTCACTCCGGTCAGAACTGGCGACGCTCTCGTGCACCTGGGCGTTGCCGTGATCACCGAGCGTCCGCAGGGGGAAGTCAAGTTCAACGCGCGACCTGAGTCACGGCCCTCCGATACCCGCTTCGTGAATACGGGCGGTCTCGACGATATCCGTCGCGTTGATCGACTGGGACTCGAAGCCGCGTGGCAAGCCGGTCCGCTTACCGCCCAGGCGGAATGGATGCGCGCCGATGCCACGCGACGATCCGGCCCCGATGCCAGCTTCGATGGCTGGTATGTGGCGGGCAGCTGGGTGCTGACCGGTGAAGTCCGCCGCTACCGCAATGGCGTTTTCAAGGCCATGCCGACCGGCAAGCCGTACGGCGTCTGGGAGCTCGCGCTTCGATACAGCGAGGTCGAACTGGATGACGGGCAGGTGCGGGGTGGTAGAGAAGACAACTTCTCTCTCGGCCTCAACTGGTACGCCCACGAACGCTGGCGCCTCATGGCGGACTACATCAGCGTGCGCAGTGAGCGGCGGGGCGTTCCGGACAATCCGGCCATCGTGCTCGTCAGGGTCCAGTTTACGCTCTGAGCCCATTGCGTTTCTTCCGTATGTGGGTATAATTAGCTCATATATGGCACAGGCTACTACGCCTCAAGTGCTGGCGGCCACGCGCCAGTGGCTCAAGCCGCTGGTGCACGTACTGGTCCGTTGCGGCATTACGTGGAAGGAGTTCGCGGATCTCGCGAAGACGGCATACGTGGAAGTCGCTACAGCAAGATTCGGCAAGCGCGGGCGCCCGACCAATGTGTCGCGCACCGCTGTGCTCACGGGGCTCACCCGGCGCGAAGTGCGCAAGCAGCGCGAGCGTCTCGAGCGTACCGATCAAGCGTGGACGGGTTACGTGACGAAGGGCTCACTCGTCCTCTCGACCTGGCACCAGGATCCGGACTTTCTCGACACGAACGGGTTGCCGCTCGTGCTGCCGTTCGACGGCGAAGGGGCGACTTTCGCGGAGCTGCTGCATCGCTGCGGAGCGGGCGACGTGCGCGCGTCCACGCTGCTGAAGGAACTGCGGGACGCCGGCGCGCTGCGCGAGAGGCCCGACGGGCGGCTCGAGGCGTTGATGCGCAACTACATTCCCCAGAGCATGGACGCGGATCTGGTGCGGCTCTGGGGCACGGTGATCTCGGACGTCGCGATGACGTATCTGCACAACCTCACACGCCGCGCCAAAGCGCCCGTGCGTTTCGAGCGTGCCGCGATGAACGCGCGTGTGCGTGCCGAGGCGCTGCCGGAATTCCGGACCTTCCTCGAGACCGAAGGACAGGCGTTTCTCGAGCGCGTGGATGCGTGGCTCACCGCGCACCAGGCGCGCGCCGATCAATCGACGGACGATGCGGGGGCCATCCGACTCGGTGCCGGCGTCTATCACATTCAGGATGAGGATGTACGATCATGAAGCACTCGAAATCTCTCACAGCGTTCGCTGCGCTCCTGCTCGCATCGTGCGGTGGTGGTGGTGATTCAGGTGGCACGCCGCCGATCGGCGGTATCCAGGGCTCGGGGCGCATGGTGTCGATCGGCGCCATCACCGGCTTCGGCAGCATCTTCGTGAACGGCGTCGAGTTTGCAACGACAGGCGCGCAGATCAACATTGGAGAGCGGTCCGGCACCGAGGCGGAACTGCGCATCGGTCAGGTGGTGACCGTGCAGGGCACTGTCAGCGCGAATGGCACCACCGGTACGGCGACGCGGGTAACTTTCTCGGCCGACGTCGAGGGGCCCGTCACGCAGCTCGATGTGGCGGCGGGCACGTTCGTCGTGCTCGGCCAGACGGTGCGTGTCACGAGTGCCACGCACTTCGACGATGACATCGTGCCGTCGAACATCGAGGGCCTCGCAGCGCCCGGGCTCATTGTGGAGGTCAGCGGTTTTCAGACCGCGAACGGCGCGATCTCGGCGACCCGCATCGAGCGCGAAGACCCGGGCAGCGATTTCGAGGTCAAGGGTGTGGTGCAGGGACTCGATACGAACCGGCGCACGTTCCGCGTGAACGCACTGACCGTCGACTACAGCGGCACGACCCCTGAAGGCGCGCTCGCCGACGGCCGCACAGTCGAGGTCGAGGGCCGCACGTTCACGGCGGGTGGCGCCCTGATCGCGACGCGCGTCGAAGTGTCTCCGGGCATCGGCGCCGCGGCGAACGACGAGGTCGAACTCGAGGGGCTCATCACGCGTTACGTGTCGAACACCGATTTCGATGTGTCGGGTCAACGCGTGACGACCAGTGCGACCACGCAGTTTGACCTGAAGGGCGTCACGCTCGGGCTCGACGTGCGCGTCGAGGTCGAAGGTGTCATGGATGCGAACGGCGTGCTGGTCGCGCGCGAGGTCGAGGTCGAGGAGGAGTTTTCCGCGGAAGTCGCGGGCCTCGTCGAGACGATCAACGCCGCCGGCAGTACGCTGCGCGTCGCAGGTGTGAACGTGACGACGAGCATCACCACGCAGTTCGAGGACAAGAGCAACGCGCAGCAGCGCCCGTTCCGTCTCGCGGATCTGCGCACGGGCGACTTCGTGGAAGTGCGCGGCAACGAACGGCAGGGCGGTGGTCTCGACGCGTTCATCCTCGAGCGGGACGACCCGGAAAGCGAGGTCACGCTGCAGGGGATCGCGCGCAATGTCGCGGACCCGAATCTCGTGATCCTCGGGGTGACGGTCATGACTGACGCCGGCACGCAGTTCGAGGACGCAGCAGACCAGCCAATCACCCGCGCGGAGTTCTTCGCGCAGGCACCCGACCGGCTCGTCAAGGCAGAGGGCACGCTGTCCGGAACGACGCTGATCGCCGGGGAATTGGAGCTGGAGGACTGACCCGGCTTGCGCAAACCATGCGTTCCACCGTAGGGTTCGGCAGGCAACCCGGGAGATCGAGATGAGCAAGGGTATGGATCGCAAGAAGGACACGAAAAAGAAGCCGCTGAAGTCGCCCGCCGAGAAGCGCGCAGAGAAGCAGGCGAAGAAGGCGGAGAGGAAGCGCTGAGCGGCGGTCGCGAGGGTGTTGTAGCGGGTCAGGCGTCAGCCATGGCGCTGCATGTCTCGATCAAACTCCGTGCCGGTTGAACCGGCGGCGGGCACGGCTCCACCGGCATCGAGCACGCGCTGAAAGCTGCGGCTGATCGGTATCGACAGATCATTGCCGACCTGCAGCACGTGATTGTTGGCCTTGACGGATCGCCGGGTGATCGCCGAGCGGCGCACCCAGTAGGAACGGTGGACCTGCAGGCCGTCGACGCCGCGCAGGTCCTGCACGGCGTCCCGGAAGCGGTAGTGGACGAGCGTGTCGCCCTTCTCCGTATACACGCGGACATAATGGTCCTCGGCCTTGAGCGCGATGATCACCGCGTCGAGATGGGGCGGTAGCCGCGCGCGCAGCGTGGCCTCGGCGCTCGCGCCTGGCGGCGCGGCCGACTCGGCCGACGCGGGCGCTGCGTCCCGGGCAGCGCCGTCGAGAGCCCCGCCGTTTCGCACGCTCAGCCATTTCCCGAACGCACAGTAGACGACCACCCAGTAAAGGACTCCGGGTAGCGTGTTGGCAAAGAGTCGCGGCAGGTAGTCGAGTGTCGGCCAGGGCAGGGGCGGCGCGTGCACCATGAACTCCCCGGGCAGCAGGCCGAGTCCGAAATGGCGATAGCGCGCAATCGGCCAATAAAAAAGGAGAATGCCGAGCAGGGCGCCCGCCGCCGCAGTCAGCCAGGTTGGCCACCGTGCGCGATGTGTCAGTGAGCCGACCAGCCGGGTACCGACGATGGCGGCGATCCAGACGATGCCGACAAGCCCCGTCCAGAAGAGGGTGGAGCCGGTGCGGGACATGTGTGTCCCGACCAGCATGCGGTTCCAGCCAAGCAGGAGGCTGACAAGGAGCGGAGCTGCCACGTAAAACGCCGCCGCTGCCGCCGGGGTCAGCCCCTCGAATTCAGGTCTCAGCCATCGTCGCCATTGCATCTCGGCCCGAATCATACCCAGTAACTCGCGAACGCCAACGGCATCCACGAAAAAGTCGCGTCGCCCGCGAAAACGCGCTTGCCGGCGCGAAGTGGCGCGGGGATGTTGCGCGCATTTGCGCAGACTTCACGGGGAGCTTCCATGACCGGGATCAAGACTGTCGTGTCGATGTTCGTGGTGGTGGCGACTGCGGCGGCCTTGCCTGCCGGTGCCCAGGAGGCGCAAGGAGTGCACGCGCTCGAGGAAATCGTCGTCACGGCGCGCAAGTCGGCCGAGAATCTGCAGAAGGTGCCGGTTGCGATCACGGCCTTCACCGCCGAAGACATTGAAGCTGCGGGCATTCGCGATCTGCGCGACGTTGCCGCGCTGACCCCCGGCCTCGTGTTCGACACGATGATCGGCGAGTATCTTGCAATCCCGACGATCCGCGGCCTGACGCAGAACGACGTATTCGGCGACGTGAACAACGTCGAGATCTTTCTCGATGGCGTCAATGTCTCCGGCCGCTCGGGCCTCAACTTCAACCTGCTCGACGTCGAGCGGATCGAAGTCGTGAAGGGCCCGCAGAGCGCGTTGTATGGGCGCAACAGTTTTGCAGGTGCGATCAACTTCGTGACCCGGCGGGCGCCTGATGAATTCAGCGGACGGGTGTCGGCCACGGGCGGCTCCGAGGGTACGCTGCGCGGCGCAGTGCACCTCGGTGGCCCGATCATGGAAAACCTGCGGGGTCGGCTGTCCGTCGGCTACGACGAGTTCGACGGCAGCTATCGCAACAACAGCTCTCCCGGCCATGAGCTGGGTGGCCACGAGTACCGCAGCTACTCGGGCGGCCTCGAATGGGATCCGTCCGAGGCCTTCTCGGTGCGCGCCAATGCCTACTACTCCGACGACGAAATCGGCCCGCCGGCGGTGGGCTTCGTGCGAGGAAACTGCGAGCTGAACGGGGCGGGCCAGGCACTCGCGTTCTGCGGCGAACTGCCGGAGGCGAACCTGTCTGCGCTCGGTGCCGATCCGCGCGGCGTGGGTGAGTTCCGCGAAGTATTTCGCGCGAGCCTGCAGGCGGACTGGAGCACTGGCATCGGGCAGATTACCTCGCTCACCGGCTACAACACGCTGCGCCACGAGGCGCTGTCGGACGCCACACGTCTCGTCGGCCCGGCATCGTGGTTCTATCTTGGGCGTTTGCCCTCGGGCCCGGTCGTGCCGCAGGTTTTCCAGTCGAAACTCTTCCGCGGCGATCGGGACTACGTGGACGAGTTCAGCCAGGAACTGCGCATCTCGGGCGGAGAAGACACGCGCCTGCGCTGGACGGCGGGCCTGTACTACTACGAACAGGAGTATGACGGTGGCCTCGACGCCGGCGCGCTGAGTGCGCTGCCGGCGAACTTCGTCAGCTTCATTCCGCCCTTCTATACGGCGATCGCAACGCCGTGGTTCGTGACGGGCGGCGTACCGGCGTTCTCGCGGTTCTCGCGGGAAACGGAATCCCGCGCGGTGTTCGGCGCGCTCGAGTTCGACTTCACCGATCGTCTGCGCGGCCGTGTCGAAGCCCGCTACGCGGAAGAAGAAAAGACGCAGAGCACGCCAGTCCGCGACGGTCGCGTGATCGTGAATCCACGCGCGTTCAACGATACCTGGTCGTTCTTCACCCCACGCTTCACGGTCGATTTCCGCGCGACTGATGCGCTGATGATCTACGCGTCGGCTGCCAAGGGCATCAAGGCCGGCGGCTTCAACGAGAACGCGAGCGTCGCCGCGGAGGAGTCGTTCGACCCCGAAGAGAACTGGACCTGGGAGCTCGGCACGAAGGGCTCGCTGGCGGATGGCCGCGTGAACTTCGACGTGGCGCTCTTCTATGTCGACTGGACCGACATGCAGCTGCCCGCGCTGTCGCCCGGCGCATCCATCCCGCAAACCGTGACGCTCAACGTCGGCAGCGCGAAGTCGCAGGGCGTCGAGCTGGCCTTGCGCGCGGCGCTGGGGATGGGCTTCACCGCGAACGCGGGCTTCTCGTACACCGATGCCGAGTTCGAGGATGCGGTCAATCGCAGCCTGATCACGCTGCCGTCGTTCGCGCCTTCGGGCGGCGACATCTCGGGCTTCGACCTGCCGCGCACCTCGCCGACGCAGTGGAACCTGGGCCTCGACTATCGGCACGCGGCGTTCACGGACTTCGACTTCTTCGGCCGCATCGACTTCTCGTACAAGGCGAGCCAGAAACCGATGTCGGAAGGCCTCACGAAGACCGGCTCCACGGAGCGGCTCAATGCGCGCCTCGGTCTCGAGTCCGGACAGTGGCGCTTCGAACTGTGGGGCGAGAACCTGACCGACGACGCGACGCCGACCGGAGCCTTCCGCGATGCGTGGCTCAACAACTTCGTGGACAACCAGGTCGCCATCTTCCTGAACCGCACCACAGTCTCGTACCCGCGCCTGCGCACCTGGGGCCTGACGGCAAGCTACCGGTTCTAGGATGAGAGCGGTCATCCGTCCAGGCGGTCTTGCGCTGCTGTGCATCGCGATGACGTCGGTGTCGGTGGCGGCTACGCCGACGACCCGCGTCATCCCGACTGCTGAAGGCGGGGTCACCGGCCAGATGCTGGGTGGTGTCGCGGTGTTTCGCGGCGTGCCCTACGCCGCCCCGCCCGAGGGAGAGTGGCGCTGGCGGCCGCCGCGACCCGCCGCGCATCGCGATGCGGTGCTGGACGCGAGCGCATTCGGCACCATCTGCCCGCAATCGCGACGGACCCCGTATCCCCTCGCGGGGGTGCCGATGGGCGAGGACTGCCTCAGGCTCAACATCTACGTGCCCGCGAGCGCTTTTGACGGCGGCGCGCGCGTGCCCGTCATGGTGTGGATCCACGGCGGGAGTTACCGCTGGGGAGCCGGTTCGTGGCCCGGCGCCGAGCCTTTCGCGCTCGCGCACAAGGGTGTCGCCGTCGTCACGATCAATTATCGGCTTGACCGGCTCGGCCTCTTCGCGCATCCGGCGCTGTCGGCGTCGATGCCGGGCGAACCGCTCGCGAACTACGCGCTGATGGACCAGGTCGCGGCGCTGCGCTGGGTGCATGAGAACATCGCGGCGTTCGGAGGCGATCCCTCGCGCGTCACAATCTTCGGCCAGTCGGCGGGCGGCGTGTCGGTCACGACGCTGATGGCTACGCCGTCTGCGCGCGGTCTCTTCCAGGGCGCGATCGCGCAGAGCGGCGCCGCGCGCATCGAGGGCGATCGCAGGTTGCGGGGTGAGGGCGGGCCGTTCCTGTCGCTCGAGGCGGATGGCCTCCTGATGGCCACGAGCCTTGGCATCGCAAATGACGGCGCAGCGCCAGCGACGCTGCGTGCGCTGCCGACCGACCGCATCATCGCGTACTCGGAAAAGGAGATCCCGAACTCGATGAACCCGGTGGTCGACGGGGAAGTGCTGCCGGACGATATCTCGCGCACCTTCCGCGCGGGGCGCCAGCAGCCTGTGCCGTTCCTGTCGGGTACCACGAGCTGGGAAGCGTCGCTCCTCGGGCCGTATGAGTTCAAGCTCAAGGACATGCTGCGCGGCGAGGATCCCGCGGCGGTCCGGCAGGCCTATGCGGGGCTCGATGAAGCGGCCCTGCCCAAGACGTGGTTCATGGACATGCTGTTCCGCGGTCCCGCGCGCTTTCTCGCGGGCGAGATACAAAGCGTCGGCAAGCCGGCGTGGCTTTATGAGTTCAGCTACGTGGCCGAGGGCCGGCGTGGTTCGGTGCCCGGCGCGGCCCACTCGGACGATGTCGCTTTTGCATTCGGCGACCCCGGCATGAATCGGCGTTCGCGCGCCGACACGCCGCCCACGGCTGCAGACCGGCACATGGCGGAAATCGTCTCCGGCTACTGGGTGAATTTCGCGAAGCACGGCGACCCCAATGGCCCCGGATTGCCGCACTGGCCGCGCTACGAGCGCCGCACGGACCTGATGCTCGATCTCGGGGCGAAGGTGCTCGTGCGCCAGCCGGAGCGCGCGGAGCAGCTGCACTTTCTCGACGGGCTCTACGAGACGGCGCTCGGCACCCGCTGAGCGCGACCGCCGCGTCGCGTCCAGAGCGCAAACGGTACGCCTGCCGCCGCAAGCGCCAGCGCCCAGAGGAAGGGCACGTGGCCGACGCCGTAGAACGTGAGCACCACATAGGCGGTGCCGAGAAGGCCCATCACCTGCAGGTCGCTGCCCGCCGGTCGCTCGCCGCGGCGCCACATCACGACGAGTGCGAGCGAAGAACACAGATACAGCGGCAGGCTCGCCGCGGTCACGATCGTGCTGAGAAAGACAAAACCGTCGACGAGCGACTTGCTGTAGTTCATCAGGATCATGGCACTCGCGAAGAGGCCGGTGACGACGAGCGCGCGGGCGGGTGCGCCGTGGCGGTTCTGCCTGGCGAACAGGGCCGGGAAATCGCCTTGCGCCGCCATCGTTGCCGTGAGATTGCCGACGATCAGCGTCCAGCCGTTCAGCGCGCCAAGACCGCTCACCACCACGAAGAGCGCGAGCCAGCGACCGTTGCCTTCACCGAGATGATGGTCGAGCAGGTCGACGAACGGCGCACTCGACTGCGCAAGCTCGGCTTGCGGGATGAGCAGTAGCGGCACCGTCGAAACGAGGATATAGATCACGGCCGTGAGCAATGTGCCGATGAGCGTCGCGCGCGGAATGTTGCGGCCCGGATCGCGCACGCGACCGGCCGGCACGCTCGCGGATTCGAGCCCGAGCATCGCGAAGAGCGCAATCGTGGACGCGGCCATGGTCTGCGGGAAAGACAGCGCGGTCGCGGGTACCGTGCGCGTGTACGCGCCGGTGTCTGCGAACAGCACCCACGCGCCGAGCAGCACGACAGCGACCATCGGCAGGAGCTTGAGCACGGTGCACACGACCTGCACGCGCCCGCCCGCGCGCGTGCCGAGCAGGTTCACGACGACGAAGAGCCACAGCAGCGCCAGCGCCAGCAGTGCCGGAGGGAGGCGCGCGAGCGATGGTACCGCCGCGTCGAGGTAGCCGACCACGCTGACGGCGAGCGTCGCGTTCGTGATCCAGTTCGAGACCCAGTAACTCCACATCGAGAGGAACGCGGGCCAGTGGCCGAGCGTCGAGCGGATGTATGCATAGGGGCCGTCCGCCGCCGGATAGAGCTGCGCAAGGCGCGCGAACACGCGCGCGAGGAACATGCAACCAATCACGGTGATGGCCCAGCCGATGAGCGCGTTCAGTCCATAGGGCGCGAGCGCCGCGGGCATCATGAAGATGCCGATGCCAATCGTGTTGCCGACGACGAGCGCCGTGCACATCCAGAAGCCGAGCTCGCGGCGCGGGGTCGTGCTAGTGGTTGACGACATGAAACTCCTCTGGCGGATTTGCACGGCATTGCTCGTGCACGCTCCGCAGCACCTCGTCGAGGCTCGTGCGCAGGAGCGCTACGGCCTCGTCGATCTCGGGCACGCTCACATTGAGCGGCGGCATGAAGCGCACCGTGCTCGCGCCGCAGGACAGCAGCAGCAGCCCGTTGTGAAAGGCACGCGTGATGAGTGCGTCACAGAGCTTCCTTGCCGGCGTGCGCGCAGCATCGCTCCCGATGAGTTCCATACCGATCATGAGCCCCTTGCCGCGCACTTCACCGATGCAGGGGTAATGGGTCGCGAGCTCACGCAGCCGCTCCTGGAAGTACGCGCCGCTCTTCGCGGCGAGCGCGGCGTATTCGCGCTCGACGAGATCAAGCGTGGCGCTTGCCGCCGCGCAGGCGAGCGGATTGCCACCGAACGTGTTGCCGTGTGCGCCGCGCTGCCACTCTCCCATGTAGCGCTTCTTCGCCACGACGGCGCCGATCGGCACACCGGAGCCAAGGCCCTTGGCGAGCGTCATGATGTCGGGGCTCACACCCCAGTGCTCGCAGGCGAAGAGCTTGCCGGTGCGCCCGACGCCGCACTGCACTTCATCGAAAATGAGCAGGATGCCGTGCTCGTCGCAGAGTGCGCGCAGGCCAGCGAGAAAGCCGTCGGGCGGCACCAGATACCCGCCTTCGCCCTGCACCGGCTCGACAACGATGGCCGCGACTTCCGCGGCTGGCACACTGCGCTCGAACAGCATGCGGATGTAGTCGAGCACCGCCCGGCCCTGGTCCGCACCGGCAAACAGCGGTCGATAGGGGTTGGGGTAGGGCACGTGCGTCACGCCCGGCATCGTCGGCGCGAAGCCAAGCTGCTGCGTGTACTTGCTCGAGGTAAATGCGAGCGAGCCCATCGTGCGGCCGTGAAAGCCGCCGAGAAAGCCGAGGTAGCGGGGGCGGCGTGTCACGTAGCGCGCGAGCTTGATCGCCCCTTCGACGGCCTCGGTGCCGGACTGGCACAGGAAGGCGAGCGCCGGTTCGCCCATCGGCGCGAGCCGCGTAAGGCGCTCTGCGAGCGCCGTCATGCGCTCGTGCCAGAAGTCGCTCGAGATGTGCAGGAAGTCGTCGGCCGCGGCCTTGATCGCCGCGACCACTTCCGGATGCGCATGACCCGTGGCGCAGACGGCGATGCCCGCCTCGAAATCGAGGAAGCGGTTGCCGTCGACGTCCCAGACTTGCGTCCCGCGGCCGTGCGACATCACGAACGGGTAGTCGCGCGGATAGGAGGGTGTGGTGACGGCGGCGTCGCGCGCGATGAGCGCACGCGCCTTCGGGCCGGGAAGCTCGGTCTTGATGTGCCGCATGATGCCGCTACCCCCTCGATGGTTCCGCACTGTGCGCCGCCAGCGTGCGCGCCTGCAATGCCCGCAGGGTCGCGAGCTCCTCGTCCCGTGGTGGATCGATCGCGCGCAACCCGACTAGCGCGGTCGGGGCATCCGCACCGTGTCGCCGGTCGGCCGGCGGATCCCGGCCTCATGCGCCAGCTCTGGCAGGGTGCGCGGCATCGCGAGGATCGCGCGGCGCAATTCGGCGACCTGGTGTTTGAGATAGGGCAGCAGCGCGCGCAGCCACTGCGCGTCGTCGCGTTCGCCGAGCGAGACATCGCAGAAGGCGTGGAAGTACTCGCGGAAGAGATCCTCGTAGCGCGCCATGGGCTCCTGGAACGCGCCGTCGAGCATCACGACCGTGCCGATGTGGTTCGAGCACAGGTGGCTGCAGGCCGAGCGGATGAAGTTGCCGTGCTCGGCAAGCATCGCATCGGTGTAGGCGCGCGAGCCGTGGAACAGGGCGAGCGCGCGCCGGCGCGCGCCGCCACGCAAGCGCCGGTTGGTCATGTACTCGAACAGTGACATGCGCTCGATGAGCGCGAACGAGGTCGATTTCAGGGCGAGGATCTGCGCCGCGTCGCGGCGCGCTGCGGCGACCTTGCGCATCAGCCCGTCGTGCTCGCGTTCCCAAGCTTGCCAGGCGTCTGCATCTTCAATCAGGCGGCGCGCGAGGCGCTGCTGTTGCGGCGTGCCGAAGCGTGCGGCCGCCTCGATACGGTCTCCAGACGCACGCATCAGGCGCGCGTGATCGATCGCGAGGGCCCCCATGACGACTTCCCTGTTCTTGGCGGCAGGGCGGGGGACTATGCGCGCTTCCGCAGTCCCGCGCCAGTGCCCGTTTTGCTGCTATGCAGCCCCCTCACCAGGCGATTCCATAGTCCTCGCCGTGGTTGCTCGAGCCGCCCCAGATCGTGCCGTGTTCCCGGTCGAGCCACACCGCATTGATCGGTCCGGAGGTGCGTTCGGCGAACTGCTGCGTATAGCCCATGCGTTTCAGTTCATCGCGCACCCAGGGGGGCGTCGCGTCGGCGAGCAGGATGCGCCCGGGCCGGGATTCGTGGCCGCCAAAGGAGGCGCGCATCTGGTAACTGTTGATGTTTGCGGCCTCGGTTGCCTGCTGCACGGTCATGCCGAACTCGACCATGTTGAGAAAGAACTGCAGCAGGTTCTGATCCTGCGTATCGCCGCCTTGCACCGCGAAGGCCATCAGTGGCTTGCCGTCCTGCATCGCAAGGCTCGGTGTGAGCGTCGCGCGCGGGCGCTTGCCCGGTTCAAGCACATTGAACGGATTTTCTTCGGGGTCGAGCACGAAGCTCTGCATGCGTTGCGACAGGCCGATGCCGGTGTGTCCCGCAATCACGGCCGGCACCCAGCCACCGCTCGGCGTGACCGACACAACCCAGCCCGCATTGTCCGCGGCCATCACGGAGGTCGTGCCGCTCGTGAACTCGCGCTGCAGCGCTTCGAGGCGCGCGGCCGTGGGAGGTGCCGACATGTGATCCGAAGGCACCGTGCGCCATTTCCCGAGGCTTGCAGCGTAAGGATTCACGCCACCCTGAAACGGATAGGGGTCGCCGGGGCGGATGTCGGGGTCGTTGCGGTCGGTGCGAATGAGCTTCGCGCGCGCGCGCGCGTAGTCCTTCGACAGCAGACCCTGTACGGGTTCCACGGGCGGAAAATACGGGTCGCCGTAATAGAAGTCGCGATCGGCGAACGCGAGGCTCATCGCCTGGTACACCGTATGGATGTAGCGGGCGCTGTTGTAACCCATGCCTTGCAGGTCGAAGTTCTCGAGGATGTTGAGGGCCTGCAGCATCGCCGGACCCTGCACCCAGGTCGTCAGCTTGTAGACCTCAACGCCCTTGTAGTTCACGTGCACGGGCTCTTCGAGCAACACCCGCCAGTTCGCGAGGTCCGCACGCGTGAAGAGGCCGCCCAGGGCGCGCGTCGCCTCGACGAGGTCGGCCGCGATGTCGCCGCGATAGAAACGGTCGTAGGCGGCGAGGATGGCGCTCTTGCGGTCCTTGCCGGCATCGAGCGCGGTGCGTTCGGCGGCCACGAGCTTGCGCAAAGTCGCTGCGAGGTCGGGCTGGCGGAAGATCTCGCCCGCCTGCGGCGCCTCGCGCGCGGCTCCGGGGTGCGGCAGCATCACGCGCTTCGAGTCAGGCCACTGCTTCAGCTGCGCTTTCGTCGCTTCGATGCGATCGGCCGTTTCGGCTTCGATCGGATAGCCGTCGGCGAGTGCGATCGCGGGCGCAAGCACCTCCGCGAGACTCAGCGTGCCGAACTCCGCGAGCATTACCATGATGCCGCCCGGAGTGCCCGGCGTGACAGCCGAGAGCGGGCCGTCCTCGGGCGGGTACTTCAGGCCCTTCTGCCGGAAGAACTCCACCGTGGCGCCGCTCGGTGCGACCCCGAGCGCGTTCACGCCGATGACCTTGCCCGTGTGCGGGTTGTAGATGAGCGCCTGGGTCTCGCCGCCCCAGGACAGCGTGTCCCACAGGGTCGAGGTCGCCGCGATCATTGCGCAGGCAGCGTCGACGGCATTGCCGCCGCGCTCGAAAATCCTCGCACCTGCCGTTGCCGCGAGTGGCTTGCCGGTGATCGCGACCCAGTTCTGGCCGTGGAGCGGGGGCTTCTGCGTGCGCGCCTGCGAGTCGGGTGTCAGTGCGAACAGGACGAGCGCGGATGCGCAGCCAAGCAGGGTGCGTCGAAGCATCTGGAGCCTCCGGTTCCGGGGCCGCTACTCTAACGCCTTCTCGATTACCGGGCGGGCTCGGCCGAATCCGGCCGCAAGGGCCTGCAGGAAAGCATTCGTATCGCCGGTTTCACGGATTTCCGTCACGATGTTGACGGGTGCGAGCCCTTCCCCCGCATCGGCGGGTGTGAGTTTGCGTCCGCTGTAGGCGGGCACCGCCGTCCAGAGGGAATCGGCCTGCGCGAGATCGGTTGCCGGCTCGTAGCGCGGCTTGCCCGGTGCGAGATCCCGCAAGAGCACGAAGAGGTTGGCGCCTTTCGCCTCGCCGGGCAATCGCAGTTGCAGCGTGAAGGCGATATCGCGCGTGGCCGCTGCACGCGGCTGCAGGGGCGCCGGATAGTGGAGGTTCAGCACCTGCGGCGCGATCGCCGCGCCATCGCGGGAAGCGCGCAGGCGAATCTCGGCATAGAGATGCGGCAGTGCGCCTCCCGCGGCGGCCGCCGCTTGCGGCACATCGCGCGTCGCGGCCCCGAGCAGGCGGCGGCCTTCGGGCGCGCACGGCACCTCGAACGCGGGGCTCACCGCCGGCGCGGCATCGTGCGCTGCGCACCATGCGGCTGGCTGCGAGCCGGCGCCATCGGTCAGCGCAATCACGATGCATCCTGCGAGCGCCGCTGTCGGGACCCCGCTGACCGCGTCGCCCGCGAAATGACCGAAGTACAGATAACGCGCGTCGGCGCCCGACCATGCGACGCCCTCCCGATCTGCCGTGGCCGCAGCACTCAACGCGCTTGCAACCCGGTCAAGCAGCAGATCGGTCGCGGCCCCGAGTGCGGGCGCAAGGAGTCCACTCGACGGCTCTTTGGGCTCCGATGGGCAGGCCGGCAGGGTCCAGGCGTGCACGCGCAGCATGTCACGCGCGCCCGGGGCCGCCGTGGGGGCGAGTGCGGCACAGCCGGTGAGGAGCGTCCCGACCACGATCGCCAAGGCGCGCGGGCTCGAGCGCGCGCGGAAAGTGCTATCCATGCCTGTCTCCCCCCGGCCGGCGGCAAGCGGCCGACATCCGCGCACTATAGCGCCGTCATTCGATGAAGGTGGGCTCGGGAGCCGTGTTCCTGCGCTTTGCGAACACGAGCAGCATGGGCATCGTGAGAACGCACAGCCACAGCATGAAGCGGAAGTCCTGCAGATAGGCGAGCAGTTGTGCCTGGCGCGAAATCTCGTGCTCGAGGGCCGCGATGGAGGCCGGGGCCTGCAGTGCCCATTCCGCGGGGTAGCCCGGCAGCCGCGTCGCGTCGTTGAAGGGTGAGGCGTACTGCGCGAAGGCCGCATGATTGGCCTGCGTGTTGCGCGCGAGCAGGCTCGTGACGATCGACACGCCGACGCTGCTGCCGATATTGCGCACGAGCGTGTAGAGCGCTGTACCTTCGTTGCGCAGTTGCGGCGTCAGGTTCGAGAAGGTCATGGTCGTCAATGGCACGAAGACCAGGCCGAGGCCGAGTCCCTGCACGAACCCCGAACCGACGACCATCGCGGGCGTCGTGTCGAGGCTGAAGAGAGTCATCCAGTAAAACGAGGCACAGGTGATCAGCATTCCCGGAACGATGAGCTGCAGAGGATGCACGCGATTGCCGATCCGCCCGACCACGAGCATCGAAATCATCGTGCCGATGCCGCGGGAGGCGAGCAGCACGCCCACGTCGCGCACGGGGTAGCCGAGCAGGGTCTGCAGGTAAGGAGGCAGCAGCGTCACGGCTGCGAGCAGGGTAATGCCGACGATGAACGCGAATGAGGTTCCGGCGACGAAGTTGCGGTCGCGAAAGAGCGCCGGCTCGAGAAAGGGCGCCGGGTGCGTGAACATGTGCACGATGAACATGTAGCAGCACACGCCCGCGATCAGCGCTTCGAGGATGATCTCCGGCGAGGCGAACCAGTCGAGCGTCTGGCCGCGATCGAGACACAGTTGCAGCGCGCCGATGCCGATGGCGAGCAGGCCGTAGCCGAAGAGATCGAGCCGACGTTCGCGATCCACCGGCGTCTCGGGCAGGAACACGGTCACCGCGAGCCACGCGAGCAGGCCGATGGGGGCGTTGATGTAGAACACCCAGCGCCAGCTGTGGTACTCGGTCAGGAAGCCGCCGAGTGTGGGGCCGATGATCGGGCCCACGATGACCCCGACGCCCCACCAGGACATCGCCGACGTGTGGCGCTCGCGTGGCCAGGTATCGAGCAGCACCGCCTGCGACAGCGGCACGAACACGGCTCCGAACATGCCCTGCAGCAGGCGCGCTGCGACGATCTCCTGCAGCGTCTGCGCGGCACCGCAAAGCGCCGAGGCGATCGTGAAGCCGATGATGGCCGTGATGAACAGGCGCTTGCGGCCGAAGCGGGCGGCGCAGAAGCCGACGAGCGGCGTGCAGATCGCCGCGGCGACGATATAGGAGGTGAGCACCCAGGCAATCTGGTCGATCGACGCCGACAACGCGCCCTGCATGTGTGGCAGCGCGACGTTGGCGATCGTCATGTCGATCGTCTGCATGACGGTTGCGATCATGACCGCGACCGTCACCCAGCCACGATGTACCTGACGGGTCACCGACGGCCGGTATCGATCTTCACCCAGGCCGACAGGCCCGCCCGCAGGCCGGGCGTGCCCTCATCGGGCAGGAGTTCGATGCGCACCGGGATGCGCTGCGTGATCTTGATCCAGTTGCCGGTGGCGTTCTGCGGTGGAATCACCGCGAACTCCGCGCCGGTTGCGGGGCTGATGCTGTCAACGACGGCGCGCCAGCTCCTGCCGGGGTAAATGTCGAAACGCACCTCCACCGACTGGCCCGCGTGCACGTGCGTCAGGTCTTTCTCCGTGAAGTTCGCCTCGATCCACGGTGGCTGCCCGCCCACGAGCGCGAGCGCGGCCGTGCCCGGTGCGAGATAGGCGCCGACCTTCGGCAGTTTGCTGACCACCCCTGCGAAGGGTGCGTAGACGGTCGTGCGCGCCAGATCGAGCTTCGCCTGGGCGAGCGCGGCCGCGGCCGCGAGGTACTCCGGGTGCTGTTCGACAGGCAGGTCGACGCTGCCGTCAAGTGTCGCACTGATGCGTGCGAGATCGTGCTCGAGGGCGATGGTCTGCTGATGCGCGAGATCCACCTGCTCCTGCGCCTCGTCGAGACTGATCGCGGAGACATACCCCTTGGTCGCGAGATCTGCCCGGCGGCGGTATTCTTTCCCGGCGAACCGCTCGCGTGTCGTCGCGAGCGCGATCTGCGCCTGCTGCTCGCGGTAGCTCGCCTTGAGCGCCCTGACGTCGGTGCGTGCGCGAGCGAGGTCGGCCGTGGCCTTCGCGAGAGCCACTTCGTAGGGGGCCCGGTCGAGCGTGAAGAGCGGGTCGCCGGTGGCGACGCGCTGATTCTCCTTCACATGCACCTCGCGCACCGTGCCGGCGACATCGACGCTGACCGGCAGCTTGTCGATCTTCACGTAGGCATCGTCGGTGTCCACGTAGCGACCCCCGGTGATCCAGACCGTGGCGGCGGCCGCGAAGATCACGAGTGGTACGCCGTAGAGCAGCGCGGGGCGCAGCCAGCGCTTCATGGTGTGCCCTTCGCGAGGTTCCGCTTGATGACGCGCAGCCCCCGCTGCAGCGCATCGCGCTCGGCGCGCGCGAGGCCGCGCAGGGCGATGGCGCGCACCTCCTTCGCGGTGCGGCCGATGAGAGCCAGCGCCGGCTTCGCGGCGGGCGTGGTGTAGAGGCGAAAGGCCCGCCGATCTCCGGGATCGCGGCGGCGTTCGATGTGCCCGGCCTTCGCCAGCCGATCGAGCAGGCGCACCAGCGTCATGGGCGCGATCTCGAGAACCTGCGCGAGTTCGACCTGGCGCAGCCCGGGCTCCTGCGCGAGGCGCCACAGGGTCTTGGCGCGGGCGAGCGTGATGCCGTGCTGGCGCAGGCGGCGGTTGAATTCGGCGCGCATCAGGCGAACCGTGTCGCTCAGCAGGAAACCGATCGATTCTTCAGGGCGGGACATGCTAAGTAGTGCAACTAATAAGCAGGGCTTATTATATGCCCGGTCAAGCAGTGCCGCCAGCGCCAGGGCCGGCGGCGGGGGGGGGGCGCCCGAGCGGCCCCAGGGCCTTACCGCATTGGCAGCTCGACCCCGGCGAAGAAGCGCGCGACTTCCCCCGGCGTCGGCAGTTCCCGCGCGCGGTCCACGCTCCGGCGGTCGAGGTGGCTGCCGAGCGCCTGCAGGAACTCGTACATGTACTTGCGCAACAGCGTGCCGCGCCGGAATCCCACCCAGGTGGTGTGGACAGGGAAAATGTGCGATGCGTCGAGCGCCACGAGGTCACGGTCCGCGTCCGGCTCGATCGCGACGGTCGCGACGATGCCGACACCCATGCCGAGCCGCACATAAGTCTTGATGACGTCGGCGTCCCGTGCCGTGAGCGCGACGTTTGGCTCGAGGCCGGCCGCGGCGAAGATCTGGCTGAGCGAGGAGGGACCGGTGAAGCTGAACGAATAGGTGATGATCGGGTGGCGCGCCAGCGCCTTCAGCGTCAACTTCTTCTCGCGCGTGAGCGGATGCCCCTGTGGCACCGCGACCGTGCGGTGCCAGCGATAGAGCGGCAGCAGCGTCGTGTCGGGAAACAGCTCGTGCGAACCGGTGGCGATCGCGAAGTCGATCTGGTCGCGCTCCATCAAGGTCGCGATCTGCTCGGAAGTGCCCTGGTGCAGATGCAATTGCACGCCGGGATAGCGTTCCCGGAAGCTGCGAATCACCTCGGGAAGCACATAGCGGGCCTGCGTGTGGGTCGTGCCGATCGACAACGTGCCGCCCGCCTCATTGCGCAGATCCTCGGACAGCCGCTTGATCGACTTGATCTCGCCGAGGATGCGCTGCGCGTGCGCGACGACCTGCTCGCCGATGGGCGTGAGGCGGGTGAGCGAGCGGCCCTCGCGCATGAAGAGATGGAAGCCGAGCTCGTCCTCGAGCAGCTTCAGCTGCTTGCTGACACCGGGTTGTGAAGTGTGCAGGCGCTGCGCCGCCGCGGTGATGTTGAGGCCGTTCTCGACGACGGCCAGCAGGTAGCGGAACTGATGCAGCTTCATGGCGCAAGTTTAAGGGATGCGCGCGCGACCCAAGAAAAAGGCCCGCGACTCCCGTCGCGGGCCTTTTTCTTCGGCGCGATCTTGACGACGCGCTCGACCCCCCGTGCGGACGCTCTCGCTGCAGAGCTCCCGAGGTGAACGCAGCAATGCCTGTGCCACACGTGATAAGCCTCTGAAAATACTATATCTTTGATACTACTTGCCGGTGCCGCCACCAGAAACTGTAAACCCTGCCGACAGTGCCGATGACCCAGCAGTGTGCCCAGACGGTGTTCCTCGTGCGTCCCGCCGCCTTCGGCTTCAACGCCGAAACGGCCGCGAGCAATCGCTTGCAGCGTCGCGATGCGCTGTCACCGGCGCAAGCCCGCAAGCACGCGCTCGAGGAGTTCGACGCCATGGTGGCTGCGCTGCGCAGCGAGGGCGTCAACACTTGCGTAGTCGATGACACGCCCGAGCCGGTGAAGCCCGACGCGGTTTTCCCGAACAACTGGGTGAGCTGGCACGCGGACGGCACCGTTGTACTGTATCCGATGCAGGCTGCGAACCGCCGGCCGGAGCGGCGCCGCGAAATCCTCGACCAGGTTGCCGCGGCCTCCGGCTATCGCATCGTGCGCACCCTCGATCTGACCGCACACGAGCGCGAGGGCCGGTATCTCGAGGGAACCGGCAGCCTCGTGCTCGATCACGTCGGGCGCATCGCGTACGCCTGCCGCTCGCCGCGCACGGACGAGCGGGTGCTCGCGCAGTGGTGTGAAGCAATGGGCTATGCCGCGGAGATCTTCGATGCGTGCGACCGTGAAGGCGTGCCGTTCTATCACACGAATGTCGTGATGGGCATCGGGCGCGCTTTCGCTGCAATCGGCGCGGATTGCGTGGCGGCGCGCGATCGCGAGCGGGTGCTCGCGCGGCTCGCGGCGAGTGGCCGCGAGCTCGTCGGGCTCACGCAGGAGGAGATCGGGGCGTTCGCCGGCAACCTGCTCGAACTTTCGACCTGGGACGAGGCGCTGGGTGATTCCACCGTGCTCGTGCTCTCGGCGACGGCGCGCGCACAGCTTGCGCCCGAAAGTTACGCGCGTCTCGCCGCATGCACGGACAGCGTGCTCCCGGTGCCGGTACCGACGATCGAGCGACTGGGTGGCGGCAGCGTGCGCTGCATGCTCGGCGAGGTGTTCCGGTGAGCGTGTCCGCCCTGGGCGCCGCGGTTGCCGTGCTCGCGGCCTACTTGCTGGGTTCGGTGAGCGGCGCGCTGCTGGTCGGACGGCTGCGCGGCGGCATCGATATCCGCACGCTCGGCAGCGGCAACGCGGGCGGCACCAATGCGCTGCGCACGCAGGGGCCGTGGTTCGCACTGGGCGTGATCGCCATCGACCTCGGCAAGGGGTGGCTGGCGGCCGCTTCCCTGCCGGCCCTCGCGCTGCGCTTCGGGGTGTCGCAGGAATGGCTGCCCGCGGCCTGCGCGTTTGCCGCCATGGCGGGACACGTGTGGCCCGTGTGGCACGGCTTTCGGGGCGGCAAGGGTGCGGCGACGCTCGTCGGCGCGCTGCTCGCGCTCGCTCCTGCCGCGCTTGCAGTCGTGCTCGTCGCGTGGCTGCTCACGGCGATCACCAGCGGATTCGTGGGTCTCGCCTCGATGGTGGCAGCGATCGTGCTGCCGCTTTACGTCTGGCTTGCGCGCGTCGCGCCGTTCGCGCCGATGTGTGCGTTCGGCATCGCAGCGGCGCTGCTCGTGATCCACACGCATCGTGCCAACATCGCCCGCATGCGCGCCGGCACGGAGCCACGCGCGCGCCGCCTGTGGTTGTTCAGATGACGCTTGCAGAGCAGATCTTTCGTCGTTTGGGCGACGGGCGCCTCGCGTCGGGGCAGGCACTTGCCGCTGAACTTGGTGTGACTCCCAGCGCCCTCCTGCAGGCCGTACAGGCACTCGAAGAGGCGGGCGCGCGCATCGAAACCGTGTCGAATCGGGGCTATCGCCTGTGCGGCGGCATCGTCGCGCTCGATGCGGCGCGCATACTGGCGATGTTGCCAGCGGGCGCGCAGGCGCGTGTCGCGCGTTGTGAAGTCGCTTGGACACTACCCTCGACCAATGCCGCACTGCTCGCGGCCGCGGAGCCCCCGTGCGGACAGGCCGCCGTGATGCTGGCCGAGCATCAGACAGCGGGACGTGGACGACGGGGCCGCCAGTGGGTCGCACCGCTGGGTGGTGCCCTGTGCCTGTCGATCGCCTGGAGTTTCGCGGGACTGCCGAGGGACCTCGCGGCGCTGTCGCTCGTCGCCGGCGTGTGCGCCTTGCGCGCCTTCGCCGCGGGAGACGTGCGAGGGCTCGCGCTCAAATGGCCCAATGATCTGCTGGCAGGGGGTCGCAAGCTGGGCGGCATCCTCATCGAGATGCGCGCGGAGTCTTCGGGGCCGTCGCTCGTCGTGATCGGGATCGGCGTGAATGTGGCGCTCGGCGCGGATGCGAGAGCGCGGGTGGCCGCCACCGGCAACGAGGTGGCCGACTTCGTTGAGCTCGGTGGCGACCCCGACCGCAACGTCCTCGTCGCGCGCCTCATCGGCGAAATTGTCACGGCATTGCCGAAGTTCGCGGTGGAGGGGTTTGCCCCGTTTGCGGCCGAATGGCGCCAGGCGGACGTGCTGCGCGGGCGCGCGGTCTCGGTACTATTGGGCGCGGATACGCAGGTCGGCATCGCCCGCGGTGTCGACGCGGGGGGCGCGCTGCTGGTGGAGACGCCGACCGGACTGAAGCACTTCGTTGCCGGTGAAGTGAGCGTGCGGGTGCAGGCATGAGAGCGGGGCGCGCGCGGCAGAGCCTGCTGCTCGATGTCGGCAACAGCCGCCTCAAGTGGGCCATGGCAAGAGGCGCTCGCATCGGGCGCCAGCGGGCTCTGCCTGTCGGCAGCCGTGGGGCCTTGCCCGCAGCCGCGCTGCTCGCCACGCTACCGAAGCGCCTCGACGCGATCCGCATGGTGTCGGTGGCGCGCCCCGCGCGCACGCGTGCGCTCGTGCGTGCCTTGCGACAGGCAACAGGTGCCGAGGTGCTGGAGCTTCGCACGACGATGCGGGCCGGTGGCGTGCGTTGCGGCTATTTCGAGCCCTGGCGCCTCGGGGCCGATCGGTGGGCCGCGGTCATTGGAGCGCACCATCTGTTTGCACCGCCGCAGGCGCTGTGCGTCGTTGACATCGGCACGGCGATGACCATCGATTTTGTATCGCGGAGTGGACAGCACGGCGGTGGCGTCATCGTGCCCGCCCCGGCGCTCATGGTGGACGTGTTGCTGCGCGATACGCAGGGCATCCGGCGCCGCGCCGCGCCGGGCAGCGCCAGGCGTCGTACGCTGTTTGCGCGCAGCACGCAGGAGGCGATCGTGCAGGGTTCATGCCATGCCGCAGCGGCACTCATCGAGCGGGCCTGCCGCGCGGCACGCGCGCGCTACGCTGTGCAGCCCCGACTCGTGATGACAGGCGGTGGTGCGGCGGCAGTCCTGCCCCTGCTCACCCTGCCATACGCGCATGTGCCGGATCTTGTGCTGCGCGGCCTCGCCGCGCTCGATTAAACTCGCCGCCGTGCGCACGCTGTTCTTCGCCCTGCTCGCCGCCAACCTCGGCCTCTTTGGCTGGGCCATGCTCACGCCGGTTGCGCCACCGATGGCAAGTTCGCCGCCTCCTGAAGTGCCGCGACTCAGGCTCGCCAGAGAAGCCGCGCCTGCATCCGCCATAACGGGTGGCACGTCAGGCGCGCCAGCCACGACTGCGGCTTCCGGGCCTGCGTGCCGATCGATTGGTCCGTTTGCCACCGGGGAGGAATCCTCCCGGGCTGCCGGTGCCTTCAAGGAGGGCGGCTACGACGCTCGCCAGCGTACCGAGGAGTCGCGGATCACGGAAGGTTTCTGGGTGTCGCTGCCGGCGCAGCGCAATGCCGCGGCGGAAACGCGCGTGCTCTCGCGCCTCTCGCGCGCCGGCATCACCGACGCCAGCGTCATGGCGGACACCGCGGCGCGCCGCATCTCGGTCGGCCTCTTCTCCGAGCGCGAACGAGCCGACCGACGCGCCGCGGAGTTGCGCCGGCTTGGGCTTGTGCCCGACATCACGGAGCGTCTTCGCATTGGAACGAGCTGGTGGATCGACCTGCAGCTGCGCACGCCGCAGGAGCTTGCCGAAGCCGAAGCCTTCAATCGCGACGGGGCGGGCCAGCTCGAGCTGAAACCCTGCCCTGCGCCGCAGAGCGCAGTTTCACCCGCCCCGGGCGCGGGGCCGGGCAGTGCCGGGGTAGAATCGTCCTGACGGCGCCGGCTTAGCTCAGTTGGTAGAGCACCTGATTTGTAATCAGGGGGTCGCGGGTTCGAT
>DAORVK010000034.1:0-28341 GCA_035433705.1 Steroidobacteraceae bacterium
CCGCCATCTGGCTCGTCAGGCTCTCCATCATGTAGCTGCCGGCCCAGGGGTCGATGACATTCGTGATGTGCGTCTCTTCCTGGATGATCAGCTGCGTGTTGCGCGCGATGCGGGCGCTGAAATCGGTGGGCAGCGCAATCGCCTCGTCGAGTGCGTTCGTATGCAGGCTCTGGGTGCCGCCGAACACCGCCGCCATCGCCTCGATCGTCGTGCGCACAACGTTGTTGTACGGGTCCTGCTCGGTGAGGCTCCAGCCCGAAGTCTGGCAGTGCGCGCGCAGCATCAGGCTCTTGTCCTTGCGGGCGCCGAAGCCTTTCATGATCCGGTACCACAGGAGACGCGCCGCGCGCATCTTGGCGATCTCGAGGTGGAAGTTCATGCCGATCGCCCAGAAAAACGACAGGCGCCCCGCAAACTCGTCGACATCGAGGCCGCGCGCGATCGCCGCCTTCACGTACTCCTTGCCATCGGCGAGTGTGAAGGCGAGTTCCAGCGCCTGGTTCGCGCCCGCCTCCTGCATGTGGTACCCGGAGATGCTGATCGAGTTGAACTTCGGCATGTTGCGCGCGGCGTAGGCGATGATGTCGCCGACGATGCGCATGCTGGGTTCCGGCGGGTAGATGTAGGTGTTGCGGACCATGAACTCCTTGAGGATGTCGTTCTGGATGGTCCCGGACAACGCGCCCTGCGCCACGCCCTGCTCTTCGGCCGCCACGATGTAGCTCGCGAGTATCGGCAGCACCGCGCCGTTCATCGTCATCGACACGCTCACCTTGTCGAGCGGGATGCCGTCGAACAGGATCTTCATGTCCTCGATGCTGTCGATCGCAACACCTGCTTTGCCGACATCACCCGTGACGCGCGGGTGATCGCTGTCGTAGCCGCGGTGAGTGGCGAGATCGAAGGCGACGCTGATGCCCTGCCCGCCCGCGGCCAGCGCGCGGCGATAGAACGCGTTGCTCTCTTCGGCCGTGGAGAAGCCCGCGTACTGACGGATCGTCCAGGGCCGCACCGCATACATGGTGGCCTGAGGGCCCCGAAGGTAAGGCGCGAACCCCGGCAAGGTATCAGCCAACGGGAGCCGGGCCGTGTCGGCGGCTGTGTACAGCGGCTTGACGATCAGGCCTTCCGGCGTGTGCCAGTTCAGATTATTGACGTCACCACCGGGCGCTGACTTTGCGGCTGCGGCACGCCAGGCATCGAGTTGCGCGGAATTCGGCAGGGAATCCTCTTGGTTCATCCGCCAATTATAGACAAATGTGGTCGTCGCATTTCCCTCGCCAACGGGGTGAGCCCCTTTGCCGCGGTCTTTGAACCATTCTGCCATTGCCGCCCGCAGCGCCCCGACGGAAACTGCACAACAGCACCAGAGAGGATGACAAGCCATGCAGAAGCGACTCCCCCCGCGCAAGGTTCTCTATGGCGGCGCCATGCTCGATCAGAAAGAGATCGACGCCGTGGTCCAGGTCATGCAGAAGGGCATGGCCGTCGGCAAGCAGGTGCAGACGTTCGAGAAGCGCTGCGCCGAAGTCATGGGCCACAAGTATGGCGTGATGGTGAATTCAGGCTCCTCGGCCCTCATGCTTGCGATGCGCATGCTGAACCTGCCCAAGGGTTCGGAAGTAATCACGCCGGTGCTCACCTTCTCCACCGACGTGGCCTCCATCGTACATGCGGGCTACGTGCCGGTCTTCGTCGACGTCGAGCTCGATACCTATCAGATCGACATCGGGCGCATCGAGCGCGTGATCGGGCCGAACACGCGGGCGATGCTCGTGCCGAATCTCGTCGGTGGCACGCCCGACTGGGACCGTCTGCGGGCACTTGCCGACAAGCACAAACTCAAACTCGTCGAGGATAGCTGCGACACTCTCGGCGGGACACTGCGCGGCACGAAGACGGGGCTCCGTGCGGATATTTCGGTGACCAGTTTCTCGATCTTTCACATCATCACCTGCCTGGGTAACGGCGGCCTCGTTGCCGTCGATGACGAAAAGCTCTGGGACTGGGGTTTGATGGCCCGCTGCTGGGGCCGATCCTCCGAGAAGTTCATGCACGGCACGCGCGTGAAGGACAGCGACGGGCGCTTTCTCGAGGACCTCGACGGCATTCCTTATGACGGCATGTTCATCTTCGAGGATGTCGCCTATGGCTTCATCCCCAACGAGGCAGGCGCAGCCTTCGGCCACGAACAGCTCAACAAACTCGACATGTTCTGGAAGCTGCGCGATCGCAACTTCCAGAGCCACCGCCGCTTCCTCGACCAGCATCCGGACCTTTTCATCCCCGCACGCCTCCTCCCTGAGGTCGAAACCACCTGGATCTGCTACCCCGTGCAGCTGCGTCCCGAGACGGGCTGGAGCCGCCGTTCCCTGCAGGTGCATCTGGAAGATGCCGGCATCATGACGCGCGTGATCTTCTCCGGAAACATCACCCGCCATCCGATGATGAAAGGCGTCACCTACCGCAACGATCCGGAAGGCTACCGCAACGCTGATCAGATCATGGAACAGGGTCTGATGCTGCCTTGCCATCCGACGATGACGGAAGAAGACTGCAGCTATCTCTATCAGACCATCGAGGACTGGATCGCTCTGCAGCGTAACCGGAAGTCGGCCTCAGGCTGACCGCCGTGGAATTGCGTCGGCTCGGCCGGACAGATCTGTGCGTCTCCGTGGTGGGACTGGGCGGCAACAACTTCGGCTGGAAAGCCGATCTTGCGGGCGCTCGCTCGATCATCGACCGGGCACTCGCCTGCGGCGTCAACTTTCTTGACACTGCCGACAGCTACGGCCCCTCGGAAGACTTCATCGGCGAGATCCTGGGCGAGCGGCGCAAGAACGTGGTGCTCGCCACCAAGTTCGGCTCGCCCATGGACAGCGAAGGCCTGAAGAAGGGTGCTTCGCGCGCCTACCTCACGACGGCCGTCGAATCGAGCCTGCGCCGCCTGCGGACCGACTGGATCGATCTCTATCAGCTGCACTATCCCGATCCAGCGACGCCGATCGAGGAGACATTGCGCGCGCTCGAGGATCTCATCACCCAGGGCAAGGTACGCGCCATCGGTTGCTCGAACCTCTCGGCCGCACAGCTCGGCGACGCGCAGGAGACTGCAAGGCGGATCGGTCTCACGGGCTTTGCCTCCACCCAGAACGAATACAACCTGCTCGTGCGGAACATCGAAAGCGACCTTGGCCCGCAGATCGCGAAATACGAGCTGGCGCTCCTGCCCTACTTCCCACTCGCCAACGGGTTGCTGACCGGCAAGTACAAGCCCGGGCAGGCGGCACCGGCCGGTACACGCCTTGCCGATGCACCCCCTTTCTTCGACAGCTACCGCGAGGCTGCGAAATGGGAGACGGCCGCGAAGCTCCAGGCCTTCGCCGCCGCGCGCGGGCACACCCTTCTCGAACTCGCCTTTTCCTGGCTCGCCGCGCAACCCGGCGTCTCGAGTGTCATTGCCGGCGCGAGCCGACCCGAGCAGGTCGAACAGAATGCGGGTGCGGCGGGCTGGATACTCACGAGCGCCGAGCTGGCCGAGGTCGACCGCATGACCAAGCCGGCGCAGTGAATGGGAAAAGCCGCTTCGACTACGTAATCGCCGGCGGCGGCTCGGCGGGTTGTGTCCTAGCCCAGCGTCTCTCGGCCGATCCAGCACTGCGGGTACTGCTCGTCGAAGCCGGAGGGCGGGACCGCAGCCCGTTGATCAGCGCCCCAGGCGGGTTGCTGCCCATCATGCTCTCGGGCGCCTACTCCTGGCGTTATAGCTCGACGCCGCAGCGGCATCTGAACGATCGCGTGCTCTATCTTCCTCGCGGCAAAGTGCTCGGGGGCGGATCCTCCATCAATGGCATGGTCTACGACCGGGGCTCGGCGCGCGACTTCGACCGTTGGAGCGAGCTGGGCAACGAGGGCTGGTCATACGCCGAGGTGCTTCCCTACTTCCGTCGTGCCGAGACTTACGAACCGGGTGCAAACGACTTCCACGGCGACGACGGACCGATACACATCAGCCGCCCGCAGGTGAAACACCCGCTCGCCCGCGCTTTCGTCGAGGCCGGCATGCAGGCCGGCTACCCGCACAACGACGATACCAACGGCGCCTCCCGCGAAGGCTTCGGACCGGTGGACGTTACTGTTTCTCGCGGCCGGCGCTCGAGCACGTCTTCCGCCTGTCTGCGTCCTGTGATGAATCGTCCAAATCTCTCGGTGATCACCGGGGCGCATGTAACCCGTATCCTGTTCGAGGGCCAACGCGCAGTTGGTATCAGTTATCGCAAGCGCGGCAAGGAACATATGGTTCGCGCCGAGCGTGAGGTAATTCTCTCGGCCGGCGCGATCAACTCGCCGCAGATCCTGATGCTTTCCGGCGTCGGGCCCGCGGATCATCTGCGCGCAAACGGTATCGAGCCGCTCCTCGATCTGCCGGGCGTAGGCGGCAACCTGCAGGATCACCTCGCCATAACGGTCAAGCACCGTTGTCTGCAGCCGATCTCGATGTTCAAGTACTTCAGCCCGCTGAAGGGCGCCGCAGCACTGGGTCAGTACCTGCTCTTGCGCAAGGGGCCACTCGCCGATCCGGGTATGGAAGCGGCGGGCTTCGTGAAGTCGGCGAGCTGCGAGCCCGAGCCCGACATCAAGCTGCTCTTCGTCATGGCGCTCTACCGCAATCACGGTCGTGAGGTCATTCCCGAACATGGCTTCTACGCGCACATCAACTGCCTGCGTCCCGAGAGCCGCGGCACGGTGCGGCTCGCCTCGGCCGATCCAGCCGCAGCGCCCCTCATCGATCAGAACTATCTGGCCGAGCCTCAGGATCGCAGGATCATGCGCCGCGGCGTGCAGATCGCACGTGAGATCTTTGCGCAGCGCGCCTTCGATCCCTATCGAGGCGATGAGTTCGAGCCGGGACGGGCCACGCTGAGTGATGCTGAAATAGATACCTTCATCCGCTCGCATGCCGATGCCGACTATCACAGCGTTGGCACGGCACGCATGGGTCAGGATATGCAGGCCGTCGTGGACGGGCGGCTGCGCGTACGCGGCGTCGAGGGCCTGCGCATCGCAGACGCTTCCATCATGCCGCGGATCGTCGGCGCCAACACCAACATGGCCGTCATCATGATTGCGGAAAAGGCCGCCGACATGATCCTGAATCGCCCCGCCCTGCCGCGCACCGAGCCCGGGCTCGACCATGCCGCCTGATCAGCAATCGATGAAGGCTGCGATGCAGGCCTATGTTGATGGCCTCAATCGCGGCGATGCCGAAGCGGTGATTGCGCTGTTCGCCGACGATGCGGTCATCGAAGATCCGGTCGGCACCGAGCCGAAGCAGGGGCAGGCCATCCGCGAGTGGTTCCACCAAGCCGTTGCGATGAAGGCACAGCTCGCACTCGCAACTCCGATCCGCGGTTCGCACGGCAATGCTGCAGCTATGGCCTTCACTGTGACCACCGAATGGGAAGGCCGCAGCGTGCGCATCCGCTCGCTCGATGTGTGCACTTTCGATGAGGCGGGACACATCATCCGCCTCGAAGCATACTGGGGACCGGACGACATCGAGATCAGAACAAAGTGAGCGGGCTACTGAATGTACGGGCAGCGGTCTGCCACGGCATCGGTGAACCGCTGCGACTTGAAACCGTGCGGCTCGCACCACCGGCCGCAGGTGAAGTGCTGATCGAGATCAAGGCGAGCGGCCTGTGCCATTCTGATTATCACCAGATGACCGGTGCGAGCACGCCCTACCCGTTTCCGGTCATCCTCGGCCACGAAGGCGCCGGCGTGGTCGTGGATTGCGGTGCCGGCGTCGAGACGGTGCGGCCCGGCGACCATGTGGTACCGCTGTCCATCGGCGAGTGTGGCCATTGCAGCAACTGCCGCTCCGGCAAGACCAATCTCTGCCTGGAATTCTTCGCCGGGATGCAGGCTCCGCCCCAGCGCTTCTCGATCGACGGTCGGCCGGTTTCCGCCTACGCGAACAATGGCACCTTCGCCAACTTCATCGTAATGAGAGAACAGAACGTCGCCAGGATCCGCCGCGACGTACCCTTCGACATTGCCTGCACCATCGGCTGCGCCGTCGCCACGGGCGTCGGCGCCGTGCTCTACACCGCGCGTGTCGAGCGTGGGGCAAGCGTTGCCGTAATCGGCCTTGGGGGCATCGGCCTGAATGTCGTGCAGGGTGCGCGGCTCGCCGGCGCTGCCGCGATCATCGGCATTGATGTGAATCCAGCCCGCGAATCGCTCGCACGGCGTTTCGGTGCAACGCATTTCATCAATCCGCAACCGCAATCGGGCGACTTCGTCGAGCAGCTTCGTGCGCTGACCGACGGCGGAGTCGACTACAGCTTCGAATGTGTCGGCTCCACGAAGCTGATGGTCCATGCGCTCGAGTGCACGCACCCGGGCTGGGGCGTGTGCACCACACTGGGTGTGCCCCCCGACGGTGAAAAGCTGCCCATCCTGCCCTTCGAACTGCAACTGGGGCGAACGTTGAAAGGCTCCTTCCTGGGTAACGTCAAGACGCGAAGCCAGCTTCCGGGATTGCTGGATCTGTACGCCGAAGGTCAGATCAACCTGGACGATCTCGTCACTCACCGGTTGCCCGTCGAGCGCATCAACGAGGGATTCGATCTGCTGCGCGAGGGACGATCGGTGCGGACGGTTGTGACCTTCTGAGAGGCCGCATTACTCGAGAGCGCGCCGGTAAGCCGAAGGCGAGCGACCCGCCCACACCTTGAATGCACGCGTGAAAGTCGTCGCGTCACTGAAGCCCAGACGCGCGGCGACCTCGCCGAATGAAAGAGCAGGATCTCGCAACAGATCGAGCGCGAGCTCGTGGCGGCATCGATCCTTCAGCGCCTGTATCGAGGTGCCCTCGTCGGTCAGGCGACGCTTCAAGGTCGCGACGCTGATGGCGAACTGGCCGGCAAGCTGCGAGATCGTCGGCAGCATGGCCCGATGTGCGAGTGCGGTACCGAAGATCGTGCGCACGCGCTCGGAGAGCGGCGCTGACCTGGACTGCTCCGTAGTCAGATCAAATGGAAAGACTCTCAGCAACTCATCCAGCTCGCCAGCGCTGCGGATCACGGGCTGACTCAGATAGCGGGCCGGAAAGCTCAGCAAGTTGTCTGGCGCGCCATAGGTAATCGCATGAGGCAGCAGCCACCCCATTACCGCATCGTCCAGCATCGGGCGATAGCAGACCCGCACGGTGAGAGGTTCGAGATCCTGGCCGATCAGCCAGCCGAAAAGGCGCGCATAGGTCGAAAGACCGGTGAGATCAGAGAGAAAGGCGCTGACATCGCGCTTCTCGTGAAAGGTGTGCATGCGGAATTGCGCCCGCTCGCCGGTGATCTGCAATGTGAGATCACCGGCCCGACCGCCGAGCATGGCGCAGAAGGCGGCGGCGCGGTCGATCGCCTGCTCCAGAGTTGCACAGGTGATGACGCAGTAACAGAGCAGATCGACTTCCGCCTTGTTCATCGCCGGTCGCCCGGCGCGGCGGGCCACATGACCCTCGAGCACATCCGAGCAGTCGTGGTAGATCGCGGTGAACTGGTCGCGGGTGAGATGTCGGTGCCAGGACGAATTCGGCCTGACAATGACGCCCGGCGCGATGCCGGCGCGCCGCAGGATCGCCGCCGCGTCACCGCCGACTTCGCGCACACGCTGCAACAGCTCGCGCAGAACCAGACCCGGTGGGGCCGGCCGTGCCGGTTTGACGATGTGCCGAGCCTTGGGCGTCGAAGCATCTCGCCGCATGGCCCATTCTATCGAACCATCGTCCGTATGAGGTAAGACAGCGAGATCACCCATTGCTACGTTCGCAATAGCGTGCACATGGGACAAGTTGTACAACTCTGGCGCTACCCGGTGAAGAGCATGGGTGGCGAGCGGATTCCCTCGGCCTCGCTCGTGACGGGCGGGCTCGCGGGCGACCGGCATTGGGCGGTGAAGGAGCGCCAGATCCGCACCGGCAAGCAGTGGCCGGCGCTGCTGAAACTGCGCGCCCGCTATCTGCGTGAGCCCGGTGCAGACGATCACGGAGCGCAGGTAGCGCCGGTCGAGATCAGCTCGCCCGACGGTTCACGCTGTCGCAGCGACGAGCCGCGGATCGACGCATGGCTGAGCGCCCAGCTGCAGAAATCCGCGCGCCTCGCGGCGCGGCAGCCGGCGAGTGCACGCGAACACTATCTTCGCGCCTCGGCCATGACCGAAGCCGAAATCAATGCGGAGATCGCACTGCAACCGGGCGAAGCGATGCCTTCTTATGAAGCCGTACCGACCGATCTGCTCACGCTTCTCGGCACGTATTGCACGCCGCCGGGCTTCTACTACGACGCCTACCCGCTGCACTTCCTGACGACCGACAGCTTGAGTTACCTCGCCGAGCGCAGCGGTCTCGATACGGATGTCAGGCGCTTTCGTCCGAACCTGCTGGTGCAAACCGACAATGCAACCGCCGCGCTCACTGAGTTCGACTGGATCGGTCGCGACCTCGCCGTGGGCGAGGCGGTACTGCGGCTTGAATCCCGTACCATCCGCTGCACCATGCCCTCGCGCGCCCAGCCGCTCTTCGGTCTCGGGGAACAGAAGCCCATGACCCGCGCCATCGTCGATCACGTGCAGCGCGAGCTGGGCGTCAATGTGCGCGTTCTGCAGGCGGGGCGCGTGCGCGAGGGCGATGCCGTCACTTTGCTCGAGGCGAAATGAAAATTCAGCATGTGAACCCCGTCGGGCTGCTCTCCCTGCCCGAATACACACAAGTGGTCGTCAGCTCGCCGGGCCGGCTTGCTTTCATTGCAGGCCAGGGCGCGTTTGATCAGCACTTCAATCTCATCGGTGCCGATGATCTGCAAGCCCAGACGGTCCAGGCATTCGCCAACTTGCAGACTGCGCTTGCCAGCGTGGGCGCAACGCCCGCGGATGTGCTGAGCAGCACGATTTACATTGTCGACTTGGACGAAGCGAAGACTGCGACTTTCGTCGCGGCGATGAAGACGGCGCTCGATGGCCGGGCATTTCCCCCGAATGCCTCCACCCTGGTTGGCGTCACGCGCCTCGGCCACCCGCAGATGTTGATCGAGATCAGTGCGATCGCCGCCGTCCCGTGACAGCGCTCTGCGGGGCCCCTGCAGCTTACAGATAGATCGTTGTACGCAAACAACGATCTATCGTCCATATGGGGTAAGACATCGGCATGCGCTGTTGCTAAGTTCGCTCCATTCAAGAGGGACAGTGGGTGATCGACACACTTCCATCGGACAGGCCAAACGTTACGAGCAGGTCTTTGCCTGAATCCCCCTCCTTTGCCTGAGCAGTTTTCCGCCCTATCCGTTTGCACCGCTCGCGGTGTTCATCCCATGAGGATCGCTTCCATGAATCAGCGCCTTGTATTGCCTTCGATGCTGCTGGCCGCGATGGCCGCGCACGCGCAGGACACGTCTCCGACCAGCCCGCCGGCCGAAACGGCCAAGCTGGAGGAAGTGGTCGTCACTGCGCAGAAGCGCGAAGAGCGCCTGCAGGATGTGCCCGTGGCCGTCACCGCTTTCGCCGGGGCGCAGCTGAAGGCCCTCGATGTCGAGAGCATCACCGATCTCAGCGCACTGGCTCCGAACCTGCAAGTGCAGCCCTCAGTCAACAACAACACCGGCATGATGATCGCGATCCGCGGTGCCGCGCAGCAGAACCCGGCGCTCTACTGGGACGCGACCGTCGGCCTCTACGTCGACGGGGTCTACGTCGGAAAGAACCTCGGCTCGGTCTTCGACATCCTCGATCTGCAGCGCGTCGAAGTGCTGCGTGGCCCGCAGGGCACGCTGTATGGGCGCAACACGCTCGCCGGCGCCGTGAACTTCGTCACCCAGCCGCCCTCGGGCGAGCTCGGCGGTCACGCGAGCGTGAAGCTCGGCAACTACGATCTGCGCAGCGCGAAGGCTTCGCTCGATCTGCCACGCATGGGTATTGCAAGCGTCTCGCTCGCTGCCCGCGCCGAGAAGCGCGACGGCACCACCAAGACCCTTCCGGGCAGTGCGGTCAAGGAACTCAATACCCGCGATTCCACGAGCGCCCGGGTGGCCGTGGATCTCGACTTCACCGACACCTTCCAGGCCGCCTATCGCTTCGATTACAGCGACACCGACCAGGTGGTGAACCACTCCTACCTCTCGCGGGCGAACCCCGCGATCCTGCCCTTCCTGCAGCCGTACGTCACCCACGATCGTGATGCGCGAGTGGGAGTTGACGGCCCGGCTTTCGAGCACAGCAAGTCGATGGGACACTCCCTGACGCTCACCTGGGATGTGAACGACCGGAACACGCTGAAATCGATCACCGCCTATCGCGACCTCAAGTGGGACGATCTGCTGGATCTCGACGGCTCACCGCTGCCGGTGGCGCAGACCGAGCGCCTCTCGGATTACGACGCCTTCTCCCAGGAGCTGCAACTCGTCGGCAACACCGATCGCTTCAACTACGTCGGCGGGCTGTACTATTTCAAGGACGATGGCTTTGCCTTCAACCCGCAGACCTTCTTCTTCGGCACGGCGAACTACGACTCGCGTTACGGCTTCGGCACCAAGGCATGGGCGGCCTTCGGTCAGGTGGATTACAAGGCCACCGACGCTCTCACCCTGACGGCGGGCCTGCGTTACACGCGCGAGGAGCGCAACGGCGAGCGCTATCTCGCCTTCAATGACGGCACCTCGCCCGCTTACTTCCCGATCGTCCCACTGGGCACGAAGGCCGATGACACCTTCAGCGACACGACGCCCGTGTTCATCGTCGCCTACAAGTTCTCGGATGCGGTGAACGCCTACGTGAAGTATGCTGAAGGGTTCAAGAGCGGCGGGTTCAACGGCGAGGCCAATTCGCTTGCTGAATCCATTACCCCCTTCCAGCCGGAGAAACTCAAGTCCTACGAGGCCGGCCTCAAGACGAGCTTCGCGGACGGGCGCGCCATCGTGAACCTGGCCGCCTTCCAGAACGACACCGACGACATGCAGCTGTCGATCTTCACTGCGGCGGGTGCCTCCTCATCGATCATCCGCAACGCTGGCAAGGCGGAGGTCCGTGGCTTCGAGCTCGAGGCGACGTGGGCTCCTTCGGATGCGTTCCGGCTGCAAGGCAGCTACGGCTATCTCGACTCCAAGTACGATGAATTCATCGACGAGGGTGTGAACCAGGCCGACAACCGCGCCGTGATCCACGCCCCCGAGAACTCCTTCAACGTACTCGTGGACGGCCGCCTCGCGCGCACGAGCTGGGGCGACCTGCGTGCGTCGCTCGACTACACCTGGACCGACGACTACTACACCTATCCGTACCAGCTCGCCTCGAGCGGTCCGAACTACAACCCGCTGCGCCCGATCGCCGGGGACACCGTGGTCAAGAGCTACGGCGTACTGAACGGGCGGCTCGCGCTCTCCGACATCGATTTCGGCGGCGTGCAGGGCGAGGTCACGCTCTGGAGCCGCAACCTCACGGATGAAGACCACATCGTGAACTACATCGACTTCGGTCCGCTCTTCGGCAACCTGACGGACGCGTACTACCTGGAGCCGCGCACCTACGGGCTCGAGCTGAGCATCAAGTGGTAAGGATCTACGCAATGAGCAATCTTGTACGCAATGCCATCCTGGCCGGCGCAATGGCCGTTGTGCTGTCGCCCGTAGCGACGGCGCAAACGGCATCCCAAACGCCATCCAGCGAATCCTCGGCCGCACCGGCGCTCGAGGAGGTCATGATCACTGCCCAGAAGCGCACGGAGAACCTCCAGGACGTGCCCATCTCGGTGCAGGCGATCGATGCCGCCCGGCTGGAGGAGCGCAATGTCGTGAGCCTTTCGGGGATCAACGACGGGTCGGTTCCCGGCCTGAACCTCGCGCCCTATCCGGGCAGCTCCGACTTCTACTTCCCGACGTTTCGCGGCATCACGACGAACACGGCCTTCATCAGCGCGCCGGTTCCGATTGCGGTCCACATCGATGGCGTCTTCGTCGGGCAGCTCGTGGGCCTCAACAATCCCGCGGCCGACCTCGAGCGCATCGAAGTGCTGAAGGGCCCGCAGGGCGTGCTGTCAGGGCGCAACGCCACCGGCGGAGCGCTGAACCTCTACACGCGCAGGCCCGAACTCGGCCAGTTCGGCTTCAAGCAGCAGCTCAGCTTCGCCGGCCGTGAGCAGTTCATTGCGAAGACCGTCATCAACGTGCCCATGGGTGAGACGTTCGCTGCGAAGCTCGCCTATGCGTACACGAAGCGCGCCGATGAGGGCATCGACAATTCCGCGCCGGGCGGCATCCAGTTCGGCAAGCGCAATGCGGATGACATCCGGCTCGACCTGCGCTGGATGCCGGACGATACCGGATTGACGGTCGACTACGGCTACGACCGTTCCCAGTCCAAGGGCTATGACACGCCGGCACAGTGCCTGTATCCGGCACCGAGCATCACCGCCCTGAGCGGCACGGGCGACCCCCGCATCGCGGCCTTCATCGCCGGTTGCTCGCCGAAGAAACTCGAGCGCCTGTACGTGCCCTTCAACATCCCGAAGAATGACAACCTGGTCGAGATGCACACGCTCAACCTCAAGTGGGAAGTCAGTCCGGCACTCACGATCCGCTCGATCACGGGCTATCGGACCCTCGACACGCGCAACGCCTACAACTACGGCGCGTATGCGGGCGGCGCCGATGTACGCTCGGACAGCTACCCGCTGCTGGTGCCGGGCACGCCGTTTGACGGGCAGAGTCACCCGGTGACGATGAAGAACAAGGCGTTCTCGGAGGAACTGCAGTTCCTCGGCGAGGCAGGCGACACCGTGAGCTACACGGCGGGCCTTTACTACGCGACCGAGGACGGCAATCAGCATTCCGGCCCCAATGTCGGCATCTACCAGCCGAGTGCCATTCCGGTGGGCGCCAGCTTCTTTGACTTCGTAGGCATGGACCAGAAGGGGTTGAATTCCTCGAAGAGCGACTCCTGGGCCGTGTTCGGCCAGCTCATCTGGCGGCCTGAAATGTTCAACGGCAAGCTCGAGGTCGTCCCCGGCGTGCGCTACACGGAAGATCAGCGCAAGGCCGACGGCTACAACCTGGGCTGGACCACAGGGTATGCGGTCATCCCCACCACTCCCGGCCAGGGCATCCTGGCGTTTTCATTCCCGATCGCCGCGCCGGACGTCGGCTTCGCGAGTTCGAGGGGTGATCTGACTTTCTCCAAGACCACCCCGTTCCTGTCGCTCAACTATCACTTGAACGATGCGGTCATGGGATACGCCAAGTATGTCGAGGGTTACACGAGCGGCGGCTTCGACCCCGTGTCGGGACCGGCGACTGCGGCGCAGTTCGCGCGGGGCTTTCAGCCCGAGACGATCAAGTCCTATGAACTTGGTCTGAAAGGTGAGTTCCTCGACCGGCGACTGCGTACCAACCTCGCCATCTTCGAGAGCAAGTTCTCGAACGAGCAGAAGTCCGTCGCGCTCCCGAGCGGTGGCTGGCAGACGCAGAACGTGGCAGGTTCCACGTATCGTGGCGCGGAACTCGACGTGACCGCTGCGATCACCACGGGACTGCAGCTCTCCTTGAACTACGCCACGCTCGATCACAGCTACAGCAAGTGGATCGATCCCAACACCGGTGTAGACGTCACGAACCTGCGCAAGCTGATCGTAGGCAAGAACGACTACTCGGCCACGCTCGACTATCGCTTCCCGGACTTCGGGCTGCCGGGCAGCCTCAAGGGCATGGTGAGCTTGAGCCACCGGGACCGGACGTCCACACCGCTGAATCTCACGATTCCGGACGTCGAGCGCTACTCCACCACGCCGGCCTTCACCCTGCTCGATGCACGCCTCGAGCTGTCCGAGGTCAGCATCGGCGGCGGCAACCTTTCGGTTGCGCTGTGGGGCAAGAACCTTGCCGACAAGGATTATGTGACCCTCGCCTACCAGGGCTGGGTCACGTCGAGCTCCGGAACGTGGGGTGAGCCCCGGACTTTCGGCGCCGACCTGAAGTACGAGTTCTGAGCCTCCCGGTGGCACCATGAGATTCGGATTCCACATGTTCATGGTGCCGCCTGCCGAGCTGCAGGACGTCGCCCGTTGCGCTGACGAGGCCGGATGGCATTGTCTCCAGGTTGCTGACGCGCCGTTCTTCCCGGAGACAACTTCCGTCCCCTACCCCTATACCCCGGACGGCAGCCGTTTCTGGCCGCTCGACATGGACGTCCTCGATCCGTGGGTCGCCATCACCGCGATGGCGGTCGCCACGAAGCGCATCCGCTTCATGACCTCGGTATTGAGGCTCGCTGTCCGCCAGCCCCTGCTCGAAGCCAAGAGCCTCTTTTCGGTCGCCGCCCTCGCCGACGATCGCGTCACGCTTGGCGTCGGGCTCGCGTGGATGCCCGAGGAGTTCAAATGGCTCCACGTGGACATGAAGACCCGCGGCGCGCGCCAGGACGAAGCCATCCAGGTGGTTCGCCTGCTGATGCGCGGTGGCATGAACGAGTTTCACGGCAAGCACTTCGATTTCGATCGCCTGATCATGGCCCCGGTGCCAAAGAAAAAGCTCCCCATCTACGTGGGCGGGACCACCCCGCCGGCCATGCGGCGTGCCGCACGTCTCGGTGACGGCTGGGTCAGCATCATCCACAACAAGGCGGAAGTCGCAAAGGTGATCGCCGAGTTGAATGGCTATCGCCGCGAGTATGGGCGCGACAAGGAGCCGTTCGACATCATGTTGCACTGCCCGGACGCCGATTCGATCGACGACATCCGCCGTCTCGAGGATCTTGGCGTCACCGATCTTCAGGTCACGCCGTGGAGCGTGCCCGGCATCCTGGCCGAGATGGGCGTGGGTACCCTCCTGCAGCAGCAGCCGCCGCTCGATGTGAAGCGGGAGGCGATCCGGCGCTACGCGGACAAGATCATCGCAAAGTGCGGGTAGCGGCATCGCGCGAACGGCGCGTGCCGGCATCGGCTGCCTGAATGACCGCGCGCGCCAGGCGCTCGCGGTCCGCGAGCGTGATCATGAGCGTCTGCTCGAGCACGCGTTCGACACCGTCAGGCAGCACCGCTGCCGCGTCGGCCTGATCCACAAAGAACATATCCAGCAGATCGGCATAGCGACGGGCCACAGCCTCCGCTTTGGCCTCGATCCCCAGCTCCTTCATCATCTTGGCCGTCGGACCCTTTACGGCCTGACCGGCGATGATCGGTGACAGCCCCACGACGGGAGCGCGACAAGCGGCAATCGCGGCCCGCACCCCCGGGATCGCGAGGATGGGCTCGATGCTCAGAAACGGGTTGGACGGGCAGATCACGACCGCGCGCAGTTTTTCATCGGCGAGCAGGTCCAGGATTTCCGGTAACGGCCGGGCGGCTTCAGCGCCGACATAGTTGAGTTCCTGGACCACCGGCTCGCAACGCAAGCGCACGAAATAGTCCTGGAAATCCAGCCAGCCGTGGCTCGTCCGCAGACGGGTTCGAACCGGATTGTCGGTCATCGGCAGGATGCGCGTGGCGACACCGAGCTGTTTGCGCAATCGATCTGTCACGGCCGACAGCTTCTCACCCGCTGCAAGCTGTCGAGTTCGTTCAACATGCAGCGCAAGATCGGCATCGCCGAGGCGAAACCACGTCGGACCGCCGAGCTGCTCGAGCGCCTCCATGAATTTCCAGGTCTCGTTCTCGCGGCCCCACCCGCGTGACGGGTCCGCAAGACCCGCCAGTGTGTAGAGCAGTGTGTCGAGGTCCGGAGAAATGGCGAGACCGAGATGACTGAAGTCATCACCCGTGTTGCCGACGACCACGAGTTCACCCGCGCCGAGCACGCGCGAGAGACCGAGTACCAATTTGGCCCCTCCGACGCCTCCGGCCAGCGCGAGCACTGTTCCGGTCATGTGAACAGGTCCTCGCCCGCGGGGCGCAGCAACGCCTGTGCCGATTGATGTGGCGCATCCTTCTTCAGCCCACGCACGAGGATGACCGGGCGCGCTTCATCCGCCTGCCCCATGAGGAGCGACGCTGCCGCTGCGATTTCGTCTGCGTAGCCCAGGATCGAGGTCTGCAGCGAGCGACCGAACAGATCGGGATCACCGCGCAGGTCGAGAACGGCCGGCAGGCCCGCACAACCGATCGCCACGCCCACCGTGCCGATCCGCCACGGCCGCCCGAAGCTGTCATTGATCACAACCCCGACGCGGCAACCGAGCCGACGGTGAAGCTCATCGCGCATCTGCGCGGCGCTCGCATCCGGGTCCTTCGGCAACATGAGCGCAAGCGGCGGACCGTGCGGATCAGCCGCATTCGACTGGTCCACACCGGCGTTGGCCATGACGAAGCCAAGTCGGTGCTCGACGATGAGCACGTCCTTCACGGCGCGCACAACCCGGCGCGATTCGGCGAGGACGACTTCGACCAGTCGCGGATCCTTGCGCACCACGCGCGCCAGTTCTTCAGCGCGCGCCGACGGCACGATGGTCGTCAGATCGACGAGCCGCCCCTCCGCCTTCGAGACGATCTTCTGCGCGACGACGAGGATATCGTCGTCCCGCAACGTCAGGTCCGCTGCGGACAACCCCTGCGCGATGAAGCCGGCAAGATCGTCGCCGGCCCGCACCAGGGGAATGTCCGGTACGGCGATGAGCTGCAAGCCGGCCGTCATCCGAAATAGGCCTGCCCGCCGTCGAGCGGAATCGTGGCGCCGGTCAGGTACGCCAGATCCTTGCTGAGCAACGCGACGACACCCCGGCCGATATCCTGCTCACAGTCACCGATGCGTCCGCCCGGAATGGTCTTGACGAACTCCGCGGCTTCGGCGGGCCGCTCCTCGATCCAGTGCTTCAATGCCGGCGACATCGCATGCGGCGCGACGTTCAGGGCACGGATGCCGTCATTGGCCCACTCGCAGGCTGCCGCGCGGGTCAGCGAGCGGACAGCCTGCTTGTAGGAAGCGTACAGCCCGTAGTTGCGCGCATCCCAGCGCACCATGGCCGCAGTCACGATGTTGATGATGTCGCCGCGGCCGCGGGCCTTCATGTGCGGATGGCAGGCGGTCATGAATCGCAACGTGGAAACGGGGCCGGCGATGAAGCTCTGCACGAGATCCTCATCCGCAATCGACAAAAGCGGGCCCATTCCCTTCGTATGGACATTGGCATTATTGACAAGGATATCGACGCCTCCCAGCGCCCGCACCGAATCCTTGACGATCCGCTGGATGTCGTCGCGATCGTGCGCGTCGCCGGCGATCGGCACCCCTTTGCCGCCACGACGGCTGATCTCGGCGCAGGTGTCCTGCAGCTTCGACGCCGTACGCCCTACTACCGCCACAGCCGCGCCCTCGGTGGCGAGCGCGAGCGCGATGCCGCGCCCCACACCCTGCCCTGCGCCGGTGACGATTGCGAGCCTGTTATCCAGTTGTCCCATACTCTCCTCCAGTACTTCACGGTCGCGACAACCATTATGCACATCGAAATCAGTGGCACCTACACCGACCTCTACCAGATCGCCATGGGGCAGGCGCTGTTCCGCGGAGGTCAGCAGGGCAAGCGCGCGGTGTTCGACTACTTCTTCCGCAAGGTCCCGTTCGCCGGCGGTTACGTGGTCTTCGCGGGTCTCGAGACCGTGCTCGACGCGCTCGCGCACTGGCGATTCACGGCAGACGAGATCGAGGGTCTCGCTGCGACCGGATTCGATCGCGACTACCTCGACTATCTGCGCGACCTGCGCTTCCGTGGCGACCTCCACGCGCCGCCCGAGGGAGAAATCGTGTTTCCCACCGAACCCCTGCTGCGCGTCGAAGGCAACGTCATCGAGGCACAGCTCGTCGAGACGCTGATCCTCAACCTTCTGAACTACCAGTCGCTGGTTGCCACCAAAGCTTCACGCATCCGGGCCGTGGCTGGCGGCGCCGTCCTGAGCGAGTTCGGGCTACGCCGGGCCCAGGCTCAGGGGGGCGTCGTGGCCGCGCGCGCCGCCGTGATCGGCGGCTTCGATTCCACCAGCAATGTGTATGCCGCACAGCGGTTCGGCCTGCGTGCGGAGGGCACGATGGCGCACGCCTTCATCCAGTGGCACGGGGACGAGCTGACCGCCTTTCGCGCCTTTGCCGCCGCACGCCCGGACAACACCGTGCTGCTGGTGGATACCTACGACACGCTGCAGAGCGGCGTTCCGAATGCCATCACCGTGGCGCGGGAAATGCGCGGGCGCGGCCAGGCCCTGCGCGCCATCCGCCTCGACAGCGGGGACCTCGCCTTCTTCGCTCACCGCGCACGCGCCATGCTCGATGCGGCGGGCTTTCCGGAGGTGAAGATCGCTGCCTCCAACCAGCTCGACGAGTTCGTGATTCGCAGCCTGCGCGAGCAAGGGGCGCCCATCGACATCTTCGGCGTTGGCACGAGCCTCGTGACCGGCGCACCCGATGCCGCGCTCGATGGCGTGTACAAGCTGGCCGAAGCCGGTGACGAAGCTCGCATCAAGGTCTCCGAAAGTCTCGGCAAGACCACCTTGCCCGGCCGCAAGCAGGTACACCGTTTCTCCAATGGCGACGGCCAGTTCGCCGGCATCGACGGCGTCGTCACCCTGAATGAAGCGGTGCCGGCCCGGCTGATCCATCCGTTCGAGCCGCACAAGTCCCTCACCTGCGCAGATCTCGCGAGCGAACCGCTGCTGCAACCGGTGATGCGGCGCGGCCAGCGCGTGGCTGCAGGACGAAGTGTCGAGGACATCAGGACCTTCGCCGCCGGGCGTCTCGCCCTGCTGCCTCCCGAGTACCGGCGTTTCGAGAATCCCCACACTTACAAGATCGGCATCAGCGAAACCCTGCATCGCGAGCGCGAAACATTGCGCCAGCGTTACGCAGCCAGGAGGAGCCCGGAATGAAGACACTTCTCATCATCGACGTGCAGAACGACTTTCTCCCCGGCGGCTCGCTGCCAGTGGCGGGCAGTGATGCCATCGTGCCCGTCATCAACCGCATCATGGAGCGGTTTGACCTGATCGTCGCGGCGCAGGACTGGCACCCGCAGAATCATGGCAGCTTTGCCACGAACCACCCCGGACGCAAGCCGTTCGACGAGATCGATCTCGAGGGTCTCCCGCAGACGCTGTGGCCGGACCACTGCGTGCAAGGCAGCCACGGCGCCGGGTTTTCGGCCGCGCTCGAGACGCGCCCCATCGAGGCGATTTTCCGCAAGGGCACCGACCCCGGCATCGACAGCTACAGCGCCTTCTTCGACAACGGCCGACGCAAGTCGACGGGGCTCGCCGACTACCTGCGCGGCAAGCGCGCACACGATCTCTACCTGTGCGGCCTGGCGGGCGACATCTGTGTTCATTTCAGCGCCCTGGACGCGCTCCGCGAGGGTTTCAACGTGCACTTCATCCGCGACGCCGCAACCCCGCTCGACCTTGCCGTCGCGCCCGCGCGCCTCGAAGAGCTGCGCAGGCGGGGTGCCCACGTGATCGACAGCGGCGCAATTGACAGACGGTCGCGGTGATTGCGTAAATGAGGCAACGCGCAGCACCCGCTGCGGCAGGGAGTGAAGGCATTGGCACGATTCAACGGCAAGACGGCGATTGTCACGGGAGCAGCTTCTGGCATCGGTCGCGCGGTGGCAACGAGGCTCGTCAAGGAGGGCGCGCGGGTCGTGTTGGGCGACATCAACGTGCCCGGGCTGTCAGCGGTCAAGGCCGAACTGGGCGATGCAGCCTCGACACACGAACTCAATGTCGCAAACCCGGCGCACTGCGCGGCGATCGTGCGGTCGACACTGGAACAGTGCGGGCGTCTCGACATCCTCTGCAACGTGGCCGGTGTGCTGCAGATGGCGCCCGTTGCATCGATCACTCCGGACGACTGGAACCGGATCATCCAGATCAACCTCTCCGGCACGTTCTACATGTGCCAGGCCGCCCTGCCTCACCTCGTCGCGACGAAAGGCTGCATCGTCAATCTTGCCTCGTCGGCGGGGCTCGTCGGCGTGCCCTTTGGCGCCTCCTACGTGGCCTCCAAGCACGGTGTGGTGGGCCTCACCCGCGCGCTTGCCCTCGAGTTCGCCAATGCCGGCGTACGCATCAATGCGGTCTGCCCCACCGGGGTGAACACCCCGATGGTCCAGGCGCCGCCCGGCGAGGGTGTGGACGTTGCATTGATCAAGCGGTCCGCCCCCTGGCTCAACGGCGGCGAGTTCTGCGAACCGTCGGATATCGCCGATGCGGTCGCGTTCCTGGCATCTGACGAAGCCAGACGGATCACCGGCATCGCGTTCCCCGTTGACGGTGGTCAGACCGCCAACTGACACCTGCCGCGTGATTGCGCGCTGGATTTGAAAGGTCGCTCACCGAAGGTTTTCCAGATGAATACTGCCGCGTACAACCCGGAGCAATCCCAGGACTTTGGATTCTCGCCCGCTGTTCGTGCAGGCGACCTGCTCTTCGTCTCAGGGCAGGTGGGACTGGAACCGGATGGCACCGTCCCGAAGGATCCGGAACGCCAGTTCACTCTGGCTTTTGCGGCACTCGGCAAAGTTCTGCGGGAAGCAGGATGCGATGCGGGCGATATCGTCGAACTGATGTCCTTTCACACGAACTATCCGGCTCAGATGGATATCTTCCTGAAGGCGAAGGCTGCCTTCCAGGGTCGAGCACTGCCGGCCTGGACCGCGGTCGGTGTGGCGGCACTCGGCTATCCCGATACCCTCGTCGAGATCAAGGCAATCGCCCGTGTCAGGGAGACTCGCCGGTAAAAAAGGCGGACCGGCCATACGGAGATGTCATGGAAAAGTTGATCTATGCCTTCTGGGGCGACGGCGCGTCGACGGAGACAGTGCGGCAACGTTTCGTGCAAGACGTGCGACCGCTGCTGACGGAACTCGGTGTCGAGCGGTTGCAGTTGAACCTGACCGACCTCGATCTCACGGGTGCGGTCGAGCACATGCAACGCAGGACCGGTGCCAATCCGAAACCCGCCGGCATCGTGAGCTTCTGGCTCACGAGCGCCTATCGGCGCGCGCCGGCGGAAAAGCTGCTGGCACAGAGCCTCGGGCGCCTTGCGGGCTACGTGGTCGCCGAGTCCACGATCCTGTCAAACGTCGAGCATCCGCCGAAGGCCGGCGAGCGCACCTGGGGCTTCAGTCAGGTGAGTTTCCTGAAAGTTGCGGCGCGACTCAGCTTCGAGGAATGGCGGCGAATCTGGTTCGAGAAGCACACCCAGGTGGGTATCGAGACCCAGGCCAACTTCCGCTACATCCAGAACGTCGTCGTCATGCCGCTCACCGCGGATGCACCCGCCTGGCGCGGCATCGTGGAGGAAGGCTTTCCGGTCGAAGCGATGCGTGATCTGCGCGTGTTCTACGACGCGGTCGGCGACGAGGCGAAATTCCAGCGCAATCTCGGCCTGATGATGGAAAGCTGCGCCCGCTTCCTCGACGCGGACGCCGTTGATGTCATCGCCACCAGCGAGTACCTGCTGCACGCGAACCCGGAGCCGAAGCTCTGATATTGCACGGCAAAGCAGCCTCTCACTGCCATGCCACATCGGCATCGATGCCGGCCGCATGGCGCGCAGCGACGTAGCCGAAGGTCATCGCCGGGCCAATGGTGGCGCCGGGACCGGGATACGTCGTGCCCATGACTGAGGCGGAGCTGTTGCCGACAGCATAGAGGCCCTCGATGACCGAGCCGTCCCCGCGCTTGACGCGCGCGAACTCGTCGGTGACGAGGCCACCCTTGGTGCCCAGATCGCCCGCGAAGACCTTCACGGCGTAGAACGGCGCCTTGTCGATGGGCGCGAGATTCGGGCTGGGCTTGTTGGTCGGATCACCAAAGTAACGGTTGTAGGCACTGTCACCACGGCCGAAATCCGGATCGCGGCCTGCTTTCGCGTGGCCGTTGAAGCGACTTACGGTCTCGCGCAGGACTGCGGCCTCCATGCCCAGCTGGTTCGCCAGGTCATCAATTGTGGCGGCCTGGCGGAGGTAGCCGCTGTCGAGCATTTCCTTTGGCAAGGGCTGATGCGGGAAGAGACTCGCAAAGACGTAGTGGTTGAGATAGCGCTGATCGAAGACGAACCAGCACGGCACGTGCGGATCGTCCTCCGTGTGCAGGCGATACATTGCCTGCACGACCTCGACATAACTCGCCGACTCGTTGGTGAAGCGGCGGCCTTTCTGGTTGACCATGATGAGGCCGGGAAAGCCGCGCTCTGCGACGTGGAAGAAAGGCGGCGTGCCCGGTGGCAGGCTCGTCGGCCCCCACCAGGCTTCGTCCATCAGATCGACGGCGGCGCCGACGCGCTGGCCGGCGAGGATCCCATCACCGGTATTACCCTCACTCGCCACGGTCCAGTCGGTGGTGATGGGAGGCTTCTGGTATTGCAGGCGCATGCCGAGATTGTGCGCAAAGCAGCCGGCCGCGAGGATGACACCCTTGCGCGCAATGATGTCGAGCGGCTGGCCGTCCTTCTCGACGCGGACACCCAAGACGCGTCCGCCGTCGACGATCAGCTCCTTCATCGGCGTGTCGAGCCACAGGGGAATGCCCCGCTTCTTGAGCGAAAGGCGCAGGCGGCCGATCAAGGCCTGCCCCATCATGAGCATCTTCCTGCCGGTGAGACGCGCACCGATCAGCCGCAGGCCGATGCGCAGCGCCGTGCCCCTGCCCTGCCAGGTGCGCATGACGAGGCCCAACCGCTTGTACTCGCCGGCGGTGAACGTGAGACCTGCCGGAATCGGAATCACGGGCGGGCGCAGCTGGGCGAGATCCGCGCCGAGCGCGTTGCCATCGAACAGCTGGGCTTCGACCGCGCGCCCCTGCGCCTTGCCACCGGGCAATTCAGGATAGTAGTCGGCGTAGCCCGGCAGATAGCTGCACTGCAGGTCTGATGTCCTGCCGAGCCACTCGATCATGTGCACCGACTGACGCAGATACATGTCGCGCGAAGCCGCCGGACTGCGATCGCCGACGGTCGCCTGCAGATAGCGGCGTGCCTCCTCGAAGGAATCGGCAACGCCGGCCGCACGCATCAGGTGATTGCAGGGAATCCAGATGCCGCCGCCCGAGCGCGCCGTCGAGCCACCGTAATACCGCGTCTTCTCGACGATCAGGGTCTTGAGGCCGGCCTCGTGCGCCGCGAGCGCGGCGGTCATGCCCCCGGCACCCGACCCGATGATGACGATATCCGGTGACTCTGCGTGTTCGTTCATGCCGCTACCTTCAATGCTACGAGAGCAATCATCAAGTCTGTACACTCCCCCATGTGTAGTAAAGGAGCTTGCATGTCCATCGATCCATGCTTTCGTCCACTCCTGTCCATGCTCGGCGCGGAGTTGCAACCTCCCCCGCCTGAACTCGGCGCCGCCGGCCTGCGCGCCGCGCTCGCCGCGAACCCGATGCCTCCGGTCACGAAGGAGGAAATGCACGAAGTGCGCGAACTCGCCGCGCCCGGCCCCGCCGGCCCCATCCGCGTGCGGCTCTATCGACCCACTGCCCAAGCGCACCTGCCCCTCGTCGTGTTCTTCCACGGCGGCGGTTTCGTCCTGTGCGATCTCGAGACTCACGACGCGCTGTGCCGCAGTCTGGCGCGGGCTTCGGGCTGTGCGGTGGCCTCGGTCGAATATCGACTCGCGCCAGAGACACGCTTTCCCGGTGCACTCGAGGATGCCTATGCCGCCACCGCCTGGCTGGCCACTCAGGCAAAGCCGCTCGGGCTCGACACGCAGCGCCTCGCCGTATGCGGCGACAGTGCCGGAGGCACTCTGGCCGCAACCGTATCGATGCTGGCGAAGGACCGCGGTGGGCCGCGTCTTTCTTACCAGGTGCTCATCTACCCCGGAACCGATTTTGCCGGCCAGAGCACGTCCATGCGGGAACTCTCGGAGGGCCATCTGCTGTCGGCCGCGATGATTCGCTGGTTCGGCGAATGCTATGTCGGCGAAACCGGGCAAGCCGCAAACCCGCTTGTCTCACCGCTGCGGGCGCCCAGCCTTGCCGGCCTGCCACCCGCGACCGTAATCACCGCCGAGTACGATCCGCTGCGCGATGAAGGCGAGGCCTACGCCGACCGGCTGCGGGAAGCGGGTGTGAGTGTCGTCGCCCGCCGGTATCTTGGGATGCTGCACGGCTTTGCGAGCATGCCCTATGCCACGCCGGTTGCCGACCGCGTGATCGCCGACATCGGCCAGGACCTGAAAACAGCGTTGGGAGAAATGCGATGAACCGATCCACATTGACCCTTGTGACGGCCATGGTCGCCCTGTGTGCGATGGCTCCGTCCGGATTTGCCGACTCCCCTGAGCACGCCGCGGCAACGACGATCGTCCCTCTCAGGCTCGATGCTGCGGCTCTCAAGGACTCAGCCCTGACACCCCGCCCTCCGGTCCCCGCGCACATCCTGCTGAGTGGCGCCTCGCAGCCGCGCAGCACGGTGCTGTTCAAGAGCGATTCCCTGGTCGCGGTGGTCTTCGAAGAGCAGCCCATCAAACTGGCGCTCAAGGCACCGGGAATGCCCTACGACGAATTCGTACACCTCCTTGACGGCACCCTGATCCTGACCGACGCCACCGGGAAGACTCACGAGTTCAAGGCCGGTGACTCGCTGCTGATTCCGAAAGGGTTCACCGGCGCCTGGGAAACCGGGACGAACTTCCGCGAGCTCGCCCTCGTCACCCGCAAGGACTGGGATGCCACTCGACGTGCTCCGGAGTAACTGCGGCAGGCACCTACCCTGAACGGACGATGTTGCCCCTCGCGCCACCCGGTATATAGGGCGGATCGGCGTCGAATCCTGCCGAGGTTAGGGAGCACCAGATGTCCAGAGTTCGAGATGACGGCCGCGTATCAACGAAGGCCGCCGCCCTGATGACGAGCGTTTTCATGCTGGGGGCGACGCAGGCCCTCGCGCAGGAAACGGCCGAGCGTTCGGCAGAAGCCGAGTCCACGACGGGTACCATCGAGGAAGTGGTCGTCACCGCGCAGAAGCGCGCGCAGCTGCTGCAGGACGTGCCGCTGGCCATCAGCGCCATTTCGACGGCCCAGATCGAAGAGCGCGGCATCGACAACCTGCTCGATCTCAAGGCGCTGGCGCCCAACCTCATGGTCAGCAAGTACCCCAACAGCAACGTGGTGACGCAGGTCGCGATCCGCGGTGGCGTGACCATCAACGGCGCCATGTACTGGGAGCCGAGCACCGGCCTGTATCTCGACGGCGTGTACCTCGGCAAGGCGGTCGGATCGGTGTTCGACGTCGTCGACATCGAGCGCATCGAGATCCTGCGCGGGCCGCAGGGCACCCTGTATGGCCGAAACACGATGGCGGGAGCCGTGAATTTCATCACGCGCGCGCCGACCGGCGAATTCCAGGGTCATGCCAGCATGGAAGTGGGCAACTACGGCCATCACGTCGAGAAGCTGTCGATCGACCTGCCGAAGGTCGGGATCGCGAGAATGTCGTTCGGCGTGCGCTCGGAAAACCGGGACGGGCTCGTGAACCTCACGCCCGGAAGCCCGGGCACCGAACTCGACAGTCGCGACAAGTTCGGCGCGCGGTTCGCGCTCGGTCTCGACTTCAGCGACAACTTCGTGGCGGACTACCGCTTCGACTACACGAACGTCGACCAGACACCGCCCCACAGCCAGCTCTACCGGGTCATCCCGGGAGCCAGCCCGCTGTTCCAGAGCGCTGCGCCCTACGCCTCGACGGATCGCCTCGCCACCGTTAGCACCAATTGGCCCGGATACGAGAAACTCAAGCTCACGGGCCACGCGCTCACGCTCGAGTGGCAGGTCAATGAGGACAACACCCTCAAGTCCATCACCTCGTACCGCGATCTGCACAACGACGACTCGGTCGACCTCGATGGCACGCCGCTCACGATCGCGACCGCCAACCGCATCTCGGATTTCGATCAGAGGTCGCAGGAGTTGCAGTGGATCGGCCACGCCGGACGACTCGATTACGTCGGCGGCCTGTACTATTACAAGGACGACGGCTACACCTTCAACCCGCACGTGTTCTTCTTCGGCACGGACAGCTCGCAGTACGGCTTCGGTACCGAAGCCCTGGCTGCGTATGCACAGCTTGATTTCGGCCTCACGGAAGCGCTCACGCTGACGGCCGGCCTGCGCTGGACCGATGAGGACAAGCACACGTTGCGCTTCAAGACCGTCACGGGCTTCGGCGCGCCGATTCCCCGGGTCACGGCGGAGAAGTCGTTCTCCGGCACGACACCGATGGCCAGCGTGTCCTACAAGGTGAACGACGGCCTGAATGTGTACGTCAGGTATTCCGAAGGCTTCAAGAGCGGCGGCTTCCAGGGTGAAGCGGGAAGCGCGGCGGAAGCGGTGATCCCCTACGATCCGGAAGAACAGGTGACGTGGGAAGCCGGCGCGAAGTTCGCGTCGGCCGGTGGGCGCCTGCAAGTCAACACGGCCGTGTTCCATAACGACATCGAGAACATGCACGTCAACCGTTTCACCGGCCTGCCCGGCGTTTCGGTCATCCGCAATGCCGGCAAGGCCCGCACGCAAGGCGCGGAACTCGAAGCCATCTGGCTCGCGACCGACGCGCTGCGCCTGCAGCTGAGCTACGGCTATCTCGACGCCAAGTGGATCGAGTTCATGGAGGCGCCGGCACCCGGCCAGCCGATCACCAACGTCGCGAGCAACCGCTCGTTCCCGCACGCGCCCGAGCACACGGTCAGCTTGCTGGCAGACGCGAAATTCGCCCGGACTGCCTGGGGCGAGCTGCGCGGCATGGCCGACTACAGCTACACCTCGGCCTTCTTCGCGTATCCGTATCAGCTGACGACCGTCGATCCGACCCGCGCGACCGCGGCGAACACCGAGGTGGAAGGCTACGGGCTTCTCAATCTGAGACTCACGCTGGCCGACATCCCGCTGGGTGAATCCGGAACCGGGGAATTCGCGCTCTGGTCCCGCAACGTCACGGACGAGCAGCCGCCGGTGAACTTCATCGACTTCGGCCCCGGGTTCTTTGCCAACTACACGTTGGCGTACTATCAGGAACCGCGTACGTACGGAGCGACGTTCACCTATCGGTGGTAACAGCGACGCCGGGAGAGCCGGCCATCAGGTGATGGCCGGGTAAGCTTCCAGGAGGCGCGCCGTGGTCATGCCACGGCGCGCCTTTTTTTCGTATCAATTTCGATCAATAGGCGGACATGCCGCCGTCAGCGGCAAGTGTGGCGCCATGGATCATGCGGGATTCGTCGGAGGCCAGGAAGAGCGCAATGTGTGCAATATCTTCCGGCTCGCCGATCGAGAACGGATGAGTCTCCGTGCAAAAGTCGGCATGCTTTGATGAACCGAGCATGCCGCCCTGGACTCGGGCGCGGATGCGCTCGGTGAGCACCAGACCCGGACAGATCGCGTTCACGCGCACACGCTTCGGGCCATAGCTCGCGGCCAATGCGCGCGTCAGGGAGAGGACCCCACCCTTGGCTGCGGAATACGCATGTACCGGCCTGCCCAGCAGCGCCACCATGGAAGAGAAGTTCACGACGGAGCCGCCGCCTGACGAAACGAGGTGCGGGATCGCATGCCGACAGCAGAGAAAGGTCCCCTTGAGGTCGAGCGTGAGGCTGTGATCCCAGACTGAAACGTCGATGTCGGTCACGGGACCGTCTTTGGGAACGGAGCCTCCTGCGCAATTGACCAGCACGTGCAGCGCGCCGAAGCGGAGCAACGTGGCCTCAAGGGCCCTTGCAATCGAGGCTTCATCCGTCACGTCAGTCTGGACGAAAAGCGCCTGCCCAGCCGCTTCCAGGATCTCGCTCTCGGCAGCCCTGCCGAGCGTGGGCATAAGTTCGGCGATCACGACGTGCCCGCCTTCGCGTGCGAAGAGCCGTGCGCAGGCAAGGCCGATGCCCGAGCCCGCTCCGGTGATGAACGCCACCTTCCCCTGCAATCGACCTGGCACGCCGGATGGATCCTCAGTCACCAGGCATCGCGGCGGCAGGCAACGGCGTCGCCGCGAGCTTGCGCGAGCGAAACTTCCAGACCCCCTGCTCTTTCACATACTCATCGATGTAGGTGCCGATGTGCGTGACGCGGAGTTGTTCCACGCCTAGCCGGAGCTCGAAATAGAGAGTTCCGCGGGCGCGGTCGTGGTCGATCATCTCGATGTAGTGCTGATGGAGGAATGGCCACGGATCCGCTCGCGGTAGATCGACGCGCAGCGTCTCACGAATGGCCTCCCGCCCCGACCTGGGTCCGGCTGCCGTGCCCATGTTCTCCGCTACGTCGAAGACGGCGTCACTTGAATAGAGTGCCACCAGCGCATCGATGTCGCGGGTTCGGGCAAAGTGGGCATAGGA
>DAORVK010000035.1:0-13504 GCA_035433705.1 Steroidobacteraceae bacterium
GACTGCTCGACTACGTGATCTTCAATGCGCTGATCGGCAATCATGATGCGCACGCAAAGAATTTCTCTCTGCTGTATTTACATGAAGAGCCAGGCAAAGCCCCCGTGCTGGCACCGCTTTACGACACGCTCTCGACCGCGGTGTCTCCAACCCTGACGCAGAAGATGGCGATGAAAATCGGCAGCAAGTACAAGTTCAGCGAAGTTGAGAAGCGTCACTGGGAGCAGTTCGCCGAAGGTGCAGGCTTTACCAAGGCTCAGGCCAAACGGCGCATTCTGGAGCTGGCAAAGTTACTGCCAGCCACGGCGCGCAAGCTCCAGTCTGACCCCGGACACAGTTTTGCTGGCAATGCCGTGGTTGAGCAAATCAATGCCTTGATTGAACAACGCTGCGCCCTGACGATTCGGAGGCTCACCGATCCTGCCGCCGAAAATGACGCGGCCGCCGAACCCGCCGTCTGAATCACCATGCGGACGCGGGTTCGATTCCCGGATTCGGAATTGAACTGGCACTCGAAAGCAGACGGGTTTGATGCCCGTTCCCGGCGACCAGCATGACTGGAAAACCTGCTTGCAGGTCTACAATCCGGCAGGCCTTTCGATTGAGTTCGCAATGGTTCGCAGCAGCCGGCAGCGCTTCGATTGCGTACTTTCAATAGTCGTTTGGTGCGAGGTTCCACCCCACCATGGGGTTCGCCCCTGCGGGGCCGGCGTCGGATCGCAAAGAAATCCGCTCATGTTGTCTTTTGTCGGTAGATATTGGCCACTACCGACGCAATGCAACATCGTGGCGGCATTGAAACTTCGCAACAGACCATGCTGGATCTCGCCGCCCAGCGCGGCCTGATCGCAGCGTATCCGAGCATGGCACGCTGGCCGAGGTGGCCCGGCGCGTGCCCAAGGGTGTTGTCTGCCTGCTATCGGCGCTGCGTTTCCATGACCTCACGACGCAAGCCACGTTCGAGCGCCGAGGCACGGGGTGGGACGCGAAGCTCACATGTCGACGAGGGTCTTGAAGCCTCCCCAGAACATGCGCTTGCCGTCGAAGGGCATGTTCTTCGGATTCATCATGGCGGCAAGTCGCGGGTCCTGCATCACTTTCGCGTTCACCCGGTCACGCTGCCGGCGCGACTTGTAGAGTATCCACGAGAACACCACGATTTCGTTCGCCTTGAGCTTCACGCTCTGCGGGAACGAGGTGTACTTGCCCGGCTTCACATCGTCTGCCACGCATTCCTTGTATTCGAGCGCGCCGTGCTCGAGCCACACCTTGCCCGCCTTGCGGGCGATGGCGCGATACGCCGCAAGCTTGCGGCGGGCCACGGGAACCACGAATCCGTCAACATATCTCGCCATGAGTCACCTCCGCGCCGGACGTCACGCCGGCTGATGAGCCGATCCGTCGAGTGTTGTGATCGCACCGTAGAGATCAGGTCGCCTGTCGCGGAACACGAACCAGTTGTTGCGCAACTGCTCGACTTCGGCGAGATCGAAGGTGGCGGTCAGCACCGCATCGCCTTCCTCGCCGGCTTCCGCCACTTTTGCGCCGGTGGGGTCAGCGATGAACGACGAGCCGTAGAAGCGGATCCAGAGCCCCTCGGGATCCTGCAGCGAGCGCTCGAGCCCAAAGCGGTTTGACGCAATCAGCGGCATCACGTTTGCCGCGGCGTGGCCCTGCTGGGTGCGCTGCCAGTGCCCGCACGAATTGACCGGCAGCGCCGGCGGTGGCTCGCTGCCGATCGCGGTCGGATAGAGCAGGACTTCCGCACCCATGAGTGCCATGCAACGCGCGCTTTCCGGAAACCACTGGTCCCAGCAGATGCCGACTCCTAGCCGGGCGTAACGCGTGTTCCAGACCCGAAACCCGGTGTCGCCTGGCGAAAAGTAGTTTTTCTCCTGGTAGCCGGGCCCGTTCGGGATGTGCGACTTGCGATAGACGCCCAGCACGGCACCGTCAGCATCGATGATGGCGATCGAATTGAAGAAGACGTTGCCCGCCCGCTCGAAAAAGCTTACCGGCAGCACCACCTCGAGCTCGCGCGCGATCGGTGCGAACCGTCGGACCGCGGCGTTCTCCGCGAGCGTAGTCGCGAGCGCAAGATGCCGCGTGTCCTGTTCGATACAGAAATACGGCGTCTCGAAGAGTTCCTGCAGCAGGATCACCTGCGCGCCGCGCGCCGCCGCCTCGCGTACGAGCCGCTCCGCCGCTGCGAGGTTTGCGGCCGCGTCCCAACTGCACGAAAACTGGGTCGCCGCGATCGTGACGGGGCGGGGGGCTGGCGTGAGATGAGTTGGGAGCATCGGGCTACGAGCTTAGGGCCAGAGCCGCGGCCAAGCTACCCTGCGGGCTGGCCCTCGGCTCTTCGCCCTTGGCCCTGGGCCCACTAGTGCTTCGTCTGTGCGTCGACACCCGGAAAGAGCGCCTGGTCGAGCGCCCTGACATAGATCTGCTCATCCGCGGGGCCCGGCACCAGCACCTGCCGGTTGAAGAGCAGGTTCGGGATTGAGGTCACGCCGAGAAGCTGCAGGCGGCGTTCGTCATCGACTACCTCTGCGTACCCCGTCTTCGGGTCGCGAAAGCTCGCGAGAAGACCGTCGGACATGCCGCACTCGGCGCCGATCGCCACCAACTCTTCGACGTCACCGATATCACGGCCCTGCTCGAAGTAAGCGCGAAAGATCGCGTCGAGCACGCGCCCGTGAAGTCCCTCGGCCACGGCAAGCTTCACGAGACGATGTGCGGCCAACGTGTCGGGCAATCCGGCAAGCTTCGAGAAATCGAAGCGGATGCCGAGCGCCTCACCGGCCTCGGCAAGACTCGATTCCGCGAGTTCGACACTCACTCCCTTCGGCAGGCGCGCAGCCAGATGCTTGCGCCACTCGGGCGCAACGCCCGCCTCCGGCCGCTGTAGCCGGAACGGGTGCCAGCGCAGCTCGCGCACCGTGACGCCTTGCAGGTGATCGAGGGCGCGAGCGAGCCGCCGCGTGCCAAGAAAAGTCCAGGGGCACGAGAAATCGCCGACCAGGTCGATGTCGAGACTGCCGACGGGCACTACAGGTACGGAAACGGGAACGCTCATGCAGCATAGAGTGGGGGCGGCAGCGCCCAAATCAAGCAGGACCTGGTGCCGGGTTTTCGGTTATTCGGTTATTCCGGCGCTTCGCGCCCAATAACCGAATAACCGAAAACCCGGCACCACGCCCGCGCTCAGCGGCAGCGGGCACTCGCGGCGACTTCCTCCGTGATACGGATCGCAGTCTCGAGCGCACGTAGACCGTCCTCGCCCGAAACTACCGGCGCCTTGCCGTGGCGCGCACAATCGAGAAACGACTCGATCTCGGCGCGCAGCGCATCGCCCTGCTCGAAACTCTGTTCCTCGATGTTCACCGGGAGCTGGCCTTCGGCGGGACCGCCTTCGCGCTTCCTGATCACGGTGAGGATGCGCTGCTGCAGGTCGATCGAGAGATACGCGTCGTCCTCGAATAGCCGGAGTTTGCGTTCGGTCTTCAGGCTCACGCGACTCGCGGTGGTGTTTGCGACGCAGCCGTTCCCGAAGCGGATGCGCGCGTTCGCGATATCGATTTCGTCGGAGAACACCGGCGCACCGACCGCCTCGAGTGCGACGATCGGGCTGTCGACGATCGCCTGCACGATGTCGATGTCGTGGATCATGAGGTCGAGCACGACGTTCACGTCGGTACCCCGCTCCCGATAGGGCGCGAGGCGATGGCATTCGATGAAGCGTGGCGAGCGCAGGTAGGGCTCGGCCGCGAGCACCGCGGGATTGAAGCGCTCCAGATGCCCGACCTGCAGCACACGACCCGCCTCGCGTGCGGCATCGATGAGCGCCCGCGCCTGCTCGACGGTTTCGGTGATCGGCTTTTCGACGAGCACATGCGCGCCCGAGCGCAGAAAATCGAGTGCGATCGGGTGGTGTGCCGGTGTCGGTGTCACGACGCTCACCGCATCGACCTGCCCCAGCAGCTCGCGATAGTCGGACACGGGCCGTGCGCCCGTTTCCGCAGCGACCCGCGTGCGCGCCGCCTCGCTCGCATCAACGACTGCGACGAGCCGGCTGCCCGCCGCCTGCGCGTATTTCTGTGCATGAAAGCGGCCGAGGTAACCGACGCCGACGACAGCGGTTCGCAGAACGGGCATCGCGCAAGACTACAGCAAGTCAGCCGGGCCGATCGACGCGTCTGGCTGTATGCTGTTTGCCAATTGCAGTTCGCTGCACGCTCTTCGCCAGGATCGCCCTTGCGCCTTCTCGAAGCCTACCGCTCCAGGCCGCTGCTCGCCCGTGAGGCGTTGCTGCTGCTTGGCGCTATCCTCATTGGACTGATCGTGCTGCCGATTGCGGTCTATTACACCGGCCACGAGGTGCTCGGGCCGTATGCGCGCGGCGGGCTGTTGCATTTCTGGGGCGATTTCTTCCTCGGCCTCGCTCACGGCGGGCTGCCGTGGTGGCTCCTTGCCCTCGGGCCGTACGCCCTCGTCATGTTCTGTCGCGCGGCGGCGCTCGCCTGGCGACGCACCGCCCAAGTGTGAACTGCATCACATTTCCGTGCAGCCGTCCCTGCCGGCAGGCCGCAAGTGCCACACTCTCCCTTGCCGAACAATGATTTAGACCGGGGATGAGATGAAGAACATGACGCAACGGGCGCGCCAGACGCCTGCGGAGTCCGTGCCCCAGGGCACACAGACCAACGCGCAGAGCGCCAACACGCTGACTCGCATCAGCCTCGAATTGACGCGTACATTCGCAATCGACGAAGTGAATCGCGGCTCCGATCCGTACAACAGCAGCGCTTCGAGCCGCGCGGAGGTCTGGAACAAGCAGCGTTCGCGCCGCTAGCGGCTGCGGTCACGCACCGCGCGAAACCCGTTGCCCTCGTTCCAGTTCGGGAACGTCGTTTCATTCGCGAGCCGCTCGCCGATCGCGTAGAGCAGATCGACGACCTCGAGCCCCGCACCGAGCTGCACGCCGGGCGTGTAGTTGTCGCCTGCCTGGTGATAGCGCTGCGCGACGTATTCGGCCTCCCGCGCCTGACCCGCCGCGATGCCGCCATCCAGGTCATCGATGCCGGTCTTGAGATACAGCGCTGGCACGCCCGCCTGCGCAAAGACGAAATGGTCTGACCGATAGAAGTGGCCCTTTTCGGGCTGCAACTCCGGCACAGGTGTGATGCCGCGGCGTGCGGCTTCCTCGGCAAGATAGCGCTCGAGCTCCGATGCGCCCGCGCCGACCACACGCACGTCCCTCGTGCGCCCACCGAAGCAGAGTGCATCCATGTTGAGCACGGCGACCGTCTGCGAGAGCGGCACGAGCGGGTGCGCGACGTAAAACCCGCTGCCGAGGAGCCCCTGCTCTTCCGCGGTTACGGCGAGAAACACGACTGTGCGCGCGGGCCGCTGCGGCAAGCGCCGGAAGGCGTCGGCGATCGCAAGGAGGCCCGCAACACCTGATGCATTGTCGACCGCGCCGTTAAAAGTCTGGTCGCCCTCGCCACCCTGCGTGCGGCCGAGATGGTCCCAGTGAGCCAGGTAGAACACGTATTCGTCCGGGCGCTGGCTGCCCCGGATCGCCGCGATCACATTGGCGGAATTCGACTTTCGAAACCCGTTCCTGACAGCAGCCGACGCACGCGCGTCGAGCGGTACGGCCTTGAAGCCCCGCGTACTCGCCGCCTGCTTCAGCGCCCCGAAATCCTGCCCTGCGGCGGCGAGCAACGCCGCGGCGCGCGCTTGCGTGACCCAGCCTTCGACCGCGACCCGACCCGCGCGACCGTCGGCGGCCTGCATGTCGAGCTGCGGATTGGCCCAGCTGTTGACGACGGTCGCCCAGCCGTACGCGGCGGGCTCCGTCTCGTGCACGATGAGGGCGGCCGCCGCTCCCTGCCGCGCGGCCTCCTCGAACTTGTAGGTCCAGCGACCGTAGTACGTGAGCGCGCGCCCGCGAAAGAGCGCCTCGTCACCTGTGGCGAAACCCGGATCGTTGATCAGGATCAGCGCCGTCCTGCCCTGCATGTCGACGCCCGCGTAGTCGTTCCAGCCGTACTCCGGCGCAACGACACCGTGCCCGACGAACACGACGGGGCTGTCTTCGATCGATACTGCGGCGACTTGCCGCTTCGTGAACACGACGGCGTCCTCGCCGAACGTCGTGGCCAGCGTGCCGCGCGGAGTGCTGAAGGACAGTCGCGGCTCCGGCAACGGCGCAAGTTCAACGAGCGGCACGGGCTGGACGTAGCTGCCGCCGCCGAGAGGCTCGGTGCCGAGCTTGCGAAATTCCCCGATGAGATAGCCGACGGTCTTCTCTTCTCCTGCTGTGCCGGGCTTGCGGCCTTCGAAGGCATCGCCAGCGAGTGCGGCGAGGTGTCGCTCGTAGACCTGCATAGACACCGCCGGCGCGGCACCCGATGCGCCCGCGGTGAGCGTCAGACACAGCATGGGAACTGCAAGCGCCATGCGCCGGTCGAACCAGAGGCGCCACGTGCTCATTTCGGCCAGTACACCCAGCCGGCGAACAGGAGCGCGGCGGCGAGCGCGAGATGCGCTGCGGGCCGCCAGGCGCGCGTGCGGATTTCACCGAAGAAGCTCGCGCCGGCGAGCGTCGTCAGCAAGAACGCCAGCAGGATGGCCTGGAGCAGCGGCCCGCGCTCCTCGGCAAAACGGTCCGAATATTCGGGCAGGAAGAGGAGCACGATGGCGGTCAGGGTCAGTGAAACGAAGATCGAGAGTGTCGACCCCATCACGATTCCGATGAGCATGGCGAGTGGTCGCATGTTTTCCAGCCTGGTGTGCCGCGGTGCAGGCTTGCCGCCTGAAGCAGCGCGTTCTAGCCTAGACTGTCCATTGTAACCGAGCCCTGAACGAGCACCGAATGCCCGCACGCCGCCTTTCTGCCGGCTTCTTCGCCTCCGCGCTTGCCGCGGTCCTTGTCGTGCTCGCGAGTTCCGCGCAGGCACCCGCGAGCACTTCCGCGCTGCCGCCCGGTGCGCTTGCGCCGTCCGAGCGCCACCGCCTCGTGGCGCGCCGCGTCGGCATGATTCTCGAGGACACGCACTATCGGCGCACCGACATCGACGATCGCATGTCCGCGCAGGTCTACAAGCGTTACCTCGATTTCCTCGACGGGCAGCACAGCTATTTCCTCGCGAGCGACCTCACGGAATTCGATCGCTACCGCCTGCGCTTCGACGACATGATCCGCACCGGCGAGATCGAGCCGGCCTACGTGATCTTTGCGCGCTTCCAGCAGAGGAATCGCGAGCGCATCCGGTTCGCGCTCGCGCAGCTCGACAAGGAACCCGACTGGACCGTGAACGAGAGCTTCGAATTCGACCGCACAAAGGCGGACTGGCTCGCAGATGAAGCGTCTCTCGACGAACTGTGGAGAAAGCGCGTCAAGAACGATGTGCTCAGCCTCATGCTCGCCGGCAAGACATGGGCGGAAGCAAGTGACACGCTGCGCAAGCGCTACGACCGGGTGCTGAAGCGTGTCGATCAGGTGTCGGCGGAGGACGTGTTCGAGAACCTGATGAACGCGTATGCGCGCAGCTACGACCCGCATTCAAGCTATTTCTCGCCGCGCAATTCCGAGGAATACCGCATCCAGATGAGTCTCAACTACGAAGGCATCGGTGCTTCGCTGCAACTCATCGACGATTTCGTGACCGTGATGAACGTGATCGAGGGCGGGCCCGCCGCGGTCGCAGGCACGCTGAAGCCGACCGATCGCATCGTTGGCGTGGCGCAGGGTGCGGACGGCGCGTTCACCGACGTGATCGGCTGGCGCATCGACGACGTCGTGCAGCTGATCCGCGGCAAGGGCGGCACCCTCGTGCGCCTGCACGTTCTGCCCGGTGGCGCCGCGCCCGGCGCGCCGGAGAAGACTCTCGCGTTCACCCGCAACAAGGTCACGCTCGAGGCGCAGGCCGCGCAGAAATCGCTCCACACGCTCGAGCGCAGTGGACGCAGCTACCGGATCGGCGTGATCAGCGTGCCGGGCTTCTACCAGGATATCGCCGCGCAGAACGCCGGCGACGACGACTATCGCAGTACCACGCGCGACGTGCACCGGCTGATCGACGAGCTCAGGCAGGAGAAAATCGACGGTCTCGTGCTCGACCTGCGCGGCAATGGCGGCGGCTACCTTCCGGAGGCGACCGCGCTCACGGGCCTCTTCATCGACCGCGGTCCGGTCGTGCAGTTGCGCGACGCAGGCGGTCGCACCGAGGTGCTCGACGATCCGGACCCGGGCGCGGTCTACACCGGCCCACTCGCGGTGCTGGTCGATCGCTTCAGTGCGTCGGCATCCGAGATCTTCGCCGGCGCGATCCAGGACTACCGGCGCGGCATCGTTCTCGGCCAGCAGACCTTCGGCAAGGGCACCGTGCAAAACCTGGTACCGCTCGACGGCTATGCGAAGAAGCCGGTCAACGGTCAGCTCACCGTAACGATCGGCAAGTTCTATCGCGTCACTGGCGAGAGCACGCAACTGCGCGGCGTCGCGCCCGACGTACCGCTTGCCTCGCTGATCGACCTGAAAGATGTCGGCGAGAGCGCGCTCGACGAAGCCCTGCCCTGGGATCGCATTCCCGGCGTACCCTTTCGCGCGGCTCCGGGTGAGGGCGTCATGCCCGCGGTGCTCGCGAACGAGGAAGGCACACGCGCCGCAGCCGATCCCGACTATCGGTGGCTGGTCGCCGACATCGCAGCCGTGCAGGAAGCGCGCAAGCAGACGGGCGTATCGCTCAATCTCAAGGCGCGCCTCGAGGAGCGCAATGCGATCGACCACAACCGCCTCGCGCGCGAGAACAAGCGGCGCGCAGCCCTGGGCCAGGCCGCGCTCAAGTCGGTGGAAGACATCAAGAACGATGATGCACCGGACATCGTGTTGAATCAGGCCACCGAAGTCATGGCGGACATGGTCGGTGGTTCTGCCGGTGCCCTCACCCCGAAAACCGTGTCGCGCACTCCGTAAGTTCCTGTTTCAGCAGCATATGGTGTTATAGTTGACTATAACACCATATGGCAGTAGGATCGCCTCGCCTGACAGCCCAGGGAGGTCGATCCGCCATGCGTACTTCAGCCGTTTTTCCCGTAGCTGCGTTCGCCGGCCTGCTTGCGGCCTGCAGCGGCGCCACACCTGACGCGGCGCGCAAGGACTCGGCGCCCGCGATACCGGTCGAGGTCGCGACGGCCACACGCGGCGAGATGCTTGCCCGCTACACGGGTACGGCGACCCTGGAAGCCGAGGCCGATGCCGACGTGATCGCGCGCGTCGGAGGCGAGGTCGGGCGCGTGCTCGTCGAGGAAGGTGACCAGGTCCACGAAGGCCAGCTACTCGCGGTCCTCGACGGGCGCCAGCTGCGCCTCGAGGCGGCGCAGGCACGTGCGCTGTTCGCCAAGACCGAGCGCGATTACCGCCGTCTGCTCGAACTGCACGAGAAGGGCCTCGTGTCGGCAGGTGCGTTCGAGGACCGCAAATACGACCTGGAGAACCTGCGGGCGGCCTTCCAGCTCGCCGAGCTGCAGCTATCCTGGACGGAAATCAGGGCACCCTTCGCCGGCCTCGTCGCTGCGCGCTACGTCAAGGTCGGCCAGAACGTGCCACAGGGCATGAAGACCTTCCGGATCACCGACCCGACGCCGCTCAAGGCGAGTGTCTTCGTGCCCGAGCGCGAACTCGCGCGTCTCGCACCGGGCCAGAATGCCGTGGCGCAGATCGATGCGCTTGCCGGTCGCGCGTTTACCGCCCGTGTGACGCTCGTGTCCCCCGCCATCGATCCCGCCACGGCGACGTTCAAGGTCACGCTCGAGATCGACGACAGCGAGGGCGTGCTGAAACCAGGCATGTTCGCGCGCGTCGGCATCGTGTTCGAGCGCAAGCCGGCGGCACTCCAGGTGCCGCGCGTTGCGCTGATCGAAGCCGACGGCGCGACGAGCGTGTTCGTTGTCGAAGGCGGCAAGGCCGTGCAGCGCGCGGTGACGACCGGATTGGCGGACGGCGGCAATATCGAGGTGACCCGGGGCATCGAGGACGGCGCATCAGTCGTGACCGTCGGCCAGAACGGCCTGAAGAGCGGCAATGCTGTACGCGTCGTGTCGCTCGAGACGAAACCCGCCGCTGCGCTGCGCGCCGCGTTCGCCGACAAGGTCGCGGCGGACACACGCACGACCCACCGCTGATCGCCGGCGGGGGTCGTCATGCGCATCGTCGATCTCGCCCTGCGCCGCCGCGTCACCATTGCGATGGCGACCGTCGCTGTCACGCTCTTCGGCATCGTGTCGCTGTCGCGCCTCAAGGTGAATCTGCTGCCGGATCTGTCGTATCCGACACTGACGATTCGCACGGAACTGCCGGGCGCCGCGCCTCTCGAGGTGGAGAATCTGATTGCAAGGCCGATCGAGGAAGCGGCCGGCACGATCAGGAACGTGCGCAGCGTGCGCTCGGTGTCGCGCTCAGGACAGGCGGACGTGGTACTCGAGTTTGCGTGGGGCACCGACATGGACTTCGCGGGCATCGAAGTCCGCGAGCGGCTGGACCTGCTGCAGCTGCCTGTAGACGCGCGCCGTCCGCTGCTGCTGCGCTTCGACCCTTCGACCGAGCCGGTGCTGCGGCTCGCGTTGGTCGATCTTGCGGCCCCGGGAACCACGAACGAAGCGCGCCTGAAATCCCTGCGGCGCTTCGCCGACGACCGGCTGAAACCGGCGCTCGAGGCGACCGAAGGCTCCGCCGCTGTCAAGGTGAGCGGAGGCTATGAGGACGAAGTTCATGTTTACGTCGACCAGGACCGGCTCACGCAACTGAAGCTCGACGTCGCAACGATCGCAGCCCGCATTGGCGCCGAGAACGTCAACCTCTCCGGCGGCCGCCTCGAGCAGGGCACGCAGCGCTTCCTCGTGCGCACGCTCAACGAGTTCCGCTCGCTCGAGGAAATGGCGAACACGGTCGTCGCAACCCTCAACGGCCACCCGGTCACCCTGCGCGACGTTGCCCGAGTCGAGCCCGGCTACAGGGACCGCACCGCCATCACGCGTCTCGACGGGCGCGAATGCGTCGAGCTCGCGGTTTACAAGGAAGGCGACGCGAACACCGTGCAGCTCGCGCAGGCGGTGCGCGCCCGCCTCGCAGATCTCGGCAAGTCGCTGCCGCCGCAGACGCAGCTGCGAACGGTGTACGACCAATCGACGTTCATCGCGAACTCGGTCAGCGAAGTGAGCGATGCCGCGATCTGGGGCGGGCTCCTCTCGGTGATCGTGCTGTATCTCTTCCTGCGCGATGCGCGCGCGACACTGGTCGCCGGCATCGTGATCCCGGTCACCGTGATCGGCATTTTCGTGCTGATGTACGGCTTCAACCTCACGCTCAACGTCATGTCGCTCGGCGGCATCGCCCTCTCGGTCGGCATGCTGATCGACAATTCGGTCGTGATCCTCGAGGCGATCTCCCGCAAGCGGGACGCGGGCCTGCCTGCCGTGCAGGCCGCGCGTGAGGGCACCGCCGAGGTCGCAATGGCAGTCACCGCCTCGACGCTCACCACGGTCGCCGTTTTCTTTCCGATGGTCTTTGTCAGCGGCATCGCCGGGCAGCTGTTCCGCGACCAGGCGCTGACCGTGACCTTCGCACAGGTCCTCTCGCTGCTCGTGAGCCTGACGCTCGTGCCGATGATGGCCGCGTGGCGCGCGGACACGACCGGCCGCTATCGACCCCGGGATGCCTTGCGACCCGAGCTCGCGGCTCGCACCATGATCCTCGCGGATGGCGCGCGCGCCGCCCTCGGCGCGCTGCGCCCCGGCGACTTCGGGCGCGCACCTGCCTCGCACGGCGTGCGACGTGTATTTGCGTGGATGCTCTGGCCCTGGCGACTGCTGCTCGTCACCGTGATCCGCCTCGCGCGCGCGCTCGCAGGTGTTCTCGGCGCACTCTGCGGCCTCGTGCTCGCCCCCGCGGTGCACGCCACGCAGCGCGGCTTCGCGTGGCTCGACCGCCTGTACCCGGCGGCTCTCGAATGGGCATTGCGCAGGCGCGCGCTCGTGCTCGGCGTGGCCGTCTCGCTGCTCGCGCTCACGAGCTTCGTGCTTGCGCGCCTGCCGACCGAACTCATCCCGCAGCTCGCACAGGGTGAGTTCAACGTGAAGTTGCGCCTGCCGGCCGGTGCGCCGCTCGACAGCACCGATCGCATGCTGCGCAGCGCGCAGGCAGCTGCGCTCGAACTGCCCGGTCTCGACCAGGCCTACGCCGTCTCGGGCACGGGCAACCGTCTCGATGCCAATCCGGTCGATTCCGGCGAGAACATCGGCGAGATGGCCATTCGCCTCAAGCAACCCGCGGGGCCGCGCGAGGAGGCTGCCGCCATGGCACGGCTGCGCAGCGCACTCGAAGCCCTGCCCGGCGTGCAGTACGAGTTCTCGCGCCCCGCACTCTTCACGCTCTCGACACCGCTCGAAGTGGTGCTCTCGGGCTACGAGCTCGATCGCCTGCAGGCCGCTGCAGCAGCCGTGCGCTCACGCATGCAAGCAAGCGGCGCGTTCACCGACCTGCGCTCGTCGATCGAAGGCGGACATCCGGAGATCCGGATCCTCTTCGATCAGGACCGCGCGTCGAAGCTCGGCCTGCAAGTGCGGGCACTCGCCGACGGTGTGGTGGCGAGCCTGCGCGGCGACATCGCGACACGCTACCAGCTGCGCGACAGGAAAATCGACGTGCTCGTGCGCAGCGTCGACACGCGCAGCGCATCCATCGAAGAAGTGCGCGGCCTCATCGTCAACCCGGACGCCGACCGCCCCGTACCGTTGGCTGCGGTCGCCGACGTGCGCCTCGCAATCGGACCTGCAGAGATCCGGCGTGCCGCGCAGGAGCGTGTCGCGGTGCTGTCGGCGACGCCGTCGGGCGGCAACCTCGGCGCCGCCACGGCAGTCGCACGCGAGATCCTCGCGAGCACCCACCTGCCGGTCGGCATCGCGAGCAGCGTCACCGGCCAGAGCGAAGAGATGCAGCAGAGCTTCCGCTCACTGCTGCTGGCTTTCGCGCTCGCGGTGTTCCTCGTGTATCTCGTGATGGCGTCGCAGTTCGAGTCGCTGCGCCATCCCTTCATCATCCTCTTCACGATTCCGATGGGGCTCATCGGCGCGGTCTGGGGCCTCGCACTCACCGGCACGACCGTCAACGCCGTGGCCTTCATCGGCCTCATCCTGCTCGCGGGCATCGTCGTCAACAACGCGATCGTGCTGCTCGACGCGGTGAACCAGGCGCGCGAGCGCGGGCTCGAGCGCCACGAAGCGCTCGTGCTCGCGGGCCGCACGCGACTGCGACCCATCCTGATCACGAGCGTGAGCACGATCCTCGGGCTCGTGCCGATGGCGATCGGGCTCGGCGAGGGCGCGGAAGTGCGCCGGCCGATGGCGATCACCGTGATCGGCGGGATGCTCGTCGCGACCGTACTCACGCTGATCGTCATCCCGGTGCTCTACACGCTGCTCGACCGGCGCGAGCGGC
>DAORVK010000035.1:13604-28229 GCA_035433705.1 Steroidobacteraceae bacterium
GTGATGATCTTCGCTGCTGTCGCCACGATCGGTGCGCTGGCGGCGAAGCTGCTGCCGCTCGAACAGTTCCCGGACATCACCTTTCCGTTCATGGGTGTCACGATCCCCTACCCCGGCTCCACTCCGGAGGAAATCGAGGAGGAGATCACCCGCCCCGTCGAGGACGCGCTCGCCACACTGCCCGGCATCCGCGAGATCCGCTCGCGCTCTGAAGGCGACCAGTCGACCTTCGAGATCGAGTTCGACTGGGGCACCGATGTCGATGCCGCCGGATTCGAGGTGCGCACCAAGCTCGATGCGATCCGTCACGACCTGCCGGCCGCCGCCAACCGCATCCTCATGTTCACGGCCTCGAGTGCCGACCAGGCCGTCCTCACGATCCGTCTCTCGGCCGACAGCGACCTGTCCTCGCAGTACGAGATGCTGGAGCGTGCGCTCAAAAAGCCCATCGAGCGGGTCGACGGCGTCGCGCGCGTGGAACTCGCGGGCGTCGAACCGCGCGAGGTGCGCGTGCTGGTGGACGCCGGCCGCATCGCCGCCCACCACATCGACGTGCGCGAACTCGCGGGCAAGCTGCAGCGCGCCAACTTCTCCGTGAGCGCAGGTCAGCTGACCGACCGGGGCCAGCGCTTCCTGGTGCGGCCGATCGGCGAACTGCGCTCGCTCGAGGAAATACGCAACCTCATCGTCGGCCCCGACCTGCGCCTGCGGGACATCGCAGAGGTGGCGCTCGTGAGCCCCGAACTCACGACGCGGCGACACCTGAACGGGCGCCCGGCGGTCGGGCTCGACATCTTCAAGTCGACGCAGGCGAACGTGATCCAGGTCGCCGATGCCGTGCTGCAGGTGGTCGAGCGGGCGCGCGCACTGCCGCAGATGCAGGGCGTCACGATCTACGTGATCGACAACCAGGCCACCTCCATCCGCCGCTCGCTCGCCGATGTCGGCGAGGCCGGCATGGTCGGGGCGGTGCTCGCGCTGATCGTGCTCTTTCTTTTCCTGCGGCACTGGCCCACGACCCTCATCGTGAGCCTCGCCGTGCCGCTCTCGCTGCTCGTCACGCTCGCCGCGATGTACTTTCTCGACCTCACGATCAATGTCATGTCGATGATGGGCATGATGCTCGCCATCGGCATGCTGGTGGACAATGCCGTCGTCGTCACGGAAAGCGTGTTCCGGCACCGTCAGCTCGATCCCGTCAACCCCCGGGCGGCGACCCTCGCCGGCGTGCGCGAGGTCGGCGTGGCGACACTCGCCGGTACCGCGACCTGCGTGGTCGTCTTCCTGCCGATCCTCTTCGGCGAGCGCAACCAGCTCACGATCTTCCTCGCGCACGTCGCCGTCCCCATCGTCGTGGCGATGTGCGCCTCGCTCGTGATCGCGCAGACGATCGTGCCGATGCTCACGGCGCGCTTTCCCGCCCCACCGCCCATCGCGCACGGCAGTTGGTTCGCGCGGCTGCAGGACCATTACGTCGCGCTGCTGCGCGTCCTGCTGACGCGTTCGCGGCGCGCAGCCACGGCGCTCGGCGCGCTGCTCCTCGCGACCATCGGCCTGATCGTTGCCTCGAGCGCGATGCCCGACAAGCTGCTGCGCTTTGACATGTTCCCACAGGACGCCGGTCGCGAGCTCTTTCTCGACTACAAGCTTGAAGGCAACCACCCGATCGACCGCGTGGAGGCTGCAGTCAATACTGTCGAGGCCTACCTTGCGGCGCATCGCGCAGAGTTCGACATCGAGAGCGTGTACTCGCGCTACGACTCTGTGAGCGCGAACTCGGTGCTGATCCTGACGCCGAAGGAGACCATGCGGATTCCGGCCTCCGAAACGATTCGCCGGGTGAGCGCACGGATGCCCGAGATCCTGATCGGCAAGCCGACATTCAGCCTCGAGGGCCAGGGTCAGTCAGGCGGCTTCTCGCTGCGCCTCACGGGTGAGTCGACTGAACGCCTCGCAGACCTCGCGACCGAGGTGGCCCAGGCCCTGCGCGGCATCGAGGGACTCGACTCGGTCCGCTCGGAAGCGCGTGACGGGGACGACGAAGTGCGCATCAGCGTCGATCGCAATCGCGCCGCCGCACTCGGTCTGACCCCGCAAGTCGCGGCATTGACGATCGCTGCGGCGTTGCGCGGCGACCGCTTGCGCGAATTCCGTTCGGCCGACCGCGAGCTGACGCTGCGGCTCGCATTCCGCGCATCAGACCGGCAGAACGTCGCTGATCTCGCGCGGCTACCGCTCTATCTGCCGTCCGGCGAGCGGGTCGACCTCGGCAGCATTGCGAACTTCTCGATCGAGCGCGGGCCGCGCGTCATCCAGCGCGTGAACCGCCTGACTTCCGTCACGCTTGGCGGCGTGATTGCCGAAGGCGCCACGCTGCCTGTCGTGAAGGAGCGGGTGGAGCAGCTGATGGCCGCCTACCAGCTTCCGCCCGGCTACTCGTGGGAGTTCGGCCGGGGCGTGCAGCAGAACGATGACGGCACGCAGACGATGATCTTCAACCTGCTGTTCGCCATCGCCATGATCTATCTCGTGATGGCGGCCGTGTTCGAGTCAACGATCCTGCCGATCTCGATCGTCACCTCGATCCTGATGGCGGCGATCGGTGTCATCTGGACGCTGTTCGTCACGCGCACGACCTTCACCTTCATGGCCCTGATCGGCATCCAGATCCTGATGGGTGTTGTCGTCAACATCGGCATCGTGCTGGTCGCGCACATCAACGATCTGCGCTCGACTGGCGCCGCACGGCTCGACGCAATCCTGCAGGCGAGCCGCGACCGGCTGCGCCCGATCCTGATGACCACGCTCACCGCCTCGCTCGCCCTCGCCCCGCTCGCGCTCGGCGATGCGCAGCTCGCCGTGGGACTCGCGGGCCCTTCCTACGCGCCCATGGCGCGCGCGATCATGGGCGGGCTCGTGTTCGGCGCGGCGACATCGCTGCTTGCCGTGCCCGTGTTCTACCAGTGGCTCGACGACGCGATCGCGGCCATGGGGCGCTTCCTGGCGCACACACGCGCCGACGGACTCAGCGCAGCACAGTCCTGAAGAGATCCCAGGTATCTTCCGCCAGCACGTTCGGCAAGCGGGCAGCGTTCGCGCCCTGGGCGCCGCGGTCGAGCACGTCACCCTCGGCCATGCCGATCGAGTCGGGCGTAGGCACGGTGTCGGCATTGTCCCGATAGCGCGCAAGCTGGCGCAGGCGATCGGTGCGCGCCCGCAGCTCCGGCGAGAGTTGCGCGCGATGCAGAAGGACCGCCCTGGCGCGCGCGATATCCGCCATCAGGCGCTCGCATTCCTCACGCGAGCCGTAATCGTCGATCACTTCGCGCCGGGCGGCCGCGTCCTTCGCCTGCGCCACAAGTGGCGTGCGCGCGAGGCGCAGGCAGAGCAGCTCGGCATAGCCGATCGCGGCGAGATTGATCGCACGGCGCGCCTCGACAGACAACCCGGGAAATTCGGCGGCCTGTTCCGAGGCGAGTGCATCGAGCGCGCCACGCGCCTCCTCGAGCGCCGCCGCAGTGGCTTGCGCATTCGCCCCGATCGCGTGCAAGCGGTGTGCGAGATCGCGGCGCTGGAAGTAATGCCAGATTTTCGTGAGACCCGCGAGCTTGCGTTTCGCTTCTGCAAGGCGGATCGCGGCCTCTGCGGCGGCTGTCTCGGCCTCGCGTTGCTGCGCCTCGAGCGCCTGTCGCCGCGCGAACAGCCGGCGATTTGACTCGGTGAGATGCTGGCGGCGTTCCTTCTCTTCCTGCTGGCGCGCGAGGTCGGCGACAAGCTGGCTGATGAGCTCACGCCCCACGGCCCACAGGCTGCGCAAGTGATAGAACACGAGCGCCGGATACGCGCTCTCGGGCAACGCGAGACGCGCCTCGAGCGCCTCGAGCATCTCCTGCACGCGCGCCGTTGCCCCTTCCTGCTGCTTCAGCCGGTCCTGCAACCGGTGTATCTCGTCCTGCAGCGACGCGTAGGCCTTCTTGAGCTCGGCGCGATTGCGAAAGAGCTGCACGACCCGCTGCTCTTCGGCCTCCTTCTCAGGCTCGCGCCCGAAGCGCAGGTTGGTGAGGGCTTTCATGCAAACCGGTGGCCCCGGTCGGCGCAGTACTCAAGCCACTTGTTCAGCAGCATGTTGCGGGCCCAGCGCTCCTGCGTGCTCTCGCCCGCGCCCTGCGCTTCCGCCACGTGTGCGTCATGGTAGACGCGGACACGCAGATCCGGCAGTGCAAGCGGCGCGTAGGTCAACTCGATGGTGGTCGTGTAGCGCGAGCGTTCGAGCACCCGCAGTCGCAGTTCGCAATCGCCCGCGACCCGGGATTCGGCAACATCGGCAAGCGCGGCAAGATCGCCGCCGAGCCAACCGAGGCGCAGGAAATTGCTTTCGTAAAGCGCCATCAGCGCGACGAAGCTCTGTGGCCGGGCACGCCAGGAAACCGTGGCAAGTGCATCAGTCTGCATGCCGCCCGACTATAGCGCAGGCATGGGTCTTCGCAAGGGACGGAAGCGGCAGGATGTGACCGTCCTCAAGGTCGGACGCGTCAAGGCCGGACGCGACGCTCGATGCCCGCGCTTTCGAGGATGTGGCTCGCGATCTCCTCGATCGAGCACTCGGTCGTATCGAGGAACGGGATGGCATAGCGCCCGAACAGCGCCTCGGCCGTGCGGATCTCGTACTGCACCTGCTGCTGCGAAGCATAGCGGCTGTCCGGGCGGCGCTCGTGGCGGATCTGCTGGAGCCGCTCCGGCCTGATCGTGAGCCCGTAGAGCTTGTGACGAAAGGGCCCGATTGCGCGCGGCAGGCGGCCGCCTTCGAGGTCGTCGTCGGTGAGCGGATAGTTGGCCACGAAGATGCCGTACTGCAGGGCCATGTAGAGGCAGGTCGGCGTCTTGCCGACACGCGAGACGCCGACGACGACGACGTCAGCGGCGTCGTAATCGCGGCCGCTGCCATCGTCGTTTGCGAGCGCGAAATTCGTCGCGTTGATCCGTGCCGTGTAGGCAGTGAGATCCGCAATGCCGTGAGCGCGCCCCGTCCGATGGGTGGAGCGCGTGGCGAGCTCGGCTTCGAGCGGGCCGACGAAGGCATCGAAGAAATCGAGAAAGAGGCCATTGCTGCGCTTGACGATATCGCGCACTTCGGTGTGCACGAGCGTTGAAAATATGATGGGCCTCACACCCGTCTCGTCGGCCGCGAGATTGATCTTTCTTGACGCCTCTTCTGCCTTGTCAACACTCGATACAAATGGCAAAGTCACCGGCCGAAACTCGAGACCATCGAACTGCGTCAGGAGACTGTGACCCATGGTCTCCGCAGTCACCCCGGTCTGATCGGAAACGAAGAATACTGTTCGTCGATTCACGCGACCGAGTCTTTCATTGCCCGATGTGCCCCGCAAGTAGCCTGCAGCGGATTTCCGGAGCTTTCATTTGACCACCTACGTTCTCCCTTTCGGGACACTGAAGAAACAGGACGTCGAGATCGTCGGCGGCAAGAACGCCTCGATCGGCGAGATGATCGGCGCGCTCGCGCAGCTCGGCGTCAGGGTACCGGGCGGCTTCGCCACCACCGCCGACGCCTACCGCGAGTTCCTGCAGCAGGGCGGGCTCGATGCGCGCATCCGCGCGGCGCTCGCCGACCTTGACATCGAGGACGTGCAGAAGCTCGCCTCAACCGGCGCGCAGATCCGCGAGTGGATCCTGGCGACCCCCTTCCCTGTCGCGCTCGGGCACGCAGTGCTCGAAGCGTTCCGAGGCATGAGCGCCGGCCGCGAAATCGCGGTCGCCGTGCGTTCCTCCGCCACCGCCGAGGACCTGCCTGAAGCCTCGTTCGCGGGCCAGCAGGAAACCTTCCTCAACGTGCGTGGCGAGGAGCAGGTGCTCGCGGCGATGCACGAAGTGTTCGCCTCGCTCTTCAACGACCGCGCGATCGCCTATCGGGTACACCAGGGCTTCGATCACTCGCTCGTCGCGCTCTCGGCCGGCGTGCAGCACATGGTCAGGAGCGACCTTGGCGCGAGCGGCGTGATGTTCACCCTCGACACCGACTCGGGCTTTCGCGATGTCGTGTTCATCACCTCGTCCTACGGCCTCGGCGAGACCGTGGTGCAGGGCGCGGTCAACCCGGACGAGTTCTACGTCTACAAACCCGCGTTGCGGGCGGGCCGCAGCGCAATCCTGCGCCGCAACCTGGGTGGCAAGGCAATCAAGATGGTCTACGGTGAGCCGGGCAGCGGCGAGCGCGTCAAGACCATCGACGTGCCGCGCGCCGACCGCCAGCGTTTCTCGCTCGACGATGCCGACCTCGTCACGCTCGCGAAGCAGGCGCTCCTGATCGAGGCGCATTACGGCCAGCCCATGGACATCGAATGGGGCAAGGACGGCGCGACGGGCGAGATCTACATCCTGCAGGCGCGCCCCGAGACCGTGCAAAGCCGCGCGGGACGCACCATCCAGCGCTACACGCTCAAGCACCGTTCAAGGGTGCTCGCCACCGGCCGCAGCATCGGCCAGCGCATTGGCGCCGGTCCCGCTCGCGTGATCCGCGACGTCGCGGAGATGGCGCGCGTGCAGACGGGCGACGTGCTGGTCGCGGACATGACCGATCCCGACTGGGAGCCGGTGATGAAGCGCGCCGCCGCGATCGTCACCAATCGCGGCGGACGCACCTGCCACGCGGCGATCATCGCGCGTGAACTCGGCATCCCCGCGGTCGTCGGCTGTGGTGATGCGACCTCGGGCATCAGGGAGGGTGCGGAAATCACCGTCTCGTGCGCCGAGGGCGACACGGGTTACGTTTACGAGGGGCTGCTCGATTTCGAGCGGCGCCAGATCGTGCTCGATGCGCTGCCGCCGATTCCCGTCAAGATCATGATGAATGTCGGCAATCCGGATCGTGCGTTCAGCTTCGCGGGCATTCCGCACCATGGCGTCGGTCTCGCGCGACTCGAGTTCATCATCAACCGCATGATCGGCGTGCATCCGCGCGCCCTGCTCGAGTTCGACCGGCTATCGGCCGATCTCAAGGACCAGATTCGCGGCCAGATGGCTGGCTACGCCGATCCGGTGCGCTTCTACGTCGAGAAGCTCGCGGAGGGCATCTCGCAGATCGCCGCAGCGTTTGCGCCGGAGCCCGTGATCGTGCGCCTCTCGGATTTCAAGTCGAACGAATACGCGAATCTCATCGGCGGTCGCCAGTACGAGCCGTCCGAGGAAAACCCGATGCTGGGCTTTCGCGGCGCTGCCCGCTTCGTCGACACGACCTTTCGCCCCTGCTTCGATCTTGAGTGCCAGGCGCTCTTGCGCGTGCGCAACGAAATGGGGCTCACGAACGTACAGGTCATGGTGCCCTTCGTGCGCACCGTGAGCGAGGCACGCGAGGTGACCCAACTGCTCGCCGCGAACGGCCTCGCGCGCGGCGCGAACGGCCTCAAGCTCATCATGATGTGCGAGCTGCCGACCAATGCGCTGCTCGCGGAGCAGTACCTCGAGTTCTTCGACGGCATGTCGATCGGCTCGAACGACATGACGCAACTGACGCTCGGCCTCGACCGCGACTCGGGCCTCGTGGCAAAGCAATTCGACGAGCGCGACGAGGCGGTCAAGTTGCTGCTTGCCATGGCGATCAAGGCCTGCCGCAGCCAGGGCAAGTACATCGGCATCTGCGGCCAGGGACCCTCGGACCACCCCGAGTTCGCCCGCTGGCTCGTCGAACAGGGCATAGACAGCCTCTCGCTGAACCCCGACACGGTCGTCGAAACCTGGATGTTCCTGGCAGAAGCAGGCGCCAGGTGAATGAGCCGGGCGGCAGTCGGAAGAATTTACACAATCCGCGACCTGCCTCGAAATACCTCGCCTGCCCCCGAGCCAGATAGTTGATTTGATTCGAATCAACGCCGCGTGGCTCGAAGATTGCACAACTATCGGAAGGATTCGTCGCACTTCCCGCAAGAGGAGAGGCACATGTCAGGGAGTATTTCCGCCGGTACCCGCGTGCTGGGTGCATTGGGCTTGGCGCTGATGAGCACCGGGGCATTCGCAGTGCCGTACTACTGGACCGACTGGACGGGGTCTGACCTCGATCCGGGGGCCGGGTTTCAGGCGCAGGGGTCGATGACAACCCCAACCTCCACGATCGGCGTGACCTATACGAACGCCCGGGGCGTCGGCTTCTACCAGGCCACTGGCGGGACCGACTACTACACGAACCGCGGTGCAGGCACCTCGCCGTATGAGAGCACGCTCGTTGATAATCGGCCCACCGGCACCGATATCATCGCGCTGCAGTACGCGGGCAGTCAGACGCTGAGCTTCACCGAAGCCATTGCCAATCCGGTTTTTGCCTTCGTCAGCCTCAACTTCAATGGTTACGGTTTCGACCAGGATTTCGAGATCCTGAGCGTCGGTGGCGAGGGCGGCAACGCCTGCGGGTACTGGGGATGTGGCGGGATCACCAAGTCGATCGTCGATCTCGGCGGCGGACGATTCGAGTACCAGTTGAACGCCAGCAATGTCGGTGGGAGCGAGCCCCACGGCACCATCCGTTTCCTCGGCGCATTCAGCACGTTGACGTGGCGCAGCCAGTCCAACGAATACTGGAACGGGTTCACCGTTGGCGTACAGGGAACCGCCGCAGAGGTTCCGCCCTGCGACATCGATCCGACGGGCGAGGGTTGCAACAACCCGCCGCCACCGCCACCGCCCACGTCGGTGCCGGAACCCGGCACCCTGGCGCTGTTCGGCCTCGGGCTCCTCGGACTCGGGTTGACGCGACGCCGGCTGCTCTGAGCCGGCACCACGGTTGACCAGTCAGGCGCGCTTCACGCTCGCCTGTACGACCGCAAGCGCCGCCATGTTGACGATGCGCCGCACGGTCACGGCGGGCGTCAGGATATGCACGGGCGCCGCGCAGCCGAGCAGCACCGGCCCGATCGCGACATTGTTGCCCGCCGCCGTCTTCAGGAGATTGTAGGCAATACTCGCTGCATCCAGATTCGGCAGCACCAGCAGGTTCGCCGAACCGCTCAAAGTTGTCTCCGGTGACGACGCGCGCCGCACGGCTTCGTTCAACGCGGAGTCACCATGCATCTCGCCATCGATCTCGAGCTGCGGCGCACGCTCGCGCACCAGGGCGAGCGCCTTGCGGAGTTTGCGCGCCGAGGGCGCATCGCTGCTGCCGAAATCGGAGTGGGACACCAGCGCAACTTTCGGCTCGACCCCGAAGCGGCGCGCGCCTTCGGCAGCCATCAGAGTGATTTCTGCAAGCTCTCCGGCATCGGGATCCTGGTTGATGTGCGTGTCCACGATGAACAGTTGTCGGCCAGGCAGCATCAGGACACTCATGCCGGCAAAGACACTTGCACCCGGCGCCAACCCGATGACCCGCTCGATGTAACCCAGGTGGTGCGTCGTCGCGCCGATCGTGCCGCAGATCATCCCGTCGGCCCCGTGATTCTTCAGGAGCCTTGCCGCAACCAGGGTCGTCGCTTCGGCTTGCGGGTCGACAATCGTGAAATCCCCGTCGCGCCGCAAGCGCAGGCCAAACGCGTGCACGCGTTCCTCGATCACCTCAGGCCGCCCCACCAGCACGGGTCGCGCGAGCCCTTCGTCGACGAGAACCTGCGCAGCGCGCAGCACCCGCTCGCGCTCGCCTTCGGCGAACACGATGCATGAGCGGGCCGGATCAACCTTGCGGGCCGCCGCGAACACCGGTTGCATGAACGTGCCGCTGTGGTAGACGAACTGCTGGAGCTGCTGCGCATAGGCACCGAAGTCCGCGATCGGCCGGGTCGCAACCCCGCTCTCCATCGCCGCACGCGCTACCGCCGGCGCGATCTTCACGATCAACCGTGGATCGAACGGCTTCGGGATCAGATATCGGGGACCGAACTTGAGATCATCGATGCCGTACGCGCCTGCCACCACATCGCTCTGTTCCTGGCGGGCGAGCTCGGCAATCGCGTGCACTGCCGCGATCTTCATCGGGCGGGTAATGCGGGTTGCCCCTGCATCGAGAGCGCCCCGGAAGATATACGGGAAGCACAGGACGTTATTCACCTGGTTCGGATAGTCGCTGCGCCCGGTCGCAACGATCGCATCAGTGCGCACCGCGGCGACTTCCTCCGGGAGTATCTCGGGCGTCGGGTTGGCGAGCGCCAGGATCAGCGGACGCGCCGCCATGCGCGCGACCATGGGTGGCTTGAGCACGCCACCAGCTGACAGCCCGAGGAAGATGTCTGCGGCAACGATGACTTCGGCCAGGCTGCGCTCGCGGGTACGCCGCGCGTAGCGCGCCTTTTCCGGGTCCATGAGCTCGGCGCGTCCTTCGTAGACCACGCCGGCCAGATCCGTCAGCCAGATCTGCTCGTGCCGCAACCCCAGTTCGACGAGCAGGTCGACGCAGGCGAGCGCGGCCGCGCCCGCTCCGCTGACGACCAGCTTCACGCCGCCGATGTCCTTGCCGACCAGCCGCAACCCGTTCTGGATCGCGGCGGCAACCGTGACCGCAGTACCGTGCTGGTCGTCGTGGAACACCGGGATCTTCATGCGTTCGCGCAGGCCGCGCTCGACCGCAAAACACTCGGGCGCCTTGATGTCCTCGAGGTTGATGCCGCCAAACGTCGGCTCGAGTGCGGCGATGATCTCCACCAGCCGCTGTGGATCGCGCTCGTCGATCTCGAGGTCAAAGACATCGATGCCGGCAAACTTCTTGAACAGCACCGCCTTGCCTTCCATCACGGGCTTGGCCGCCAGCGGGCCGATCGCGCCGAGGCCCAGTACCGCTGTGCCATTGCTGATCACTGCGACCAGGTTGCCGCGCGCGGTGAAGCGGTGTGCTGCGCGAGGATCAGCGGCTATTGCCTCGCAGGCGGCGGCGACACCGGGCGAATACGCCAGCGCCAGATCACGCTGGTTCGAGATGGACTTGGTTGCGGTGACCGAGAGCTTTCCGGGAACCGGAAACTCATGGTAGTCGAGCGCATCCTGACGCAGTCGGTCTGGTGCGTTGTCGGGTGGGGAGCCACTGGTACTCATGGCGCTCCCGTCAACGCGTCAGCCACACGAGCGCCAGCCCGACCGCGGCAGGCAGCGCCTGCACGAAGAGAATCCTGCGACTCGCGGTGGCGGCACCAAAGAGGCCGGCAACCAGCACGCAAGCAAGAAAGAAGAGCTTGATCGATGTGCCGTTCGCTCCCGCGAGGAGGCCCCAGATGAGACCTGCAGCAAGAAAGCCGTTGTAGAGACCCTGATTCGCAGCCAGCACTTTCGACGACGCGGCCGCCTCTGGAGTCAGACCGAACACCCGCATGCCCGCGGGCTTGTCCCACAGGAACATCTCGAGCACGAGAAAGTACAGGTGCAGCAGCGCAACGAGCGCGACGACAATATCCGCCAGCAGGTCCATGAGTTCCCTCCGCTGTCCACGGGACGAGGCACTCGGTACTCTACCCGGCGGGAAGGCAGATCAACCAGAGGAGAGCAGCATGCAACTCACGGATATCCTCAACGAGGTGGGCGGCCTCAAGTCGATCGCGCGCGAGCTCGGCATCGGCGAATCGCAGGTGGCAGCCGGCGCAGCGGCGCTGGCGCCCGCGATTCTGGGCGGCTTCACGAAACAGGCGCAAGCACAGGCCGGAGGGCTCGGCGGACTCGGGGGGTTGCTGGGCCAGCTCGGCGGTGGGGGCCTGCTCGACAGCGTACTCAGCCCTCAGCCCACCGATGTGGGACTCGGCAATACCGTGCTCGGCCAGATCTTCGGCTCGAAGGACGTGAGTCGCGCAGTGGCGCAAGATGCGGCGTCAACATCGGGTCTCGATCCGGCATTGCTCAAGAAGATGCTTCCTGTACTTGCCATGGTGGTGGCCGGCTATATGGCGAAGCAGCACACCACAGCGCCGGGCGCGCCCCCGGCCGGCGGTCTCGGAGGACTCCTCGGTGGGCTGCTGGGTGGCGCTGCCGCTCCGGGCGCAGGCAACCCGCTCGAGAGCATCCTCAAGCAGATGCGCCAGTAGTACGCGCCGCTGTCACTGCGCTCAACGCTGCGACAGATGCCGTATGCAGCCGCCGCGGTGCACGACGAGCAGCGACTCTTCCATCACGCACGCCCCGCAAGGAACGGGCACTGGTCCAGATCGACGTTGCCCCCGGAGAGGATGACGCCGACCTGCCCGCCGATGCGCGTCGCACGGCCACCCAGGAGCACGGCGACGGCCACGGCCGACGAGGGCTCGATCAGGAGCTTCAGGTCCTCGAGCGCAATGCGCATCGCCGCAACGATTTCCGCCTCGCTCACGGTGACGACCTCATCGACGTGACGGCGCAGCAACTCGAAATTGCGTGCGCCGATCGAACCACGCAGGCCATCCGCAATCGTATCCGGCGCACCGCAGCCGACACGCACGCCCGTCGTGAATGAACGCCAGGCATCGTCGGCCGCCGCAGGCTCGGCCGCGACGACCGTACAGTCGTCCACCATGCCGCGCACGGCGAGCGCCGTGCCGCCGATCAGCCCGCCGCCGCCCACGGGCGCGATCAGCGTGTCGAAATCCATCGGCTCGGAGAGCAGCTCGAGCGCCGCGGTCCCCTGTCCCGCGATCACGTCGCAATCATCAAAGGGATGCACGACATGGGCTGGCTCGCGCGCGATCAGCCCCGCAAGCGCAGCCTCGCGCGCAGCGAACCCAGGCGCACAGAAAACCACGCGCGCACCGGCGGCCTCGATCGCCGCCACCTTCGAGCGCGATGAGCCTTCCGGCACCACCACCGTACAGGCGAGCCCCAGCGAGCGGGCGGCAAGTGCGAGCGCATTGCCATGATTGCCCGATGAATGGGTCGCGACCCGGGTGACGCCGGCACCAGGCGACAGCGCGAGCAACGCATTCAGGGCGCCGCGCAGCTTGAATGCCCCGCCCTGCTGCAGGTTCTCGCACTTGAAGACAACGCGGCGACCCGCGCGTTCATCGAAGCGGTCGGAACGCATCACGGGGGTGCGCCGGATGCGCCCTTGCAGCCTGCCCGCCGCCGCGACCACTGCCGCGAAGTCGGGCAGGTCTTCACTCACCGCGGAATTCCGGCGCGAGAAGCTGCCGGCGGTAATGGCGCAGCTCGCGGATGGAGTCGTGAATGTCGGCGAGTGCGAGGTGCGCGTTCTGCTTCGCCACGCCCGCTGCCACCTGCGGGGCCCAGCGCTTCGCGAGCTCCTTCACGGTGCTCACGTCGAGGTTGCGGTAATGGAAGAAGCGCTCGAGCGCAGGCATCAGCCGTGCAAGGAAACGGCGGTCCTGGCAGATGCTGTTGCCGCACATCGGCGAGGCGCCTGGCGCCACATGCTGCACGAGAAAATCGAGCGTTTTCTGCTCCGCATCAGCGGTCGTCACGTTGCTCGCGCGCACCCGCGCCAGCAGCCCCGAGCTGCCATGATGCCGCTGGTTCCACTCGTCCATGCGCGCAAGCGTCTCCTCGGGCTGGTGTATGGCGATCACGGGCCCCTCGGCGATCACGTCGAGTTCAGCGTTGGTGACTACGGTCGCCATCTCGATGATGACATCGCTCTGCGGCGAAAGACCGGTCATCTCGAGGTCGATCCAGATCAAGTGGTTGGTGTTGCCCATGAGGTCGCGATACGGAAAAGTTGTCGCAAATTCTAGCAAACGCTACGCTGCCGCCGCGCCCCATGACAGCCGCAGCCCCCTTCGAAGCCGAGGTTACCGCCACGTTCGGTCGGCACGTGCGGGTCCGCGACGCCGAGGGTACCGAGCACGAAGCACGCCCGCAGGGCCGCCGGCTCGTGATCGCCTGCGGCGACCGCGTGCGCTGTGCACGTGATATGCAGCACGAGGAGGTGCATGTCACCGAGGTGCTGCCGCGCCGCACGGCGCTCTGGCGCTCGAACCTGCGCGGCACTGCAGAACTTGTCGTTGCGAACATCTCGCACCTCGTCGCCGTGATCGCGCCGCGGCCCGCACCTGATTACTTCGTCATCGACCGCTATTTCGCCGCCGCGGCCTCGAGCGGCATCGCCTCAGTGCTGGTGGCGAACAAGGCGGACCTTGGCCACGAGCCGGCGCTGCGCGAAGAGCTCGCTGTCTACGAATCGACGGGCGCGACGACGATTGCCTGCACCGCGGCCAGCGGAGACGGGCTCGCGAGCCTCTGCGCATTGCTCAAATCCGCGACGGCGGTGCTCGTCGGGCAGTCGGGTGTCGGCAAGTCCTCGCTCGTCAATGCGCTCGTGCCGGATGCCGGGATCGAGACCGCGGACCTCGTGCGACAGACCGAAGAGGGCCGCCACACCACCACCGCCGCGCGTCTCTATGACTTGCCGGACGGCGGGCGTCTGATCGACTCGCCGGGCGTGCGGGACTTCTCACCCGCGATCGATCACCTCGAGCCCGGCACGCTCGGCTACACCGACATCGCGTGGCTCGCGCCGAAGTGCCGCTTCCTCGACTGTCGCCACATGCGCGAACCCGACTGCGCAGTAGCGGCGGCGGCCGTGAGCGGCGAGTTGCCCGCGCGCCGCTACGAAAGCTATCGGCGCATGCGACGGCTCTTCGAGCAGCTCACCGAGGCACGCGGGCCGGGAAGGCAACGGCGCGAGTAATTCATCTCTCATCGCGCCTCAAGCGCCGCTGC
>DAORVK010000036.1:0-21869 GCA_035433705.1 Steroidobacteraceae bacterium
CGATCGTGGTGGTGATCACTTTCGTCACCTTGATCCTCGGCGAACTCGTGCCGAAGCGCATCGCACTCGAGAACGCTGAAGGTCTCGCGATCCTCGTCGCACCGGTGATGCGCGGTTTCTCGCTCGCGATGACCCCGTTCGTCTGGTTGCTGCGCGGTGCGGTCGACATTCTGTTGAAGCTCGTGCCGGTGCCGGCGGCCTCGCAGCAGTCGGTCACCGAGGACGACGTGCGCGCGATGATCGCGGAGGGTACGCGCTCGGGCGTGTTTCTCGCGAGCGAAAAGCGGTTGATCGAGGGCGTGCTGGCGCTCGCCGACCAGCGGATCGGTGCGGTGATGGTGCCACGTCAGGACATCGTCTGGCTCGATCTCGACGAACCGCTGCCGAAGCTCTGGCAGGAGGCGAAAGAGAGCGGTCACGCGCGCTTTCTCGTGGCGCACGGTTCACTCGAGCAGCTCGCCGGCGTCCTCACGCTCGCGGATCTCAGCGAGGCCTTGCGGCGTGGCAGCCTCGATCCCGGGCACGATATCGTGCCCGCGCTGCATGTACCCGAGAGCATCACAGTGATGCAGATGCTCGACCAGTTCCGTCGCTCGAGCACACATCTCGCTGTCGTCATCGATGAGTACGGTGTGGTCGAGGGTATCGCGACGCCCATCGATATCCTGAAGGCGATCGCAGGCGAGCTGCCGGATGTCGGCAGCCGCGAGCGACCCGAGATCCTCGCGCGCGAGGATGGTTCGCTGCTTATCGATGGGCATCTGTCGATCGACGAGCTGCAGCGCACCCTCGGGCGACGCGACATGGTCTCGGGCGAATATCACACGGTGGCCGGCTTCGTGCTTGCGCGTCTCGGCCGCATACCCAAGGCGGGTGATGTCGTCACCTGGCGCGGACTGCGCATCGAGGTTGTCGACATGGACGGGAAGCGGATCGACAAGGTGATGGTCGTGAGGGCGGGTTGAAGGCGCCGTGCGCTGCGCTGCGCGTTGCCCGTCGCGCGCGTCAGCGCTGCGCCATCTCCCCGTCGTCGCTGAATGCGAGCGTGCCATCGGGGAACGCGCTGGCCGTCAGCTCCCGGATGAGCGCAAGCGCCCGCGCCTGCGGATCGATCGAGGGGCCGTCGGGCCGCAGCTGGATCGTCGAATCGATGTGCCCGCCGCGAAAGCGGCCCTCGCCGTCGAGACGCGCGGTGAGGATCGGTGCGATGCCGCGGTTGCCCTCGACGCCGATGCCGTAATACGTCGCGAAGTTGCCGAGGCTGTAGGCGATCAGCCGGTCGCGATACAACTCCATCGCACGCGGCACATGCGGACCGTGGCCGAGCAGCAGATCGGCGCCGGCGTCCACCATCGCGCGCGCGAAGAACACGACATCGCCGCGATCCTCGCCGACGTAGTACTCGCGACCGAAGGGGAGCCGCTCCGCGCCGTCGCCTTCGGCACCCGCGTGAAACGAGACGATCACAACGTCATTCACTGCAGCGAGCGCTCGCACGCGCTCCACCGCAATATCGTGATCATTGAGCGAATTCGCACCCACGTTCGGCGTGAACGCGATCATCGCGACGCGCACACCCTTCACCGTCAGCTCTGCCCAGGTGCCTTCGCGGCCCGAGTGGCGGATGCCCACCGCCTCGAGCGCGGCCATGCCCGAATCGCGCCCCTCCTCGCCGAAATCGCGCGCGTGGTTGTTCGCGAGACTCAGGAGGTCGAACCCGGCGGCCGCGAGATACGCCGCGTAGCGGGTGGGAGTGCGAAAGAGGAAGCAGTTCGCCGAGGCGCCGCACTTCTTGACGGGCTCGCCGCCATCCATCAGTACGCCTTCAAGATTGCCGAAGGCGACGTCTGCCGCCGACAGGATCGGCGTGACGTGGCGCAGAAAGCTGACGCCGTCGTCATCCGGCAGGATGTTCTTCGGAAAGTCGGTGCCCAGCATGATGTCGCCGACCGCGGCGATCGAGATCACGGTGGGCGACGGGGGAGGCGGAGGCGGCGGTGCGACCTCTTCGAGTGGCTGAGGCGGGGGGGCAGGTGGCGGCGCCGTTGCGCAGGCGCCGAGTACCGCGGCGGCGGCGATCAGGATCGCAGTCGCGCCCGATCGCATGCGGTCACCTTTGCGCGTCAACACGGCCGATCCACCAGTACACGATGAGCGCCGCGATCCAGGCCGGGATCAGGTACACGGCGAGGGCGATCAGTCCGAGCGGCCACAGGTTGCCGAAGCCGAGCCAGACGAACCCGTAGAGGAACTGTCCGAGCCACAGGCCGATCAGGATCGGCGCGAGCGCCGAGCGGCGCCGCGAGTACCACGCGAGACTGGCACTGATGACGACGAGACCGAACCAGTACACATAGCCCGAATCCCACGGCTCCTCCGTATGCGTGATGAGCGGCGACAGCACCCAGAGTGCTGCCCCCGCCACAGCGGCCCAGGCCGCGAGGGTGACGTACGAGGGGCGGCTTACGGGCTTTTCGTCCATTCTCAGTCTCCGACGCGTATGACGAGGGCATCGATATCCGCAGACCGCAGCCGGTCGCGCACGCGGTTCAATTCCTTCAGGTCGGCGATCGGCCCGATGCGTACGCGATGCCACACGTCCGCGTCGACCGCGACCCGTTGCACCACGGCCTGGATGCCCTGCAGGGCAAGCTGCGAGCGCACGCGCTCGGCGTCGGGCTGATTGCGATAGGAGCCGGCTTGCAGGACATACACGCCGGGCCGCTCGACCGTGGACGCCGGCGCGTCGCGCTTCACCTCGCGGTCCTTCTCGGGCACCACGACCTCGAACTTCGGCAGCATCTCGTAGAAGTCGAACTGCTTGCCACTCGCCTCATCGGCCGCGGGTGCCGCGTCGGCGGTCCCCACCGCGGCACGCGGTGCGGGGCGCGGCATCCCGGGCTCGGCGGGGGGCTGCAGCGCGCGCTGGTTCATCACCACGAACACGAGCAGGGCGACCGCGAGTCCGCAGGCGAGGCCGTAGCCGAACTGCCGATAGCGGCCAGGGTCGAGCCGGCCGCCGCGGATCGCTTTGTAATCGCGCGCCGTCGGTCTCACATCGATTCCGGTGCAGACACGCCGAGGAGGCCGAGGCCGTTGCGCACGACCTGCTGCACGCCGAGCGCGAGCGCGAGGCGCGCGTTGCGCAGTGACGGGTCCTCGACGATGAAGGTCGCGGCGTTGTACCAGGTGTGGAACGTGTTCGCGAGATCACGCAGGTAGTGCACGAGCGTGTGCGGTGTGCGGTTCGCCGCGGCCTGACGCACGGTTTCGGGATAGCGCACGAGCGCGGTGAGCACGGCCTGCTCAGGCTCGTCGGCGAGCAGGCCGAGGCTCGCCCGGGCCACAGCTTCGTCGTAGCGATAGCCCTTCGCGGCGAGCTGCTTCATGACGCTCGAGACACGCGCGTGCGCGTACTGGATGTAGTAGACCGGGTTTTCGTTCGAGCGCGCTTTCGCGAGCTCGAGGTCGAAGTCGAGCGGCTGGTCGTGGCTTCTCATCAGATAGAAGAAGCGGCAGGCGTCGGTGCCGACCTCCTCGCGCAGCTGGAGCAGCGTGACGAACTGCGCGTCGCGCTTGCCCATCGGGATCTTCTCCTCGCCGCGCCACAGGCTCACGAACTGGATGAGAATCACCTCGAGGCAGTCGCGCGGCTGTCCCATCGCGATGAGCCCGCCGCGCACGCGCGCGACGTACCCGTGGTGATCGGCGCCGAGCACGTCGATCAGGTGCTCGAAGCCCCGCTCGCGCTTCTCCAGGTGATAGGCGATGTCGGAGGCGAAATAGGTCTTCTCGCCGTTCGCGCGCACGACGACGCGATCTTCGTCGTCGCCGAACTCTGTGGCACGAAACCAGGTCGCGCCGTCCTTGTCGTACAGGCGACCCTGGCCGCGCAACACCTCGAGCGCGTGGTCAATCGCGCCGCTCGTCGTGAGGGTGCGTTCCGAATACCAGCGGTCGAACGCGACGCCGAAGTCGGCGAGGTCGGTTCTGATGTCGGCGAGCTGTGCCTCGAGCGAGAAATCGAGCACGCGGCGGAAATCGACTTCGCCGAGCAGGGCGCGCATGCGCTCGATGATCGCGTCGACGTACTTGTCCTTGTCGCCGCCCGCCGGCTCGTCGGGTGGCAGCGCCTCGAAGACTGCGGCAGCAGGCCGCCGGAACACGTCGCTCGCGGTCGCCTGAAGGGCCCGCGCGAGGGCGCGCACGTAGTCGCCGCGATAGCCATTCGATGGAAACTCGAGCGTCTCGCCGCAGGATTCGAGGTAGCGCAGCCACACGCTTGCCGTGAGGATGTCCATCTGCCGGCCGGCGTCGTTGATGTAGTACTCGCGGTGTACGGCGTAGCCGGTCGCCTCGAGGAGATTGCCGAGCGTGGCGCCGAAGGCGGCCTGCCGGCCCGTGCCGACGTGCACCGGCCCGGTCGGGTTCGCCGACACGAACTCGAGGATCACCCTGCGCCCGCCTCCGGGCTCGGCGCTGCAGCCGTACTTCGCGCCGGCCTCGAGCACGCGCCACAGCTCGTCGAGGTTGGCGGCGGCATTGAGGTGAAAATTGATGAAGCCGGCCCCCGCGATCTCCGCGCGGGAGACGAGCGGGCTCGCGGGCAGCGCCTTGATGATCTCTGCCGCGAGCTCGCGCGGATTGCGCCCGGCGGCTTTTGCGAGCCGCAGTGCCACGTTCGAGGCGAAATCGCCGTGCCGGGCATCGCGGGTACGCTCCACCACGATCGCGGCAGGGTCCGTGGGCGGCAGACGCCCCGTTTCGCCGAGCTGGGTCAGGGCTGCGGCGAGCAGTTTCTCGAGTTCGGTTTTCAAGCGGCCATTTTAGCGGAACCCCGCTGTCAACCGGCAGGTCTCAGCTGCGTTGAGTTGATTTGCCAAGCCCCTGGAGCCATGCGATGAAACCGATCCTGATTGCCCTGACCCTGATAGCCACGCCGCTCGTTGGCGCCGCAGGCGACCCCCAGGATGCGGGTAACGACCACCCGCTGAAGGACGACGCCTCCCTGATCCAGCGCCTCGACAAGGACGGGGACGGGCGCGTCTCGCGCAAGGAGGCGACCGATGCAGCGGTCGAGCGTGCCGGGAGTCGCTTCGACCAGCTCGACACGAACAAGGACGGGTTCATCACGAAGGATGAGGTCAACGCCGCGCGCGCCTCGGTGCGCGAGCGCATGAAGGAGCGCGCCGGCGAGCACTGGAAAGCCGCCGACAAGGACGGTGACGGTGCGATCTCGCGCAGTGAGGCCGAGGCCGGCATGCCGATGCTGTTCCGGCGCTTCGATCGGCTCGACGCCAACAAGGACGGCAAGATCACGCGCGACGAAATGCCGCAGGGCAAGCATGTGGATGGCATGCGGCCCATGCCCTCAAAATAACTCGAGCGGGTCCACGTCGAGCGCCCAGCGGACTCGCCGGGCGCTCGGCAGGTTCTCGGCCTTCGGCAACCACGCGTCCAGGAAGCGATGCAGTGCTACGCGTTCGGTGCTTTCGACGAGCAGTTGCGCGTGGTAGCGATCGGCACGACGCGCCATGACCGCGGGCGCGGGGCCAAGCAACCTGATGGCGCGCGGCGTCGCCATCGCGTGCCGTGCCTCGCCAAGAAACTGTACGGCCTCCTGCAACGAGCGCGCCGACGCGCGCAGCGCAGCGAGCCGACCATAGGGCGGCCAGCCTGCGTCGCGTCGTTCCGCGAGTGCTGTCTCGGCGAAGCCTTCGTAACCGCGCGCCAACAGACTCGTGAGGAGTGGGTGCTCCGGATAGCCGGTCTGGATCAGCACCTGGCCAGGGCGCGCGCCACGCCCCGCGCGGCCCGCCACCTGCACGATTGTCTGCGCGAGACGCTCGGCAGCACGAAAATCCGTGCTGAAGAGCCCGTGATCGGCATTCAGCACCACCGCGAGTGTCACGTCCGGGAAATCGTGGCCCTTCGTCACCATCTGCGTACCGACGAGAATGCGCGCCTCGCCCGAGGCGACGCGCGCCAGCACCGCGGTCAGTTCTTCATCGCGGCGCACGACGTCGCGGTCGAGCCGCGCGAGCTGCCCTTCGGGAAAGAGCGCGGTAAGCGTCTCTTCCACGCGCTCGGTGCCCTGGCCCACAGCACGCACGTCGTAGCCGCATTGCGGGCAGCGCGCGGGCAGTGCGGCATCGGCTCCGCAGTGGTGGCATTTCAGGCGCGCGGCACGCGCATAGACGGTGAGCCGCGCATCGCACGACCCGCAGCCGGCGATCCAGCCGCAGGCCGTGCAGGCGAGTGTCGGCGCGTAGCCGCGGCGATTGAGAAAGACGAGCACCTGGCCGCGCTCGTCGAGATGCCGGCGAATCGCCTCGACGACGAAGGTGGAGAGGCCGTGGCGCAGCGCTTCTGCGCGCAGGTCGACGAGCGCGAGTCGCGGCGGCAGCGCCGCTCCCGTGCGCCGCGGCAGCACGAGCCGCGCATAGCGGCCCTGCTGCGTGTTGTGCAGGCTCTCGAGCGAGGGCGTCGCCGAGCCGAGCACAATCGGCACGCCGGCGCGTTGCGCGCGCATCACCGCGACGTCGCGCGCGGAGTAGCGAAAGCCGCCTTCGTGCTGCTTGAACGACGCATCATGTTCCTCGTCGACGACCACGAGCCCGAGCCCCGCGAGTGGCGCGAACACCGCCGAGCGCGTGCCGAGCACGATGCGCGCACGACCGGACAGCGCGTCGCGCCAGGCTGCGAGCCGCGCCGAACCTGTGAGGGCCGAATGCAGCGTCGCCATGGGTACCGCGAAGCGCGCGGCGAAACGGCCGACGAGCTGCGGCGTGAGGCCGATCTCGGGCACGAGGACGAGCGCTCGCTCACCGCGCGCGAGCACCCGCTCGACGAGCCGCAAATACACTTCCGTCTTGCCGCTGCCGGTGATGCCGTGGAGCAGGAAGGCGCCGAAGCGGCCCTGCGCGGCCTCGATCGCATCGACCGCGACCTCCTGCTCGGGCGTGAGGACGAAGGGAGAAGGGCGCGCCGTGCCGATGGCACCACTCGGGCCTATGGCGCCATTCGCGCTGATGGCAGCATCCGTGCCGGATGTGTCCGGCACCTCCTGCGTCGCGGCCCAGCCGCGCTTGACGAGCGCGTGCGCGGCGTCGCGCGCCCCGGCCCCCAATGCTGCCAGCGTCTCGGCATAGAGGCCGCCGTGCTCAACGAGTGCCGCCAGCACGGCTCGCTGGCGCGGCGCGCGACGCAGGGCATCCGCGGCATGCGCCGCCGCGCCCTCCGCGGTCGCGATCCACAGCTCTCGCAGGGCGCGTGCGTGCGCGCCTTCGCGCGCGAGCTTCGGCAGCGCCGCGAACAGCACTTCGCCGATCGGATGGTGGTAGTAGTCTGCGGCCCAGCGAAGCAGCGCGAGCAGCTCCGCGTCGAACACCGGCTCGGGATCGATGATTTCCAGAACGCGCTTCAGTTTCTCGTGTGGCAGGTCCGAAGTGACGGCAAGTTCGAGCACGATGCCGATGAGCTGGCGGCGGCCGAACGGAATGCGCACGCGCGCGCCGGGCCGCGGCACGGTCTCGTCCGCGAGATAGTCGAAGGTCCTGCGCAGCGGCGTGGCCACCGCGACGCGCACTATTTTGAAGCCTGTGTCCAGAAATATCCGTTGGCAAACAAATACTTGAAATCGCCGTCAACGAACCGCCCGCGAGCGCGTTATCTTGCCTCATGGACGCTCTTGCGGCGTGGCCGCGCGCTTATAGCATGACCTTTGCCCGAGGCGACGGCCACGACATGCACGATGCCACAGAGGCGCGCCGCGCCGCCTTCGATCAGTTCTTCGTCGCGGTCGAGCGCAAGGCGTTCCGCATCGCGCAGTTTGCACTGCGCCACGAGGATGACGCGCTCGACGCCGTGCAGGATGCGATGTTGCAGCTCGTGCGCGCCTATGGGGCGCGACCGGCGTCGGAGTGGAAGCCGCTCTTCTACCGGATCCTCGAGAACCGCATCCGTGACGTACAGCGACGCCGCAAGGTACGCGGGCGGGTCTTCGCCTGGTGGCCCAACCGCGGCGGAGACGCCCGCGAGGGCGGTGACGGGGACGCCGACTTTGATCCCGCCGCCAATGCACCGAGCCCTGAGGCAGGGCCGCAGACACGGCTCGAGACGGAGCAATCCATGACATTGCTCGGCGAATTCCTGGCGCAGCTGCCTTCCCGGCAGCGGCAGGCGTTTCTGCTCAGGAATTTCGAGGAGCTCGATGTCGCCGGCACCGCGGCCGCGATGGGTTGCTCGGAAGGCAGCGTCAAGACTCATTACTCCCGCGCCGTGCACACGCTGCGCGCGCGGCTTGGCGCCGAAAACGGGGAGGCCGCGTCGTGACCGATTTTGAAAGCCGCACTCGCGCTGTGCTCGAGGCGAGCGTCCTGCATCTCGACGGGCGCGTGCGTTCGCGCCTCACGCGCGCGCGGCATGCCGCGCTCAACGAAGTGCAGCGCGCTCACCGGCGCCGCGCGCCCTGGTGGCCTCTCGTGCCGGTCGCGACCGTCAGCGCCGCGGCGGTGATTGCGATCGTGCTGTGGTCGCAGCGACCCGCAGGCGTCGCGCCACAGATGAACGTGCCCACGGCGCAGGTGCCGATGGAGCAGACGTCGACGTCGCAGGAAGCGCAGGGCGTGGAGGGCCCGGCGCCGCAGTTCGCGTCGACATCGGGCGATGAGATCGATTTCCTCCTCGGCGAGGATCTCTTCGCGGACGCGTTGCAGGCAGAACCGGCGGGATGAGACGGGGCTACGGGCCCAGGGCTGCCCCCGCGCGCACCACATCGGCCAGTGTGCGGCAGCCGAGCTTCTCCATCATCCGCGCCTTGTAGACCTCGACCGTGCGCGGACTGATCTCGAGCTGCTGCGCGATCTCACGAAGCTGACAGCCTTGCGCCAGGAGGCGCAGCACGTCGCGTTCGCGGGGCGTCAGGCGCCCGAGGCGCTCGGTCGCCGCTGCACGTGCGTGCGCCGCGGTATGCTGGTCCGCGTCGAGGCGGATCGCGTTGCCGAGCACGTCCATCAGTACGGTGTCGTCGACGGGCTTTTCGAGGAAGTCGACCGCGCCGTTCTTGAGCGCCGCGCGCGCGGCTGCGACATCGCCGTGCGCCGTCAGCACGATCACTGGAAGTGCGATGCCGCGCGCCTTCAATTCGGCCTGCAGTTCGAGTCCCGACATGCCCGGCATCTGCAGGTCCGCCAGCAGGCAACCGCGCCACTCGCTTCGATAGGTGTCGAGAAAATGCCCAGCCGACTCAAACACCTGTGTGCGCAGGCCGCGCAGCGAGATCAACAAACTGAGCGCATCCCGGATCGCGGCGTCGTCATCGACCACAAAGACAGTCGCGTCACTCACGGTTCGCTCGCCAGTGGCAATCGCAGTTCGAACCTGGCCCCGCTACCACCGTCTGCCTCCCTGTACTCGAGTTCGCCGCCCTGCGCGCGCAGCAGCGAGCGGCTGATCGCAAGCCCGAGACCCATGCCGCCCGGCTTGGTCGTGACGAAGGGCTCAAAGACGCGCGCCGCGATGTCCGTCGCCACGCCGGGGCCGGAGTCAGCGACCGTGAGGCGCACATGGCCGTCCCGCTGCTCCGCGCTGATCTCGATGTGCTTCACGGCGTTGTCCGTGGTCGTCATCGCATCGATCGCATTCGCGACGAGGTTATGGAGCACGATCTCGAGCTGTGTCGGGTCGGCGGAGATCGCGGGCAATTCCGCGCTCACGTTGCAGGCGAGCTCCACGCCCGCGCGGCGCAGGCGCTCCTGGAACGCGGCGCTGACACTGTTGCACAGGGCCGCGAGCGATAGGGGCGCGCGCGCCATTTGTCCTGTGCTGTAGAAATCGCGCAGCCGCCGCAGTACCGCGGACGCGCGGATCGCCTCGCTCGCAGCCTTGCCGAGCGTTTCTGGCAGGCGCGAGTCGCTGGCCTCGCCGGGCGTCGCGAGGATCTCGGCTGCGCGCAGATAGGATACGAGCGCAGTGATCGGCTGGTTCAGCTCATGCGTGAGCGCCGAGGCCATTTCTCCGGCCGTTGCGAACCGCATCGCGCGCGCGAGCGCCTCGTCGCGTTCACGCAGCTGCGCCTGCGCGCGCAACCGCTCGCTGACGGTAGCGCCGAGGATCAGCGCGGTGAGGTTGAGCGTCAGCATCAGGAACTGCAGTTCGAAGAGCGGCGGCGCTGCACCCACGTCTTTCACCATGAACGCGAGCCCGACCTGGATCACGAGTGCGCCCACGACGGCGCCGACCACGCCCCAGCGCAGCGCGATCCAGATCATCGGCACGAAGAGCGGATAGAAGAACCGCAGCGCCTGGTCCGCGAGCACGACAAAAATGATCCACATCGTGAAGCCGAGCACCACGAACTGCAGCAGTACTTCGCCCCGGCGCGCGCGCAGCGCAGCCAGGCCCCTGCGCCACGAGGGCGCCCACATGAGCAGCGGCGTGAGCGTGAGCACGCCGTTGAAGTCACCGACCCAGTAGCGCGCCACGCCGCCGAGCGCGACGTCTCCGGGCATTGCGCCCATTGCAAACATGATCGCGATGAACCCTGCGCCAACAAAGAGCGTCGCGCCGAGACAGGCGCCGACAAAGCGCGCCGCGTCTGCAGGCGTCGAGACGGGCGAGGCGGAACCCTTGCGCCGCAGGACGGCGGCGAGACCCGTATACGCGATCGCGATCCAGATCGAAGTGGCAATTGCGGCGATACTGCCCGCGGGGACATCGCGTACGACGACTTCCGAGAGCAAAGCCGCGAGAGCGACGGCCACGGCTCCACGCGGGCCTTGCCAGATGAGGAACGCGAGGGCGAGCCCGGTCTGCGGGTTCCAGGGCGTGATGCCGAGCTGCAGGACCGGCTGCAGGTAGCTGAGCCAGTCGACGAGGACGTAGGCGACGATGAAAAGCGCGGAATCGAGGAGATAGCCAGCGCCGGGCATGGGGTACGCCCGGCGCCGACCGGAATCGGGCTTTCCCGGCAGGCGGGCACCCGATTCCTCACTCTCGCGAGCAGAAAGGCTAGGGACTGGCGCATCGGGCCGCAATTCGGCGTCCCCCGTACGGGCTTGCCCGTATGTGTGCGCCCTGTTCGTGCCAGCCATGTTCAGGGTGTCGTCAGTGCCTCGGCCCGCTGCATCGCTTCCTGTGCCGCGACGTTGCGGCCGCGCGCGCGCAGCGCGTCGGCGATGAGGCGCCATGCGTTCGATTGCTCGCGCGGGGCCCCGGCGGCGAGCGCAAGTGCGCGCCGACCCATGTTCTCCGCCTGTGCCGCATCCCCGCTCGCGAGCCTCATCCGGCCCATTTCGATCCATACGAGCGGGTTGTCGGGTTCGATGCGCAGTGCCCGCTCGAGTGTCGCAGCGGCAGCGTCGAAATCACCCTTGGCAGTCGCACCGCGCGCCTGCGTGACGAGCGCGCCGGTCGCGACGCTCAGGCGATGAGCCTTCGGCGCGGGTATCGGGGAGGGCACCGGGGGAGGTGTTGGCAGAGGCGTTGCGGCTTCCGCTTGCCCCGGCTGGCCTCCTCCCGACGCGCCGCTACCGGGCGAACCGGGAGCGGACGGCGGCAAGGGCTGGTACGGCGGGGTGACGCAGGCGGCGAGCGCGAGCATCGCGGCGATGGCAAACAGGGAGCCGAAACGGTGCGCCATCAGCGCATGATGCCACGGAGCCAATCGACGATGCCGGACGGTGGTGCGCAGCCGGCCATGAAGGGCGTCTGTGTGCCGCGCGGCACCGCGACAATGACCTCGTCCTGCGAGCAGCCGGTCGTGACGCGCAGACCAGAGGGGTAGTCGATCGCCATGTCCTCAAGCGACTCGGGCATCGGCGGTTGCCACGAGCTCGTGTCGAGGGCCGACATGATCTTCTGCCACACGATCAGCGAGCCGCTCGAGCCGGTGACGCCCGTTGGACGGTTATCGTCGTAACCGATCCAGACGACGGCGAGGTGACTGCCGGAGAAGCCTGCAAACCAGCCGTCGCGCAGGTCGGACGAGCTGCCGGTCTTGCCTGCGACGACGAGCCCGCGCGGCAGTCGCGCCGCGGCAGCGCGCCCGGTGCCGCGCGAGATCACGTAGGTCATCATGCGATCGACCTGGTACACCGCATCGGGCGCCGCGACTGGCGCGATCTTCACCGGATAGGCGCCGATGCGCTCGCCACGCGCGTTGACGACCGTGCGCACCGCGCGCAGCGGCACGTGGAAGCCGCCGTTGGCAAGCCCGTTGTAGAGCTGGGCGACACCGAGGGGCGGGAGTTCCACGGCGCCGAGCAGCAAAGAGGGCAGCGGCGGCGGCGCCGTTTCGAGGCCGAAGCGTGTGAACAGTTGCGCAACCTTCGGCACACCGACGTCGAGGCCGAGGTGCACCGTTGCAAGGTTGAGCGATTCGCTGAGCGCACGCACCATCGACACGGGACCGTTCCAGTCGCGCGAGAAATTCTGCGGGCGCCAGATCTTGCCCTTCGAGAGCGGCACCTCGATCGGCGTGTCGTCGAGCACGCTGGTCGCATTCCACCGGCCGGTTTCGATCGCCGCCAGATACACGAAGGGCTTCACGAGCGAGCCGATCGGGCGCGCGCCCGCGAGCGCGCGGTTGAATCCGTCGAAGCTGACGTTGCGCCCACCGACCAGCGCAACGACCTCGCCGCTCTGCGGCAGCGTGACGACCGCAGCGCCCTCGAGCCCTGCCTTGCCAGCGGGTGGCTTGCGTGACCGATCGAGGCGCGCCAGCTCGCCTTCGAGCGCGCGCTCGGCCGCGAGCTGCGCGCGCGGATCGAAGCTCGTGAAAACGCTGAGTCCCGCCTCGGTGAGGTCCTCTTCCTTGTAGTCGCGGCGCAGTGTCTGGCGCACGAAATCGAGGTAAGCCGGGTAGTAGCCGCCCGAGGGTCGCGGCGCAACGCCGAGCGGCTTCGCGGCCGCGACGGCCGCCTCTGCTTCAGTCACGACCTTTTGCTGCGCGAGGATGCGCAGCACGAGATCACGGCGCTTGCGCGCGCGCTCGGGGAACCTCCGCGGGTCGTAGTACGGCGGCCCACGCACGATCGCGACGAGCAGCGCGATTTCCGGCAGATCGAGTTCCTCGAGCGGTTTGCCGAACCAGAACTGGCTGGCGAGGCCGAAGCCGTGGATCGCGCGATCGCCCTGCTGGCCGAGATAGATCTCGTTGATGTAGGCGGTCATCAAGTCGCGCTTGTCGTAGCGCGCCTCGAGCGCGAGCGCCATCATCGCTTCCTCGAGCTTGCGACCGAGCGTGCGGCGGCCGTCGAGGAAGTAACTCTTCACGAGCTGCTGGGTCAGCGTGCTGCCGCCCTGTTCGACTTTCCCTGCGCGCAGGTTGACCCATAACGCACGTGCAATCGCCGCGGTGTCGACCCCGTGGTGCGTGGCGAACTTGCGGTCCTCCACGGCCTTGATCGCCGCAGGCAGCAGCGGCGGCACTTCCTCGGGCGTGAGGACGATGCGGTCCTCGCCGTGGATCGGAAAGATGCTGCCGATCAGCAGCGGGTCGAGCCTGAAGATCGGGATGCCGGCGTTCTTCGCATCGCGCAGACCTGCGATCGTGCCACCCTCGATCGTGACCGCGACAATCCGGGCCGGGCGCTCTTCATCGGCGAATCGCGCCGCACGTACCGCGATCTCGAAGCGCCCGCGGCGGCGTCGATACGTGCCGGGGCGCGTGAGTTCGGTGGCTTCCCGGTAGTGCAGGCGCGTGAGTTCCGCGATCAGATCGTCCGGCGAGAAGGGCAGGCCCGCATAGAGTTCGAGTGGCGCGGCGTAGACTTTGGCGGGCAGTGTCCAGCGCCGGCCCTCGAACTGGCGTGCAACCTGACGATCGTAATAAAAAAGCGCCACCGCAAATGCGAGCAACGCGGCTGCGGCAAGCACGCCGGCTGCGATCGCGGCCCGCCGCAGCCATTTCCTCGTGCGTGCCTTCATTCCGGCAATGTTAATGAAAGCCGGGACGCACGTAGGACCCGAAAGTGAGATAGAAGGAGCGGTCGCCGGTCTCGGCGTAGCCGAAGCCGAAGCGCAGGGGGCCGAACGGCAGCGAAGCGCCGAGAAAGACGCTCCCCGCCTTGATCAGGTCCCTGCCCGCAATGCCATCCAGGTCGTCCCATACATTACCCGCCTCGATGCTTGCGCCCACGTAGAGCGGCATCCGGATCAGCGCCTGGGTCTCGCCGAAGCGGCGGTAGTACATCAGGCGCGCAAACACCATCTGGTGGCCGATCAGCTCGTTCTCGCCGAAACCGGAAAGATAAGCGAGACCACCGAGATTGGCATCGGTGCCAAAGGAGTCGACATTGTCGGTGGAGACCGACGCGCGCGCGCCGAGCGTGAACGTGTTGCGCCCGAAGCTTGCCGCCTGGTCCCACGAGAGGCGTGCGAGGTCGCCGCGCTCGTGTGCGCCGAGGGCGTCCCTGTACAGGCCGTAGCTCGCCTCGAGCCGTCCGCCGCGGGTCGGAAAGGCGACACTGTCGAGGCTGTCGAAGAGGAACTGCAGGGTGAGGCCCGCAATGTCCGCGCGTATGCTCTCCGGCAGCAGCGGGTCGCCGACGAGTCGCTTGGTGCGTTCGTGCATGCGCGAAGCCGCGAGCGCGAGGCGGGTGTTCTCGCCGAAGTCGCGGCCGAAGCGCAGCTCGCCACCCGCCGTTTCGACACGGTAGCGCGCCACCTCGTCATTGCCGGCGCGCAGGGGCTGGTTGAGCGCGAGGTACTGCAACTGTGGCGCGAGGAACCAGCGGCCGAGCCTGCCGAACGGGGCATAGAACTGCGAGGTGAGGCCGCCTTCGCGGCCGAGCTGCAGCAGATTGCGCCACTCCGCGCCGGTCGAACTGAGGCCTGTCATGCGCAACTCGGCGTTCAACTGATAGTCGTCGTGACCCTTGAAGTCGTCCTCGAACTGCAGGCCGAAGCGCAGATAGTTCGGGCCCCAGGCCTTGTCGACCGGGCGCACGATCAGGCCGTACTCGCCCTCATGTTCCTCGAGCCGGTAGTCGATGCGCTGGTAGGTGCCGGCGCCGAAGGCGCGATCGATCTGCTCGGAGACGGCATCAAAGTTGAAGGGCTTGTCTTCCTGCATGCCGAGCCGGTCGCGCACGAGACCGGCGGTGCGGCTGGCGTCACTGCGCACGTCGACAAAGGCAATTCGCGGGTTGCCGATCGGCTTTCTCAGATGCGCGCTGCGCCAGGCCGCAAACTCCCCGGGGCTCACGGCGAGTCGGCGCAGCGCGGCCACCTGCGCGATGGCTGCGATTTCGCCCGCACGCACGGCCTCGTCGACCGTCTCGAAGTCGAGTGAGGTGATGCCGGGCATGTCGGGTTTCACGATCACGTCGTGCGCGGTCAGCGTTGCGAGCACGCGTGCGCTCTCGCGGTCGATGAGGCCCGACAGCGACTGCATCAGGATCGATACCGGCGATTCGAGCTTCTCCGCCGGTCGCAACGGTTCGCTCACGTTCACGACGATCAGCCGGTCGGCGCCCATCGCGCGCGCGACATCGACCGGGATGTTGTTCGTCACCATTCCATCGACCAGCAGGCGGCCGTCGTATCGCACCGGCGCAAACGCGCCCGGAATCGCCGCACTCGCGAGCACCGCAATCGTGAGGTCGCCCTCGCCGAACACCACCTCCTGCGCCTTGCCGAGATCGGTCGCGACGCAGCGGAACGGGATCGGGAGGCTGTCGAAGCTGATGTGCTCCCGGCCTTGCACGAGCAGGCGCCGCAGTACGAGATTCAACTTCTGGCCGATCACGATGCTCGGTGGCAGCTTCAGTCCGTGCTTCCCGACGCCGACTTCCAGCGGAATCAGCTGCACGCGGTCGAGCTCCTTCTCGCGCATCGGCAGCGTGTCGCGCGAGGCGCCGTCGCGAAAGACGTCGCCCCAGTCCATGTCGTCCAGGATCTTCTGGATCTCGTCGACCGTGTAGCCCGATGCATAGAGGGCACCGATGATGGCGCCCATGCTGGTGCCGGCGACGTAGTCGATCGGGACATGTTCACGCTCGAGCGTGCGCAGCACGCCGATGTGCGCCGCACCGCGCGCGCCGCCGCCGCCGAGCACGAGCCCGATCTTCTCGCGCGCTTCGGCGAGCGGGGCACAGAGCAGGATGGCGAGAGCGGCGGCGGCCAAGGGCCGGCGCCACGGGATTCGTTGCCGCATGGTCCACCTCTGCGGCAAGCCTACCGTGAAGTACACTGGGTTGGGAGAAACCCGATGAGCGACCCGCGGATCGAAATGCTCGAAATGAAAGTGGCGCACCTGGAGCACGCGCTGCAGGCGCTGAGCGATGAGCTCGCGCGCCAGCAGCGCGATCTCGGCGAACTGCGCACGCGCAACCAGCAGCTCGCGCAGCAGCTCACTGCCGCGCACGATGCGACCGCGGCGTCGGCCACCGCGATCGAGGTTCCGCCGCACTACTGAACGCTCATTGCGGATCGGTCCGTACAGCGAACTGACCGGCGCCGCGTGTGGCACAATCGCGGCCCGCCCGCGAAGGAGCATCTGCCATGCGCCGATCCCTGCCGCTTTCCCTCCTCATCCTGTGCGCGCTCGCCGCCAATGCGGAAGACTACCCCCACGGTCGCCTGTCTTCTGTCGTGACGCCGCTGCGATACGAGCTGACCTTCAACATCGACCCGCGCCAGGGCGCGTTCGGCGGCAACGTGCGCATCGACGTGCAGATCGCGGCTCCCGCGCAGCGCATCTGGCTGCATGGCCTCGGGCTGCGCGTGTCGTCGGCAACGGTGCGCGCAGGCGGCCGCACCGTGCCGCTTGCCTACACGGAGGTGGACAAGGTCAGTGGCGTCGCGCGCCTCGATGCGAACGAGAGCATTCCCGCGGGTGCGGCAACCTTGCGCATCGTCTACGCCGCCGACTTCCAGCAGGGCATGGCGGGCATCGGCCGGATCGTCCAGGGTGATGAGTCCTATGCATTCACGCAGATGGCACCCACGGATGCGCGCCGCGCCTTCCCCGGCTTTGATGATCCGCAGTTCAAGACGCCGTTCACCGTCATTGTCGTGGCGCGCGAGGGTGACAAGGTCCTCTCGAACGCGCCGCTGGCTGCGGAGCGCCCGATCGGCGGCGGACTCGTGCGTCACGAGTTCGCGCCGACGCTGCCTTTGCCCACTTACCTCGTGGCACTTGCGGTGGGGCCGCTCGATGTCGTCGATGGCAAAGCCATTCCTGCGCATGGCTTGAAGCGCACGCCGGTTCCGCTGCGCGCGGCCGCCACGCGCGGCCAGGGCCCGAAGCTCGCCTATGCGCTCGAGCACACGCCCGACATTGTGCTCGCGCTCGAGGACTATTTCGCCATTCCGTATCCATACGGCAAGCTCGACCAGATCGCCTCGCCCGAGATGCCGGGCGCGATGGAAAATGCCGGCGCGATCATCTACGCCGATGGCCTGCTGCTGCTCGGCGACGACGCGCCGCCTGCGCAATTGCGAGACTTCTACGAGGTGGCCTCGCACGAACTCTCGCACCAGTGGTTCGGCGACATCGTGACGCCGCGCTGGTGGGACGACATCTGGCTCAATGAAGCCTTCGCGGAATGGATGGGTCTTCGGATCGCCCACCAGCTGCGGCCTGACCTCACGCCCGCCACTTCCATCACCGACGAGGCGCTGGCCGCCATGGTGACCGACTCGAAGAGCGTCGGGCGCGCCATCCGTCAGCCGATCGACGACAACAGGCAGATTGCCGGCGCATTCGACGACATCACGTACAAGAAAGGCGGCGGCGTGCTGTCGATGATCGAGTCCTACATCGGCGCCGAGCGGTTTCGGCGCGGGGTGCGCGCCCACCTCGCCGCTCACGCATTCGGCACGGCCACCGCCGACGACTTCTTCGCCGCGATGGCGCGTGCCGCCGGCGACCCTGCCATCATCGATGCGTTCCGTTCCTTCGTCGAGCAGCCCGGCCTGCCGCTTGTCACCGTCGAGCGGCGCTCCGGGGGGCAGCTCGCGATCACGCAGTCGCGCTATGCCCCCGTCGGTTCGTCGATCAGGCAGGGGCAGCGCTGGAACATACCGCTGTGCGTCGGTTTCTACGGCGAGCGCGGCGTCTCGAAGCGCTGCACGCTGATGAAGGAGGCGACGGCAACTCTCGCGATGCCGGGCGACCTCGGCGCGATCGACACCGTGATGCCAAACGCCGGCGGCGCAGGCTACTACCGGTTCGCGCTCGATGCGCGCGATACAGCGGCGCTGCTCGCGCGCGCGGCCACCCTGCCGGATCGCGAGGCACTCGTGCTCGCCGACAGCATCAAGGGCGGGTTTTCTGCGGGCCGCGTGACGCTCGCAACCTTCCTCGACGCGATGACGGCTCTTGCGGCCCATCCGAACCGGCAGGTTTCGACGGCGCTCGGCCTCGACCTCATTGACATCATCAACCGGATGGCAGACGAGCCGCAGCGCGCGGAATTGCGACGCCGCCTCGGCGCGGTGTACGCGCCGCGGCTTGCGGCAACCGGAGCCTTGCTCGGTGCGAAGCGCAATGCGGCCGACACGGCGGATGTGAAGTTGTTGCGGCGAACACTGCTCTACATCGTCGCGCTGGGTGCCCGCGACGCGGCCTTGCGCGCGCGTCTCGCCGACGCAGCCGTGCAATCGCTGAAGGATCCTGCATGGCTCGATAGTGGTCTGCGCGATCGCGTCTGGGCAGTGGGGGTGCAGGAGCAATCGCCCGGCGTCGTCGATGCGATGGTGGCCGCGCTGCGCGGCAAGGACGCGCTGGCGCGCAACCAGGCGGCGGTCGCGCTCGGGCTTGCGGATGATCCGGCGGTCAGCGCCACCGTGCAGAAGATCGCGCTCGATCCCGCAGTACCGATCAGCGAGGTCTTCACCGTGCTGACGCTCGAGATGCAGCAACCCGAGCTGCGGGCGGCGACGTGGGACTGGCTGCAGCAGAACTTCGCGGCCGTCGGCGCGCGTGTGCCCGGTTTTGCCAAGCCGTTCCTGTTGCAGTTGGCAGCGCCATTCTGCGACGCCGCCGCAGAGGCGCAAGTGAAGGAGTTCAGTGACCTCAAGGTGCGCGAGCTCGGCGCCGGCGAGCTCGAGGCCGGCCGCACCGTCGAGTCGATCGGACTCTGCACCGCGCTGAAGGCGGCGCACGCGGCGGAGCTCGACGCGCTCGTCGCGAACTGAGCCTAAGTCCGTTGCAACTCCCCCACCGCGCGGTGCGCCTGATCGATCGCCGCGTGCGCGTAGGCCGCCCACTCCGAGTCCGAGTTCGCGAACGCGATGTTGCCGAAGCGCGCGCGGGCGATCTCGTAGGGTTCCGGGCCCTTGCGCGGCGGGTCGAAGAGTGGGTTGTCGCCGCCCGAATAGCCGTGGCCCCAGCGGTTCACGGTGATCGCGGCGATGTCGCGGTCGGCGTCGAAGCCGCCGGGGCCGACGATCCGGGTCAGTTCGTCGCGCGCTTCGCGCTCGAAGGTGTCAAACGGTGTCGCGAGGAGCTCTCCGCGTGCGGTTCGGAGCGCAACGCGCGGGTCGAGTCCCGGCACGAGCGGCACCGTCGGCACGTGCACGAGATGCAGCACCATGGGTTCGTCGGGCGAGCGGGGGCAGCGGTAGGCGCCGAGGCTCACCGGGTAATCGAGCTTGATGCGTGAATAGAAGCCGATCGCATTCGTAACTTCGTGCACGCCGCGCGCGACCCAGGGTCGCCAGTTGCGCACCGCCACATTCACATAGACGAGCGGCGCTTTCACGTTCAGCGCGAGTGCCTCACGCTGCGCGGCCGGCAAGCCGGGCAGAAGGTATGGATCCATCGAGTGATAGCAGGCCATGACGACATGCCTTGCGCTCGCGCCGCGCACGGTATCACCCTGCACATAGGCGATATCGACTGAGTTCGCGTCGCGTTGCCGGACCTGCGCTGCAGTACTGTTCAGGCGAAGCCGCACGAGCGCGCCGTCGGAATCGAGGCGCGAGTAGTCGAACGGCGCGAGCACGATGTCTTCCATGCCGCGCCCCGGCGCGACGCCCGCGATCAGTGAGCGCACGAGCAGGCGCGCGATCGACGCATTGCCGTCGGGGAAGTGATGGATGTATGGGTCATCCATCTCGGCGTTGTCGGTGCCGTCGCCGAGCCTGAGCCCCGCAAAGCCCGGGTAACCCGTTTCGCGCGCCCAGCCGGCCGGCACCGCATCGATGCCACTCGCGAAGAAATCGTGCGAGCGGTCCTGAAAGGTGTCGGCGACCGCCGCCTCGAAACCCCAGACTTTCGTGATCCAGTCGCGGTAGCTCGTATGTTCGAGCATTGCTGCCTTCTGCGCACGCGACTTGCCCGCGAGCGGATCGCGCCTTGACGTGTAGAGCTCGACGAGCTGCCGCTTCGCGGTGTCCGACACCGGGAAGTCGGCAACGAACGCGGCGATCGGTCGCGCGTTCATGCGATCCGGCGGAATGTCGTCTGCGACCATGCGCGTCGGATCGCCGGTGACCAGCCGGTCGACCCCGAAATGCTCGCGTTTGAAGAGAATTCCCCGCGACAGCCCAAGCCCCGGATAAAGAGTGCGATCGAAGGCCGTGTCGAAGCGGTCGATGTCGACCCCGAGCGCGCGCAGCAGACCGAGTGCCTCGCGGCTGTAGAGGGAGTGCGGAGACTGCAGCGCCTCGCTGCCGCCGTAGCCGATCAGCTTGCGGCCGTCGACCTCGAATTCGTTGCGTTGCGCGTGGCCACCGAAGTCGTCGTTCGCCTCGAGCAGCAGGATGCGGGCATTCGGCTTCTCGCGGCGATAGAACCAGGCTGCGGCGAGCCCGCTGATGCCGGCGCCGATCACCACGAGATCGTACCGCTCGTCGAAGGAGACGCCCGCCGTGTCGAAGGCGCGGCCGTCGCGCAGCGCGTGGGCGACAGCGAAGCTGCCGGGCGCCGAGCCGCGAAAGCCGCGGCCCGCGGGCGGGTAGGGCGTGCCACTACGTGCGGCTGCAAGGAGGTCGCGTGGGGAAAGGCCCGCGACAATGGCGAGCGCGGTGCCATTCAGGAAATCGCGGCGGGTGATGTCGGGTGGCATGTGGACGCACTCCACGTGCAATTGTGCTCTTTGCCATATGAGCCGTACAGCCGGATGCCTACTTTACGGTCGAGTCTGGTGATACGCTGCTGCCGACGTAAGAATGAGCTGGGGGGGGGCAATGAAGACGAATTTGCTTGCAGGAGCCGTGGTGGCCGCCGTGCTTGTGTCGGCGTGCGCATTTTCGCCGCAGGTCGCGCAGATCAATCCGGGCCTGGATGTTGCATCTGGTGATCTTGGCAAGAGCACCACCGTTGCGTTCCGTGTCGTCGACGAGCGGGATTCGAAGTCAATCGGTAATCGCGGCGCTGCGTTCGGCAAGGGTGCGAAAATCACGACCTCGCAGGATGTGGCGGCCCTGGTCCACCAGCGAATCTCCGAGGGCTTGGGGAAGAAGGGCTTCGCAATTACTGATTTTCGGGAAGATGCGAGCCCACGCCTGACTGTCGAACTGAGATCGCTCGATTACGATACATCCGTGGGGTTCTGGACTGGGGGTGTTCAGATCGTAGCGGCGCTCAAGGGCGTCTCGGTCAGGGATGGGAAGACGTACGAGCGCATGTACCGTTACGACAACGAGAAGCGCGTCGTCGTGGTGCCGACCGCGAACCGGAATGACGAGATGCTCAACGCTGCATTGACCGATGTGATGACGCAATTCTTCGATGACGTGGGAATGTTGCGGCACCTGGCTGGTCAGTAGTGCGCGGCTGCAAGGAGGGCGCGCGGAAGGGCCCGCTGATTCAAACTGCGATTACGGTGAAGCCCTCGCGACGCGCGCCGACCGCCAGCCTTTCGTCGAGGCACACGAATGAGAGAGTACGCGCATCATGGTCCGCGGCAACCAGC
>DAORVK010000036.1:21969-28101 GCA_035433705.1 Steroidobacteraceae bacterium
TTCGTCGAGGCACACGAATGAGAGAGTACGCGCATCATGGTCCGCGGCAACCAGCGCCGCCGCCAGCTGCAAGCTGTCAGCGGCCCGCAAGGCATGAGACCTGAGCAGCCGCGCCGCGGTGCGACGCACGGCGTCGCTCGGCACCACCTCGTGCCAGCTCGCTGAAATTTCGTGCAGGGCATCGAACGCCGCGCTCGCGATGTCCGCCGTGAGCTCCCGCTCCCGCTCGCGCCGGGCGAGCGCGGAAGCGACCTCGACGGGCGTGCCCCACCACACGAGCAGGTCGCCGTCTTCCTCGATCAGCCGGAGCAATGCGGCGCGGCGCGGCTCGTCCACGATCAGCGGCACGACGGCCGAGGCATCCCAGAAACGCATCCTTGCTGCCTCAGCGATCGTCGTCGCGATCGCTGCGCAGGGCATCCAGCAGGCGCGCGCCTTCGGGCACGGGCGCCGCACGCGTTGCAAGCTGCCGCAGCGTCGCGCGCCGGGTCGGAGGCCGAACGAGACCCTGCGCGCGCAGCAGCGCGAGCCGGTCTGCACCGCGCCCGGCGGCCTCGATCCGCTCGATGCGCGCGATCGGCAGGTCGCGATCGTAGATGACGACGGGGTGCCCGGCGCGCACCTTGCGCAGGTAGGCGCTCAGGTTGTTCTTGAGCTTCGAAACGGTGGCTTTCTCCATCTGGCCATTATGGCCTCATCGCCACATGATCGTCCAGATCCGCAGGCAGTGATAGCATCCCCCTAAGCGCCCCATCCACGGGCGCTCAGGCGTGGAAGCTGTATCACGGTGAATCTCATGACGGGCCGAGACAGTACCGCCAAGGGCAAGGCAGCCTGATGCGCGAGCGGCGGCGGCATTCGGGGGCCCTCGAGAATTTCTTCGAACTCGTGGCGGGCCTGCCATGGTGGGTCAATGTACTGTGTGCGATTGGCTCGTACTTTGCGCTGCGCGAGGTCGAAGGATCTCAGCCCCTGCGCACGGCTGCGACGTTCGGCCGGATCATCCTGCCGCTGCTCTTCCTTGCGGGAGCCGGAATGAGCCTGATCCGCAGGCGGTCCCGCCGCCGAAAGGCCCGTCAATGATCGAAAGCGCTGCGGCAAGCAACCCCGACCATCGTGTCGATGTGCAGCATTCAGGCCATCCAGGGCTTCCAGTTGTCGCGGAGCGCCTGCATCCCTGCGACCAATGCGCCGTCCCGGCACTGGCAGCGACCGTCTCGCACGCCGCGCGTCGGCGATAATGCACCCATGCAATGGCTCTGGCTGTCGATCGCGATCGTTGCCACCGTGGGCTACCACGTCGTGCTCAAGGTCACGCCCGCGGGCGTGAACCCCTTCCTCTCGCTCGCGATCACCTACGCGGGTGTCACGGCCATCTTCGTGTTCGTCTACCTGCTGACTCCCGCCGCCGTGCCGCTCCGCACGGCGCTACCGCAGGTGAACTGGACGGCACTCGCGCTCGCGGTGGCGATTGCGGGGCTCGATGTCGGTTTCCTGCTTCTCTATCGCAGCGGCTTCGACGTGAGCCTCGGCCAGATCGTCACGCAATCGGCCGCGGCGCTCGCGCTGCTGCTGCTCGGCGTCGCGCTCTTCAGCGAGAAGATCTCGCTCGTGAACGCGGGCGGAATCCTGCTCTGTGTGGTGGGGCTGTGGATGATGTTTCGGCGGTGAGGTGGTTGCACGATCGGTCCATCGTGCGCGGAAGAGCCCAGTCTGGGCGAGGCGAATGAGCAGATCGCGAAGTGGCCCTCGGCCATCTGCGCGAGGATATCGACCAGCATTCGCAGCGCCATCGACCACTCGAAGATGCGCGGTAGGACCTTGGCCGATACACGCGGCGAGCAGGCGCTACTGGAATGGCTCAATCCTCGTCATCCGAATCCGCGTCGTCGTCATCCTCATCGCCGTCCTCATCCAGCGAGTCGAGATACTCGCGGCGCACGGCAGCCAGACTCTTGCGTGGCGAAACCTCCACGAGAAAAAACCACCAGCCATTCATCCTCGTACCGACGAGGTGCACGGCGGCAAGTGTGGGACTGTCGAAGATCTCTCCCGCGAGCTCGATCCGCCCGTCCGGCAGAATGGTGGCGGTGCGCTGGGCGAGCGGCTTGCGTCGCGGTATCAGCACAGTGCCCGGCTGCAGCGCACCCGCGGCGATCAAGTCGGCGATCTTCGGCCGTCTACGCCGAGCGGGCGCCTGTTCTGTCGCGAAACCGGACTTGTGTCCGGGCGGGACCGACCAGATGCCCCTGATCGCGGCGACGATGTCCCGTGTGCGCTCCTCGATCTGCGCCTCACTCCAGGACTGCTCGCCGCGCCTGCGCACGTCACGGTTGAGCAGCAGCACATCATGCGCTTCCAGGCCGGCGCGCTTGCCACCCTCTCCCAGCCACGGGCCGTTGGACGCGCGGGAGTTCAGTTTGCCGGTCAGCAACGTGAGGTTGCCGAGCGTATGGATCAGCTTGTCCCGCTCCTCATCCGTGTGCTCCGAGGTGACCAGTGGCCAATGTGTCTGCCACTTGCGCGGCATCACGTGCTCGATGGCCAGCGTTGAACGGGCCACGCGCTCACCGCCAAACGCGGACTGCCCCGGGCGCCAGCCACGCATGTGATCTTCAACGGCTTCCAGCACCATGCGCAGGCGACCACGGCCGATGCGTCGGTACGCTTGCAACGCTGCCAGCTCGCCAGTCAGATCGGCGTCGTCCGGCCAGTACCGGTTTGCACCCGCCTGACCGGCGAGGAATTTCCCGATATCGTCGCCAGCGCTGGACCGGCCGGTGCGCCGAATCAGCGCGATCATCTCCGCAACCACCTGGCTGTAGGACTTGGTGGAGGCACGAACCAGCATGCGGCGCACCATCCAGCTTTCGACAACCTCCAGCGCTTTGGCGACTTGCGCTTCCGCTACACGCGCTTCCTGTGGATCCAGCAGGCAGAGCACCAAAGGCTTGATGACTTCGCTTTCGAGCACGCCCGTGCGATATCCGAAAAGTCCCAACCTTTCGATCTGCCCCGTCCGGACACCGGCCGCCTCGATGAAGCTTCGGTATACCTTTGAAGCCTTGCTCAGGTGCTGGATGAGCATCGTCATCGGCAGACCGGATTCGTGGAGTGCGTAGCGCTTGAATCTGTCGAAGACTTCGCGCGCCACGACTTCCTCTCCCGTGCGCGCCACCAACCAGTGATTGAGGAAAAGAGAGGAGCGGGGTGTCCTCACACGGCCGACGCTGATCCCCGCTTCCCAGAACGCGGTCTCAAATTCCTTCCAGTATTTCTCGTAGAGGGACTCGACGTCCGCGCCTTCTTCCATCAGGCGCTGGAAAATGAAGTTCTTGATGAGGTCCGCGGCTGTGAGCTGCGCGCCGCGCGCATTGAGAGTCTCGAAAATCTCCTGCGCGTTCTCGTCGACGGTGAGGTCGATGACCACCAGCTGCAGCAAATCCCGGGCGGCGGTTTCGATCACTGCGGCTCGCTGCTCAGCCGCCTCGGGACCCTTCTCCTGCAGCCACTGGGCGGCAGCCTCGCTGAAGTACCGGTGCGCCTCCTGCAGTCGCTCCCCGCGGAAGGGCAATGCGGCGTAGTCGATGGGCGGTGTGGCGCTCATCACCGCGTTGAAGGCCGGCCGATCGCGGTTTGTGGGCCAGACCTTGAAGCGATCCTCGGGCTGGGTGCAGAAGGCTTCCGAGTTCTCGACCAGCGGTTGAATGCGTTGCGCGGAACCGGTGGCGCCAACAGCGAGCATTTGTGAGTGCAGCGCATCGAGCAGAAGCTGCAACGTCGTCAGGCGCTGCTGCCCATCGATGATCGTGCGTTCCTGCATGCGACCGACCGGATTCTGGACCTGCTGCAGCACCACGGCGCCCAGGAAGTGGGGAGGATGCCGGTCACCCGGACGCGCAAGGACGCGCTCGGCTACGCGTATGAGGTCGTTCCAGAGGGGCTCCCATTGCGTTTCCTCGCCCCAGACGTAGGGGCGCTGGAACAGGGGAACGATCAGCCGCTGTGGCTGCATGAATACGAGTTGGGGCGTTCTGACTTGTGTTTCCATGGATTGGTTCTGCCTCGTCGCCGCCTTGGATGACCCTGAATTGATACGCACAGCAAGTGCATGAAAAGGCGAACAAATTTATCACTTGCTATTGAGTGCAACGGCCTCATAATTTGTCAGCAAATGGGTTGGGACTACCCGACCGGCGCTAGGCTTCCGGGACCACTCGGGGGCCTTTCTGCTTTCTGGGGCCAATGAATCCCGGCCTACGGAAAAATCTTCAGTCCGTTTCCCTTCTCGGTGGCCCCCGCCAGCCCGCGCCACAGCTTTGGTTCAATGATCTCCCAAGTGCGATTGGGCTGCGTTGGTCGCAGCACCCTCAATCCAATCGGTCGGGCCACAAGGTCTGCGAGCTGCAGCCCTTCCGAGTTTACTTGCTTGTTCGCAATAACAATCTCAAGTCGAAGCGGTCTCTGGTATCCATTGTTGCCGTCACGCACGCGCCGAAAATGCAACTCAAGCTCCTTATCTTCCTTCGCGCCTCTGGCCTCGAATATCACGTGTGTCTTCTTCTCTTGTTGATCCACAGACCGCAGGAAACTCCAGACACGCTCCAGGCCGTACATCATGGCGAGATGATATGGATGCTCCGGGGCGTTGTACTTCGCCTTGTGGCGTTCTTTGTGAATCACCACCGCAATGATGGTCATCGGAACCGCTGCAATGATTCCAGAAAGATCGTCAAGAAAGACTTCTCGCTCCTCCTTGTTGAAACAGGAAAAGGCACCAGTTCTCTTGCGAATCTCGTGTTCATGAAGAATGGCCATGTCGTGCCCGAAATAGCGGTACTTCAGCGAGCGGACACTGGGCGTGATGCGCTCGATGTAGTCCTTGCAGGACACGATGCAGAATGCCAGCACGAACACCGGATACTCGGGGTTGATCACTTCGAGGCTGTGATCACCACTCTCGTCGACGAAGACAACGTAATCACCAAAGCTCACAAAATTCTCCGCGCGAATTGACGCCGACGACGCCTATGCGACCGCCCACTCCGCCGACAGCAGCGCCGCCTGCTCGAGCACCGTCTGGGTTGCCTTCTCCTGCTTGTCCGGTGGATAGCCGTACTTGCGCAGGATGCGTTTCACAAGCACGCGCAGTTGGGCGCGGACGTTCTCGCGCAGCGTCCAGTCGATCGTCACGTTGGCGCGCACTGTGCGCACGAGTTCCTGGGCGATGGCGCGCAACGTCCCGTCGCCGAGGACCTTCACGGCACTGTCGTTGGTCTCCAGTGCATCGTAGAAGGCGACCTCGTCTTCGGAGAGCTTCAAGGCCGCTCCGCGGGCTTGTGCTTCGCGCATGTCCCTGGCGAGGGCGATCAATTCCTCGATCACCTGGGCCGCTTCGATGGCGCGGTTCTGGTAGCGACGGATGGTCTGCTCGAGCATTTCGGCAAAGGAGCGCGACTGCACGACGTTCTTGCGCCGGCGGATCGAGAGCTCACCCTTCAGCAGCTTCTGCAACAGCTCGACCGCGAGGTTGCGCTGGGGCATGCCGCGCACCTCGGCGAGGAACTCCTCGGAGAGAATCGAGATGTCGGGCTTGGCGAGGCCGGCAGCGGCGAAAATGTCGATGACGCCTTCGGGTGCCACGGCGCGCGAGATGATCTGCCGGACGGCGTGCTCGATGTCCTCCTCGGGGCGGGCGTCGCCGGGCGCGCGCTTGGCGAGTACGGCCTGCACGGCCTGGAAGAACGCCACGTCGTCGCGGATGCGCAGCGCTTCGACGTGTGGCACCGCCAGCGCAAACGCCTGCGACAGCTCGCGCACGGCACTTACACAGCGGTCCTTACCGTTCTCCTGCGCCAGGATGTGTTCCTGCGCAGCGGGCAGCAGACCGAGCCGCTCGGGCGGCGTGCCGGTGGTCCATTTCGACCGGTCGAAGCCGTGGAAGAGACCAGCGCAGACTTCGTACTTCTCCAGCATCACGGCCACTGCTTCATCCTGGTCCAACGCCGTGCGCCCGGTGCCGCCGCTCTCGGTGTAGGTGGCCAGCGCCTGCTTCAACTCCTGCGCCAGGCCCAGGTAGTCCACGACGAGCCCGCCCGGCTTGTCCTTGAACACGCGGTTCACGCGCGCGAT
>DAORVK010000037.1:0-1885 GCA_035433705.1 Steroidobacteraceae bacterium
GTGGTCGAGCGCGACGGCGCGCTCATCATGGTGGACGATGAGCGCATGCCGCTGAACCCCGGTGAGAAGCCGCAGATGAGGAAAGTGCGCTTTCGCACGCTCGGTTGCTATCCGCTCACCGGGGCGATCGAGAGCGAAGCCGACACCTTGCCCGCGATCATCCAGGAGATGCTGCTCACCACGGCCTCGGAGCGCCAGGGTCGCGTGATCGACCACGACTCGGCCGCATCCATGGAGAAGAAGAAGCAGGAGGGGTATTTCTGATGTCCCACAAGTCCGAGCTCATCTCGAGCGACATCAATGCCTATCTCGAGGCCCAGCAGCACAAGAGCCTGCTGCGCTTCATCACCTGCGGCTCGGTGGACGACGGCAAATCGTCCCTCATCGGGCGCCTGCTCTACGAATCGAAGATGATCTTCGAGGATCAGCTCGCGGCGCTCGAGGCCGACTCGAAGAAGGTCGGCACCCGCGGTGGAGAGCTCGACTTCGCGCTCCTTGTCGATGGCCTCGCCGCCGAGCGCGAGCAGGGCATCACCATCGATGTGGCCTACCGCTTCTTCTCCACGGAGAAGCGCAAGTTCATCGTCGCCGACACGCCCGGGCACGAGCAGTACACGCGCAACATGGTGACGGGGGCCTCCACGGCCGACCTCGCCGTGATCCTCATCGATGCGCGCAAGGGCGTGCTCACCCAGACGCGCCGCCACAGCTTCCTCGTGTCGCTCCTCGGCATCCGCCGCGTGGTGCTCGCGGTGAACAAGATGGATCTCGCCGGCTACTCGCAGGAAGTCTTCGACACCATCCTGCAGGAGTACCGGGATTTCGCCGCGCAGATCGACCTCAGGGACATCACGGCGATCCCGATCTCGGCCGTCTACGGCGACAACATCATCGAGGCGGGTTCGAACATGCCTTGGTATCAGGGCCCCACCCTGATGCACCACCTCGAGACCGTGGAGGTCGGCGACGAGCTGCCCTCGAAGCCCTTTCGCCTGCCCGTGCAGTGGGTGAACCGGCCGAACCACGAGTTCCGCGGCTTCGCCGGGCTCATCTCGAGCGGTACCGTGCACCAGGGGGATCGCATCCGCGTGCTGCCCTCGGGGCGCGAGAGCCGCGTCGCGCGCATCGTGACGGCCGATGGCGACCTCGAGTCGGCGGTCGCCGGCCAGTCGGTGACGCTCACCCTCGACAGCGAAATCGATATCAGTCGCGGCGATGTGATCGCCGAGGGCGACGCCCCGCCGCAGGTGGCGGATCAGTTCGAGGCCACGGTCGTCTGGATGCACGACGATCCGATGCTGCGGGGACGCTCCTATCTGATGAAGATCGGCACGCGCACGCTGACGGCGACCGTGGCGCCCATCAAGCACAAGATCAATGTGAACACGCTCGAGCAGACCGCGGCGGAGCGCCTCGAGCTGAACGACATCGGCGTGTGCGAACTTGAACTCGACCGGCCGATTCCGTTCGACGCCTACCGCGACGATCACACCCTCGGCGGCTTCATCCTGATCGACCGGATGTCGAACAACACGGTGGGGGCGGGCCTGCTCAGCTTTGCACTGCGGCGCTCGGAAAACGTGCACTGGCAGGCACTCGATGTGAGCAAGCAGCTGCGCTCGCGGTTGAAGAGCCAGAAGTCCTGCGTGTTGTGGCTCACCGGCCTCTCCGGTGCAGGCAAGTCGACGATCGCGAACCTCGTGGAGAAGCGCCTGCTGTCGATGGGCCGGCACACGTATCTCCTCGATGGCGACAACGTGCGCCATGGCCTCAACAAGGACCTCGGTTTCACGGCGCAGGATCGCGTCGAGAACATCCGCCGGGTGGCCGAGGTCTCGAAACTCATGGTCGATGCGGGCCTCATCGTGCTCGTGTCCTTCATCTC
>DAORVK010000037.1:1985-19176 GCA_035433705.1 Steroidobacteraceae bacterium
CGGATCGTGGCGCACCTCACCAATGCGGGCATCCTGAGCGGGGCGTGAGGGGTAGCATGAATCACGAGGCGCCAGCACTGCTTGATCGGGTGATCGGAATTGCACGTCGCGCGGGGCAGGAGATCCTCGAGGTCTACGCGTCCGGGGACGCGGGCACGCAGGCGAAGGCGGACAACTCGCCGCTGACGCTTGCCGACCTGCGCGCTCACCGCGTGATCGTCGATTCGCTGCGCGCGCTCACACCGGAAATCCCGGTGCACTCCGAGGAAGCGGCGGATACGCCCTGGGCCGAGCGCTCGCGCTGGTCGCGCTACTGGCTCGTCGATCCGCTCGATGGCACCAAGGAGTTTCTCTCCCGCAACGGGGAGTTCACCGTCAACATCGCGCTCATCGAGGGACACACGCCGGTGCTCGGTGTCGTGCACGTGCCGGTGCGTGCGACGACCTATTCGGGCCTGCCCGGCACGGGCGCCTGGCGCCGGCGTGGCGAGGGCGCTGCCGAGCCGATCCGGGTGCAGGCGCACGCGGCCTCGCCGCTGCGGGTGGTCGGCAGCAAGTCGCACCGCGGGGATTCGCTCGATGCATTCCTCGCGCGTGTGGGATCTCACGAACTTGTGCCAGTGGGCAGCTCGCTGAAATTCTGCATGGTGGCGGAAGGTGCCGCGGACGTGTACCCGCGCCTTGGGCTCACCTCGGAGTGGGACACCGCCGCTGCGCAGGCCGTGGTGTGCGGCGCAGGCGGCGCGGTGGTCACGCTCGAGGGCGCGCCGCTTGCCTACAACGCCAAGGCCGACATCCTCAATCCGCACTTTCTTGCCTACGCTGATCGAACGCGCGACTGGCTGGCGCTGCTGCGGTAGCAGTCCTCCTGACGCGATGCTACGGTGGCGCGCTGGCGCACCCCGCGCAGAGAGGGATTGATTCATGTCCGAGCGACTCGCTCCCTGGCCAGAATATGTCGATCTGCTGAAGCCGGCCGGCGAGCTGCGCAGCCTGCTGCTTGATCCTGAAAGCGAGCAGCTGCGCGCCGAGCTCTACCGGCAGCTGCTGATGAATCTCTCGTCGGGCTATTTCCTCTATTTCCAGTCGAGCCCCGAGCACCCGGATTGGGCGCCGTTTCTCAATTCGGTGTTCGTGCTGCAGCCCAATCCCGACGACACTTATCTGCTGGCGCCCCTGCGGGGCGATGGCGTGTACCGCATCAGCGGCACGCGCGGCACGGTGAAGCTGCTCACTTTCTCCACCGGCCGCAACATGATGGGCATGTCGGCCGAGCCGGGGCGCAACTTCGACTACTTCGATGCTGACGATCTCGCGCTGGGTGCCGACGGCACGCTCGAAGTGATCCTGAGTGCCGAGCGCCCGGCTGGCCACCAAGGCAACTGGTGGCCGCTGCATCGCGAGGCCGAATTCATCCTGGTGCGCCAGCGCTCCTACGACTGGGGCCGCGAGCAGGACGCGCGCCTTGCCATCGAGCGGCTCGACCCGCAGCCGCCCAAGCCCCGCCAGAGCATCGAGACCATCGATCGCCAGTTGCGCGCACTGCTTGCCGGCTTCGCCGCGCAACTCTCGCGACAGTGGCTCACCTATCAGAAGAGTGCGCGCGACCGTGGACTCGTGAACCGGCTCGAGTTCACCACCATGGGCAACGCGGTCGGCGGACAGTACTACTGGCAGGGCATCTTCGACGTGGCCCCGGACGAGGCGTTGATTCTCGAGACCGAATTGCCGGAGACGCGCCCTTACTGGAACGTGCAGTTGAACGACGAACTCTGGAACGCGATCGAGTTCATCTATCGCCAGAGCAGCCTGAACGGCCACCAGGCGCGCGTCGACAGCGACGGCCGCTTCCGCGCCGTGATTGCACACGTCGATCCGGGCGTGGCCAACTGGCTCGATCCGGTCGGCTCCCGCCAGGGCATGCTGATCGGCCGCTGGTACGGCTGCAGCACCAATCCGGTGCCGACGCTCACGCGCGTGCCACTCGCCGACCTGCGCCGCCATGTGCCCGCGGACACGCCGATCCTCACAGCGGCCGAACGCGAGGCACAACTGCGCACGCGGCGCCTCGGCGCACAACTGCGAAGGCGCTGGTAATGGAGTTCCCCGGCATCGATCAGTTGCTCGGGCAGGCCTCGCGGGCGAGCGGCGGCCTCACCGACTTCGGCACCGGTCACGAGCCGGGGCTCGCGCGGCTGGTCGATGAGATACGTCGCCGCGTGCAGGTGAGTGAACACAATATCCAGCAACTCACCGGCATTCTCGTCGCCGTCCTCGTGAGCCGGCTGTACTCGCAGCGCGGCTGGAAGGAGCGGCCCGGGTGTCTCGCACAGCCGATCCGCTCACCTCTCGTGGTGGTGGGCATTCCGCGAAGCGGCACCACGGCGCTGCACAAGCTGCTGTCGATGGACCCGCGCTTCCAGGGGCTCGAGCAGTGGCTGATCAACACGCCCATGCCGCGCCCGCCTCGTGAGTCCTGGGAACACGTGCCGGAGTTCCGCACTGCCGTCGAGAGGCAGAACGCCTTCCTCGAAGCCGTGCCGGCGCTGCGTGTGACCCACGAAGTCAATGCCGATGAAGTGGACGAGTGCCTGAACCTGCTCGCGCAGAGCTTCGTCAGCCACTATTTCGCGAGCTGTCTCGGGCTGCCGGACTACGACCGCTGGGTGCGCGAGCAGGATGAGCGCGCGAGCTACCGTCGCTATGCCGAGAATCTGCGCCTGATCGGCGCCGACGCGCCCGGACAGCGCTGGCTGCTGAAGAACCCCGGCAGCGTGGCTCATCTCGATGCGCTGTTCGAGGTGTTTCCCGATGCCTGCATCATTCAGACGCATCGCGATCCCGTGCAATGCATCCCGTCCGTGTGCGGCGTGATCTGGCCGGCGCGCAGCTTCTTTCATGCGCGGGAGATCGACCCGGCTACCCTCGGACCGCGCGAGCGTGATCTCTGGGCCTGGTCGGTCGAGCGCGGCGAGCAAACGCGCCAGCGTCACCCCGGGCGTTTCATCGATGTCGATTTCCGTGCGTTCCAGCGCGATCCTCTGCATGAGGTGCAGCGCATCTACGCGCACTTCGGCCTCACGCTCGAGCCAGAGGTCGAGCGCGCCATGCGCGCGTGGCTCGCATCCAATCCCCAGCACAAGCACGGCAGGCACGAGTACACGCCCGAGCAGTACGGCCTCACCGCCGCGGAGATCCGGCAGCACTTTGCGGCGTATATCGAGCGCCATTCTCTTGCGAGGCAGACATGAAGGCAGCGGTATTTCAGGGGGTCGGCAAGCCGCTCGCCATCGAGGAGCGACCCGATCCCAGTCCCGGTCCGGGCGAGGCGGTCATCAAGGTCGGACGCGCCGGCATCTGCGGCAGTGATCTGCACATGACGTCGGAGCCCGGCACGACGATCGCGCCCGGCACGATCATCGGCCATGAGCTTGCGGGCGAAGTCGTCGCGCTCGGCAAGGGCGTCACGAACCTGCGCATCGGCGATCGGGTGGCGCCTCTGCCCTTCGTCGGTTGCGGGCACTGCGCGGCGTGCAGCGACGGTCGGCCGCATCACTGCGCGCAGGCGCGCATCGATGTGGTGACCGGCTTCGCCCAGTTCTCCCGCGTCGGTGTGGGCGATTGCGTCGTGCTGCCGCCGGAGCTTTCCGATGCGGACGGTGCGCTGATCGAGCCGTTGGCGGTCGGGCTGCAGGGCGTGCGCAAGGCGCAGATGCGGATCGGCTGCCGCGCTCTTGTGCTCGGGGCCGGACCGATCGGGCTCGCGAGCGCCTTCTGGGCGCGCCGCCTCGGCGCCTCGCGAGTCGTGGTGGTGGCTCACTCGAGGCGTCGTGAACGCTTTGCTCGCGACTTCGGCGCGACGCACTTCATTGCGCAGAGCGATGTGGCTGAACCCGCGGCTGCCATCAACGATGCGCTCGGCGGGCCGCCCGAAGTGGTCTTTGAGGCCGTGGGCCTTCCCGGAGCGATCGGCAAGGCGATGGAATATGTGGCGCCGCGCGGCACGATCATCGGCCTCGGTTTCACGACCGGGTCGGACTCGTACTCCTGCGCCGTTGCACTCATGAAGGAAGTGCGGCTCCTGTTCTCGGTCGTCTACGAGAAGCGCGACTTCCAGTACACGGCGGAAGTCATGGCGGCCGGTGAGCGTACGCCCCGCGCGATGATCACCGACACGGTGTCGCTGGAGGAGATGCCGGCGAAATTCGAGAGCCTTCGCGGTCACAGTGCTGACTGCAAGGTCATGGTGGCCCCCTGGGGCCCGAACTGACGGCTGCGAGACCCCATGGCTTACATACAGATCCGCTACGAATGCCGCGCACCTGCGGAAGTCTCGCCGATGACCCTCGACGAGGTGTACGAGACCACGCTCGAGCAGATCGCGTGGATCGATGCACAGGGCTTTCCGGTCACGGTGAATTTCAGCGAGCACCATGGCTCCGAGGACGGTTACCTGCCGAGCGCGATCACAATGGCCGCCGCCGCGGCAGCCATCACGCGCCACGTGCGGCTGCAGGTGAACGTGCTGCTGCCCTACCGCGACCCGCTGCAACTTGCCGAGGAAGTGGTGGTGCTGGATCGCATCAGCCGGGGTCGCGTCGAGCTGCTGCTCATGGGCGGGTTCGTGCCGAGCGAAATGGAGACCTTCGGTGTCGACCCGAAGCGACGCGGCGAACTCATGGAAGAGGGCGTGCGGGTGCTGCGCCAGGCGTGGAGCGGCGAGCCCTTCGAGTACCGCGGCCGCCGCTGCCGGATACTGCCGCGTCCCGTGCAGCAGCCTCATCCGCCGCTTTTCATGGGCGCCGCGTCGCCGGCTGCGGCGCGCCGTGCTGCGCGCATCGGCGATGGCTTCATCGCGGTGTCATCGCTCAACGAGCACTATCTCGCCGAGTGCGCAGCCGTCGGTCGCACCCCACGCCATCAGGGCGCAATGCCTTTCTCCTATCCTTACGTCTGCAAAGACCCCGATCGCACCTGGGAGCGTCTGGCGCCTTACTGCCTGTATGAAACGAACATGTATGCGCGCTGGCAGGCGAGCGCGAGCCAGGGCGGCATGTTCAAGCCGGCCACGGATGCCGACGCGCTGCGTGCGCTGAAGATCTATCAACCCGTGACCGTGGCCGAGGTGCTGGCACGCGCGCCGGGTTTCGCACCGAACGATGCCCTCGTGCTGCACCCGCTCATTTCGGGGCTCGAGAAGGAGCTCAGCTGGGAAGGACTGCAGTTGTTCTTTACCGAGGTGGCGCCGCATCTTGACATTCGACCCCTCTGATCTGGTATCGCCCCAAGGAGAGTCACGCGTGCCCCGCCCGAAGCCGCCCACCAGCCGGGATCAACAGCGCGAGGACACGTTCAACCGGGTGTATGAGGCGGCGCTGAGCGAATTTCGCAGGGTGGGCGTCGAGAAGGCCACCGTGAGCGGCATCTGCGCGCGGGCTGGTGTCGCCAAGGGCACGTTCTTCTTTCACTTCCCGACGAAGGACCATGTGCTGCTCGCGCGCCAGCAACAGATTTCGGAGGCCATGGCGCGCCGGATCACAGCCGAGCTGGCCGATGTCCCGGATGCCCGTGCCTTCCTGCGACGGCTGACGGCGATCGTCCTCGAGGAACACCAGGCGGTCGGCGATCTGGAGCTTGTGCGCCAGATCAACCTCGCCATCGTGCGCCAGAGCGGCGTGCCGCAACTGGGCGTGCGCCAGACCGCCTTCGGCGTGTGTCTTGCCCGGCAGATCCGCAATCTGCAGAAGGCCGGGATCATCCGCAAGGGGGTGGATGCGGCCCGACTCGCCGATTGCCTGCGGCTCAGTTTCTTCGGCTTTCTGGCAAGTCCGCAATCCTCCTTCGAGACCAGCCGCCCGCAACTGGCGCTACTGACCGAACTGCTGGCGGAATCACTGCTGGCCTGAGGTCTGGCTGTTTCATTGACCACGGTCAGCGAATAGTCTACAATAGACATCATGGACTTCGAGTTCTCGCAAGACGAACAGCGATTCCTGCGCGACGTGGACGCCTTTCTCGAGGCGAACCACGATCCGCGAGTGATGGACCCGAGCCGCGAGAACCTGGCGCAGCTCGTCGATACGCCCGAGCGGCGGGCCTTCATGAAGAAGCTCACCGAACGCGGCTGGATCGGGATCACCTGGCCGAAGGAATACGGCGGTCAGGGCGGTCGCGGGTTCTACGAGTATCTGCTGAACGAAAAGCTTTCTTCCGTGGGCGCGCCGCAGCTCGGCAAGGGCACGGGGGTGGTCGGCAAAACGCTGATCAAGGTCGCCTCGGAGAAGCTGAAGCAGGAGTTCCTGCCGAAGATCCTGAACTCCGAGATCGAGTTCGCGATTGGCTATTCCGAGCCCAGCGCCGGATCTGATGCGGCCGCGATGCGCCTCAAGGCCGAGCGCCGGGGCGAGGGCTGGGTGCTGAACGGCCAGAAGGTGTTCACCACTTCTGCGCACTTCGCCGACTGGTATTGGGTCGGTGCGCGTACCGATCCGCAGGCGCCGAAGCACCACGGCATCTCGCTCTTCGTGCTGCGCATGGATGCTCCCGGTCTCACCATCCAGCCCATGTACACGATCGGCGGCGAGCGCACCAACGCGGTCTTTTTTGATGATGTGTTCGTGCACGACGATTGCCGGATCGGCGAGCCGAACAAGGGCTTCCAGTACATCGCCGAAGCGCTCGATCTCGAGCGCTTCGGCATGTTCACCTTCTCGCCGGTCCGTGGCCGCACCGAACTGTTGTGTGATTACGTGCAGCAGACGCAGCGCGACGGCAAGCCGCTGAAGGACGATCCCGTGATCCGCCAGCGCATCGCACAGCTTGCCACCGAGTGCGAAGTGGCGCGCCTGCTCGGCGTGCGCTTCGTCGATGCTGCGCTCGATGCGACGAAGACTCCGACCGTGCCAGCCTCGGAGTACAAACTCTACGCCACCGAATTCTCGCGTCGCCTCGCGGATGCCACCATGGACATCGTCGGGGCCGGTAGCCAGCTCAACGCCGATGCCGGTGACGCGCCGCTCGGCGGCCGCGCCCCGGGCTGCTACCTGCTCACGGTCCTCGAGACCATCGGTGGCGGTACGTCGGAAGTGCAGAAGAACATCATCGCGACACGCAAGCTCGGCTTGCCGAGGAATTTCTGATGAAGGTCTATACCACCGCTCCGCTCGAGGACCCTCGCCGGGCACGCACGCTGTATCGCGAGCTCGAGGACATCGGTTACGACGGAGCCTTCTCCTTCGAGGCGAAGCACGACCCGTTCCTCGCACTCGCCGTGGCCGCCGAGCATACGGAGAAACTGCGGCTCGGCACCGGCATCGCGATTGCCTTCGCGCGCAACCCGATGAACCTCGCGAATCTCGGCTACGACCTGCAATCGATCACCGGCGGGCGCTTCGTGCTGGGGCTTGGCTCCCAGGTCAAGCCGCACATCGAGAAGCGCTTCAGCTCGGTGTGGTCGCATCCGGCCGAGCGCATGCGCGAGATCGTGCAGGCCATCAAGGCGATCTGGGCGTGCTGGGAGGGCAAGGGCGAGCTCAATTTCCGCGGCAAGTTTTACACCCACACCATCATGATTCCGGCCTTCAACCCAGGGCCGAACCCGTACGGCCCGCCGCCCATCCTCACCGGCGGTTTCGGTCCGCTGATGACCGCAGTGGCGGGCGAGGCGGCCGACGGCTTCATTGCGCACCCCTTCAACACCCGCCGTTCGCTGCTGCAGAACACGCTGCCGGCGCTCGAGCAGGGGCTTGCGAAGAGCGGCCGCAAACGCGGCGATCTCGAGGTGGTCTGCTCGACGCTCGTGGTTACGGCGGACACCGAAGAGGGTCTGGCAGCGTCGAAACTTGCGGCGCGCAAGCAGCTCGCGTTCTACGGTTCGACGCCCGCTTACCTGCCGACACTCGTCTGTCACGGCTGGGAGAGCGTTCACGAGGAACTGAATCGACTCTCAAAGGCAGGTCGCTGGGACGACATGACCAGCCTCATCGGCGACGAGGTCCTGAACGAGATCGCCGTGGTCGGTGAGCCGCACGAGATCGCCGGCAAACTGCGCGCGCGCCTCGAAGGAATCGCCGACGGCGTGAGCCTCACCCACAACCGCTGCCCCGATCCGGGACATTGGGCGGGCGTGGTGCGTGAATTGCGGCGCGGAAGAAAGCCATGAGCGACCAGCACGAGACCGTGCTGCGCGCGGCGTGGGAGAGCTTTTGCGATGAGCTCAAGCGCGCCGTGGACATACCGTTCCGGGACCCGGCGCCGCGTCATGTCGTCGAGCGTGTGGCCGGCATCGAGGCGCTGGCGCGCAACATCTCGCTCGCGCTGAACTTCAACCACGATTACGCCGATCCGCGCTTCCCGGAGCTGATCCACTACTTCGATCCGGTGAGGAAGCAGGGCGGCGACAACACCGATGCGGTGTACGTGGGCGCGACCATCAACGGCACCGATACCTACCGCATCAGCGGTGACCGGGGAACCGCCCGCTATTTCGCCATCACCTCGGTGCAGCGCGGCCAGACACCCTGGGGCGGCAAGGTCGCCCACACGCTCTTCGGCCACGACCTCAAGGTCGATCCTGATGGTCACTTCGAGCTCGTCGTGAGCCCGGAGCCGCATGCGGGCAACTGGCTGCGCACGACGCCGGAGACTTTTCGCGTGACCTTCCGCCAGTTCTTCGCCGACTGGGAGAGAGAGCGGCCGATGAAGGCGCGCATCGATCGACTCACGGGTGACATGAGCCCGCCGGCGCCGATTGCGCCGGAGCGGCTCGCCGCGCAGTTGCTCGCCTCGGCGAAGTGGGTCAATGAGTCAATCGAGTTCTGGGTGCGCATGATCAACATGTGGAAGGTGATGCCCAATACCTTCCGCTCCTACAAGCAGCTCTCGGATCGCGCGATCGATGCGACGCCGGGCGGCGAGCCCATGGTGGCGTACTGGTCGCTGCCGAAGGACGAAGCACTGATCGTGCGCGTGCGCCCGCCCGCGTGCCCGTACTGGGCCGTCGAGTTCGGCAATTTCTGGTGGATGAGCATGGACTATCGCTACCGCCTGTCGAACACCAACTGCCATTACGCGCAGCTCGAGGACGACGGTGAGCTGATCGTGGTCGTCTCCCATGAAGACCCGGGGTTGCCCAACTGGCTCGACACCTCCGGTTTCTCGGAGGGCTATCTCACCTATCGCTGGATGCTGGCAGGAAGCTGTCCCGAGCCGCAGACCACACAGGTGAAGACGGCGGAGCTGTGCAAGCATCTGCCGGCGAAGATCAAGCGGATCACACCGGATGCGCGGCGCGAACAGCTCGCCGCCCGCCGCAGGGGAGTGATCAACCGCTTCGGCAATCTCTGAGCTGCGCCGAGGAGAGGCACATGAGCGAGAATCGCACGGGAGCGTGGCAGCCCCCGTCCCGACCGGAGTGGCTCGAGCGCGTCAACGAGGAAGGGCGCGGCATGGATATCGCGAGCCTCGTGCCGCTCGAGCCGGGCGAGCTTCTCGAGACCGCCAAGCGCAACACCGGCCTCTCGGATTTCGGCCCCGAAGAGTGGCGTGAGCCCTTCGAGGTGCTGGTCAAGGCGCTCGGGGAGGAGGCGGAACTCAACCTCTTCGGGCGGCTGATGACGCGCAGCGATCTTCTCATCTGGCTGCAGGAGCGCCTGCAGATCGAGGACGCGTTCAGGCGCCATCCCGAGATCGAAGCCGAAGTGATCGAGGCGCCCGTCTTCATCGTGGGCCAGCCCCGTTCGGGTACCTCGATCCTCTTCGAGATGCTCTCGCAGGACGCACAGTTCGGCGCGCCGATGAACTGGGAGATCATGTTTCCCTGTCCGCCGCCCGAAGCAGCGACTTACCGCGACGACTCGCGCATCGCGAAGGCGCAGCACCTGCTGACGCAGTGGCACCGCGTCGCGCCGACCTTCCTCTCGATGCATGAGCTTGGCGCTACGATTCCGAACGAATGCAAGGTGGCGATGAACTGCACCTTCGTCAGCGACAACCTGACGGGCGTCTTTCAGGTGCCGAGCTACTACGCCTGGCTGATGAAGGCGGATCTCACCTACCCGTACGCTTACTACCGGCGCATGCTGCAGCTGCTGCAATGGCGCAATCCACGTCGCCACTGGCTGCTGAAATCACCTTCGCATGTCTGGAGCCTGCCGGTCCTGTTCAAGGTGTTCCCGGATGCGCGCATCGTCTATACGCACCGCGACCCCATCAAGACGCAGGCCTCGGTGACCAATCTCCTCGGCACGATCTACTGGATGCGCAGCGACAAGGCCTTCGACGCGGCCGCGTTCGAGCGCGTGTTCCAGCCGCAGTCCATTGCCGTCGGCATGAACCTCGTCATCGACCAGATCGAGCGTGGTGAGATTCCGCGCGCGCAGATCCACGACTTCCAGTTCGCCGATCTCATCAGTCGGCCGGTCGAGGCCGTGCGCTCCCTCTATGAGCGCGCGGGCCTCTCGTGGAGCGCCGGCGCGCAGGCCGCCATGGAGGCCTATCTCGCCAACAAGCCGCAGGGCAAGCACGGCGCGCACCGTTACGCGGTCGGCGAGCGCGAGCAGATCGAACGCGATCGCCGGCATTACGCGCGCTACCAGCGCTTCCACGGCGTGCCGAACGAGGTCTGATCCTCTTGGGTGCTGAAGATCTGCTTGAGATCGAGGCGATCAAGGCACTGAAGGCCCGCTACTTCCGGTGCATGGACCAGAAGCGCTGGGCAGAGCTCGCCGAAGTGTTCGCGCGCGACGCCGTGGCGCAGTGGGATCCGCAACCCGAGGTCCTGTACGGACGCGAGGCGATCGTGGCGTACATCCGCGCCGGCATCGAGCTACTCGTGACGGTGCACCACGGCCACATGCCTGAGATAACCCTCACGGGCCCGGAGGCCGCGCACGGCATCTGGGCGATGTTCGACCTGGTCGAGGGCGGGAGCTTTCGCCTCGAGGGCTACGGGCACTACGAAGAAGATTACGTGAAAGAGGAGGGGCGCTGGTGCATCCGGCGGCTGCGGCTCACACGCCTGCGGGTCGACCTACGGAATTAGAACTTGGTGCCGGGTTTTCGGTTATTCGGTTATTGCTTCAATAACCGAATAACCGAAAACCCGGCACCATGTATTCTCCCGGCATGAGCGATGCGATCTTGAGGCGCACGACCTTTCTCGTGCCGGACGCCGAAGCTGCGGCGAAGTTCTACGTCGAAGTGTTCGGCTGGACACGCTGGTACGACCAGACTCTCGCGGTCGATCGCCGCTTCCCCCCCGCCGCGCCGGATGGTGCGAAAGCACACCTCGTGCTGATTCAGGCAGAGGACCCCCGGATCGGGATGCTCGGGCTCATGCAGTACCTCGAGCCGCCCTTCGACACGGCAGTCCGCAAGGGCCGCACCCGGGTCTCGATGGGGGAGGCGATCCTCGTCATCGAGGCCCCGGACCTCGATGGCATCCACGAGCGAGCCAAGGCCCGTGGCGCCACGATCGTGACGCCCCCCGTCGACTGGGAAGTCCCCAGGAACGACGGTCAGGGCGTCTTCAAGCTGCGCACGATGTCGCTCTTCGACCCGAACGGCATCTACATGGAAGTCAATACTTTTCGATGAATATCATGCATTTGCACTACGTATTAGCTCGTAAGGGAACTTTCGTGGAACTGGAGTAGTCTCATTCGCATCAGTTACGGGAGAGTCGGCGCCTCGCGCCGGCCGCTCCCCGAAAGCCGCGGAACATCGACCCCCGTTTCCGCGCAATGCCTCGAGCCCCGCCATGCGGGGCTCTTTTTTTTGCTGGCGAGATCCCTATTTCGCGAGTTCGGTGAGCAGCACGTGCCACTGCACCAGTGCCCCGTCGATTGCGCTGAGCGGCACGCGTTCATTCAGTCCATGCGCGAACGAGTCTTCCGAGCGCATGAAAAGCGCGGAAACGCCGTAGGAGGGAATGCCCGCCGCCCGGAAGTGCAGGCTGTCGGTCGCCCCGGCGCTCATGCTCGGCACGATGGGCAGCCCCGGCGCCCGTGCGTGGACGGCCCTGGTCACCGCAGCGACGATATCCGCCCGCAGCGGGGAGGCGTCGCTCGCCGCGGGATCGTCGAGCACCGTGACCCGGGCCTGCGGATCGGCGACGACCTCCACAAGCCTGTCACGCACGCTCTCGACGCTGACACCGGGGAAGATCCGGCAGTTCACCGACACGGTCGCTGACTGCGGCAGCGCGTTGTGCGCGTGCCCGCCGCGCAGCATAGTCGGCACACACGTTGTCCCGATCTGCCCCACGGTGTCGGGATGGCGCGCGAGTTCCGCGGCAGCCTCGGCATCGCCCGTTTCCGCAAAGCGGATCATCGCCGCACCGAGGGGCCCGGAGGTGCGTTCACCGGTGGCCTTCAGCGAGGCGCGCGTGAGTTCGTTGCGCTGTGGCGGGAAGTGGTAGGCGGCAATCCGGTCGATCGCGCGCGCGAGCTGCGCAATGGCGTTCTCGCCCGAAGGGCGGCTCGAATGCCCGCCCGGGTTCGTGAACGTGATATCGAAATCAGCGTAGGTCTTCTCACCGGCCTGCAAGTCATACACGACCGGTTTGCCATTCTTGTCGAGCTTGCCGCCGCCGCCATCGCCGTTCAGCACGAATTCGGCGTCGGGGAACTCCTTCGCGAGCACGCGTGTCGTGCGCATGCTCGTTTCCTCGTCGCCCGAGAGCGCGAGGATGATGTCGCGGGCCGGCTCAAAGCCCTCGGCCTTGAGCTGCCGGATCGTCGTCACGATCATCGCAAGGTCGAATTTGTTGTCGTCGGACCCGCGACCGAAGAGATAGCCATTCTCGACGATCGGCGTGAAGGGGTCCCGCTCCCAGTCCGCGGCGCGCGCTTCGACGACATCCATGTGCGCGGAGATCACGAGCGGTCGCTTCGCGCCCGTGCCACGGAAGCGCGCAACGAGCGTCGCGGTTTCTCCCATCGGCGTGATCTTGATGTCCGCCGCAGGAATGCCACCCGCTTCGAGTCGCCTGGCGAGAAATTGCGCAAAGGCGGGAACCTGACTTTGTCCTTCCACCGTCCGGAAGCTGACTGATTCCTTCAGGAGCTGGAGTGCGTCCGCGGCAGGCGTCGCCGCGACTGCAATGCCGGGCAGCGCCACGAAGAGGAGGGCCGGTGCGAGCAGGGCGAGTCGATGGGTCATGCGTGCTCCATGCGGGCGGCTGCGAAGCCACGATGCAGGGGACGAGGTATATTCGCTGCCTGCTCGCCGCTACGCGGGAGACGACTATGTTAAATCTCATTGAAGTGCGCTGCGCATCCATTTTCGCCCTGGTGCTGCTGGCTGCGGCCTGCACGCGTGAGCCTCCTGCGGTTCCCGCGCAGACCGCCGCCACCGAGCCTGCCGCGGAGGTTGCCTGGGCCCGCGAGGCACTCGAACGCAATCCGGATCTCGAAGTGCTCGCCACCGATCCGAAGGGCATCTTCACGGTCCGCCTGCGCCATGGGGGCGAACTGCGCACCATCCGCATGGACGATCTCATCGCCGCGCCTCCCGACACTGCGTCACAGGCCGTCATCCCTGAATCAGTTCCGGGCGAGGCCGAGGCAGAAAGCACGACGGCAGTGCCAGAGCCGTCCCCGGAAATCACCGTCACGCGCGCTGCCGGCAATGTGAGCATCACGGGTCCGGGCGTCTCCATCGCCACCGCTCGCGCACCGTCCAGCGGCGCGGTCGCGCCAACCACAGCGGCACTCGAGTCGCCGCCTGCGAACGTCGAGCGACGTGGCCAGCCGCTGGTGTGCCAGGGTGGACGCCTGATGCACGTCGACGGGCGCACGATCGAGTTCGAGGGCGATGGTCTGGTCGTGGAAGACGGTTGCGATCTCTACCTCACCAACAGCCACATCAGCGCGGGCGGCACCGCGATCACGGTGTCCCGCGGCAAGGTGCACATCGTCAACAGCACCATCAAGGGCGGCCGCAGTTCGATCGAGGCGTCGCTGGGCGCGCAGGTGTTCGTGTCGAGCGCGTCCATTGATGGATTGCAGCGGCGCTTCGACACCGCGCAGATCACCGACCTCGGCGGCAACCGCTATCGCTGATGTTTCGCGCCTGATGTCAACCACCGGCGTCGATGCCGCCGCGGCCCGTACCGCGGAGGTGCTGCACGAGCTGCAGGAGCTGCCCGCCGTCGCGCAGGCACTCGCAGGCGCGCCGCACGCCGTGCTCGAGTCGTTGCCACGGGTGCTCGCGGCGAGCGATTTCATCGCCGAGTCCTGCGTGCGCGATCCCGGCGTCATTCCTGCGCTACTCGCGGGCGCATTGCACTCGAGGCGATCCGCGGCGGATTTCGCAGCCATCGCGGCCGCCGAAGGCACGCACACGGATGAAGCCACTTTCCAGGCGTGGATCCGCCGCTGGCGGCGCCGCGAGATGGTGCGTATCGCATGGCGTGATCTTGCGGGCTGGGCCGACCTCGAAGAAACGCTGACGGAGCTGTCCGCGTTTGCAGACTCGGCCATCGATGTGGCCTGCCGCTTTGCGAAGGCGGGTCTTACGGAGCGGTTCGGCACGCCGCGCGGCCCGGACGGAGCGGAGCAGCCCTTCGTGGTGGTCGGCATGGGCAAGCTCGGCGGCGGCGAGCTGAATTTCTCCTCGGACATCGACCTCGTGTTCCTCTTTCCGGAGTTCGGCGATACCGATGGCGTGCGCTCGATAGCGAACGAGGAGTTCTTCACGCGCCTCGGCCAGGCGCTGATCCGCCTGCTCGACGCGCGCACGGTCGACGGTTTCGTCTTCCGCATCGACATGCGCCTGCGCCCGTTCGGCGACAGCGGGCCACTCGTCGCAGGCTTCTCCTCGTTCGAGGACTACCTGCTGCGCCACGGCCGCGCGTGGGAGCGCTACGCCTGGGTCAAGGCACGCGCGATCACTGCAGCAGATGCCTACGCGGACGTGCAGGCGAATGCGGTGCGCCCCTTCGTCTATCGCCGCTACCTCGATTACGGCGTGTTCGAATCCCTGCGCGAGATGAAGGGACTCATCGTGCGCGAAGTGCAGCGACGCGATCTCGCCGACAATGTGAAACTCGGTCCCGGCGGCATCCGCGAGATCGAATTCGTCGTGCAGGCGCTGCAACTCGTGCGCGGAGGGCAGGATCGCCGCCTGCAGACCTCGTCCTTGCTCGAAGCGCTGCGTGTCCTTGAAGGCGGTCGCGCTTTGCCGGCGGGAGCGGTCGCCGAACTGCGCGACGCGTACAGCTTCCTGCGTCGTCTGGAGAATCGCCTGCAGATGTTGCAGGACCGGCAGACGCACGAGTTGCCCGTGGACGAGCCGAGCCGCGCGCGCATCGCGGCTGCGATGGGCTTGCCCGACTGGCAGGCGCTGATGGCCGCGCTCTCGGCCCATCGGGCCCGTGTAGCGGCGCATTTCAAGGCGGTGGTCTTCGCACCGGAGGCCGATAGCGCGAAGGCTGTCATCACCGTCGATCTCGGTCCGCTGTGGGACGACGGCGAGCGCGCGGATTCGAGCCTGATGGAACATACGCTCACGGAGGCGGGCATGCGCGATGCGCCGGAGGCGGCGCGCCTGCTCGCCGAGTTTCGTGCCTCGATGCTCGAGCGGCGCCTCGACGCGGCGGGCCGCAAACGGGTGCGCACGCTGATGCCCGCGGTCGTTGCCGACATCGTCGCCGCGGGGGGCACGATCGAAATCCTCCGGCGGGTGCTGCGGGTGTTCGAGGCGATCGGCTCGCGATCCGTCTATTTTGCCCTGCTGCACGAAAGTCCCGCGGCGCGCCGGCGGCTCGTCGACATGTGCGCGCACGGCGAGTTCCTTGCGGCGCAGATCGGCGCGCATCCGCTCCTGCTCGACGAGCTGATCGATGATCGACTCCTCGAGGCGCTTCCCGATCGCGCCGCGCTCGCGCGCGACCTCGACTTGCGCACCGGGCTGGCGGTCGATGACGATCCGGAGCATCAGGTCGAGGTACTGCGGCATTTCCAGCGCGCCGCCGTGTTCCGCATCGCCGTCGCGGATCTCACTGGGCGTCTGCCGGTCATGCAGGTCAGCGACCGGCTCACCGACGTCGCGGAACTGATCGTCGAGCAGGCGATGGACCTCGGCTGGCGCCAGATCGCTGCCCAGTTCGGCACGCCGATGTGCGGCGAAGGCGAGGCACGCCGCGCGGTGCGCATCTGCGCGGTGGGCTACGGCAAGCTCGGCGGCATCGAACTTGGCTACAGCTCGGACCTCGATCTCGTATTTCTGCACGACTCAACCGGTGAGGCGCAGGAAACCGACAGCGTGAGGCCACTCGACAATCAGGTGTTTTTCGTGCGTCTCGCGCAGCGCATCGTGCACCTCCTCACGATGCACTCGGCCGCCGGCAGGCTCTACGAGGTGGACATGCGCCTTAGGCCGAGCGGCAAGGGCGGCATGCTCGTCACGAGCATCGCGGCGTTCGCCGAGTACCAGCGCAAGGAGGCCTGGACCTGGGAACACCAGGCGCTGCTGCACGCGCGCGCCGTCGCCGGCGCGCCATCGCTGCGTGCCGACTTTGAACGGGAGCGGCTCGAGGTACTGCGCACCGCCGTACGTCGTGACACGCTGCGCGAGGACGTGCGGTCGATGCGTGAACGCATGCGACGCGAACTGTCGCGCGCGGCGGTAGGCGAGGTCGACCTCAAGCAGGACCCCGGCGGAATTGCCGATATCGAGTTCCTGGCCCAGTTCTGGGCGCTGCGCTGGGCCGGCGAGCATCCGCCAGTTGCACTTTACCCGGATACGATCCGGCAGCTTGAATCAGTCGCCTCTGCGGATCTCGTGCCGCAGGCGACCGTCGACATACTGACGCGCGCGTATCGCCGCTATCGCGAGCGCATTCACCACCGCGCGCTTGCCGATGCGCCGCCGATCGTGCAGCAGGAGGAGTTCGCTACGGAGCGTGCCGCTGTAATCGCGATCTGGGAAGAATCGATGAGCGGTTTATAATGTCTGCATCACCCATTCCGGACTGCTCCATGCCGGCCAAAACGCCCCCGCTGCTCCCGCCGAACGCCCAGAATCAGTACGAGGTCACGACCGAAGACCTGCCGCTTGCCTGCCCGATGCCGCAGATGTACCTCTGGAACTCACATCCGCGCGTGTATCTGCCGATCGAACCGACCGGGTGGGTAAAGTGCCCCTATTGCAGCGCCGAGTACACGCTGCGCCGATGAGCGTTTCGGGC
>DAORVK010000037.1:19276-27573 GCA_035433705.1 Steroidobacteraceae bacterium
CCGCCGCTCAGCCCTCCGCGCGATACGGCCTGTACGACTTCTCCTCGACGATCGTCGAGCCGAGGCGGGTGTTGACACGCTTCTTGATCGCCGCGCGTTCATCGTTCGTGACATAGACTGCGCGGGCGAGCTCGATGAAGCGCGCGTCGAAAGCCTGTGCGAGCTCCTGGTCGCGGATCTCGTCCTCGATGTCCCATAACGCTTCATTCACGCGCTGCAGCGCGGCCTCGTCAGCGGAGACTTCGGGAATGGCTGCGCCACTCTGGCGCCAGGTCGTCTCCAGCTGGGCGAGCTCGTGGCGTACGTTCGCGAGTTTTGCCGGGTCGGTCATGCGCGCCGACTTGATGCGCAGGATCGTGATCTTGTCGAGCAATTCGCCCGGTGAGATGGGCACCAGAATGTCCTTCATGGCGGGGATGCTAACAGGCGCAACCCCGTTTTGCCCGCGGCGAGCAGCGCGTCGAGGCGCTCGCACACCGACTCGATACTGATCAGGTCCATCACGCCGGGTTCCTCGATCTTCTCTGTCCAGGGGAGCGCCTCGGCCGGTTTGCCGCGAAAGCGTTGCGCGGCCCCGGCGTAAGCGTCGACGCACCATTGCCGCGAGAGATAGGGTCCGCTGCGCGCGGGGTTCGTCGCCGCGTAGAGTCCGATCACTGGTGTGCCCACCATCGTTGCCATGTGCGCGGGCCCCGAATCGGGGGATACGAGGGCAGTCGCTGCCCCGATCAGGGCGAGCATCTGTGGCAGTGTGTCGCGGCCGATCTGGTTGACGATCGGCACGTGCGCCGCCGCAACGATGGCGGCACCCGTTGCACGCTCGAGGGTCGAAGGGCCGCCGCAAAGGATGACGCGCATGCCATGGCGTGTGGCGGCGTGGTCGGCGACCGCCGCGTATCGCCCGGCCGACCAGTTGCGCAGGGCATGGCTCGAGCACGGACTCACGAGCAGTGTGGGAGTCGCGTCGGGGATGAGGCGTGCCGCATAGGCGCGCGCGTCATCCGGCAGCGGCAGCGACCAGTCGAGCACGCGCTCTTCGATGCCGAGTGCGGCCGCGAAGCCGAAGAAACTGTCGAGCACATGCTCACGCGTGCGCGGCGCGATGCGTGCATCGGTAAACAGCCACTGCAGTTCGCGCGCCCGGGGACGATCGAAGCCGAGCTTCACCCGTGCGCGTACGCAGGACGCAACGAGACTCGCACGCAGGGCGAGCTGCATGTGAAGGAGCACGTCGAAACGGCGCGCGGCGAGCTGCGCGCGCAATGCGCGCAGCCCGCGAAGTCCGGCGCGCTTGTCCACGGTGATAAACTCGACGCCCGGCAGCAGGGACATCAGTTTGGCCTCGAGCTGGCCGATGATCCACGTGAGCCGGGCCTCCGGATACGCGCGCTGCAGCGTCCGGATCACCGGGACGACATGGCAGGTGTCGCCGATCGCCGAGAGCCGCAGGAGGCAGATGCTTCGGGGCGGTGCGGCGAGCGGCAGCTGATCGATGGGATGGTCGGAAATGGCGCGTACCTGGACGAGCGGGTCGGAAGTGAAGCGCGTGGCCTTCGCCGGCGGCGTGATGCTATATGACGCCTCCAGGGTGAGCAATTTGCGCGTCGACTGGTTCGACCCCGGGTATTGGCGCAAACGCGAGTCGGTCACGGGTGAGGCGGCGGGCCGGGGCGCGACACTGTTCTTTGCCGATGGCGGCCACGAGTACGCGCTGCGTCACTATCGGCGCGGCGGTCTCGCGGCACGCTTGTCTGCCGACCACTATCTCTGGCGCGGCGAGTCCGCGACGCGGCCGTTTGCCGAGTGGCACCTGACCTATCACCTGGCGCACGCGGGCCTGCCGGTTGCACCGCCCGTCGCCGCCCGCTACACAAGGCACGGGCTCACCTATCGGGGTGACCTGATCACCGGGCGGCTCGCAGGCACGATATCGCTCGCGGCAACGCTCGCGCAGGGTGGGGTCCCTATCCTCACCTGGGTCGAGATCGGCCGTTGCCTGCGCCGTTTCCACGATCTCGGCGTATGTCACGCGGATCTGAACGCCCATAACATCCTGCTCGGCGCCGAGGGTGCCGTGCACCTTATCGATTTCGACCGCGCCACGTTGCGCCGCCCCGGTCTCTGGCGCGACGCCAATCTCGTGCGGCTGCGCCGCTCGCTCGACAAGGTGACTGACGAGTTACCCCCTGGGCGCGCTTCCGAGGCCGACTGGCACTCCTTGCTGGCGGGTTACCGGGAGGGCGTGTCTGCTGTCACACAGGACGCCGCCGGCGTGCAGGTTCCGGGTTGACACTGTTTCGGGAACGCTTCGCGCCGATGCGCCTGCTGTATCTGTGCGTGGTCTATCTGCTCGCGCCGCTCGTCGGCATCGCGATGCTGTTGCGGGGTTTTCGCGATCACAGCTACTGGAGCAACTTCGGCGAACGCTTCGGATTTGGCGCGACTGCCTTCGCAGGTTCCTGCCTCTGGGTGCACGCTGTCTCGGTCGGCGAGATACAGGCCTCGGCAGCCCTCGTACGCGCGCTGCGTGAGCGGTACCCCGAAGTACCGCTCGTCGTGACGACCGTGACACCGACCGGGGCGCAGCGTGCACGTGCCCTGTTTGCAGGCCTCGCGCACGTGCGTTATGTGCCCTACGACCTGCCGGGATCGGTGCGGCGATTCTTCGCTCGCGTGCGGCCGCGTGTCGCGATCATCCTCGAAACAGAACTGTGGCCGAATCTGTACCACGAATGCGGCCGGCGCGGCGTGCCGCTGGTGCTGGCAAGCGCGCGCATCTCGCCGCGCTCGATCGGCCGGTACCGGCGCCTTGCCGCGCTCTTCCGGGAGGCGCTCGCGAACGGCATCGTCATTGCAGCGCAGAGTCCCGCGGATGCCGAACGCTTCCGCTACATCGGCGCGAACCCGCTGCGCACGCACGTGATGGGCAACATCAAGTTCGATTTCGCGCTGTCTGCGGCGGCCGTGGCGGGTGGTGCCGCACTGCGGGCAGAACACGCCTCTGGTCGCCCGGTGTGGGTCGCGGGCAGCACCCATGCGAAGGAGGAGGACCTATTGCTCGACGCCCATCGCCGGGTGCGCGAGCAGCACCCGGGCGCGCTCCTGATCCTCGTGCCGCGCCACCCGACGCGCTTTGCGGAAGTGCGCGCCGCGCTGGAAGGTCAGGGGGTGAGATTTGCCGCGCGGTCGCGGGGCGAGCGCTGCGAGCCGGACACCGAGGTCTATCTCGGCGACACGCTCGGCGAACTGGTGCTGCTCTACGCCGCGGGGGATGTCGCGTTCGTCGGCGGCAGCCTGGTGCCCATCGGCGGCCACAACCTGCTCGAGCCCGCGGCGCTCGGGTTGCCGCTTCTCACGGGCCCCTTCACGTTCAACGCCGAGGACATCGCGAAACTCCTGATTGCGGAGGGCGCCGCGGAGGTCGTGAGCACAGCCGAGGCCCTGAGCGCCCGCGTGGCGGCGCTCTTCGACGACGCCCCCGAACGGGCGCGCATTGGCACGCTCGGCAAAGCGGTCGTCGAGGCCAATCGCGGCGCGCTGTCGCGCCTGCTCGCGCTGCTCGCGCCCGTGATCGCTGCTACGGCGACGACGGCGGCGCCGTCGGAGCAGGTTCGGCCTGCGGAGGTGCCGGCACAGTCGTCACCGTCAGGTCGAGCCAGCCGTTGATCTCCCCGAGTGCGCTCTTGTCGAGTGTGCCGGCGGCCTGACGCAGCTGGATCACGTTCAGCAGGTAGTCGTATTTGCTGCGTGAGAGGTTCGTGAGTGCCTGCACGAGGTTGCGGCGCGCTTCGAGCACATCGACCGTAGTGCGGGTGCCGACCTCGTAGCCGGCCTCGGTCGCCTGCAGGGCGGTACGGCTCGACTCGAGTGCCTGTTTGAGTGCGTTGACGCGCGAGATCTCGCTGGTCACGCCGAGAAAGGCGTCGCGGGCCTGGCGTTCCGTCTGCCGGGAAGTGCGCTCGAGCCGCTGGCGCGCCGCCTGCCACTGGTACTCCTGCTGACGCACGCGCGAGCGTGTGCCACCGCCGCTGAAGAGCGGCAGAGTCAGCTGCAGTCCAACCAGCGTCGCGTCGCTGTCGTTGTCGAGCGCGATGGCTCGCTCCGCAGGGAAGTTGGGCGGGAAGGGTGGAAACGTCTGGTCGGTGGTCGTCTTCTGGTTGCCGTAGCTGGCGGTGAGGTCGATCGAGGGCAGGTGCCCGCCGAAGGCCGAACGCACGTCATCGCGCGCGATGTCTGCCGCGAGGCGGCTTGAGACGAGTGCGAGGTTCTGGTCCATCGCGACCCTGACCCAGTCGTCCTCGTTTGCGGGTTCCGGGTTCTTGAGCGGCAGGTCGTCGCCCGGTTTGTCGAGTGTCGAATATTTGTTGCCCGTCACCTCGCGCAGGCCTTCCTCTGCGCTCGCAAGCTGTCGCTTGGCGTCGATCACGGCCGCAGCGGCGGTGTCGCGGGCTGCGCGCGACTCCTGTACGTCGGTGATCGCGATGAGGCCCACCTCGAAGCGCTTCTCTGCCTGGTCGAGTTGCCGCGAAACGGCTTGCAGGTTCGCCTGCTGCGCTTCGAGCGTGTCGCGTGCGGCCAGCACGCCGAAGTAGGTGGTCGAGACTCGCAGGATGAGGTCCTGCTCCGCTGCAGCGTAATCTGCCTCGGCCTGCGCAACCTGCTTGTCGGCCCGCCGCAGTGCCACCCAGTTTTCCCAGCGAAAGACGCTTTGGGTCAGGTTGAGCGACCAGGACTTCGTTTTCGGCTCGCGCGTGCCCGAGGTGCCGAAAATCGTGATCTGACCGGCGTTCGGCCCGTCAGTGACGATCTGCGCCTGGTCGCTCGTGCCCTCGAACTTGTTCCTGTCGTACCCGGCCGTGCCGTTCAGCTGCGGCAGGAGCGTCGCGATCGCCTGCGGCTTGGCTTCGCGTGCCGCGAGCCGCGTGGCGTCGGCTTCGCGGATCTGTGGGTCCGCGGTGAGCGCGCGCTGGTAAACGGCCAGCAGGTCTTCCGCGGCGGCAGCCTGCGCAAACAGCAGCAGCGTGATCGATCCCAGTACCCCAAGACGCAGCATAAAAACCTCTTATATAGTGTTGTATATCACCATATCACAAGCGTTCCGAAGCGTCACCCGTCAGAACACGAAACGGGGCGAACGCGTAGCGTGCAGCAGCGGCTCGATCCAGGTTTCAAACAGGTCCTGGCTCATCCAGGTCGTCGGGGACGTGCGGCGCACCAGCCGGGCCGACATCGCGGGTCCCTCGCCGACGACCGCGAAAAGGCGCCCGCCGACCGCCAGCGCGCGCTGGAAGCGCTCGTCGTATCGCGGAAGGGAGCCCGTCAAGACAATGATGTCGTAGTGCGACTCGAAGGAGAGCTCGAAGACGTCGGCTGTCCGTACCTCGGCATTGGCGATGGCCTCCGCCGCGAAGCGGGCGCGGGCGCTTGCAGCGAGATCTTCGTGGATCTCTATCGAATGGACGTGCCGGGAGCTGCTTGCGAGGCAAGCTGTGAGGTAGCCGGACCCGGTGCCGATTTCCAGCACAGTCTCGGTTGGCGCGGCCCCGATCGCCTTCAGAATGCGACCGATGAACTGCGGAGTCAGCATGTGCTGGCCATGCGGCAAGGGAATCGCGGCGTCTGCATACGCGACCGCGCGGAACGCGGTTGGCACGAAGCGCTCGCGCGGCACCCTGCGCAACGTGTCGAGCACGCGCTCTTCGAGCACGTCCCATGCACGCACCTGCTGCATCACCATCTGTTCGAGGGCCACTGTCGTCATGGGCGCAAACACTCCGGATTGGACTTATTCTGCCGTGCGAAACGGCGCGCCAAGTTAAGGGTTTTCCGCGCCGCTGCCAAGTTGCAGTGCCCGCTTATCGTGAAATCAGCGCCGCGCCGCGAATGTCGTCCTATATGCTGGCATCGGTTACGGAAGCGCGTCCTGTGCGCATAACAATGACTCAGGGGATAGCCGGATACCGATGTCAATCGTCGGGCTAGTGAGTGTCCTTCTCGCGCTGGTGGCGGTGCTGCTGCTGGTGCTGTACCTGTTCCAGCGCCGCGAACTGCGCACCGTGGCGGCCCTGTCGCGGGAAGTGCAACGTATCGCGATCGGCGGGCGTCTCTCCGGTCGTGTCGATCTGCAGACCGACCAGCCTGAATTGGCGGCGCTTGCCACCGCGGTCAACCATCTGCTCGCCCGTATCGGCGTGCAGGGCGAACGGGAACGGCTGAGCCCGGTGCTGTTCGCCGATCTCGGCGATCGCATCCACGAAGTGGTGATCGTGCACCGCGACGTGATCCTCTATGCGAACCGCCAGTTCGCCAACCTCGTCGGGGTCGAGCGCGCGGTGCTCCCCGGCCGTCGTCTCGCCGACATCGTCGCGGCCGACAGCGCCGAACTCGTCGAGGAGAATCTGCGTCGCAAGCTCGCTGGCGAATCGACCGCCGATCGCTACGAGATCGACATCATCGGCTTGCAGGGCACCGCGAGCCGCCTCGAGATTGCAACCACCGTAATCGACTACGAGGGCGGGCCCGCCGTGCTCGTGACGGGCGTCGAAGTGGTGCCGACGCAGACGGTGCCCGCGTTGCGCCTGCCGCAGGGCGAGAGTGACCTGATCTCTGTGGATGAGGCGCCACGCACCACGCGCGAGGATGCGCTCGAGTCGCTCGCCGAGGGAATCGTCGTGACCGACACGCAGGGTCACATCGGGTACATGAACGCAGCGGCGGAATCGCTCGCCGGCGTTTCGCGCATCGAGGCGCAGGGCCGGCGGTTCGAGGACATCGTGAGCCTCGTCGATGAAACCGAGCGGCGCGCGATTGCCGATCCCGTGCGTCACGCCATCGAGAGCGGCACTGCAGTGCATGTGCCGCGACGCGCGCTGCTCGTCAGCCGGGACAGCGGCGAGGAACATGCGATCGAGCCGCTTGCATCGCCGCTGCGCGATGCGGGCGGTGCCGTGACGGGCGCTGTGGTGCTGCTGCACGACGTGACCGAGCTGCGCGGCGTGACGCGGCAGATGTCGTACCAGGCGACGCACGACGCGCTGACGGGGCTCGTCAACCGGCGGGAATTCGAGAGGCGGCTCGAGGAGGCTGCGGAGGCGGCGCGCCGCGGCGATGGCACGCACATCCTCTGCTATCTCGACCTCGACCGCTTCAAGCTCGTCAACGATACCAGTGGCCACGTCGCAGGCGACAGCCTGCTGCGCGAGGTGGCGAAGATACTGCGCGATGCGGTGCGCGACTCGGATACCGTCGCGCGCATCGGCGGCGACGAGTTCGGCATGCTGCTGCTCGGCTGCCCGCTCGAGAAAGCACGCCAGATCGCCGACGACGTATGCCGCGCCGTCGCCGATCATCGCTTCGTGTGGCGCGATCGGGTGTTCAGCATCGGCATCTCGATCGGCATCGTTGAGCTGGCACGCGAATCCGGCACGCTCGACGAGCTGCTCGCCGCGGCTGATTCCGCCTGCTATGTGGCGAAGCGGCAGGGCACGGGGCGCGTGGCGGTCTATTCGGCACGGGACGAGGCGGCGGCACGCCATTCCGGCGAGCTGCAGGGGCTGCACCGGCTGCAGCTCGCGATCAGGGAAAACCGCTTCCAGCTCTACCACCAGCCGATCGTGCCCGCGTTCGGCACGAACGGCACGGGCCCTGCGCTCGAGGTGCTCGTGCGCCTGCGCGACACGAGCGGTGGTGACCTGGCGCCTGCCGCCTTCATGCATGCCGCCGAGCGCTACCGCCTCACCACTTCCATCGATCGCTGGGTCGTGCAAACGACGCTCGCCGCGCTTGGGCGCGGGGCAATCCAGACACCTCCTGGCCGCACGGTCGCCATCAACATCTCCGGCCAGACGCTCTCCGACGCGCAGTTCCTCGAGTTCGTGGTCGATTGCTTCGATCGCACCGGCGTTGCGCCGTCACGGGTCTGTTTCGAGTTGAGCGAGGCGGCAGTGGCGGCGAACCTGGAACAGGCGCGCCGCTTCATCCAGGTGCTGCACGGCACGGGTTGCCAGTTCGCACTCGACGACTTCGGCGCCGGCGCGGGCTCGTTCCTGAACCTGAAGACGCTGCCCGTCGATTTCGTGAAAATCGACGGCTCGTTCATGAAAAACCTCGGCACCGACAGCGTGAACCGCGCGATGGTCGATGCGATGGTCAAGCTCGCACGCACCCTCGATTTTCGCGTCATCGCTGAAGCCGTCGAGGACGAGGCCGCGCTCGAAGCCGCGCGCAGCATGGGCGTCGATTACATCCAGGGCTACGCGATCGCGCGTCCTGCGCCGCTGCCGATGGCAGCCTGATCG
>DAORVK010000038.1:0-27331 GCA_035433705.1 Steroidobacteraceae bacterium
GAAGGGGCTGCGCTGAAGAGCGCGGCCCCTTCCGTTATGGGCACTGACGCACAGGCGCCACCAGGAGCGGTCCTGCGATCAGGGTCACGGCAGCGCCGAGGGCTGCAATGCCGAGCTTCATTGGTTTCACGATCTTCTCCATCATTGGACGCTTGCAGGCACAATACAGCAGGCGAGCGGGCCCCGTACGCTGCGCGACCTGTCAGAGAGATCCATCAAACGACCCCGGGAACCGAAGACCAGTGCACGACATCATCCAGCAGCTCGAAGAGAAGCGCGCCAAGGCCCGCCTCGGCGGCGGCGAGAAACGCATCGCCGCACAGCACGCCAAGGGCAAGCTCACCGCGCGCGAGCGCGTCGAGCTGTTGCTCGACGAGGGCTCGTTTGAAGAATGGGACATGTTCGTCGAGCACCGCTGCGCAGATTTCGGCATGGCGGACAACAGGATCCCCGGAGACGGCGTGGTCACGGGCTACGGGGTGATCAACGGCCGACTCGTCTTCGTCTTCAGCCAGGATTTCACCGTCTTCGGCGGGGCGCTCAGCGAAGCGCACGCCGAGAAGATCTGCAAGGTCATGGATCAGGCCATGAAGGTGGGCGCACCCGTCATCGGCCTGAACGACTCCGGCGGGGCGCGCATTCAGGAAGGCGTGGCCTCCCTCGGCGGTTATGCCGAGGTCTTTCAGCGCAATGTCAGCGCCTCGGGCGTGATCCCGCAGATCAGCCTCATCATGGGCCCCTGCGCCGGGGGCGCGGTCTACAGCCCGGCCATGACCGACTTCATCTTCATGGTGAAGGACAGCTCCTACATGTTCGTCACCGGCCCCGAGGTCGTGAAGACCGTCACGCACGAGGAAGTGACCGCGGAGGATCTCGGTGGCGCGCTCTCGCACACCACCCGCAGCGGCGTGGCCGATCTCGCCATCGAGAACGACGTCGATGCGCTGCTCATGGCACGGCGGCTCTTCAACTACCTGCCGCTGAACAACCGCGAGAAGCCGCCCGTGCGCCACTCGGGCGATCCGGCCGACCGCATCGAAATGTCGCTCGACACACTCGTGCCCGACAACCCGAACAAGCCGTACGACATCAAGGAACTCATCGTCAAGACAGTGGACGATGGCGACTTCTTCGAGCTGCAGCCGGAGTACGCGAAGAACATCGTCATCGGCTTCGGCCGCATGGACGGGCACACCGTGGGCTTCGTCGCCAACCAGCCGCTGGTGCTGGCCGGCTGTCTCGATATCAAGAGCAGCATCAAGGCGGCGCGCTTCGTGCGTTTCTGCGACGCCTTCAGCATCCCGCTCGTCACCTTCGTCGACGTGCCCGGTTTCATGCCCGGCACGGCCCAGGAGTACGGCGGCATCATCAGGCACGGCGCGAAGCTGCTCTATGCCTACGCGGAGTGCACGGTGCCCAAGGTCACGGTCATCACCCGCAAGGCCTATGGCGGCGCGTACGACGTCATGTCCTCGAAGCATCTGCGCGGCGACGTGAACCTCGCCTGGCCGAACGCCGAGATCGCGGTGATGGGCCCGAAGGGAGCGGTCGAGATCATCTTCCGCGAAGAAAAAGGCGACCCTGCCAGGATCGCCGCGCGCGAGGCCGAGTACCGGGCGAAGTTCGCCAATCCCTTCGTCGCCGGCGCCCGCGGCTATATCGACGACGTCATCCAGCCGCACGAGACACGCCGGCGCATCTGCCGCTCGCTCGTGATGCTGCGCGACAAGAAGATCGACGAGCCGTGGCGCAAGCACGGCAACATCCCACTGTAGAGAACCCCCGCCCGTGTTCAAGAAGATCCTCATTGCCAACCGCGGCGAGATCGCCTGCCGCGTCATCAGGACCGCGCGCCGCATGGGCATCGCCACGGTTGCCGTTTACTCCGAGGCCGACCGCGACGCCCGCCATGTGGAACTCGCCGACGAAGCGGTGCTCATAGGTCCTGCGCCGAGTCGCGAGAGCTATCTCGTCATGGACCGGATCATCGAGGCCAGCAAGACGACCGGCGCGGAGGCGCTGCACCCGGGCTACGGCTTTCTCTCCGAGAACGAGCAGTTTGCGCGGCGCGTCGAGGAGGAAGGCATCGTCTTCATCGGCCCGAAGCACGGGTCAATCGCGGCGATGGGTGACAAGATCTCCTCGAAAGCGCTCGCCGCGAAGGCGCAGGTGAGCACCATACCCGGGCACAATGCGCCAATCGAATCGCCCGATGAGGCCGTGAAGATCGCGCGCCGCATCGGCTACCCCGTCATGATCAAGGCGAGCGCGGGCGGCGGCGGCAAGGGCCTGCGCGTCGCCTACGGAGACAAGGAGGCCTTCGAGGGCTTCACCTCGTGTCGCAACGAAGCGCGCGCAAGTTTCGGCGATGATCGCGTCTTCATCGAGAAATTCATCGAGGAGCCGCGGCACATCGAGATCCAGGTTCTCGGCGATGCCCACGGCAACTGCGTCTACCTCTGGGAGCGCGAGTGCTCGATCCAGCGCCGCCACCAGAAGGTGATCGAGGAGGCGCCGAGTCCCTTTCTCGACGATGCGACGCGCGAGGCAATGGGCCGGCAGGCCGTGGCGCTCGCGCGCGCAGTCGACTACCAGTCGGCCGGAACGGTCGAATTCGTGGTCGGTCGTGACCGCAGTTTCTACTTCCTCGAGATGAACACGCGACTGCAGGTCGAGCACCCCGTCACCGAGTGCATCACGGGGCTTGATCTGGTGGAACAGATGATCCGGGTGGCGGCGGGCGAGAAGCTCCCCTTCACGCAGGCAGACATCCGGCGTCAGGGCTGGGCGATCGAGTGCCGCATCAATGCCGAAGACCCCTTGCGCAACTTCCTGCCCTCGACGGGACGGCTGGTGAAGTTCCGGCCACCTCCCGAGGGTGGCGGCGTGCGCGTCGACACCGGCGTCGGGGAAGGCGGCGAGATTCCGCTGTACTACGACTCGATGATCGCCAAGCTCATCGTGCACGGCCAGGACCGCAACCAGGCGATCGCGAAGATGCGCGAGGCCCTGAACGCCTTCGTGATTCGCGGTATCTCGAGCAACGTTTCCTTCCAGGCCGCGCTGCTTGCGCACCCGCGCTTCGTCTCGGGCCAGTTCAACACCGGCTTCATCGCCGAGGAATACCCACAGGGCTTCCCGGGTGCCACAGTGCCGCGCCAGGATCCCGATTTCCCGCTGGTCCTGCTGGCAGCCGCGCACCGCCGGTTGCGCGAGCGCGCCGCCACCATCAGCGGCCAGCTCCCGGGCCACGAACTGCGGATCCGCGAGGACTTCGTGATCGTGCAGACAGACCGTGAGGGGCAGCGCGAACACACACCCGTCTCGGTGACCTCGAGCGGCCCCGAGGTGCTGGTATCGATCGGCGGTCGCAGCCGGCGCATCACGCTGAGCGGCACACTGCGGGACCTCGTGATCCGCGGCGAGCTCGACAGCCGGCCCTTCTGCGCGCAGCTCGAGCGCATCGGTCTCGACTATCGCATCGCGCACGACGGCACGACGATCGTGGCGCGCGTACTGTCGCCGCGCGCCGCGCAGCTGCTGGCACTGATGCCGGTGAAGGCTCCGCCGGATCTGTCGCAGTTCCTGCTCTCGCCCATGCCGGGTCTGCTGGTCGAGGTTGCCGTGCAGCCCGGGCAGCGGGTGATCGCCGGCGAGAAGCTTGCGGTGATCGAGGCGATGAAGATGGAGAACATCCTCGTCGCCGCGCGGGACGGCGTGGTCGCCGAGGTGACCGCGAAGAAGGGCGACAGCCTCGCCGTGGATCAGGTCATCATCCGGTTCCAGTGACTCATCCGGGTCGTCGCTCGCCTCATCGAACCGCAGCGCGTGATGACGCCTGGCAGGATTTGGATTCAGATCAAACGCCGGTGCCAGCCGCCAACCCGTTGTCTCCCGCAGGAAGCCGTGGTTGCGCAGGTGATCGTCCGTGTTTCCAACCAGCGCATTGAACAGTACGCGCCGCAGGAGCTGCGCAAGATCCGTCTCCACCGCTCCGCGCGCCCCGTGGTTCTGGATGAATTCGGCGATTTCGGGATAACTCCCGCCCTCGCCGTCGTGCCGCTCGAGCAGCGTCATGGCGGAAACGAAGAAACGGCGACCGCGCGGCGTGCGGTCAAACCGTTGTGAACAGAATGTACGGTACCGATGATTGAACCGCGCCAGCCGGGGCGTCGGGACCTCGATCTGGCAGGCGATCGCCAGCTGTTGCACCACGTGCTCCCATGCGCCCACATCGTGGCATTCATCGTGGACTCCGAGCAGATAGGCGTCGCGGCTCGCCAGCCACTCGGGCGAATAGACGAATGAGAGCGCGCTTTACGAGCGCGAGCGCCGGTGAAACAACCGGCCGACTTTCTTGAGCGGTCCGAGTTCAGGGGCGTTCAGGTACACATCGACGCCATCTGCGGCTTCTTGTACCCGGCGCACCACGATCAGATCTCGCCCCGCCCGGCTGGGTCGAGCGCAAGGTCCTGGAGCCTTCGGCCGAGTCGATCCTCACCGGCGAGAAGATCGAGGTCGCCGTCGAGCCCGAGCACGCTCAGCACCTGCTGAAACGTGCCGAGACTCACCGCCGGATCGCCCTTCTCCGCACGATGGAGGGTGTCGCGTGAGATTCCCGCGCGCTCCGCCATCAGTACCGTGGAAATCTTCCGGCGCTTGCGGGCAAGACGGAGCCGTTCGCCGAGAGCGGCAAGCTGGCGACGGCTGGCAGGAAAGGGCATCCGGACCGTTCGCGACATAGTGTCCGATATCGTCGACATATGCGGTTATTTTGTCGATGATATCGGACATATTCGTCGCCAATCCCGCTCTCACTGAACGCTTTGACATCGTCATCGTCGACCCCGGGATGGCGCCGACACGATGAACCCGAACCACGGAACGACATGCCCCATCGCGGCTTCCCGGTACCCCACGAATCGTGATGTGTCCGGAATGGACCAAGAGAAGTTGGCGCGCCCGGAGAGATTCGAACTCCCGACCACCTGGTTCGTAGCCAGGTACTCTATCCAGCTGAGCTACGGGCGCGCAGAAACTTGTAGCAATTTCAAGCGGATGGCCGGCCGACGGGCCATCCTCGCGAGGCGCGCGAGAATACAGGAACCGCGCCGTGGCGCCAAGCGGGCACCGTCCGGGCACCGCCCGTCGGGAGAGTTTCCGCCGAAATCAGCTCATTCCGGCTGCCGGGGGCCCTGCCTGTGTCTCGTGACCACGCCAGTAGTAATGGTAGTAGACCACCGGGATGACGAGCAGCGTGAGCACGGTCGAAACGAAGAGGCCGAAGATCAGCGATACCGCGAGCCCCCCGAAGATCGGATCATCGAGGATGAAGAAGCCGCCGAGCATGGCGGCGAGCGCGGTGAGGGCGATCGGCCTTGCACGAACCGCGGCGGCGGCAATCGTGGCTTCCTGCAAAGGCTTGCCCGCGCGCACTTCCTGCTGGATGAAATCGACCAGCAGGATCGAGTTGCGCACGATGATGCCCGCGAGCGCGATCATGCCGATCATCGAGGGCGCCGTGAACTGTTGGCCGAGCAGCGCGTGGCCCGGCAGGATGCCGATGATCGTGAGCGGAATCGGCGCCATGATCACGAGCGGCACGCCGTACGAGCGAAACTGCGCGACGACGAGCAGGTAGATCAGCACGAGACCGGCGGCATAGGCGATCCCCATGTCGCGGAATGTCTCGAACGTGACCTGCCATTCGCCGTCCCACTTGAGGCTCCACTCGACGGGGTTCTGCGGCTGCGCCGTGTAGTACTGGCGGATCGGCGCGCCATCGATATTCGTGTCGCGCAGTTTCGCCGCAATGGCCCGCAGGCCGTACATCGGACTGTCCGTCGCCCCCGCATCGTCGCCGGTCACATAGACGACCGGCAGCAGGTCCTTGTGCTGGATCGTCTGCTCGCGCGTGCCCGCGCGCACCTCGGCCACTTCGGAGAGCGGCACGAGCGCGCCACTGTCCGCGCGCACGCGCAGCGTGGAGAGGTCTGCGATCGTCGCCTTGTCGCCGGGTGCGAGCTCGATGCGGATCGGGACCGGGTAGCCCGCCTGCTCATCGTGCAGGTATGACATGTCCTCGCCGCGCAGTGCCGCCGCGACGGCCGTGGCGACGGTCCGCTGCGAGACGCCGAGGCGAGCGGCGCGCGCGCGATCGACCTCGACGATGAGCTTCTCCTGCGGCGCCTCCACGGAGTCATCGACATCGACGACATCGGGTGCCGCCTCGAAGACGCCACGCACCTGCCGCGCCACCTCGAGTTGGCGCGTGTAGTCGAGACCGTAGACCTCCGCAACCAGGGGCGCGAGCACCGGCGGTCCCGGCGGCACTTCGACGATTTTCACATTGGCATCGAAACGGCGACCGATCGCCGCGAGCGGCGCGCGCACGCTGCGGGCGATGTCGTGCGACTTGCGCTCCCGCTCGTCCTTCGGCAGCAGGTTGACCTGGATGTCACCCTGCCACGGCTGGCGGCGCAGGTAATACTGCCGGACGAGACCGTTGAAGTTGATCGGCGCGGCGGTGCCCGCGTAGATCTGGTAGTCGGTCACTTCGGGCACGGTACGCACGTGATCCGCGAGCGCGAGCAGGACCCGTTGCGTCTCTTCCACCGGCGTGCCCTCCGGCATGTCGACGAGCACCTGGAACTCGCTCTTGTTGTCGAACGGCAGCATCTTCATGATCACCGCGCGCAGGCCGACCAACGCGAACGATGCCGCGATCAGCCCGAGCAGCACGCCAAGCAACTTCCAGCGGTTCCTGCGCCCTGCCTCACGCCGCAGCAACGGCGTCATGACGCGCGTGAAGAGCCGCTGCAGGCCGGCGCCCTCCTCCTTTGCGGCGGTCGGATGTACGTCGCGCAAGAACAGCCGCCGGTACATCCAGGGTGTGAACACGAAGGCGACCGCGAGCGAGATCAGCATGCCCATCGAGGCGTTGATCGGGATCGGGCGCATGTAGGGGCCCATGAGGCCGGTGACGAACGCCATCGGCAGCAATGCTGCGATCACGGTGAAGGTCGCGAGGATCGTCGGCCCGCCGACCTCGTCGACCGCTGCCGGAATGGCCTCGGTCAGCGAGAGCCCGCGAAACTGCATATGCCGGTGGATGTTCTCGACGACGACGATCGCGTCATCCACCAGAATGCCGATCGAGAAGATGAGCGCGAAGAGCGACACGCGATTCAGCGTGAACCCCCAGGCCCACGACGCGAACAACGTCGCAGCGAGCGTGACGACGACGGCCGCGCCGACCACGATCGCCTCACGCCGTCCAAGCGACAACCACATGAGGGCGACAACCGACAGGGTCGCGAACAGGAGCTTGCCGATCAGGGTCTGCGCCTTGTCCTCGGCAGTGGCGCCATAGTTGCGCGTGATGGTGGCCCGCACGCTGTCGGGAAATGCCACGCCGCGCATTTGATCGAAGCGCGCGATGACATCACGCGCGACCTCGACCGCGTTGGCGCCCGGCTTCTTCGACACGGCGAGGGTCACGGCCGGGTGGATGCCGCCAGCGGCGGCGAGATCCGTTGACGCCGCGGGACCGGCGCCGGTGCTGACATGGCGCTCGGGGTCATCCGCGCCGGCGCTCACCTGCGCGACATCGCGCAGAAACACCGGCGAGCCATCACGGACTCCGACGACGAGATCGGCCACTTCCTCCGGCGTCATCAGGAAGGTGCCCGCCTGAACCTCGACCTCGCGATTGCGATCGACGAACGATCCCGCGTCGACCGACGCATTGGCCGCTCCGAGGGCGCGACGCAGGTCATCGAGCGACAGGCCGTAGCCGGCGAGCCGCTGCGCATCGAAGCGCACGCGCACCACCCGATCGGGGCCGCCCAGCGTCTCGATGTCGCGGGTTCCAGGGACACGCTGCAGTTCCGTCTCCATCGCATGCGCAACGCGCTGCAGATCGAGCGCGGTGATCGCCGGGTCCTCACTCCAGAGCGTGGCGGCAACGATCGGCACGTCGTCGATGCCCTTCGGCTTGATCAGCGGCATGCCGACGCCGGTGCCCTGCGGCAGCCAGTCCTGGTTCGAATAGAACGCGTTGTAGAGGCGCACGATCGCTTCGGTGCGCGGCGTGCCGACCTCGAAGCGCACCGTCAGCATTGACAGGCCCGGTGTCGAGGCCGAATAGATGTGCTCCACTCCCGCGATCTCGGCGGCGATCCGCTCGGCCGGCGTGGTGACGAGCGATTCGACCTCGCGTGCCGAAGCGCCCGCATAGGGAATCATCACGTTCGCGAACGTGACGTTGATCTGCGGCTCCTCCTCGCGCGGCGTCACGAATACGGCAAAGAGCCCGAGCAGCAGGCCGGTGAGCGCCAGCAGCGGCGTGATTTCGGTGGTAAGGAAGGCACGCGCGATACGCCCCGCGAGCCCGAGCGGCGCCTCCCGCGTCGCGCTCATGGCGCCGTCTGCTTCTTGTAGGCAATGCCGGCGGCGATCGGGTCGGTCGCGACCCGCTCGCCATCGACGAGACCTGCGAGCACCGGGACGCTGCCGTCGGCGGTCGGGCTGCCGACGCGCAGGTAGCGAAAGTCGATGCGGTCCTTGTCACCGGTCACGTAGACAGCAGTCACTTCGCCGCGCCGGACCAGAGCATTCGCCGGCACGAGCAACCGCGGCTCGGTGCCGCTGACGAAGGCGACCTTGACGAGAGTACCGGGGAAAGCCGCGTGCTCACCAGGCGGCAGCGTCACGAGCACCCGGAAGGTATGGGTGACGGGATCGGCGCTGGGCGGGATACGCAGTTCGGCCGCATCCACCGAGCTGCCATCCGGCAGGATCACGCGGGCACGGCGGTGCTTGCGCAGCGGCTCGACATGCCGCTGGGGAATCTCCGCGATGACACGCAGGTGCTCGAGCGACAGACCCGTCATGATGGGCCGGCCGACGGTCACTGCCTCGCCGACCCGCACATGTCGCGCGACCACAATGCCGGAGTACGGGGCACGGATCACCGTATAGCCGAGACCCTCGCGGGCTTCCGTGCGCGCGGCCTGCGCCGCTTCGGCGCGCGCGCGCGCCGAAGCGAGGTCGGCAGCGGCCTTGTCGAAGCGGGCCTTGGCGACCAGCTTGCGCTCGTACACATCCTTGATGCGGTCGAACTCGAGTTGCGCTTCGGCGAGGCGCGCGCGCGCCTCTGTCACGGCCGCGTCGGTCGCTTCGGTACGCGCGCGCTGCTCGCTGCCGGTGAAGCGCGCGATGACGGCACCCTTCTCGACATAGTCGCCGACATCGAACGGCAGCTCGACGACGCGCCCGCTCGTCTGCGCGGCGACGGTCGCCTGATTGACCGCCTCCACGACACCGTCGAAGGCAGTCTCGCGCGGCACTTGCGCCAGCTTCACGGCGACTACCTCGAGGCCCGCGCCGGCGCCCGCGGCTGCACCCACAACCGGGCCGTCACCGCCCGAGCAGGCGACGAGCGCCGCCGCAAGCGCGGCGACCCAGAAGCGCGCGAGCAGCGGCGGGCTGTGCAACTTCACGAGCTTCAGCGCCGATCGCCGGCCGCGCAGAACGCTGCGCCCGGCGCAACCCCCAGCTTGCGGAGAATCACCGCGAGCGGGCACAGACCGGTGAATGAAGCCTGCAACAGGTTTGCACCGACGAAGGCGGTGACCCAGAGCCAGTTCGGGCTGTGCAGCTGCGACAGGCCGAGCGAGAGGAGCACAAAAAGCCCCGCCATGCGAAAGACCCATTGATCGACGGTCGCGCCGTGAGTCGTGGTGGTATGCGTGGTCGTTGTCATGATTGCCTCCTCAGTCACGCTACGAATTAGCTGATTCTAATTTACCTATTTCTAATATACAATCCCCCGCCGCGGGGAACCGCTGTGGAGGGGATCATCATGCGCACCATAGTCGATCAGGCAATCCGGGCCGCGATTCTTCTCGGCCTGTTCGTTGCGGGGCCTGCTCTCGCGTCGGAACCCATCCTCGCGCCGCAAGACGGGCGGGGCGAGGCTTCCCGCGAACTGGCCGCCGCGCTGCAGAGCGAACTCGGGAATCGTCTGCAGGCTGCGCTGGCCGAAGATGGGCCCGTCGGTGCGATAGAAGTCTGCCGGACCGCCGCGCCGGGCATCGCGACTCGACTCAGTGAGCGCGCGGGCGCGCAGGTCGGACGCACGGCGCTGCGCGTGCGCAATCCCGTGAACGCACCGGGTCCCGGGGAGCGAGCGGTGCTCGAAGGCTTCGCGCAACGTTTCACCGTCGGGGAGGGCGGTCCGATTGAGGATTACCAGTCGCTCCCGGATGGTCGCGCGCGCTACATGCGGGCGATCGTGACGCAGCCGATGTGCCTCGCCTGCCATGGATCCGCGCTCGCAGCACCGGTGCGGCAAGCGCTCGCGGAGCACTATCCGGCCGACGAAGCTACAGGCTTCTCGACCGGCGACCTGCGCGGTGCGTTCGTCGTCGAGTGGCCTGCAGCTGAGGACAACGCGGCGCTGCCGACAAGCGAACTGGCAGACCTGCTGCGCGCGACGCTCGAGCATCCGGACATCATGGCGAGGCGTGCCGATGCCTCCGCCGCACGCTCGGAACTGGCGGCTGCCACAGCCCGCTACTTCGGTGCGGGCAGCGTCGGCGCCGAAGCGCAGCGCTTCGAAGGTGAACGGTTCGTCGGCCCGATGACTCCGGCTGCCTTCACCGATCCGCCCTTTGCCCGTGACGTCACGCGCTATGGTGCGACGTATGCGGTACCGCTCGATCTCTTCGGTGTGATCGCGTCGAGTCGGGCGGCCGCGCGCGGTGCGGTGCAGGCGGCCAGGCTTGCGGAACGCGGAGAGCAGCTTGCACAGCTGCATGAAACGACAGGTGCGTACGCCCGACTGCAGGCGCTGCAGCGCCGCGCGACGGCCCTGGGCGCACAGCGCGAGCGCGTCACAACCACGATCGCCCGCGTACGCCGCGAAGTGGACTCCGGTCAACTGGCCACAGTGGACCTGCGACTCGCCGAGAGCGAACTCGCGCGCGTCGAGTCGGACGAACTGCGCCTGAAGGCCGCGACGGGCGAGGCGCTCGCGGCACTGCAGGCCGCGAGCGGAGTCGAGCACCTTCCCGCCGCGCAGCCCGTCGTCGCACCTGAGTGGCCGGACGGGCAACTCGAAGGCGCCCTGCCCGCCGCGCTCGCTGATGCTCGCGCGGCCGTCGCGAAAGCAAATGCAGAGGAGGCCCATCGGACGCTTTGGCCTTCCTTTTCCGCGGTGGCGGACTACGCGCAATTCGACGGCGGCGACCAGAGCATCGAGGCCTGGGGTGCCGGGCTGAGGTTCAGCATCCCGCTCGATTCGGTCGCGCGCCGTCGTGCGTCAGCAGCGGACGCCCGAGCGCGGGCCGCGGAATCCGGGCGTGACGCCGCGCGTCGCCTGGTGGCCCGGCAATGGGCTTCGTTGCGCGCGTCGCACCTCGCCGCGCTGGGCGATATCGAGGCAGTGACCAAGGAGATTGCGTATCGCGAAGAAGTCGTCCGCACGCAGATGGAGCTCGCGCGCGTCGGGCTCGCGTCACTCGAGGATCTGCTGCGCCAGCAGCGCGACCTGCTCGACGCCGAGGCCCGACGTGCCGATGCGCGGGCGCTCGCGCTCGTGACATGGTCGGCGGTACAGCTGCTGCTCGGCAGCGAGCCCGCCGCGTACATCGCCGCGCTGGACAAATGAGCTTGCGAAGACAACTCGGCGATAGATGCCGAGGTTGCGGCTTTCAACCCCCGCGCTTCAGCCAGTGAAATGCGCGCAGGCGCGGCGGGTCGCATCCCCGCATCAGGCGGCCGCGCCGAGCGTCGAACGCGCCCACCGGGCGATTTCGCCGGTCGGCAACGCCCCGGACATGCGTCCGATCTCGCGCCCTCGCTGGAACAATGCCAAGGTCGGGATGCTGCGAATGCCGAAGCGCGCGCCGAGTTCAGGCTGCGCCTGCGTGTCGATCTTGCCGAGCCGCATCGCCGGCTCGAGCTCTGCGGCGGCCGCTTCGAAGTGAGGCGCCATCGTCTGGCACGGACCGCACCACGGAGCCCAGAAGTCGACGAGCAGCGGCAGGTCGCTGCGCACGGCATGCGTCTCGAAAGAAGCCGCATCCAGGATGAGCGGCTTCGCGGTGAACAGTACCCGGCCGCAGCGCCCGCAATTCGGCGCGTCAGCGAGCCGTTCCCGGGGTACGCGATTGATCACCGCGCAGTGCGGGCAGCCGATTTGCAGCGAAGCGCTCATGTTTGCGCTCCCACGGCCGCGCCGCCATGCACGATCGCGCCGGTGCCATCTCTCACCGTCACGTGCACATCGACGCCGTCGCGCACGCTCTGGGTCACGATGCAGAAGTTCTCGAACTGCTCGAGGATGCGTGGCAGTTGCTGATACCCGGCCGCCGGTTCGGCCAACAGCAGCTCCACCTGCGCACTGCCGATCCGCCAGCGTCCGTCGGCATTGCGCCGCGGCGTCGCGCTGATCTGCGCCTTCACCTTGCCCGGGGAGTTGCGAAACTTGCGCAGCGAGAACAGCAGGCTCGCCGCCATGCAGTTGGCGATCGCGGCGAGCAGCAGTCGCGAGGGGTTCGGACCCTGGTCGCCGCCGAGCGGCGCGGGCTCGTCGGTCAGCAGCGGCGCAAGCGCAGTGTCGTCGAAGACGACACGAAAGGTGTAGTCGCTCTCCTGTTCGAGGCTGACACGGATCGGGCTGTCGATACTCAACGGGGCTCTCCTTTCAGCGTGTACGCTCGATCCCGAGCAACTTCAGCACGTACTTCTCGTAGACCGGTTCGGTGTTGCCGGTCTTCATCTTCCTGAGGAAATATTTTTCGAAGGCGATCTTCGCGAGGTGCACCCATTTCCCCACTCTGGTCCAGCTGACATTGCGCGGCGGGATCTGTGGCAAGGCGACAAAGGCAGCGCCGCGATCGCCCATGTCGGCGAGGCAGATTGCATTCCAGGTGGCCTGCACCTCGCGCCGCTCGCCCGCGATATCGCCCTGGATGTTCCTGGCTACCGCCGTAACCATCGATTCGATCATGAAGCCGGTCTTTGGCGCACCGGTCGGGACAGGCGTCTGTTCGACCGGCGGGATCGCCACGCAGACACCGAGCGCGTAAATGTTGGGCCAGGCGGAATTGCGCTGATGCTTGTCGATCAGCACGAATCCGCGCGGGTTGCAAAGCCCCTCGACCTGGCGCACCGCGTCCACGCCCGCAAAGGCAGGCAGCACCATGGAATACCGGAACGGCAAGACATGGTTCCGCCGGATCTCGCCATCCTCGTTCATCTCGAGGACCTCCATCTCGCCCGCGCGGACCGCACCGATCTTCGCGTTGACGATCCACTGGATGTGCCGCTTGCGAAACTCCGACTCCATCAGGCCCTTCGAGTCGCCGACACCGCCGAGACCCATGTGGCCGACATATGGCTCCGGCGTGACATAGATGATCGGAACCCGGTCACGCAGCTTGCGCTTGCGCAGGTCGCGATCGACGATCATCGCGAACTCGTAGGCGGGGCCGAAGCAGCTCGCGCCGGCGGCGGCGCCGACGATGAGGGGGCCCGGGTCTTGCAGGAACTCCTGATAAGCGTCCCACGCGGCTGTGGCATGCGGCGTGGTGCAGATCGACTGCGTGAAGCCCCCGTCGGGGCCGAGGCCGGGAACGTCATCGAAGGCGAGCCGCGGACCCGTGGCGATGACGAGGTAATCGTAGTCGATGCTTCGCCCGTCGCGCAGCCAGACCCGATTGCGGCCCGGCTCCACCCGTTCCGCCCCGACAGGGTCGAAGGCGATCCGCTTCTTTTCCAGGCGGGTGGCAACCGGAATCTGGATCTGCTTCGCGGTGCGCCAACCCACCGCAACCCAGGGATTGGACGGCGTGAACGAAAAGAGATCACCCTCGCCTATGACCGTGATGGCAGGACCCGCTCCCAGCATGCCGCGCAATTCGTACGCGACGCTCATGCCGCCGATGCCGGCGCCCAGAATTACGACACGTACCATGCGCTGCCCTCCGAGGAATGCTGCAACGGCGGCCGGGCTGACGCGCCCATCCGCTTGCAATCATATTAGCGACAGCTTATATTAGAGTCAACTAATGCACACGCGTGCACATGGATGCCGAAACGAAACCGCCGACTTCCCGATCTCGAAGCGATGCAGGCACATGCCGGCGAGGCAGCGCAACTGCTGAAAGCACTTGCCAACGAGCGCCGGCTGCAGGTGCTGTGCCTGCTCGCGGGCGGAGAGCGTTCCGTAGGCGAGATCAACGAGCTTCTCGGACTCAGTCAATCGGCCTTGTCGCAGCATCTCGCGGTATTGCGCGATGAGCATCTCGTGCGCACCCGCCGGGAGGCGCAGACAATCCACTACTCGCTGATGCCGGGGCCGGCGGCGGCTGTCATCGAAACCCTCCACCGCTTTTACTGCAACGCGCGGGCCGACACCGGCCACGAAAGGGGAGCCGCGTGACGGGCGACGTGGAGACGATGGGCATCGCGCGCTGGGACACGCGCTTCGCCGTGCCCGAGTATGTCTTCGGCACCGAGCCCAACGACTTCCTCCTCTCGCAGCGCCACCGGTTGCAGCCGGGAACGCGCGCGCTTGCGCTCGCAGACGGCGAGGGCCGCAATGGCGTATGGCTCGCGCAGCAGGGGCTCGAGGTACTGTCTGTCGATGCTTCCCGGGTCGGGCTGGAGAAGGCCCGCAAGCTGGCAGCTTCGCGTGGGGTGCCGATCACGACGGAGCTGGCAGATCTCGGCAACTGGGAATGGGGCCGCGATGACTTCGATGTCGTGGTGGCCATCTTCATCCAGTTCGCCGGGCCGGGGATACGCGACGCGATGTTCGCGGGAATGCAGCGCGCCCTGAAGCCGGGTGGCCTGCTGATCCTGCAGGGCTATCGTCCCGCGCAGCTCGGCTACGGCACCGGCGGGCCGCCCGTGATCGGGAACCTGTACACGGCTGACCTGCTGCGCGCAGCGCTGGCCGACATGGAGATCCTGCTGCTGCGCGAGCACGACGGCGTCATCCGCGAAGGCCATGGGCACGATGGCATGTCCGCGCTGATCGATCTCGTGGCGCGCAAGCGCTGATCGGCGATGTCCCTGGGGTGCCCGGGGAGCGCGTAGCGCTTCCCGACACGGTCGAGCGTCGCGGCGTCGGGCGCTACGCTACGAGGGTGAATGCGTCGTCACCGGCTCCGGCGCCGCGGCAGAGTCGAACCGGCCCGAACCCATCTCGACCAATGTGCCTTCCCGGCGCAGCAGCCACAGGGCTTCCAGTCCCAGGCGATGCGCCATCGCCGGCCCGTCGCTCGGCCCGGCCACCAGCAGCGCCGTGGCCCAGGCGTCGGCATCCATGCATGTGCGTGCAAGCACGGTGATGGAAGCGACATCGTTGCGCACGGGCGCTGCCCGGCGGCCGTCCATGGTGTGCGCCAGGCGCGCGCCACCCACCAGCACGAAGCGGCGGTAGTCGCCCGAGGTGGCCACGGCCAGATCCTGCAGTTCGATCACGCCATGCACCGCGCGGCGCCCAGGTTCGGGGCTCTCCAGCGCCACGGCCCAGGGCTGCCCGTCGGCTTGACTGCCCAGAGCGCGCAGTTCGCCATCGAGTGCCGCCAGCGCGTGGCGGATGTCGTAGTGCTGCAGCACGGCCACCATGCAATCCACGGCGTGGCCCTTGGCAATACCGCACAGGTCGATCTGCAGGCCTGCACGCTTGCAGGCCCGGCCCGCATCCAGATCCAGTTCCAGGCTTTGGTGGGCGGGGCAGCGGGAGGTGTCGCCGGCTACGCGAATCGCTTGCGCATCGGGCTCATCACGAACCGCGCCAAAGCCCCAGGCATCGACCAGCGCTCCAACGGCAGGGTCGAAAGCCCCCGCGCTCAGGCGGCTGATTTCCAGCGCACGGTCAAGCACGTACAGCATCTCTGCAGGCAGATCGACCCAGCTGTCGACGGGTGCGCGGTTCAGGCGCATGAGGTCACTGCCGGGCTTCCAGGGGGACATCTGCGCATCCACCAGATCCACGGCCGCCTGCAAGGCGGCGCGCAATGGCTTGGGGTCTCGATCCGGCGCGACATCGCAATTGACGGACCAGCGTGTGCCCATGGTCGGGCCGTTCAGGTTCAGACGCATGTCGCTGGAAGGTCAGAAGAGATCTTCGGCATAGCGCCCCTTCGCCTTGAGTTGCTGCACGCTGAGGCGCAGTGTCCCCAGAATTCCGTCCAGCGCCTCGGCAACATCCCGGCCCATGGGGCGGCTGCCGCACACGCGCACGATGGCGCCGCGCTTGAGCAGATCGCGCAGGCGCGTGGCGTCGCGGCGCAGGGCGTCCTGGACGTAGCCGCCGCCCGGCACGCGCGAGAACTCGGTCTGCAGGCTGGCCAATCGCTGCTCCTCCAGCCAGCGCCGGATCTCGGGCTCGAAATAGAAGTCCAATGCCGGATCGCGCCCTCCGTAATAAAGATGCATGGGGATGCGCCTGTGGTTGCGCCGGATGAAGCCCGCCAGCGGGGCGACGCCCGTTCCTGCGCCGATGAGCACCACAGGCTGATGCCCGCCTTGCAAAGCGAATCCGGGATTGCGCCGGATGAAGGCCTCGGCCGTACCCCCCGGTTGCAAGCCGTAGAGGTGCGTGGAACACAGGCCGCCTGGGAACAAGCGCACGCAGATTTCCAGGAATCCGTCCCGGGTGCCCGAGGCCAGCGAGTAATAGCGCGGCACGCCCATGCCCGGCGGGACGATGCCCACCAGATCACCCGCTGCAAAGCGCGCCAGCCCACGCCCGCGCAGGCGATCCCACCATCCCAAGTGCGGCCATTGAAAGCGCAGGATGACCGTGGGCCTGTCCGTCTGGCCAGGGTAGTCTTGTCGCGAAATCAGCGTGAGCGTGGTGCTCGGCGGCACGCGCGGCACGTAGTTCAGCACCAGGGGTTCATTCAGCGCCAGCGCCAAGGCCTCGCCCCAGAGAGCGAACTGCTGGCCTGACTGCTGGTGAATGCGTTCGAGCGGCAGCAGCGTCGGCCAGCCTCGTGCGCGCAGGGCCTGCTCCACCGCCTGGGCAAAGGCACAAAAGGCAGGAAACTGCCGGTCGCCGAAGCCGAGTACCGCCACGGGCGCGACGCCGCGGGGAAGGCGCGCGATGCGTTCCAGCGCCTGACGGGCATGGGTGGGAGCTTGCCCCTCGCCATAGGTGGCGGCGAGCACGAAGACTTGCCGCGTTGCCGGAGCTGTCTGAAAATTCTCGAGGCTGCTCGTATGCACGCGATGGCCGCATTGGGCGAGCGCATCGTGCAGCGCCTGGGCGAAACCCCAGGTGCTGCCATCTTCGCTGGCGACGAAAACCAGCACGTCGGCCTGTGCCAGAGCACTGTTGCCCGCGATGCGAACCGCCTGGCGGCGCGCCCGCCACCAGATGAGCAAGCCCGACAGCCACAACAGCACGATGCAGGCTCCCACGAGCCCCAGCACCATGGCCCAGGGCCAGGCGCTTTCACCCGTATGCAGTACCAGGGCCCAGTCGTACACGCGCTGGGCAGTCGTGGAATCCTGCCAGGCGAGGGTCTTGCCGCTGTAGCGGTCGATCCAGCCCTGGCCCTGTCTGGTTGTCACTTTCCAGATATCTTCCGGGTCTGCGGCGCTCGGGAAATTCAGTTTGTGCAAGTCCCGCGCGCTGAGACCCTGCAACACCGGCAATTGCGCGCCGGGCAGCGCGGCCTGGCTGCCCGCCACGGACACGACGTCCGGTTCAGGTCCGGCGTCAAGCTCCAGCAGTTCAAGCGTTGTCGCGCTCATGCACAGTGCCGTCAGCGAGGACAGCAACAGCACGACGAGCACCACCCTGCCCACGAGCACATGCAGGCGCTGCGCCAGCGAGCCACGCACCGGACCGGCCAGGTGGCGCCATCCGCCCATGCGTCGCAGCAGCAGCACGAGGCCGGAGAACGAAATCAGCGCCATGGCCAATGCAATGGCTGCTGCGCCCCAGCGGCCAGCATCGCCCAGCAGCAGCGAGCGGTGCAGGTTCTTCACCCAGCGCGGCAGTTGAGAGGGGCGGTAGTTGGCGAGAACCCGGCCGTCATCCGGATCCACATAAGTGGCTTGCGCCTGCTCGCCATCAAAGCCATAAGCGACGAAGGCCCCCGAGGGCAGGCGGCGGATTTCCTCCACGCCCGGCATGGCACGCTGCACCCTCTCGGCCAGCGTGGCCACGGACAGATCAAGCGGAACCGAACTGGCGTGCCGTGCCTGTACCACCGGATCGATGGACAGGAGGACACCGGTAATGCCCGACACCAGCGCAATGCAACCAGCCACCAGACCCAGCCAGCGGTGGATGGCTTTCCAGCCCATGTGTGCTACTTACTTCAGTTGGTAGGTCAGAGACTGGACGTACTGCTTGCCAGCCTGGGGCTTGCCGACGTTCTGCGTCGTCAAAGGCACGCGAATGTCCGACGGGCTGTCTCGCATGTCTTCTGCCGCGGCGTCGATGCGAATTTCGTAGCCCGCATCGATCAGCGCGTCGGCCAGATCGGCGGTCACCTTGAGCGTGCGCCCCGCGCCCACGCTGGCGCCCGTCACGCCAGCGAGGCGCCTGGCGTCGCCGACGGACAGTCGATTCCAGTCGGCCAGGTGTTTGTAGAACTTGGCCTTGCCCCCCGCTACCCAGAGCGTACGGGCATAGGCGCCCTTGGAGTCGGTCAGGTAAACGGCGAGATAGGCACCATCGCCGCCGTAGTTCTTGAGCTGGGTCGTCAGGGTGAGCTGCCGGCTGTGGGCCAGTGAGGGCAAGGCGAGCGCGCATGCAGCAGCCACGGTGGTAGCCAAGAAGGGTTTGGACATGGGTTTGGACATGGGTCTTCTTCCGTCGCACTAATTGGGTTGGTCACGTTCCCGGTTGCGGTGATGATCCTTGTACTTGATTCTCACCACCTTCAGGGTCTGCGGGTCGATCTTGGCCTTGAAGGCACGGCCCTGCGCATCCTTGCCGTGGATTTCGTAGCAGCCGTCATCGATCTTGAGCCGCTGCACTTCCCAGCCCTGGTCTGCGGCCATTTGATGCACGGCTTCACGCGATTGCCACTGCTCCACCGGCACCTCGCAGTCGTCAGAGGCCGAAGCAGGCCAGGCTGCCAGGCTCAGAGCCAGGGACAGGGCCAGCAGTCCGCGGCGCAGGAATGGGCAGGGATTCATGCAAGTGCTCCTGTGGGGGTGCGGCGCGGTTCGCGGCTGAACGTCATGCATGCTGCCACAGGTGGGGGCGGCGCCGTTCAATGCAATAGCAAGCATGAATAAACCGCGGCTGAATCGGACTCGTTCCCAGTTGCAACTCGCCTTTACATCGCGAGGCGGGGCGCCCAAGCGCGCTTGAGCAACTGTAGCATCACGAAAAGTACAAATGCTGCGGCGAGGCCAAGTGCCAGGCCTTCAAACTCCAGCGCACCGAGCCCGAGGAACGTGCGCGCAGCGGGCCAGGCAAGCAGCACCGTCAATATACCCACCACCAGCGCGAGCCCCCACCAGAGCGGCGTGTTCGGCTCGCCCAGGGTCTCACGCAGCGAAGCGCGGAAGCTGCGGTTCACGAACACGAGCGCGAGATTCATGCCCGCGAGCGCCACAAAGGCCACGCTTCGCACATCCTCTTGCGGCAAGCCCTTGCGGGTGGCGAACAGATAAACGGCCGTAACGATCAGCAGGGCGAGCGTTCCCTGGAGAATGCTCCAGCTCGCGAGCGCCCTGGAAAAGAGCGGGTTCGCGGGATGACGCGGAGGACGCTGCATCACATTCTGCTCTGCGCGCTGCGCTTCGAGGACGATCGAGCAGGCCGGGTCGATGATCAGTTCGAGAAAGGCGATGAGGAGCGGCGTCAGGATGAGCGGCCCGCCGAGCAGGACCGGCAGCAACGCGAGCCCCGCGATGGGCAGGTGGATCGCGAGGATATACCCCATCGCCTTGCGCAGATTGTCGTAGATGCGCCTTCCCAGGCGGATGGCCTCGACGATGGACCCGAAGTCGTCGTCGAGCAACACGATGGACGACGCCTCACGCGCCACGTCTGTGCCACGCCCTCCCATGGCGATGCCGATATGTGCTGCCTTGAGCGCCGGAGCATCATTGACGCCGTCGCCGGTCATGGCGACGATCTCGTCACTGGCCTTCAACGCTTCGACGATGCGCAGCTTCTGCCGGGGCGTGATGCGCGCAAAAACGGTGACGTGACGCGCCCGCTGCGAAAGAGCGCCGTCGTCGAGCTGATCGAGTTCCTGGCCGGTCAGCACATCGCCATCCGCGATACCGGCCTCCCGGGCGATCGCGCGCGCCGTCTCAGGGTAATCGCCCGTGATCATCACGACGCGAATGCCGGCGGAGCGGCAATCACGCACGGCTTCAGGCACCGACTCGCGCAGTGGATCCGCAAGCCCCAGCAGGCCCGCGAACTCGAACGACAGGCCGAGAGGACTGTCTGGAAGGCTGCCGCGCGCATGCTGCCCGCGCGCCACGGCCAGTACCCGAATGCCCTGCCGCGCCAGCGTGTCGACTGATGCGATCAACTCCGCATGTTGCGCGGCATTCATCCGGCAGAGGCGCGCAATGGCCTCGGGCGCGCCCTTGGTGGCCGCGAGGTAGTCCGCCTCACCTGGCAAGTCCCAGACATTGGTGACGGCGAGCAATTCCCGCCGGAGGGGATATTCACGCACGCGCGATCCTGTCGCGGCCAGGCCTGTCTGCGCTTGCGCAGCCAGTTCAAACAACGCCCGATCCATCGGATCGAGCGCTTCGGGCTCGCTCGCCGCCACAGCGGTCCGGAGCAACTCGCTCAATTTCCCCGATCCCGCAATCTCCGAGGCCGCATCCCCGGTTCGCCACTGCTCCGCGCCGCGCTGCAGATGCACGACCGACATGGTATTGCGCGTGAGCGTTCCGGTCTTGTCCGTGCAAAGCACGGTGGCGGCTCCAAGCGCCTCGATGGTTGCGGCGCGTCGCGTCAGCACACGCGACTGAGACAGGCGCCACGCACCCATGACCATGAACACGGTCAGTACAAGGGGAAACTCTTCCGGCAACATCGCCATGCCGAGCGCGATGCCGCCGAGTACGGCTTGCAGCCATTCCCCGCGCAGAAACCCGTAGAGCAGCACGAACAGGGTGCTCAGGATGATGCCGGCCGTCGCGAAGATCACCACGAGCCGGCGAGTCTGCTGCTGCAGTCGCGACGGCCCGGACTCGATGGCGTCCAGGCTGCTGCCGATCTGGCCGATCTCGCTTCGTATTCCGGTCGCGGTGACGACCGCATGCCCTGTGCCGCCCAGAACCAGAGTACCGGAGTAGAGCTGCGACAGGTGATCGCCGCGTGGCTCGACTACCGCAGATGCTGGCCGCTTCTGCACTGGCACGGATTCGCCCGTGAGCAGCGATTCGTCGACGCGAAGGTCTTCGCCTGCAAGCAGCACCGCATCGGCCGGCACGCGGTCGCCTTCCGTGACGATCAGCAGATCTCCCCGAACAACTTCCCGGCCGGGAATTCTCTGGCGTTGGTCGTCGCGAATGACGAGAGCACGTGGGCTTGTCAGATCCCGCAAGGCCTCGAGCACTCGCTCGCTGCGACTCCTCTGGATGAGGGCGATGGAAACCGAAAGCGTCGCGAAGGCAAACAGCAGCAGCGCCTCACCGAGATCGCCGATGATGGCATAGAGCACGGCTGCGCCCAGCAGCAGTCCGAACATGGGCTCGCGCACCACCTCGAGAAAAATCGCCAACGGCGAATGCCGCTCGCTCGAGGGCAGGTCGTTGTAGCCCTCCCGAGCGAGGCGCGCAGCGGCTTCAGACGCGGACAGCATGCCGGGTCATCGGGCGATATCGAGCACCGCCGCTCCCTCGACCCGGCCTGCCCGCAGTCGATTCAGCGCCACGTTCGCCTGCTCGAGCGCAAACGGTTCCACTTTGACATCCAGCTTCACGTTGGCGGCAATCTTCACGAACTGCGCGCCATCTGCCCTGGTCAGGTTCGCCACCGACTGGATCGTCCTTTCACCCCACAGCAAGTGGTATGGAAAAGATGGTATGTCACTCATGTGGATACCCGCGCACACGACCTTGCCACCCTTTTTCGTCGCGGCCAGCGCAGCGGGCACGAGCGCGCCGGCCGGTGCGAAGATGATGGCTGCATCGAGCGCTCCCGGAGGCGCCTCATCGGATCCGCCCGCCCAGACAACGCCGAGTTGTCTCGCGAAATCCTGCGCGGCGCGGTCGGCAGGACGGGTGAAGGCAAACACCTGCCGTCCCTGCGCACGGCAGATCTGCGCAATCAGGTGGGCCGCCGCACCGAATCCATAGAGTCCGAGACTTCGGGCATCCCCGGCAGCGGTCAAGGCGCGATAACCGATGAGCCCTGCGCACAAGAGAGGAGCGGCCTCGACGTTGGAATACTGTTCGGGGATCGGCAGGCAGTAGTCCGCTTCGGCCACCACGAACTGCGCATAACCGCCATCGAGAGAGTATCCGGTGAAACGGGCCCGGTCGCAGAGGTTTTCACGGGCCGTTGCACAGTACTCGCAATAGCCGCAGGTCGAGGCAAGCCAGGGCACGCCCACGCGCGCGCCCACGGCAAATCCGCGCGCCTCCCGTCCGCACTCCACGACACGTCCCACGATTTCGTGGCCGGGCACGATGGGAAAGTGAATGTCCGGCAACTCTCCATCGATCAGATGCAGGTCCGTGCGACAGACGCCGCAGGCCAGGACCTCGATCAGGAGCTGTCGAGGCTCCGGCTCGGGCATCGCCATCTCGACTGCAGCCAGGGCTTCACCGGGCCGTTGCAGGCACATCGCTTTCATTTGTCGCGACTATTGTGGACCAATTTTCGCATCTGCAGGTTGTGCGTCACGATAGTCGCTTTCGCAAGCGGTAGAAGGCTGCCACGCTGAAAAGCACGATTAGGAGTCCGAAGCCGAGCACGGCGCCGGTGCGTTGCTCGATGAAGCCGGCCCCCAGGCTCACCAAGGCTGCGGCGAACAGCAGTTCCGCGAGCGACAATGCCAGCAAATACTTGGGGAAGCTGTAGCGCACGAGTCCGAGCACATAGCCGGGAATCTCGGAAGGGAGCGCAAACTGCAGCAGCAGCACCAGACCGAAAGGGCTGCCTGGCCCCAGGTGATTCTCGAGACGGCGAAAAGCATTCTCGGCGATCAACCACTTGACGACGGTTCGGCCGACGTAACGGCCGATCGCATAGGAGCACGCGCCTCCCAACAGCCACCCGATCCAGAGCAGCGCAGCGGTGGCGACTGAACCCCATGTGAAAACCGCGACCGGCAGGATCACCGCGACCGACATGAACGCCAGCATCGCGGAGAACGCAGCCAGCAAGACAAACAGCAGCACCCCGGAAATCGGGTGCCCGGCAATGAGTTCCTCACTGGCCGCGAGCACCTCGAGCAGGGCGCCGTGCAAAGCCTTCGACGAAGCGAGCGCCGCCAAGGCAAGCGTCAGCACCCCAAGCACCGCGGCGCGGCGCCAGACGACGCGATGTTGAGCCGGTAGCGTAGCCCTTCTAATGACGATTGCGCGGCCCATCCGCAGGCGCCCGTTCATTGCCCGGGCGTGCGCCAGTTGCAATCGCCTTTCGGCCGTCCTGGAAAGTCATTCAGCACGCCGCTCTGACCGGCCTTTCCCGACCGGCCGGCTTGCGCTATAAACCATACTGTACCGCAGATCGGAGCATGAAATGCCGGCTGCATTGTCGGCGGAGTTTCTTCGCAACGTACTCGTCTCGGCCCCTGATGCAACAATCATCTTCGGCCGGGACGGAACAGTAGTGTTTGCGAATCATCAAGCCACATTGCTCTTCGGATACTCCCGGGGCGAGTTTTCGAGGCTCACCGTCGAAGCGCTGCTGCCCGGGCGATTCCGCGAACAGCATGTCGCACACCGCGACCGCTACGTGACAGGTCCGTGGCTGCAGCCGATGGGCGCAGGCCTCGAACTGTTTGCGCGGAGCAAGGACGGTCGCGAGATTCCCGTCGAGATCAGCCTGAGCCCGGTCGAAGAGAACGGCACAACATTCGTAACGACCGCGATCCGCGACATCACGGATCGCAAGCGCACCGAGCAGGACCTCAAGGCTGCCCAAGTCGCCGCGGACGACGCCAACCAGGCCAAGACGCACTTCATTACCGTCGTGAGCCACGACCTGCGCCAGCCGGTCGAAACAATCTCGATCCTGAACGCCGCATTGCGCAGGCTCGTCACCGGCACCGATGCACTGGAGGCGATCGAGCATCAAAGTCAGGCGACCTGCACGATGTCGCACCTGCTCGATGCGCTGCTCGACATCAGCAATCCCGAATCCCGCGCTTTCAAGCCTGAATGCATCGACTTCAAGATGGTGTCGTTGCTCGAGGAACTGCGGGCAGAGTTCACCGACATCGCGCGCGAGAAGGGGATCGGACTGATCATGACGCCCTGCGGCGCAACGGTCCACTCAGACCCTGCGCTCGTCGGTCAGGCGTTGCGCAACCTGCTCTCGAATGCGATCAAGTATACGCAGCGTGGGTCCGTGGAGGTGCGCGCCCGCCAGGTAGATGACAGAGTCAGGATCGATATCGCCGATACCGGCATCGGCATCGCACCGGGCGATCTCTCACGCATCTACGACCCGTTTTTCCAGATAGGCGGCGCGGCCAGGGGCCCTCACAGCGGCTACGGGTTGGGCCTGAGTATTGTGCAACGAATCGTGCGGCTTCTCGGAGCGGAACTGCAGGTGCAGTCGCAACCTGGCAAGGGCTCGACATTCTCGCTGGTGCTTCCCGCAGCCATGGCCGCACCCGTCCCCACGGCGTTGCCGCGCCAACGCGCTCGCGTCGGCGTGGCGGACAGGATGGCAGAGCACCACATCCTTCTGGTCGAAGACGATGCAGGCGTGCGCCACGCGATGCAGATGTTTCTGAAGGTGGCCGGCTATCGGGTGACGCCCTCTGCATCGCTTGCCGAAGCGCTTGATCGCGCGCGCACCGCGAATGACGTCGACCTGCTGATTGCCGACTACCACCTGGATGATGGTCACACGGGCATCGAGGTGATCGGCGCGGTTCGTGCGGCCCTCGACGTCAACCTGAAATCGATTCTCATGACCGGGGATGCCGCGACCGCGCGCGAACTCGGCGCCGATGCGAACCTGCGCCTCGCCGGCAAACCTGTCGATTCCGACGAATTCGTGCGCGTGATCGACGAGTTCCTCCGCTCCGACGCCGATCGCAAGACAGGCTGAGCAACGACTCATGGGGGATTCGCTACCGGGACCTGGACGTAGAGCCGCCGGAAGAGCAGATGGAGGGCTGCTGGAGCCGGGCGGTCTCCGCAGTCGCTGCCGTCGAGCGCGGTGCCGGCGCGTGGCGCGAGCGATTCCCTCCCCCCTCATCCTGCGCGACTACCACCGTGCGCCAGTCTGGACGAAGCAGCTGCGTCTGCGCCAGTAGCGTGAGAACCGCCTTCGGCGCGAACTCGCACCACTCCACGCCGAAGCCGATGGCGTTGCGGCGCACGACCCGGCCGGAAAGCCTTCGCGACCCCATGGAAGCTCGACCCTGCGATCCCGTATCGATCTCGACGCGCGTCAGTAACGGAAGGCTGAGCCCGGTCTCAACGAAGGTGCCGCTGATGCTCAGGTCCCTTATACAGCCGGAGCCGATGGCTCCGGGACGCCCCCGGAGCTTCACCCTGATGGCTGCCTGGACCCTCTGCCCCCAACGATGCTCCATCACTCCTCCGGTGCAAACATCCCCTGCTTCGCTGCCGAGCTACTCCTGTCGATCCGTCAGCGATCGAGGGCAACCGGTACCTGACCTCGCATCAGCAAGTCATCGATTTCCGCTTCTGCCGCGAGCCAGTCCTCCTGCTCGTGGCCCGACGCGAAGCCGCGGCACTCCGCCAGGTAGTAGGCTGCCTCGGCAATCATGGCGCACCGCTTTTCCGGTTCAAGAAAGGCCGCAGTTGCGCGCTGGATTGTGACTGGTTCGCGCACCGCCTCCGCTGTCGAATTTGCACCGATCGCCCCCAACGATTGCACTGACGCCCGGCTTGATGGTGCGGACTTCCGTGCGCTCTGCTGTGTCTGAATGGTCATGTGATTTCTCCAGATGACTGCTATTGCACCTTGATCTCGGTTGCCTTCTTCTGCTCCGTGCCGGTTTTCGGTATTCGCACCGTAAGTACACCGTCCCTGGATTCGGCCTTGATGGACGTACTGTCCACATTGATCGGCAATGAAAAGCTGCGGGTGAACTTGCCGTAGAAGCTCTCCACTCGGTGCAGCTTCTCGCCCTTCTCCTCTTTTTTCTGCTTCCGCTCCCCGCTGACCGTGATCATGCCGTCATCGAAGGTGACCCGTACGTCTTCCTTCTTCACGGCAGGCAGGTCCGCCCGGATCAGATACTCGCCATCGGTCTCGCTGATATCTACGGACGGCGACCATTCGAGGCGCGAATCGCCGTTCGTATCGAGCTGGCGCTGCCAGCGGTCGAAGAGACTCGGCATGCGGCCGAAGTAGTCCTCCATGGAGCGGAATGGTTCCCAACGAATGATGCTCATGACGACGCCTCCATCGCTGCGTGATTGAATTGATGCGAATAAATTAAGCGGCGGCGGCGCTCGAGGGCACCCGGCTCATTGCGTAGGTGCTATGTGAAAGTACGTAGGCTGACGGGCTGACAGCCCATCACTCTCACACCGCGCCCCACCACTCGACGAACTCTGCGAACTGGATGGCGTTGTCGTGGTCTGTGTCGATCTCCAGGAACCCGATGCGGCACTCCTCTTGAGACATGCCCGCATCGAGTGCGCCGAGAAACTGCACGAACTCGTCGAACTCCATCAGGCCGTCACGGTTGCGGTCGAAGTGCCGGAAGTCTTCGCGTAACCTCGCCCCATTCATGTCTTCCGGCTGTTCCGGGCTGCTCTTCGCTGGCATCGCTTTCTCCGTCTTCGTGATCCAGCCTGACATTGTACGCCGCGCGAACTGGTTCATCGCTCAAGGGGACCCGGGGGGTGAGAAACGCGCTGAATGCCTGCAACGGCAGGCACGCTCGAAATGTATCCACATGGCACACTCCAAAAGCATTTGTTACCAAGCATGTCATGCGCATCTTCATATGAAGGCGAAGGATATCCGCTGCGTGTACCGTACGGTGACGGGGCGCAATCCTTTGCAGCTGGGCTTTCCGTTTGCGCTGTGGACGCGTTCGATGATTGCGCGGCTGATCTTCAAACGCTCGGAGGTTCGGCTGAGCCTGGTGTCGGCAGGACGGTTGCTGGCACAGCTGGGGCTGACGTGTCAGAAGCCCTTGTGGCG
>DAORVK010000039.1:0-27012 GCA_035433705.1 Steroidobacteraceae bacterium
CGTTCGACGGCCGCGGCAACTACACGCTCGGCGTCAAGGAACAGATCATCTTCCCCGAAATCCAGTACGACCAGATCGACCAGCTGCGGGGCATGGACATCACCATCACAACGACGGCGAAGGACGACAAGGCGGGCAAGGCACTGCTCGACGCCTTCAACTTCCCGTTCCGCAAGTAAACGAGAGAGACCGGCATGGCCAAGACGAACATGGTGGAACGCGAGAAGCGGCGCGCCAGGACCGTGCAGAAGTACGCGGCGAAGCGTGCGGCACTGAAGGAAACCATCCGCAGCCCGAAGTCTACGCCGGAGGCGAAGGCGGAGGCGCAGGCGAAGCTGCAGGCGCAGCCGCGCGACGCGAGCGCATCGAGGCAGCGCAATCGCTGCGCGATCACGGGCCGCTCGCGCGGTGTGTACCGCAAGTTCGGCCTCGCGCGCGTCAAGGTGCGTGAAGTGGCGAACCGCGGTGAGATTCCGGGCCTCGGCAAGGCGAGCTGGTAAGGAGCGCACGGCATGAGCATGACCGACCCGATCGCCGATCTGTTGACGCGCATCAGGAATGCGCAGTCCGCCCGCAAGACCGAAGTCACGCTGGCGAGCTCGCGCGTCAAGCGCGCAATCGTCAAGGTGCTGAAGGACGAGGGCTACGTCAGCGATTTCCGCGTCGGCGACGACGCCGGCAAGTCGACGCTGACGATCGAGCTGAAATACTACGAGGGCCGCCCCGTGATCGACCGCCTCGAGCGCGTCAGCCGGCCGGGCCTGCGTATCTATCGCGGCAAGAACGAGCTGCCGAAGGTGCTCGGCGGACTCGGCACCGTGATCGTCTCCACGCCGAAGGGCGTGATGACCGATCGCGAGGCCCGTGCGACCGGTCAGGGCGGCGAAGTGCTCTGCATCGTCGCCTGACGGAGAGGGAATCATGTCGAGAGTAGCCAATCGTTCCGTACCGCTGCCGCAGGGCGTGACTGCCCAGATCGGCGGCGAAGTCGTCACCGTGAAGGGCGCGAAGGGAACGCTCTCGCTGTCGCTGACGCGCGGCGTGAAGATCGAGCAGCAGGACAAGTCGCTGGCGGTCAGCTATGGCGATGCGGAGGCGCGCGTGCACGCGGGGTCGACCCGTGCGCATCTCGCGAACATGGTGCTCGGCGTTTCGAAGGGCTACGAGAAGAAGCTCGAACTCGTCGGCGTCGGCTTTCGTGCCGCGGTGCAGGGCAAGTCCCTGAACCTGACGCTCGGCTTCTCGCACGCGGTGAACTTCCCGATTCCGGAAGGTATCTCGATCGAGACACCAAGCCAGACGGAGATCCTCGTGAAGGGTATCGACCGGCAGCAGGTCGGGCAGGTGTCGGCGAAGATTCGCGACATCCGCCCCCCCGAGCCCTACAAGGGCAAGGGCGTGCGCTATGCGGACGAGCGCATCGTGCTGAAGGAAGGCAAGAAGAAGTAGCAGGTGCGGCGATGAACATTACGAAAAAAGAGCGGCGCCAGCGCCGCGCAGTGAAGACCCGGGCGAAGATCCGCGAGCTGGGCGTGGCCCGCCTCACGGTGCATCGCACGCCGCGCCACATGTACGCGCAGCTGTTCGACGCCTCGGGCGGCAAAGTGCTCGCCGCAGCCTCGACTGTGCAGGATGCGGTCGCGAAGGAGCTCAAGGGCACGGGCAACGTCGAAGCCGCGAAGGCCGTGGGCCGCGCGATCGCCGAGCGCGCCAGGGCGGCGGGTATCACGAGGGTCGCATTCGACCGTTCCGGTTTTCAGTATCACGGCCGCGTGAAGGCGCTGGCCGATGCCGCGCGCGAAGCCGGCCTGGAGTTCTGACGTGGAAAGATCACGCATGGGCGGACGAGACAAGCAGCAACCGGCCGACGAGTTTCTCGAGAAACTGGTCGCGGTCAATCGCACGGCGAAGGTCGTCAAGGGCGGCCGCCAGTTCGGCTTCACTGCGCTCACCGTGGTGGGCGACGGTGCGGGACGCGTCGGCTTCGGGTTCGGCAAGGCGCGCGAAGTGCCGGTGGCGATCTCGAAGGCGATGGCCCAGGCGCGCCGGAACATGGTGAACGTGAGCCTGCGCAACGACACGCTGCACTACACGGTCAAGGGTATGCACGGCGCGACCAGGGTGCTGATGCAGCCCGCGTCCGATGGTACCGGCGTCATCGCGGGTGGCGGCATGCGTGCCGTACTCGAGTGCGCCGGGATCAGGAACGTGCTCGCGAAGAGCTATGGCTCGCGCAACCCGATCAACGTCGTGCGCGCGACCATCAAGGCGCTCGGCGCCATCCGTTCGCCCGACGACTTTGCCGCGAAGCGCGGCAAGAGCGTCGCAGACCTTCTCGGAGCCTGAGCATGGCCGCGAGCAGGAAGGGCGAGATCCGCGTGACGCTCGAGAAGAGTGTGGCCGGTCAGCTGAAATCGATCATCGCCTCGGTGCGTGGCCTCGGCCTGCGCCGGCGCCACCAGTCCGTGACGGTCGCCGACACCGCGGAGAACCGCGGCATGATCCGGGCGGCGCGTCACCTCGTGAAAGTGGAGAACGCCTGATGCGCCTCAACACCCTGCGGCCCGCCCCGGGCTCCAAGCGTCCGCGTTTGCGTGTCGGCCGCGGTGCGTCTGCCGGCCAGGGCAAGACCAGCGGCCGTGGCGTCAAAGGCCAGCGCGCCCGCAAGGGCGGCTATCACAAAGTCGGCTTCGAGGGCGGCCAGATGCCGCTGCAACGCCGTATGCCGAAAGTGGGCTTTCGCTCGAAGATCAAGGCGAGCCGCGCCGAAGTGCGCCTGTCCGAGCTCGCCAAGGTCGACGCCGCCGTGATCGACCTCGAGTCGCTCAAGAAGGCCAACGTCGTGCCCGCGTTCGCGGAGCAGGCGAAGGTCGTGCTGTCCGGTGAGATCAGGAAGGCAGTCACGCTGAAGGGCGTCGGCGCGACCAAGGGCGCCCGCGCGGCGATCGAAGCGGCGGGCGGGAAACTCGAGGCCTGAACGTGGCGACCACGACCAGCAATCCGACGGCAGGACTTGGCGATGCGGCTCGCGTAGGCGAGATCCGCAGCCGCGTCCTGTTCCTGATCGGTGCACTGATCGTGTACCGCATCGGGACCTTCATTCCCGTTCCAGGCATCGACCCGGGGGCAGTCGCGCGCTTCTTCGACGACAAGTCGAGCACGATCCTTGGCATCGTCAACATGTTCTCGGGCGGCGCGCTCGAGCGTCTTTCGATCTTCGCGATGGGCGTGATGCCGTACATCTCGGCCTCGATCATCGTGCAGATGATGTCGATGGTGCTGCCGTCGTTCATGGAAATCAGGAAGGAAGGCGAATCCGGGCGCCGTCGCCTGTCACAGATCACGCGTTACGGCACGCTCGCGCTCGGTGTCGTGCAGTCGTTCGCGGCTGCGATGGCATTGCAGAACGGTGGCATGGCGCTCGGTGGCGGCGGCTGGCAGTTCCTCTTTACCGCGACCGTCACGATGACGACCGGCACCATGTTCCTGATGTGGCTCGGTGAGCAGATGACCGAGCGCGGCGTCGGCAACGGCATTTCGATGCTGATCCTTGCGGGCATCGTCGCGGGCCTGCCGGGCGCGGTCGGTCGTACTGTCGAAGCGGTGAACACCGGCGAGATGTCTGGGCCGTTCGCGTTGCTGCTCGTGATACTGATCGTCGGCGTCACGGCGTTTTGCGTCTATGTCGAGCGCGCACAGCGACGCATCACGGTCAACTACGCCAAGCGCCAGGTCGGGCGGCGCATGTACGCCGGCCAGAGTACGCATCTGCCCTTCAAGCTGAACATGTCGGGCGTGATCCCGCCGATTTTCGCATCGAGCCTGCTGCTCTTTCCGGCAACGGTCGCGAGCTTCGGGGGCACCGGCGATTCCGCGGTGGCCTCGGTGCTGCAGCGGGTGGCGGCGGCTCTCGGTTATGGCCAGCCCCTGCACCTCGTGCTGTACGCGGGCCTGATCCTCTTCTTCTGCTTCTTCTACACGGCGCTCGTGTTCAACGCGCGCGACACCGCCGACAACCTGAAGAAGCAGGGTGCCTTCATACCGGGTATCCGCCCGGGCCAGCAGACGGGCGACTACATCGACAAGGTGCTCACCCGTCTCACATTGTGGGGTGCGATCTACGTCACGAGCGTGTGCCTGCTGCCTGAGATCCTCATCTCCTCGCAGGGCGTACCGTTCCAGTTTGGCGGCACTTCGCTGCTGATCGTCGTGGTCGTGGTGATGGACTTCATCGCGCAGCTGCAGGCGCACATGATGTCGCACCACTATCCGGGCCTTCTGAAGAAGGCGAACTTGTTGGGATACGGGCGCAGCGGCGCGCCACAGGGTTAAGTCATGAAAGTCAGGCCTTCGGTCAGAAAGATTTGCAAGAACTGCAAAGTCGTGCGGCGTCGCGGCGTCGTCTACATCATCTGCTCGGACGTCCGTCACAAGCAGCGGCAAGGGTAAGCACATGGCACGTATTGCGGGCATCAACATCCCGATGAACAAACACGTGTGGATCGGGCTCACGCACATCTACGGCATGGGTCGCTCGCGTTCGCGCGCGGTCTGCGAGGCCGCAGGCGTCGATCCGACCACCCGGGTCAAGGACCTGACCGAGGCGGAGATCGGCGCGATCCGCTCGGCGATTGCGAAGGCACCGGTCGAGGGCGACCTGCGCCGCGAGGTCTCGATGAACATCAAGCGCCTGATGGATCTCGGTGCGCATCGCGGCATCCGTCATCGCAAGGGCCTGCCGGTTCGCGGCCAGCGCACGCGCACCAATGCGCGCACGCGCAAGGGTCCGCGCAAGCAGGCAGTCAAGCTCAACGCGCCTCCGGGCAAGGCATAAGACATGGCTGAAACGAAACAGCAGACAGCGACCGCAGCGGCTGCGAAGAAACCGAAGAAGGCACGCAAGAACGTGCTGGACGGTATCGCGCACGTCCACGCGTCGTTCAACAACACGATCATTACGATCACCGATCGCCAGGGCAACACGCTCTCGTGGGCGACCTCCGGCGGCTGCGGCTTTCGCGGTTCGCGCAAGAGCACGCCGTTCGCGGCGCAGGTCGCCGCGGAGAAGGCCGGCGTGGCGGCGCAGGAGCACGGCTTGAAGAACGTCGAAGTGCGCGTCGGCGGTCCCGGCCCCGGGCGCGAGTCGGCGGTGCGCGCGCTCAACGCCTGCGGTCTCAAGATCACCAGCATCGCGGACGTGACGCCGATCCCGCACAACGGCTGCCGTCCGCCGAAGAAGCGCCGCGTCTGACGCGCGGAAGGATAACGATACATGGCACGTTACACAGGCCCCAAGTGCAAGCTCTCGCGTCGCGAGGGTACCGACCTCTTTCTGAAGAGTGGCGTCAAGCCGCTCGAGAACAAGTGCAAGTTCACGGTGCCCCCGGGCGGCGTGAAGAGCGAGCGCCGCCAGCGCCTGTCCGACTACGGCACGCAGCTGCGCGAGAAGCAGAAGCTGCGCCGCATGTACGGCGTGCTCGAGCGCCAGTTCTCGAACTACTACGTCGAGGCCGCGAGCCGCAAGGGAGCCACGGGCGAGAACCTGCTGAAGTTGCTCGAGTGCCGCCTCGACAACGTCGTGTACCGCATGGGTTTCGCGGTCACGCGCTCGGAGGCGCGCCAGCTCGTTGCGCACAAGGGCATCGACGTCAACGGCGCTGCCGTCACCATCGCTTCCTACCAGGTGAAGCCGGGTGACGCGGTGCAGGTGCGTGAGAAGGCGCGCAAGCAGCTGCGCATCCAGAACGCGATGCAGATCGCCTCGCAGGTCGGTCTGCCAGAATGGGTCGAGGTCAACGACAAGGAGATGAAGGGCGTGTTCAAGGCCGTTCCGGGCCGCGAGGACGTGCTCCCTGACATCAACGAAAACCTCGTTGTCGAGCTCTACTCGAAGTAAAGGTGAGTAACATGCAAGGATCGGTCAACGAATTTCTGAAGCCTCGCGTCGTCAAGGTACAGCCGCTCGCGCCGCGCCAGGCGCGCGTCGTGATCGAGCCGTTCGAGCGCGGTTTCGGCCACACGCTGGGCAATGCCCTGCGCCGTGTCCTCCTGTCGTCGATGCCGGGTGCGGCCATAACGGAAGCAGAGATCGACGGCGTACTGCACGAGTACACGAGTATCGAGGGTGTGCAGGAAGACGTGGTCGACATCCTGCTGAACCTGAAGCAGATCGCGTTGCGCATGCACACGCGCGACAGCGCCGAGCTGCGCCTGTCGAAGAAGGGCCCTGGCCCGGTCGTCGCCGGCGACATCCAGACCGATCACGACATCGAGGTCGTGAACCCCGATCTCGTGATCGCGAACCTGACCAAGGCCGGCGAGCTGACAATGACGCTGCGGGTCGAGCGGGGCCGCGGTTATCGACCGGCGGTGCAGCGCGCCGCGTTCGAGGAACAGTCGCGCCCGATCGGCCGCCTGCAGCTTGATGCCTCGTTCAGCCCGATCCGTCGTGTGACCTACTCGGTCGATGCTGCGCGCGTCGAGCAGCGCACCGACCTCGACAAGCTTGTACTCGACATCGAGACGAACGGCACAATGGACGCCGAGGAGGCGATTCGTCGCGCGGGCAGCATCCTGAAGGACCAGCTGTCGGTGTTCGTCGACCTGCAGGGCGAGGAAGAAGCTTCGGCCAAGGTCTCGGAGATGCAGTTCGATCCGATCCTGATGCGTCCGGTCGACGAGCTCGAGCTTACGGTGCGCAGCGCAAACTGTCTCAAGGCAGAGAACATCCACTACATCGGCGATCTCGTGCAGCGCACGGAGGTCGAGCTGTTGCGCACGCCCAACCTCGGCAAGAAGTCGCTCACCGAGATCAAGGAAGTGTTGCAGAGCCACGGTCTCATGCTCGGCATGCGGATCGACGGCTGGCCGCCAAACGGCCTCAAGCACGACGAAGAGCGCGGCATCACGCTGTAAGAGTCGAAGGAAAAGAAGTCCATGCGTCACCAACTTTCCGGGCGCCAGCTGTCGCGCAACAGTCCGCATCGTCACGCGATGCTGCGCAACATGAGCGTGTCGCTGCTCCGGCACGAAACGATCCGCACCACGCTGCCGAAGGCCAAGGAACTGCGCCGCGTCGTTGAGCCGCTGATCACGCTCGCGAAGAGCGATTCGGACGCGAACCGCCGTCTCGCGTTCTCGCGCCTGCGTGACGCCGCAGTCGTCGACAAGCTGTTCGTGGACCTTGGGCCGCGCTTCAAGGCGCGACCCGGTGGTTACACGCGCATCCTGCACATGATGCCGCGACCGGGTGATTCGGCGCCGATGGCGCTGATGCAGCTCGTCGATGGCCCGGCGCCCGCCGCCTCAGCGTCGGAACCCGAGGCTGCCCCGAAGGCCGCGAAGGCCGCGAAGAAGCAGGCGGCGCCAAAGAAGGCGAAGGCCAAGGCAAAGGCGAAGAAGAAGGCCGCGGGCTAAAGAGTGGTGCCGGGTTTTCGGTTATTCGGTTATTGCGCGTGAGTGACGCAATAACCGAATAACCGAAAACCCGGCACCAGGTTCCCATCTACACAGGGAGGGTCATCATGAGCCTGGCTTCGGAGTTCAAGGAATTTGCGATGAAGGGCAGCGTCATCGACCTCGCGGTCGGTGTCGTGGTCGGCGCGGCGTTCGGCAAGATCGTCTCGTCACTTGTCGGTGATGTCATCATGCCGCCCATCGGCATGGCGGTCGGTGGCGTCAATTTCTCCGATCTCGCCGTGGCGCTCGGCACCGCGCCGGACGGCTCGGCCGTCGTACTCAAGTACGGTGCTTTTCTTCAGACCATCTTCGATTTCCTGATCATCGCCATCGCGCTCTTCATGGCGATCAAGCTCATCAACAGGCTCAAGAAGCCGGACCCGGCCGCGCCGCCGCCGCCACCGCCACGCGACGAGGTGTTGCTCGCGGAAATCCGGGACCTGCTCAAGAAAGGGTCCTGAAGGCCTCGCGAGTCAGGTTTTCGCAGCCCGAGGCGGTCACGGCGAGATTGTCCTCGATCCGGATTCCGCCGAACGGCGCGAACTGCGCCACGCGCTTCCAGTCGATGTGGCGCGCGTGGCTGTTCGCCTTGGCGGCGACGAGCAGCGAATCGATGAAATAGAGTCCCGGCTCCATCGTCACGACGTAACCTTCCTCGAGCACGCGCGTGAGCCGCAGATTCGGGTGCCCATCGGGCTGCGGTATCGTGCCGCCTTCCGGGGTGGCGAGCGTGCCACCCACATCGTGCACCTGCAGACCGAGGAGGTGCCCGAGGCCGTGCGGCAGGAAGACGCTCGAGAGCCCGCTGTCGACAGCCGCCTCGGCATCGAGCGTGATGATCCCGGAGTCGTGCAGCAGCTCGGCGATCAGGCGGTGCGCCGTGAGGTGCAGGTCACGCCAGTCGACACCGGCGCGCACGCCGGCGCACAGCGTCTGCTGGACCTCGTCCATCTTGCCGATGAGCAGTGCGAAATCCGGGTCGTCGAAGGCGTAGGTACGCGTGATATCGGACGCATAGCCCGCAAACCCTGCGCCCGCATCGATCAGCAGCGAGTGATGGTCTTGTGGCGGTGTGCGCCCGAGGACCTGATAGTGCAGTACGGAGCCGCCTGCGTTCAGCGCGACGATCGGGTTGTAGGGCAGTTCCTGCTCCCGCACTGCGATGGCAGCCATGTAGGCGAGGGCGATGCCGTATTCGCTGCTCCGCGCGCCAAAAGCGTGTGCCGCCGCGGCGTGTGCGCGGGCTCCGAGCAGATTCGCCTCGCGCAGGCAGGCAATCTCGTAGGGGGTCTTGCAGGCGCGGGCGAAGTCGAGCCGGGTAATCAGCGGCTGTGGATTCACCGCAGCGAAGCCCCAGTCACCGAACCCTGTGGCATCGCCGATGAATGCAGTCCGGCCGCCCGCTGGCAGGGCAGTGCGCGCAGCCCGCAGGTCCCGGACTGGCTCAATGTCGAATTCGCCGGCCCACCAACTGTCGGGCAGGGGCGTCGCCTTGTGCCAGTAGTCGTCGGGTTGGCTGAACAGGAGGCCTGGTCGGCGGCCGGGTCGGACGATGACGAAGCAATCCGGCGCATCAGTCAGCGGTGCCCATAGCCTGAACGCGGCGTGCGCCCTGAAGGGATAGTGGCAATCGTCGAAGTCGACGGTCCGCAACCCCCCGGAATGCAGCACCAGGGTGTCGTAGCCCGCCGCCGCCAACGCCTCGGCCGTGCGGGCCGAGAGGGTGTGGAGGTGGGCGGAATACAGCTCGTCAAGCGCCTCTGGCTGCATGGAACCCGTCTCGTAGGCGGATTCTGACTGTCGGCAGAGGCTGACAGGCATTCCGCGCTGTTTCAAAAGGATTCCGGACTCTATAGAATTTGCCGCCGCGATGAAAATCGCGGGATAAATCTCTGTTTCATCCACTCTCGCTTCTCTTCTGGGGTATCGATCAATGAAGACGAAACTTGCTTTTGGCGCCCTTCTTGCGGCGCTCATGCTGACCGCCTGCAGCAAGCCGGCCGATATGGCCGCTCCGGCTGCCGACGCCGCTGCTACGGCCACCGATGCAGCGACCGATGCGGCTGCTGCTGCGACTGACGCCGCTGGCGCGGCCGTCGACGCGGCGGGCCAGGCCGCTGCCGACGCCGCCACCACGGCGGGCGACGCGGCCGCGACGGCTGCGACCGACGCTGCGAGCGCGGCTGCCGGTGCCGCCACGGACGCTGCCAACGCGGCTGCCGAAGAGGTGAAGAAGTAATTCGCGAGAATTACTCTTCCCGAGCCATCGGCTCACGCAAGGCCCGGCTGGCGAGTCACATCGCCTGTCCGGGCCTTGTAGTCTGGAGAGTGCAGTGAGCGTGAGTGTGCGCGACGCGCGCGTTTCAGCGCTGGACCGGCGCTGGATCGAGAGCGTCTACCGCGAGTACCTGGACGACCTGGCACCGCTCAACACAGGCATTTTTCCGGTTCTTGGCGAAGTGGGTCATCGGGAGCCCGATCAGCTCGCGCGCTGGTTCGCCGATTCAAGTGCGAAAATTCTTGCCATCTGCAAGTCCGCTGCACCTGTCGGTTTTGCAATGGTACTGCCGGGTCGGCCAGCACCGGGGCGCGCCGCCGTTGATTACCGGATGGCGGAGTTCTTCGTCACTCGCGTCCACCGTCGCCTCGGCATCGGCCAGAGCGCGGTCGCACTGATCCTCGATCGATTCGCCGGGCTCTGGGAAGTACAGGAGTACCTGCGCAATCCGGGTGCGGTGAAGTTCTGGCGCCACGTGATCGCGGACTACACCCGCGGGGACTACGAAGAGCGTGTCGCGAACGGCGAAGTTCGCCAGACTTTCCGCTCCGGCCCGTCGAGAATGCGCAAAGGCTGAGCGCCCTCCGCCAGCTTACAGTCCCGGTTGCCGGCGCGGCTGTGTGCGACGGCGCTGCAGGGTACGCCGCACCGCGCGTTCAATGCCCGCCAACGCACCATCGATCGCGGTACTGAGTGCGGCGCTGCGGCTTTCATGGACGACCGATGGCAATCCGCGCAGGACGACTTTGATCCGGCACTGCCGGTCCACGCCGCCACGCGGGCCGTTGATGTCGTCTGTGCGCACGCTGATGCGCTCGATCGAGCGCGCAAACTTGCCGAGCCGCATGCCCAGTTTGCGCCGGATGTAGCGGCGGTCATCCGGTGCCAGATCGCGCTGCTCTGCGCGGATGTGCGCCGGCAACGGCGTACGCTGTGCGCTGTCTGGCTTGCGCATGCGTGCGCGGGCTGAGGGTCGCCCAGTGCCTCGCGGTGCCGATAACTTCCTCGCTCGAGTCTGCATGCTTGTCGCTCCCGTAATGCCGCAACGGTGCCCCGGCAACGCGCGAAATGCAATGCGGCCCTAGGTCGCCGGGGTGGGCAGCACCAGCGGCGCGAGGTACCCGCCAGTGTACGAGCCGGGCGTATGCGCAACGTCCTCGGGAGTGCCGGCGGCGACCACGGCGCCGCCGCCGGCCCCGCCTTCGGGGCCGAGGTCGATGACCCAGTCGGCGGTCTTCACGACGTCGAGGTTGTGCTCGATCACGACAATGGTGTTGCCCTCGTCGCGCAACCGCTGCAGCACCGCGAGCAGTTGCGCCACGTCGTGGAAGTGCAGCCCCGTGGTCGGCTCATCGAGCAAGTAGAGGGTGCGGCCGGTGGCACGCTTCGCGAGTTCCCGCGCAAGCTTCACGCGCTGCGCCTCACCACCTGACAGTGTCGTGGCACTCTGCCCGAGCTTGAGGTAGGCGAGGCCCACGTCGACGAGGGTCTGCAGCCGTGCGGCCACCGGCGGCAGCGCGCTGAAGAACCTGAGCGCGTCCTCGACCGTCATGTCGAGTGCCTCGTGGATGTTCTTGCCGCGGAAGCGGATCTCGAGCGTCTCGCGGTTGTAGCGCCGCCCGGCGCACTCGTCACAGGGTACGTAAATATCTGGCAGGAAATGCATCTCGACCTTCAGCACGCCGTCGCCTTCGCAGGCCTCGCAGCGGCCACCCTTCACGTTGAAGCTGAAGCGGCCTGCGCCGTAACCGCGCGCACGCGCCTCCGGGACCTGCGCATACATCTCGCGAAGCGGTGTGAAGAGGCCCGTATAGGTTGCCGGGTTCGAGCGCGGCGTGCGGCCGATCGGACTCTGGTCGATGTCGATCACGCGGTCGATCGCCTCGATGCCATCGATGCGTTCGCACGGCGCACCTTCTGGTGCGGTGCCGTTCAACCGCGCAGCGACGTGCGCATGCAAAGTGTCGTTGATGAGCGTCGACTTGCCAGAGCCCGAGACACCGGTGACCGCGGTAATGAGCCCCACCGGAATGTCGACCGTGATGCCGCGCAGATTGTTGCCCGTTGCACCGACCACACGCAGCAGCCGTTTTCCCGGGCTCGTGCGCAGCGATGGGAGTGGTACCGACGCGCGCCCCGACAGATACTGGCCCGTCAGTGACGCAGGCGCAGCCCTGATATCGTCGGGCGTGCCTTGCGCGACGATTTCGCCACCATGCACACCCGCGCCGGGCCCCAGATCGACCACATGGTCCGCCGCGAGAATGGAGTCTTCGTCGTGCTCGACGACGATCACGGTGTTGCCGATGTCGCGCAGCTTGCGCAGGGTCGCGAGGAGGCGCCGGTTGTCGCGCTGGTGCAGCCCGATCGAGGGTTCATCGAGAACATACATGACGCCGGTGAGTCCCGAACCCACCTGGCTCGCGAGACGGATGCGCTGGGCCTCGCCGCCCGAGAGCGTCTCGGCGCTGCGGTCGAGCGTGAGGTAGTCGAGGCCCACGTCGACCAGGAACCGGAGTCGCTCGCCTGCTTCGCGCACGATGCGTGCCGCGACTTCGCCGCGCCAGCCGGGCAGCGTGAGCCCGGCAAAGAAGTCGCGTGCCGCACCGACTGACAGCTGCGCAATCTGCGGCAGGCTACGCTCGGCGACCAGCACATGTCGCGCGGTGCGGTTCAGGCGCGTGCCGCTGCAGTCGGGGCAGTGCCGGGTGCCGAGGTACTTCGCGAGTTCCTCACGCACACGCGCGGACTCCGTTTCCCTGTAACGCCGCTCAAGGTTCGGCACGATACCCTCGAACGGATGGCGCGTTCGCTTCAGTTTCCCGTGCGCCCCGGCATGTCGGAACCCGATGCCGGTTTCGCCACTGCCTTCGAGCAGCGCGCGTTGCACCTTCGCGGGCAATTCGCGCCAGGGAGTCTCGACGTCGAAGCGGTAGTGCCGTGCGAGCGACTGGATCATCTGGAAGAAATAGTTGTTGTGCCGGTCCCAGCCGCGCACGGCCCCGCCCGCGAGCGAGAGGTGCGGATGCAGGACGATGCGTTTCGGGTCGAAGAATCTCTGTGCGCCGAGGCCATCGCAAGTCGGGCAGGCCCCGGAAGGATTGTTGAACGAGAACATCTTCGGCTCGAGTAGCGGCACGCTGTAGCCGCACGCGGGGCAGGCGTGACGGTTCGAGAACAGCAGTTCTTCGGCGCCGCCGTCCACGAAGGCAAGGCGTGCAGTCCCGCCCGAGAGCCGCAGCGCCGTTTCGAACGACTCGGCGAGGCGCTGCCCCGCGTCCGCACGGATACGGATACGGTCGACGACGGTTTCGATCGTGTGCTTCCTCTTCGGATCGAGCACCGGCAACGCATCAAATTCATGTACGCGGCCGTCGATGCGCACGCGCACGAAGCCCTGGCTCTGCAGATCGTCGAGCACGTCGTGATGCTCGCCCTTGCGGCCCTCGACCACGGGGGCGAGCAGCATTGCCGCCGCGCCCTCGGGGAGCTTCAGCACCTGGTCGACCATCTGGCTCACCGTCTGCGCGGCGAGATCGACGCCGTGGTCCGGGCAGCGCGGCGTGCCGGCGCGGGCGAACAGCAGGCGCAGATAGTCGTAGATCTCGGTCACCGTGCCGACGGTCGAGCGCGGGTTGTGCGAGGTCGCCTTTTGCTCGATGGCGATCGCGGGCGAGAGGCCCTCGATCGAATCCACGTCGGGCTTGTCCATCATGGAGAGGAACTGGCGCGCATACGCCGACAGCGATTCGACATAGCGCCGTTGCCCCTCGGCGTACAGCGTGTCGAAGGCAAGCGACGACTTGCCGGAGCCGGAGAGACCCGTAATCACGATCAACCGGTCGCGCGGCAGGTCGAGGTCGATATTCTTCAGGTTGTGGGTCCGCGCGCCGCGGATGCGGATGTGCTGCATGAACCCGTCAGTGTAACGCCTATGTCAAATGCGCCACCCACCAGCTCAAGTCCGGTACCAGTGAGCCGATACCTCCGCCGGAGGTTCTCTCATGCGGCCCTGGCTCCTGCCTGTGTTGGTGCTTGCCGGATGCGGTGGTGGCGGCAGTGAGCCGTCCGAGCCGGCGGTCGTGCCCGCGCAGGCCACGCGGCCGGTGGCGCAGACGGACGCGGACATTGCGACGCTGCTCTATACCGATCGCCAGCGAACGCCGGTGGGCTTCCCGCTCGACACGCCGCCATCCGGCTACGGGCAGGTGACGACCCTGCATCTGGCGGGCTGCACCGACGACTGGGACGAGGCGCTCGAGTGGTCGGAGACCGCCGCACGGGATGCGGCCGTCTATGCCGATCTCGTCGCAACGATCACCGATCCGCGCTACTACGAGTTCGGACGCACACCCCGAACACCTGCCGATGACTACGTTCGCATGCGCGTGTACCGCTGCGACTTCTTCGATCCGGTGGCGGGCGAACTCAACGTTCGACCGCTCGATGAGGCGACGGTGGGCGCATTCGCCGCCTACCAGTGGCAGTTCACCACCTACAACAATTTCGGCAACGTCGTGCTCGAGCGCGCCACGCGCACGACGGCGACGACCATCGAGCACACGCTCGATCTTGCGACGCTCACGCGCGCGTCGGTCGCAGGCGACTGCGATCGCATCGACGTGATCGCCTGGTCCTGGCGCGTGCAGCTTGCGACGGGCGCGGTCGAGATCCAGACGGCACCGCTCTTCGGATTTCGGGCACGCCAGAGCGGCGGCCTCATCGAGATGTGCGCATCCTGAGCAGTCCGCTGCCGAGATCCCGGAACGTGTCCTGGTCGGCCTTCATGCGCAGCTTGATGTAGGGCCCGCTCGCGGTGTAACGGCTCGCGGCGTAGTCGTCGTCTTCGAAGCCCTGCACGTTGTAGCCGATCGAGATCCAGACGTTACGGGCGACCGTGACGCCGATGTCGACGCCGACCGCGTAGTCGTGCACGGAGGACTCCCAGGAGTTGAGCACCGTGCCGTGCAGGCCCATATCGAATCGGGCCGTGAGATCGCGGCGCACGTCAAAGCCGTAGAGGTCCGACAGGCCGTCGTAGCGTTCGCCGTCGAAGCTGCTGCACACGTAGCGCAAGCCCCATTGCAAGCCGAGCTGCGTGCGCTCGTCCAGCTGCCAGTTCGCATTCACGTTGTTGATCACACGCGCGGCCTCGACCGTGCCTGCGACGTCGCGCTGACGCTCGAAGCGCAGATCGAGCCGGTCGAGCACGATCCAGCGGCTCCCGGAAGGTCGGAACGCCCAGGCGAACTGCGTGTCGGCGGCGGTCGTATCGGGCCCCGCCGCGAAGTCGCTCGACATCACATGCAGGCCGAGTGCGAAGGCATGGCCGCGCACGGGTTCACGATACAGCCCGCCGGTCAGGATGGCGCGGTCCTCACGATCGGAGGCGCGCCATTCGATGCGCGAAGTCGCGGTCCAGAGCTCGCTGCGATAAAGCGCGCCGAGAAAGCTCGCGAAGAAATCGTCCGTGAGGGTGCCAGAGGCAAGCGGGCGGCCGGGCACGATCGGTGCCAGTGCCGGCCCACGCAGCGTGTTGCTCTGATCGATCCCTGCATCGAGCGCGAGGCGATCCGTGACCTGCCAGCCCTGCGTGAGGCCGAAGTTCGCGAAGGTGCGTGGGCCGTATTCGGTCGCCTGCTGGCTGACGCCGGTATTCAGCTGCGCGCGGTGCCAGGGCGTCGCGCGCACGCCGACCCGGGCCATGTCCGCATCGAAGCTCGCGCCGTCCGCATGTTCATACTCGGTGTAGAGCTTCACGTCGGGCCGCAGCGCATAGTCGGCGCCCAGCACATACCGGTTCGGATAGTCGACGCTCGAATTTTCACCACCGAGCGCTGCGTCTGCCGAGGCGCGCAGCGTCACGCGCTGGTTCCACAGATCGACGCTGCCGGAGGCGAACGCCTGCCCGGAGCGCTGCGCGCCGCTCGCGAGGCCCTCATCCTCCACCTTGCGCACCCCGAAGCCGATGCGGTTGGCCGCCGTTTCGCGCCGCAGCTCAAGCGAGCCGTGCTTGCGCTCGGTGCCCGTTGCGAGCGTCTCTTCGGTGAAAACCTCGGTCAGCCCCTGCCAGGTTTCGCCAAAGCGCAGGCGCGCGTCGATGCCCGCCTTGCGCACGCCGACTTCCGTCGAGAGCTGCTGGCCTGTGCCGAAGCCGGGCTCGGTCTTGCCGACATAGGCGCGCGCATCGAGCCGTTCGGTCACATGGCGCAGCTCGGCGAGGTGCGCATACGCCTCGGCAGCGCGCGTGGGGTCGTCCGACTCGCTGCGCGCAACTTCAGCCCGCAGCTCGGTTGTCGCACCGATCTTCCAGCGCAGGTCCGTGCCGTACACGCGGCTGTCGCCGTCCACGGCCCCTTCGTCGATCAGGCTCGCGCCCAGCTCGGCACGACCGCTGGCGAACTTGACGCTCGCCCGCCCGCCCGCGGTGACGTGTTCCTCGCCGTCGCCCGGCACTTCGTACTCCGCGATGATGTAGACGGGGTTGAAGCGCTCGTCGCGGCTCGGCACGGGCTGCTTGAAGAAGAGGGTGCCGGCGGCGTAGTCGATGCTGTAATCGGCGAAGCGGCTGAGTGGCCGCGTTTCGAGCACGACCTCGCTCCTGAAGCGGTCGCGCACCTCGATGCGCAATTGGTCGCTGCCCACGACAAGCGGATGACGGGTGAGGCGATAGAGCCCCGACGTACCGTCGCCCGCGAGTTCGTCCTTGACGAAGCCGAGCGAGGAATCGGCCGCGAAGGCCGTCACGCCGAAGCGCTCGCCGGCGTAGTCGGTGCGCAGGCCGGTGAGGGAGCGGCTGTAGCGGGTCAGCTCGGTCACCGTGAGCCCGGTCGTGAAATCGCCGAACAGCGCGACGAACTGCCGCCGCTCGAGCTTCACGAAGAGCTTCTCGGCGCTCGCCGCCTCGTAGCGCGGATCGGCGGCGTCGCCGTACAGCGTGTAGTAGCGGTCGGGCTCGATCACGCCGAGGAGCCGGCGGCGGGCGAGCGCCGGATCGCGCGCCGAGTCGTAGGCGAGCGTGAGCAGGAAATCGCCCTTGATGCGGCCCTTGGCGAAAAACGCGACGCGGCCGTCCTCGCGGTAGTCCGGCCCGAGACCGGCAGCGCTGGCTGCCTCGGCGTTGCCCGAGATCGTGCGATACGCCATCGATCCTTCAGCGAGGCCGACGAGGATCCAGTCGCGCGCTTCGGGTTCGAGCCACACCCGCAGTTCCTCGGCCTGCCGGTCGTTCAGCCGCACGCGCACGATCGCGGTGCCGGTCTGCGAGGTCGGCTCGAGCTCGAGCAACGCGATGCCATCGTCGCCCACTTCGAATGTCGGCTCGCGCGGGCCGACCGAGACGAGCTGGTTCTCCCGTTCGGACGCGACCTCCCACCACGTGCGATAAGGGGGATCGACGCGCCAGGTGCCCTGCGTGCCGCGTCGCGCCGGTTTGCCGTAGGCATCGCTCAGACGCAGCGCAATCACGGGGTGCGTCCGTCCATCGGCGGTGAGCTGCGAACGCGCCTTCACGACTGCGGCGCGCACGGCGCCGCCTGCGTAGTGCACCGTGCGACTGAGCGTCTGCGCGACACTGCCGTCGGGGCGGCGCACGATCGCGGTGAGCGCGTTCTCGCCATCGCGCAGGTCGATGCCGCGCCAGTGGCTCACGGTGACGGTCTTCGCGTTGTTGGCGGCTGAACCATCGAAGTTGAGTGCGCTGACGGGTACGCCGTTCAATGCGAGCTCGATCCTGTCCGGCGGGTCGTGCGCAATCGCCACTTTGATGCTCGGTATGGGTGCGCTGAACTCAGGGCCCGGCCACAGCCACTGGATGCCGGGCGCGAGCTTCTCGAGCGTGAAATCCGGCATGCCCGCAAGCTTCGCACGATCGAACGAGAGCGCCTGCGGCTTTGGCGGCAGCGCAGTCGCGATCGTGCCCGGTGTCGGGCGACCGGGCAGCACCGCGGCTGCGGCTCCGGCGGCGAGCCGGAAGTCGGCGCGCCAGAGCGCCCCGCCCCGCACATCGACGAACTGCGAGACTGCGCGACCTGCGTGGCGCGCATTGCCTGCGCAAGCGGCGGGCTCGTAGCCCTGGGGCAGCGTCAGTGTGTCGAGCTGCACGACGTGTGTGCCCGGGACGAGATCCTCGAAGTGATACTTGCCATCCTCGTCGGTGATGACGTAGCGCCCGTCTTCGAGATAGACGCGCACATTGGCGACGCCGGCGAGCTCGCGCACCTCGCGCTCGCACGAACCTGCGACCACGCGGCCCATCACGATGGCGCGCTCACGGAACAGCTCCTCGCGCAGCTGGATAGCGGCCTGCGCGGCGTTGGAGCGTGCGCCGCTGTCCGCCAATGCCTGCGCGCTGTTGACGAGCTGCGGCCCGCGCGCACCGACTGTAACCTCGACGACGTAGCGCAGCGTCACGGTGGCGCCGGCATCGAGCGTGCCGATCAGGAACGACAGCGAGCTGCCGTCGGCACTGATCGCAGGATCGGGCGAGCGCACGCTGCCGTTGCGCGCCGAGCCCGCGCGAAAGCGCAGGCCGCGCGGCAGCTGGTCGACGATCGTGACGCCCGTGAACGCCCCCGCGGTGCCGACGTTGCGCACGCTCAGCGTGTACTGCACGAAGTCCCCCGCGGCCGCAATGGTGGTCGTCGTCGACTTCTGCACGAAGAGCGCGCTGCCGGTGGGGTCGAGCGGCACGTCGATGTTCGTGGGCAGGGGTCCGGTGACGGCGATGCTGCCGCCGTAGGAGGCGGGGCCGATTGCAAAGGGAGCGCCGGGCAGTGCCTGGATTTCCGCCTCGGTCGCGGTCGAGGGAAACGCATGCCCGAGCGGCGGCACGACTTCAAGACGATAGTCGCCCGCCGCCACGAGCGGGAAGCGGAACACACCGGGCGCGAAGTTGTATACGGTACCACCACTGTCAGTGACCGGCTGGCCTGTGACCATCTCGGCGGGATAAACGCTGACACCGTCGTCACCGACCACTTGTGCCGGCGCGCCGCCTGCGGTGACGAGGCGCACGCGTGCGCCATTGACTGGCGCGCCCGTGCGCGAATCGAAGACGAGACCGAACGGATCCACGAGCGCCTGTGCGCTCGCCGTGTCAGTCGCGTCGCTCCTGTCGGCGTATGTGGACGTGAGCGACGCGTCGCGTTCGACCTGCAGCACGCAGTCACCGGCGCTCGCCGGTGCCACCCGGGTCTGGATGTAGCCGACGAACTCACCGCTGTCCGGAGCCGACTCGCGCAATCGCACGCGCTCGCGGTCGCCGCCGGTGGCCGTGACCTCAAGTTCAACGGTGTCGAGCACTGTGGCATCGAGGTTCTGGTCCTGATCCCGCAATCGCAGGAACAGCGCCTCACCGCCATGGATGGTGGGGGTGTCCGCCAGAGACAGGGGTTGCGAGGGATCGACCGTCGCGCCGTTCGACAGCACGGGCGGTGGCAGATCGACGAGCCCTGCCGAGCCGATGCACTGGGTCGGTGCGGTCACGCCTTGCGGTGCCTGCGCAGCGGCGCGCAGCAGGGTGAGCACCGCCCGGGTCGGTGGTGGCAGGATGACGAGATCGGCGGGATTCGTGAAGACGCGCCCCGGACCCCCGTTCGCGCCCGTGAAAGTCACCTCGGCAACGTTGCGGATGACGGTGCCCGGAGGCGTTTGCGCGAGCGCCCGGGGCACGCCGCACAGCGCGAGCGTGCAGGCGAGCACCCCTGCAGCGTGCGCCGCGAGGCGCCGCCAAAACGCCGCCGGGGCGGGTCGGCCGTTCGCCGACCCGCCCCGGGGTGTTGCAGGAGTATCGCCTCGAAGGCTGCGCAAGATCACTCCATCTCCGGACGTTTCGTCCTCAGTTGATGGTGACCTGGAAGCGCACGGTGACGTTGCCGCCCGCACCCACGTTGACCGTCGTCAGCGCCGGGGCGCCCACGACGAGATCGGTGGCCGTGCGGTAGCAGCCGTCGGCGTTCGTGTCCGCGCCACCCGCCTCGGCGACGCAGAAGCTCGCGGGGCCGGCGCCCACGGTGATCGACACGTCGCTCGCTGCGCCGTTGTAAGCACCCGCGCGAAAGGCCGTGTTGGCCGGCAGCGGATCGGTGATCTGGATGCCGGTCGCGGGGGCCGCACCGGTGTTCGAGATCGCGATACCGTATTCGACGAACGCGCCCGGAATCGCCTTCGGGTTCGTTGCGCCGTTGTGCGGATCCTGCACGACGGCCGAGGTCTTCGCGACGGTGAGCGCCGCAGACGAAATGGCGTACTGGTCGGCTGCGACTTCGGTCGCATCGCGCGCGGCATCGCCAAACACCGTGTCGACCGCGCCCGGCGTGTCGGCGCCCGCCGTTTCCGCGGCGAGTGTCGCGCCTGCCGTGCCCGGCACCGCCGCGCGCGCAGCAAGCTGCACGTTCGCGAACTGGCCGTTCGTGGCGGTCACCGGAACATCGGACACGATGAAGACGACCACGCCCGCATCGGCGGCGAGGGTGTCGATGGCCGTGGCCGTATCGACGCCCGCGTCGTAGGTGCTGTTGCCGTTGCTGTCGACGAAGACCCGCAGGTTCGCGACATCGGTGTTGTCAGTGTTGCCGAACACCGCGCCGCCTGCGAGGTTGGTCGGCGTGAGCTGATAGCCCTGCGGGCCGTTACCCGTGTTCGTCACGGTGAAGGCCGTCACCTGGTTCAGCTGCCCGGGTGTCACCGGGGTATTGGTGCCCGACAGCTCGGTCACCGTGAGGTCGATGCGGTTGTCGACGACGAAGCTCGTCGGCGCGCCTCCTCCGGGTGTCGAGTTGCCGGTGGGCGAGCTTGGGATCGGCGTCTGTGCGTTGCCGCCGACGCTGTAACTCACCGTTGCCTGGTTTGCGATCGACGTGTTGGCCGCGGTGCCGACGGCCCCCGCGGTTTGCCACGCGCCGGCGGCGACGGTGGCGGCAGCGAGCAGGACCCGCCGCAGGTTTGCTGGTTGGATCAACATTGCGATACTCCTCCTGTGCAACAAAACGGAATCGAAGACGAAAACGGGTGGTTACTGCACGCGCGTGCGGTAACTCGCCGAGACGGTCTGTCCCGGGGCGAGTGCGCTCTGCATCGCGTAGCGGACATGGCGGTACTCGTCGGCGCGCGCGGTGCGGGTCGAGCCGTCGGCCTCGCGCACGGTGAGCGCGTCGGGACCGGCGTAGCGCCTGCCATCGATCGAGTAGCTGACGCTGAACGTCGCGGCGACTGCGCCCTGCCCGAGGTACACCATGTGCTCCGGCACCGGGCTGTCGATCGCAACGTCGCCGGCGGGCTTGCCGCACACGTTGGTCGCGGTCACGGTCCAGATCACGTCCGTGCCGGGCACGACCTTGGCGGCGGGCACGAGCGTCGTTGCGCGCTGGCCGTCGGGGCCGACCACCGTCTGCTCGGTCTGCGCGGTGGTCTTCAGTTCGATGCAGCCCTTCTCCTGCGCGAGTGCAAGGCCCGCCGGCAGGAGGGCGAACACGGTGACGGAAAACGCCTTCGTCGAGACATTCATGGGATATCCCCTAAAGTTTGTGGCTGAACCGGCCGATACATTGTGTTCGTGCCTTCCATGGCAGATGTTCGCCATTCTTGCGGCGACTGCGCGGCGCGAATGTGACAGGCTTCTTAAGTTACATGAGAATGCGGGCACAGGCGGCACGGAATGCCGATCCCGTCACCTTTTGCCCGCACACCGGGCAACGCCTGCGACGTATGCTCCACTGCCACGCCAGGGAGGGCAGGATTCCCCGATGCGGCTGCGCCGGTTGCTGCTGATCTTCATTGCCCTCGTCTTCGGAGGCGGGGTCGTGCACGCCCAGCAGACGCCGATCAGCCGGTACACGCGGCTCACGGGCAACATCAATTTCGTGGCGACCGGCGCCACGCTGCGTTCGCAGGACAACAATGGCAACGCCTGTGCAGTGACGGGCTCGAGTACGGCGCCACTGACCGGCATCCCCGGAGGGGCGTCGGTCGTCGCCGCGTACCTCTACTGGGGCGGTTCGGGCAGCGCCATCGACTCGAATGTGGTGTTGAACGGCAGCGGCGTGATTGCCAGCCGGACCTTCACTGCAAACTTCAACAACGGCGGCACCAATTTTCCCTATTTCGGTGCATTCGCGGACGTGACGAGCCGCGTGAGCGGCAACGGCAGCTTCACGTTCACCGGTCTCACGGTGAACACCGGTACGCCCCACTGCGGCAGCTCCGCCGTGGCGGCGGGCTGGTCACTCGTCGTGATTTACGGTTCGCCGTCCGAGCGTTTGCGCGCGATCAATGTCTTCGACGGCCTCGAGCCCTTTCGCGGCAGTGCGTTGAATCTCGCACCAGACGGCTTTCGCGTTCCGGCCACCGGCATCGATGGTCGTATTGCGGTCGTCGCCCTGGAAGGTGATCCGGACAACTCCACACCGCTCAACGGAGTATCGGAAGAGCTGCGCTTCAACGGCACGGCACTCGACGATGGGATCAATGTACCGGGCAGCAATCCGCTGGTGCAGCCCTACGATGGCACGGTCAATTCCATCGGCAACGCCGCCAGCTATGGCCTGGACGTCGATACTTTCGATATTACGGCGCTGCTGTCGCCGGGGCAGACCTCGGCCACCACCCGCTTTGCGGCCGGTGGCGATCTCGTGCTGCTGCTCGCGCAGATCGTGTCGGCGACGAGTGAGCCGACCGTGGATCTCTCCATCACGAAGTCCCATGCCGGCAACTTCTCTTCCGGGGCGAACGGCGTGTACACGCTGCGCGTCGCGAACGCGGCGGGCCAGCAGCGCGAAGACAATGTCGTGACGGTGACCGACACGCTGCCGGCAGGACTCAGCTTCGTATCGGGTACGGGCACGGGCTGGAGCTGCACGGCGGCCGGACAGGATGTCACCTGCACGCATCCGCCGTTCCTCGACCCTGGGCAGTCATTGCCCGACATCACCCTCACTGTGACAGTCGGCGCCGCGGCGATCCCGTCGGTCGCCAACACCGCACAGGTGTCGAGTGCGAGCGTCGACCTGACTCCCGCCAACAATACCGCCACCGATCCGACCACCGTGGTCGGGTCGGATCTGTCGACCTCGACCAAGACGGTGACCGACCTGAATGGTGGCGAGGCCGATGCGGGCGATACGCTGCGCTACACGATCACGCTGCGCGAAACGGCCGCTGTCGCGGCCCCCGCCGTGTCCGTCACCGATCCGCTGCCCGCCAATACGACCTCGCTTGCCGTCGTCGGCATTCCGCCGGGCGCGACCGACAGCTCCACGCCCACGCAGCTCGACGTATCAGGCATCAACGTGCCCGCAAACGGCACGGCGACGATCGTATTCGATGTCGTGATTCCGGGCGGCACTTCACCCGGTACGCCGATCGACAACACGGCGACGATCGCGAACCTGTTCGGCATCGGCGCCAGCCCCGACGCGCCGCAGGTGATCGTATCCCCATCGCAGATTCCGTCTGGCGGCACGAAGCCGCTCTATCTGCGCGGCACCGCCGGGACGCCGCTGTCGCGTGTGCCTGCGATCGCGGGCGAGTCGCTCGTCGCGTTCGGCAGAAACAGCTCGGTGACCTGGGTCCTGACACCGGTGCTGCAGCGTCCGGTGACGCTGCCGGCGGGCGGCATTTCTGCGCAGATCTGGATGTCGCGCACGGGGGGTGGCGGGAACAATCGCACGATCACCGTGACGTTCGCGAACACCGCGACCGGTACGATCGATTCCGTGACCCAGACCTTCGGCCTGCCGAACAATTCGCCGAACGGCGCGCTGAGGACATTTCTGATCAACGTTCCCGCGACGGTGACCTATCCGGCGGGATCTGCGTTCACGGTGACGGTCGCACAGGGGGGTAATGGCAGCACGACCCGGGTACACCCTTTCGGCAACGGCTCGCCCTCGCGTGTCGAGCTGAACAGCAGCACCGTCATCAACGTCGACAGCGTGGCGAGCTACAACGCGGCCTATCCCGGCGGCGCGGCCACGGCATCCTTCTTCAGTGGCAGCACGGTCTACGTGCGCGCTGTTGTCAGCGATCCGTTCGGCAGCTTCGACATTGCGGGCGCGCAACTCGATCTCATCGACGCGAACGGCACGACGCAGGTCGCGAACGCGGTGATGACACAGGTCGCCGATTCCGGTGTCGATACGCGCACGTACGAGTATGCCTATACGCTGCCGGGGGCCGCCGCGCCCGGCGGCTGGTCGATGCGCGTGACGGCTGCCGAAGGCACGGAAGGCGCTGTCACGGACCTCGGCGTCGGCGGCTTTATGGTCGCCGCACCCTTGCCGACGCTCCAGGTCGCGAAGGTTTCGGAAGTGCTGTCGGACCCGGTGAACGCCGCCGTCAATCCCAAGCGCATTCCGGGCGCAGTCGTGCGCTACACGATTGCCGTGACGAACAGCGGGCCGGGCGCGGTCGATGCCAGCTCGCTCGTGATCACCGATCCCGTGCCGGCCAACTCGGCGCTCTACGTTGCTGCGGGTGGCGGTGGGCCCGTGGAGTTCATCGACGGCACACCGGCGAGCGGCCTCGCATTCAATGTGGCAACTGACGTCAGCTACTCGAACCAGCCGGGAGGCGGCGCGCCCTACAACTACACGCCCGTGCCGGATGGCCAGGGCTTCGATCCGTTGGTCACCGGCGTGCGCATTGCACCGACGGGCACGATGAATGCGGCCAGCGGCGCCAGCCAGCCCGCCTTCACGATCCGGCTGCGCGTGCGTGTCCGTTGACGGGCAGGCTGCGGGAGGCGCCACAATGATCGGGTGGCCCTGCTGCGTCATGCCCTGCGCCCCGCGCAACCCACCGCGCTGCTGCTCATCGCGACACTGACGCTGCTCCTGTCGATCGCGTCCCTCGCGGGCCTGCCCGGTCTGCCACTCAAGGTCATCGTGCTCTCCTGGCTCTTCAAGTACGCCTATGTGCTGCTCGATCTATCCTCCGAAGGTGTCGTCGAGCCGCCGGTGCTGTCCGCAGAGATGGTGAACCCGGTCGAACAGCGCCCGCTGATGCAGCTTGCGATCTGTGGCGCGGGCTTTGGTCTCGCGTGGTGGATTGGCGGTGTACCGGGATACGCCCTCGGTGCGGCGTTTCTCGTGCTGCTGCCCGCCACAGCCGCAGTGCTTGGCGTGACGGGTAGCGCGATCGAGGCGCTGAATCCGCTGACGCTGGCGCGCGTCATGCGCGGGCTCGGCAGTGCGTACCTCGTGTTGCTTGCAGCGACGATCGCGTTCGCGGCCGCGATCTGTGGACTCGAGCACCTGCCGGTCTGGGGCGTCGTGAAGACCGCCGCCGCGCAATGGCTCCTGTTGTCGCTCTTCAGCCTCGTCGGTGGGGCAATATACGAACGACGGGAAGCGCTTGGCCACGAGCCGCAGGTGAGCCCCGAACGCGCGGCGGAGCGCGAGGAGCGCGAACGCGTACGACGTCGCGAGCACATGCTCGACGATGCCTACGTCCCGGCGCGCATTCATGAGTCGCAGCGCGTCGTCGAGCCGCTGCGCCGCTGGCTCGATGCAGCGGGCGGCGCGCAGCTCGAGGCCGACGCGCGCGCGTTCCTGGCGCGCGCGGCGAACTGGAACGACCCGGGTGCCTACGCACTCGTCGCGCGGCTCGTGATCGCGCGGCTTGTCGCCGTGCGCAAGTTTGCGCTGGCACTCGAGTTCTTCGAGGCCGCAAGACGCGTGGCGCCAGGTCCAGCGATGGCGAGCCCGGCGGACTTGCAGGTGCTGATCCAGCACGCGCGTGCAACAGGTCGTGCGCGGCTCGCCGAGCGTCTTGCGGGGGAGGCCGGCAAACCTTGAGTCGCGCGTTCGTGAAGGAAGGTGATGGCGAGGCCGTGCTGCCTGAGCGCGCGGTGAGCCTGCATCCGAACTTCGTGACGGCAAACGGCCTTGCGCAGATCGAAGAGCGGGTGCGTGCGCTCGAGGCCGCGCGCAGAGCGGCGCGCAAAGCAGCGCGCGACGGCGCGGCTGCTCAGGATGCTGCGGCGCTCTCCACGATCGAGCGTGACCTGCGGTACTGGACGCAGCGCAAGGCGAGCGCGCGACTGGTCACGCCGGCGCCCGATCCGGAGGTCGTGCGTTTCGGTGTCGCAGTGACCCTGCACGACGCGGCGGGCGCGACTCGCGTCCTGCGCATCGTCGGCGAGGACGAGGCTGATCCCGCTCGCGGGCTTGTCAGCTGGGCGTCACCGGCCGCCGAGGCGCTGCTGGGTGCGCGCGTTGGCGACGAAGTGAGGGTGGCCGGCCAGCGCTACGAAATCGGCCCGCTTGCGCCATAAGGCCCTTCAAGGCACCCGACGCGGCCCGCGCCCGACGGTCTCCTGCCCGATGATCTTGCCGGTCTCATCGGCGGTCACCCGGAAACTCCGGTCCCGGAACCTGAAGGTCAGCCGGTGACGGCCGGCGTCTTCATCGGTACCCCGCTCACAGAGGCTCGTGATGCGGCCATTGCGCATGTGCCATTGCACCAACGCCGGATCGATCCCGAGGCCTGCCGCGATGACAGTCGCATCGATACTCACGGCGCCGTCTTCAAACTCGATCTTCGTCATCGCGCATTTCTCCAGTTCCGCGTCGACCGGTACACCGTAAATGTACCGGGCCCGCGCTCCCTTTCGTAGTGCCCGCCGGTGACTGCGGGCCGCGGGCTCGCGGTCGCGTACTCCAGCCACCCGCTGCTTGCTGCGCAATGCGCACGCTTGCTTGCCGAAAGCGGCCCATATTGCTATTGCTGTTCCCGATGCAAGCAGACGCTGGCGACATTCTCGCGTTCTGGTTCGCCGATTCGTGCTGCGGGCCCACCGAGGCGAAAGCGCGCGAAGCCTTCTGGTTCCGCGGTTCGGCAGCGGTCGATGCCGCGATCGGCGAGCGCTATTTGCCGGGCATGGAAGCGGCGCTGCGTGGCGAGCTCGCGGCGTGGTCGGCCGCGCCGCGCACGGCACTGGCGCTGACGCTGCTGCTCGATCAGTTCCCGCGCAATGTCTGGCGGGGCACTGCGCGCGCCTTCGCGGGCGATTCGCTCGCACTCACCCTCGCGCGCGAGGCCGTCGCGGCTGGCTTCCTCCAGCGCCTGGAACGTGTGCAGCGGGCATTCCTGGTCCTGCCGTTCGAGCACAGCGAGTCACTTGCCGAGCAGCACGAATCCATGCGCCTCTTCACGATGCTGCAGCAGTCGGCACCTGATCCCTGGCGGCCGCTCTTCGATGGCTATCTCGATTACGCGCGACAACACTTCGGGATCATCCAGCGCTTCGGGCGCTTTCCGCATCGCAATCGCGCGCT
>DAORVK010000040.1:0-4139 GCA_035433705.1 Steroidobacteraceae bacterium
CCCGACATGCACACCATTCAGGACATTCCGATTGTCCGGCCTGGTGAATTTTGGCGGCGAACGTCTGAGGAGATGTAAAGGAGACAAGCCTTTTCCGGCGACGCCAAGCTATTGATGCAACAACCGATTTGGCGCGCGTCGGTCCAGTCCATCATGAGCGCAACGCTGATTGTTCTATTCATATTCAATATGTTATTCAGCAATGTCAAAGTAATGTATCAGCGCATTTCTGCGGTCTTGCTGCGAATTCTCGCACTGAGATCCGTCATCGACGCTGCGACCGTTGGATGCATGGTGGACGACCAACAGAATGGCATTTTACAAATGGGCTCTCCCATTCCATTCTGCCATTTATGAATGCCAAAGTGACTCTCGACAAGGCCGGTCGCGTGGTCATTCCCAAGACCCTGCGTGATGAGCTGCGGCTTGCCCCTGGCGATTCGCTCGCCCTGGAATCCGATGGCGAACGCGTGACACTTCGCCCCGTGCGATCGGCATCTGCGTTGCGCAAGGAGCACGGAATTTGGGTGTTTCGTGGCGGCAAGAAGCTCTTGTCGGCAGAGACGGATCGGGCACTGGGAAGTCTGCGCCAGGCGCGAGACCGCCAGGTTCGCGGTTCAAGGGAATGAAGGCTTTCCTGGATACTTCAGTGCTCGTTGCCACGTTCTATGGTGAACATGAGCATCATGAACCGAGCTTCGAACTGTTCTTGCAGCAGAAAAAATCCACTGCTTGCACGGCGGCGCACTGCCTGGCGGAGGTCTATTCCGTGGTAACCGGAATGCCCGGCAAAGATCGGGCAAGCCCTGATGAGGCGCTACTGTTCCTGCGCGATGTCCGCGAGCGCCTCACCATGCTCACGCTCAATGAGCAGGAATACTTCAACGTGCTACGGGATGCCGCGACAGCCGGCATCTCCGGCGGCACGACGTATGATGCGATTGTTGCGCACTGCGCGCTGAAGGCGAAGGCACAATTCATATACACGTGGAGTTTGAAGCACTTCACGCGCCTCGGTCCGCAAATCACCTCACGTGTCAGACAACCGTGAATGCGCATATCCGCGACGTGCGGGCCGCTTGAGTTTGCGCGGCCAGTTGCGCCTGGAGCAATGTGATGTCCTCGGCTCCCTCCTCCATGCGACTGAGAATAGCCGGTTGAAGACGCGATCAACGCTCTCGTAGCAGGCCCGGCTTGGACTCTTCAGGGTCATCGCCAAAAAGAAACGAAGGGGTGTTGAACCAGCGATACGAAGCCAGACCATACCGAACCCTGTCGTCACGCTCTTTGCTCACTCGTACGATTTCATCCAGCTGGCCAGACAAGAAGCGCGCACGGTACTCACGCCATGTCGAATCCGGGTCACTGGTAGAAAAGGTAATGTAGCCGTCTGGCTCGAGATCATACCCAAGAGGATCAACCAGCCTTCCGGAGCTGGTGATCTTGTAGCGTTGCAGCCCAGGATCCGGAATGGACTTGGTCTGAAACCTTGTCCTGGAACCTTCGTAACCATCAGGTAAAGGCGCATCACACTGGATTTCGTCGTACATACCCATTGGGAATCAGCCTCAAATCAGTCCGCCAATCCCATGACGAATGCCAAGGCGATATTGAGGCGGGCGATGTCTTTGTCGTCAAGATGTCCGGCCAGACGCCCTACTCGCGCGATCGGCCCAGGCCTGCGACCTGCTTCGCGACGCGTCTGCGGACCGCCCTGGCGCGTGCATCGGGTACAACCAGGCGCAGTTCGCGCATGGCCTTCATTCGCTCGGCGGGAAAGATCACCCGCCCAGCCGGGCACGACGCCCCGCCCCTCGCGCTCCCGATGCCGCGCGTAGCAACTGTGCAAGCCGCCGCCCCGCCCGCCCCGGCGGGGAATCCAGCCGGTGCACGAGTCGCGGCGTGAACCGATAGCGGGAGCCGCCGGCGTAGCGCAGCTCACGCAGGCGGCCGGTGCGCAGTTCCGCGCGGATCATCCCGAGGGGCATCCAGCCGAAGCCTGCGCCCATGAGAAGTGCCTGCATCTTGGCGTCGAAGCCCGACAGGTAGAACACACGCTCGCCGCCGAAGCTGTGCGGGTCGTCCTCGCCACCGATCGTGTCCTGCACGGACAGCTCGACGTGATCCTGCAGATCCCCGGGCTGCACTGACTTCAGCGCCGCAAGCGGGTGGTCGCGCCGCGCGCAGAGGACGCACGCGACTTCGGGCAGCTCCTCGGCGGACAGATACGGCTTCGCCTCGTAATCCTTCACGACCATGAGATCCGCACTGTCGCGCTCGAAGCAGAACTGCACACCGCGCTGGAACTCGATCTTCAGCTGGCAACGGGTCGGCGCCCCCTCGTCGGAAAGTTGCTTGAACGCCGCGAGCGTCGGCGCCACGGGCAGGATGCCGTCGACGATGACGAGCAAGCGCGGCTCCCAGCCCTGCGCGAACTGGCGCGCGAGGGATTCGACCTGACGCGCCTGCGCGAGCAGCCTGCGCCCTTCTGCCAGCACGGCTTCGCCTGCAGCCGTGAGGCGCACGCGGTAACCCTCACGATCCAGCAGCGTGATGCCGAGCTGCTGTTCGAGCTTTCGCACCTGATAACTGACGGCCGACTGTACCTTGTGCAGCTGCTCCGCGGCGTGTGCGAAGCCGCCGAAGCGAATGACGGCGTCCAGAGCTTCCACGGCGTCGAGGTTGAGTCGCATGACGTTCTATATTTTTGATGATGATTGCCACAATCATACGCTTTCTTCGACACCTCTTCCCAGCCTAGCCTTGCCCGCAGCCGCACGAGGAATGGTTTCATGACGCACACCGTTCACCCCCGCCCTGCCCGCCGCTCCTGGGCAGAGCCCTGGAAGGTCAAGGTCGTCGAGCCGCTCAGGATGACGTCATCATCCGAACGCGCGCGCGCCATTGCGCTGGCGGGCTACAACACCTTCCTGCTGAAGTCCGGGGACGTCTACATCGATCTCCTCACCGACAGCGGCACCAGCGCCATGAGCGACTGGCAGTGGGCCGGCATGATGCTGGGCGATGAGGCCTACGCCGGCAGCCGCAACTTCTACAACCTCGAGGAGGCTGTGCAGAAGTACTACGGCTACCGCTTCGTCGTCCCCACACATCAGGGGCGCGGCGCCGAAAACCTCCTCTCGAAGATCCTCATCAAGTCCGGTGATTTCGTGCCCGGCAACATGTACTTCACCACCACCCGGGCGCACCAGGAACTCGCCGGCGGCACCTTCATCGACGTCGTGATTCCCGAGGCGCACGATCCTGCCAACGAGCACCCCTTCAAGGGCAATGTCGACCTCGGCGCGCTCGAGGCGCTGATCGACAAAGTCGGCGCGCAGCGCATCCCGTACGTCTGTGTCGCGCTCACCGTCAACATGGCGGGCGGCCAGCCCGTATCGATGGCGAATCTGCGCGCGGTGCGCGAACTCACGCAGCGCCACGGCATCCGCCTCGTGCTCGATGCGACGCGCGCGGTCGAGAACGCGTACTTCATCCAGCAGCGCGAAGCGGGCCACCACGACCGCAAGGTCGCCGACATCCTGCGCGAGCAGTGCTCATACTCCGACGCCTGCACGATGAGCGGCAAGAAGGATGCGCTCGTCAACACCGGCGGCTGGCTCGCCCTCAACGACGCGCAGCTCTACGAGGAGGCAAGCAACCTCGTCGTGGTCTACGAAGGCCTGCATACCTACGGGGGCATGGCCGGCCGCGACATGGAAGCCATGGCGCGAGGCATCGTGGAATCGGTCGATGACGAGCACATCAAGGCGCGCATCGGCCAGGTCGAATACCTCGGCCAGAAACTCATCGACATGGGCGTGCCCATCGTGCGGCCGATCGGCGGGCACGCCGTGTACCTCGACGCGAAAGCCTTCTACCCGCACCTGTCGCAGGACGAGTTCCCCGCCCAGGCGCTGGCGGCGTATCTCTTTGAGGATTCCGGTGTGCGCGCGATGGAGCGCGGCATCGTCTCGGCCGGTCGCTCGAAGGAAACCGGCGAGAGCCACCATCCCGCCCTCGAGCTGGTGCGCCTGACGATTCCCCGCAGGGTCTACACGCAGGCGCACATGGACATCGTCGCCGAATCTGCGGCTGCGGTGTTCGATGCGCGGGCGAGCGCGCGCGGCCTGCGGATG
>DAORVK010000040.1:4239-17841 GCA_035433705.1 Steroidobacteraceae bacterium
CCCGACTCGAGATACGGGACGACGGCAACACCCGGACGATCGGCGTGCACTGCGCGCGTGATCGCGGCCATGACGTCGGGGCGCATCTCGGACACCGGACTCGCCTGCGGCGAGCCGCGTACGGCCAAGCGGACCTCGGGGTCATCGATCGTGCGAGAGAGCTCCTCGCGCACTGAATCGACCGTAACCCCCGGAAAGATGCGGCAGTTGATCGCGGCCGTCGCCTTCTGTGGCAGCGCATTCTCCGCGTGACCTGCCTCCAGCATCGTCGCGACGCAGGTCGTGCGCGTCGTGCCGACGTACTCGGGTGAATCCGCGAGCGTGTCGGCCGCCGCGGTGTCGGCGGGATTGGCGGCAAAACGCCGCAGCGCCTCGCCGACCGGGTCCGACTGCGCCTGCCCCATCGCGCCGAGGTAGGCGCGCGTCAACTCGTTCGACATGACCGGAAAGCGATGCGCCGCAATCCGGTCGAGTGCATGCGCGAGCTGGTAGATCGCGTTGTCCGCGCGCGGGCGCGAACTATGACCGCCAGGATTGGTGACCGTCAGGTCGAAAGTCGCGAAGGTCTTCTCCGCGCCTTGCACGAGATAGATGAGCGGCTTGCCCGTTTTATCGTCGAGCACGCCGCCGCCCGCATCGGTGTTGATCGCGAACTCGGCCTCGCGGGCCCACGGATGCGCCGCGATGGCGGCGGTCGTCACCATGCCGGTTTCTTCATCACCCACGAAGGCGAACACGAGCCCGCGCGCAGGACGCAGCTGCTCCGCCTTGAAGCGCAGGATCGTCGAGACGAGCGCCGTGACGCCCGCCTTGTTGTCCGTCGTGCCGCGCCCGAAGAAGTAGCCGCCCTCCTCGATCAACGTGAACGGATCACGCTGCCAGTCGGCAGGCCGCGCATCGACCACATCCATGTGCGCCGAGAAGAGGATCGGCCGCGCGGGCGTGCTGCCCGCGAGCCGCACGACCATGGCGGTCGCCCCGCCCGCCTGCACCGTGGCGATGTCTTGCGCCGGTACGCCGCCCGCCTTCAGGACGTCACCGAGCCAAGTCGCCATTGCCGCAGTCTGGTGCTCGCCCGCGGCTGTGCGAAAGCCGATGATCCGCGCGTACACCTCGCGCGCCTTCACCTGATAGGGCGCTTGGTCGGGCGTCGTCTGCGCGAGCACTGGGTTCGATGCCGCTGCAGTCACTGCGGCCAGAGCCAAAGCGGCGAACGGAATCCCCATTATTCTTCTCCGGTACGAGGCTCCGGCCAGCATAACCGATGCGCGAAAGTGCGTCGCTGCCGCATACTCCGACCGATGGGCGCCGCATTCGGATGGGGCTTCTTCAGCGGCTGTGCGCTGCTCCTCGGCGCACTGCTCGCCTGCGCACTGCCGATCAGTCGACGCTCAGTTGGCGCAATCACGGCCTTCGGCGCGGGCGTGCTCGTGAGCGCCGTATCCTTCGAACTCGTTGAGAAAGCGAGCGCCACGACCGACGGCGACTGGGTCATCGCCCTCGGCATGCTGCTCGGCGCATTCACCTTTTTCGGGGGCGACACGCTGATCGATCGCGCCGGAGGCAAGAATCGCGGCCGCGCGCACCCACAGGGCGAGGATTCGAGCGGCGCTGCGATCCTGCTCGGCACGGTACTCGACGGCATACCCGAATCGGTGGTCATCGGCGTCGGACTCGTTTCAAACGACGGGGTCAGCGTCGCGATGGTCGCGGCCGTCTTCCTGTCGAACCTGCCTGAGGCCATCGCCTCGACAACCGGTCTGCGCACCTCGGGCTGGCGTGCGGGGCGTCTCTTCGGCATGTGGCTCGCAGTCGCTGTGGTCGCAGGACTTGCGTCGCTCGCGGGTTACGCGCTGCTGAGAACCGCGCCTGACGAACTCGTCGCGGGTGTGCAGGCCCTTGCGGCCGGCGCACTCCTCACGATGATCGCGGACTCGATGATGCCCCAGGCGTTCGCGATGAATGGCCGCACCGCAGGCCTGCTGACGACGCTCGGCTTCGGCGTCGCCTACGCGATCAGCGCGCTTGACGCTTGATCGAATCGACGCCCAGTACGCGCATCGAAGCTGCTGCTATGACGCGGCCGCGCCCTCGCCCATCTGCGACTGGCAGTAGTTCTCGAGGCCGACGCGGCGGATGAGATCGAGCTGCGTCTCGAGAAAATCGATGTGCTCTTCCTCCGACTCGAGGATGCGCTCGAAAATCTCGCGCGAGACGTAGTCAGCCGCCTTTTCGCAATCGGCGATCGCGGTCTTGAAATCGGCGCGCGCGGCGATCTCGAGCTTGAGATCGCACTCGAGGCACTCCTTCACATCTTCGCCGATCAGCAACTTGCCGAGGTCCTGCAGGTTCGGCAGCCCCTCGAGAAACAGGATACGCTGGATCAGGCGATCCGCATGCTTCATCTCGTCGATGGACTCTTCCCGCTCGTGCTGCTCGAGGCGCTTCAGCCCCCAGTTGCCGAACATGCGGGCGTGCACGAAGTACTGGTTGATCGAGGTCAGCTCGTTCTTCAGCGCGACATTGAGATGCCGGATGATCGTTGCGTCGCCCTTCATGGCCGTGCCTCCGCTTTACGAATCGACCGATCAGCCGGACTGGCGCTGCGCGCGATGTCCGAGGTGCTCATCGACGACCTGACGGGCGGTATCTTCGCAATGCCCGCAACAGTTCGCCACCGGCAGGCGGCATTGCACTTCGGCGAGAGACCCGGCTCCCAAGTCCACGGCGGCGCGGATCTGACGATCGGAGACGGCGTTGCAGACGCAGACAAACATGGATCGATGGCCCTCTGGGAGGCCATCCTGATGCAAATGAGAATGATTGTCAATTACGACTGGGCGCCGGAGACCACGATGGCAACCGGTGGGAGATCGGCAATCTGGCCGATCACGCGATCGCCCGGCTGCAAGGCGCCGACTCCGGCGGGCGTCCCGGTGAAGATCAGGTCGCCCGCTTCGAGCTGGAATTGGCGCGAGAGCTGGGCAACGATCTCGTCGCACCCCCAGATCATCTCCGCGAGATCGCCGTCCTGGCGGACCACGCCGTTCACGCTGAGGGTGATGCGCCCCTTCTCCGGCAGCGGCTCGGCGTCCTCGAGCGGGTGGATCGCGCCGATCGGTGCGGAGGCGTCGAATGATTTGCCCGACTCCCACGGCTGACGGGATTTCTTCGCCGCTTCCTGCAGATCGCGCCGCGTGAGATCGATACCGACCGCCACGCCAAAGACGTGTCGGCGCGCATCCTGCGCAGCAATCCCGAATCCCGGCCGCCCGATCGCAAGCACGAGTTCGACCTCGTGGTGCAGATTGCGCGTCACGGACGGCCAGGCAATCGTGCTGCCGCTAGCAACGATCGCGTCGGCCGGCTTCTGGAAAAAAAACGGCGGCTCGCGTGTGTCGGCCCCCATCTCGCGCGCGTGCGCCACATAGTTGCGGCCGACGCAATAAATGCGGCGCACCGGAAACACGGCATCACGCTGCGCAACCGCCACGGTGGTGTGCGGCGCGGCGGGGAATACAAGCTCGGTCATCGAAGGATTCTATATCATGCCAACCTGATCTCCCGGACCACGAGCATGCGCATCGCCAAACCCCTGCTCCTCGTCACGACTCCCATCGGGCTCGCTTTCGGGCTCTACGAAGGCTGGCGCCTCGCGGGCGGGCTCGTCGTCATCATGGCCGCGATGATCGCGCTCGTCGGCGCTGCAATGCTGAGCGTCGTGCTGACCGTGCGTCGCGAGCAACGCGCGGACGCCGCCGCGCGCGCCGCGGCCGCTCCTTCCGCGCACGACGAGACGTGACCACCCTCCTCGTCCTTGATCTCGTCGGCACCTTCGTGTTCGCGCTCGCCGGCGCCACGGCCGGGGTGCGCCGAAGGCTCGACATCTTCGGCGTGCTCGTGCTGTCGCTCGTGACCGCCAGCGCCGGGGGTGTCGCGCGCGACCTGCTGATCGGCGCCGTGCCACCCGCCGCGCTCCAGGACTGGCGTTACTTCGCCGCGGCCATGCTCGCGGGCATCATCACTTTCCTCTGGTACCCGACGATCGAACGGCTGCGCACGCCGGTGCGCATGTTCGACGCCGCCGGCCTCGCGCTCTTTGCGGTCGCGGGCGCCGAGAAATCACTCGACTTCGGACTGCATCCGCTGATGGCGGCACTCCTCGGCATGCTCACAGGCATCGGCGGCGGAATGCTGCGCGACATCCTGCTCGCGGAAGTACCCGCAGTGCTGCGCTCCGATCTTTACGCGGTCGCGGCGCTGGCGGGTGCCGCAGTGGTGGTCGCGGGCGACGCGTTGCAATGGTCGTCGAGCTTGAGCGCCCTCGCCGGCGCGATCCTCTGCTTCGTGCTGCGCATGCTCGCGATCCGCTTCGACTGGCACCTGCCACGCGCGTGGTCGCGCAGAAGGTAGCGGGGACCGTTTCAATCCCTATCTGTCGCGCAACGACACCCTGAGCAGGTCGGCGCACTCCGGCCACTCCTCCTCGAGCGGCTCGAGGGTCGCGAGGCGCTTCAACAGCGAACCTGGGGGTGCGGGTTCGAGCACCAACCGGGCGCCTTCCTTGCGCAGGATGGCCTCTTCACCCGGCAACTCGAGCGGAATGCGCTACTGGGCAGGCGCGACGAGCGCCGCGCCAATCTCCGCAATCGGCAGCGGCCTCGAGAGATAGAAGCCCTGCGCAAAGTCGATGCCGATCTTCTCGAGTTCGACGAGCACCTCTGCGGTCTCGACGCGCTCGGCGACCGTCGCAATGCCGAGCGTGCGCCCGACCTGGCTGATCGCCTCCACCATGCTGCGGTCGACCGTGTCCTGCGCCACGTTGGCGATGAACTCGCCGTCGATCTTCAGGAAATCAACCGGCAGCGTCTTGAGATACCGGAACGACGAGAGGCCGCTGCCGAAGTCATCGAGCGAGAAGCGGCAGCCGCGGGCACGCAGTTCCTGCATGAAATAGGTCGCGTTCTGCAGGTTCGCCACGGCTGCAGTCTCGGTGATCTCGAAGCACAGGCCGCGCGCGATGTCGTCGGTGTCGATGCGGCCGAGCACGAACTCGAGGAAACCCTGATCGTTGAGGGAGGTACCCGAGAGGTTGACCGCAAAGAGCGGCGTGGCGTGGCGATGCTCCCGCAGCAGTTCAATAGTGCGTTGCACGACCCAGCGGTCGATCATGCTCATCACGTTGTAGCGCTCGGCGGCGGGAATGAACTCGTTCGGCGGCACGATCGCACCGGTGTCGTCGCGCAGCCGCACGGTGAGCTCCGAGAACGGTTGCGAGACGCGCGGCACCCCGATCGCGCGAATGGTCTGGAAGCACAGCTCGAGCCGTCCCTCGTCCACCGCCCGCGTCACCTGTGCCACCCAGTGCATTTCACGATGGCGCGTCGCCGTGCCGCCGCCGTCGTAGAGATGGATGCGGTTGCGCCCGTGGTCCTTCGCGGAATAGCAGGCGATATCCGCGGCGGAGAGCACGCTGGCCGCGCTTTCCGTTTCGGCACCGATCTCGACGACCCCGATGCTCGCACCGACCGACAGACTCGCCGAGCCCCATACGAAGCGGTAATCGCGCACGGCCTGGCGTACGTTCTCGGCAATCAGGCTGGCCTGTTCGAGCGCGCAATTCTCGAGCAGCACGCCGAATTCGTCGCCGCCCAGCCGCGCGATGGTGTCCGAGGCGCGCACGCGCGTCTGCAGCAGTCCGGTGATGTCGCGGATCAGGCGGTCGCCGGCCGGATGCCCGCAGGTGTCGTTGACGAGCTTGAACTGGTCGAGGTCGACATAAAGCAGCGCATAGCGCGCGCCGTCGCGCCGCGCGGCTTGCACGGCTTCGTGGAGCCGGTTGTCGAATTCGCGGCGGTTGATGAGCCCGGTGAGCGCGTCGTGGCTCGCCTGATAGGCGAGCGCGCGCTTCAGCCGGCGTTCCTTCGTGACGTCGTGGAAGACGATCACGGCCCCGATGATCTTGCCGACGCGATCGCGAATCGGCGAGGCCGAATCCTGGATCGCCAGCGTCTGACCGCTACGGCTCGTGAGCACGCTCTGTTCGCCCGGGCCCACCTGCTCGCCGGTGCGCAGCGCGACGAGCAGCGGATTCTCGAACGGCGCGCGCGTCGTCTCGTGGACGATGCTGAGCACATCGCCGATGGGACGCCCGCGGGCTTCATCGACCGACCAGCCGGTGAGCACGCCCGCGACCGGGTTCAGGTAGTCGATGTTGCCGGCCGCGTCGGTCGAGATCACGGCGTCGCCGATCGACTGCAGCGTGACCTGCGCGCGCTCCTTCTCGGCGAAGATCGCCTGCTCCGCCTGCTTGCGCTCGGTGATGTCGGCGATCGTGCCCTCATAGCCGATGATGTGGCCCGCCTCGTCATGCATCGCGTGCGAGCTCTCGAGCACCACGATCTGCTGGCCGTCGCGTCGGCGCAGACGGAATTCCGCGTTGCGGATCTTGCCCTCGCTGTCGAGTCGCCGCACGAAATCGGCACGGTCGGCCGGAAACCAGTAGCACATCGACGCGCTCGGCAGGGCGTAAAGCTCTTCCGCCGACGCATACCCGAGCATCCTCACGAAAGCCGGGTTCACCGACAGGAGACGCCCGTCGCGGGTGCTCTGATACACGCCTTCCATGGCGTTCTCGAAGAGCTGGCGAAACTTCGCTTCGCTCGAACGCAGGGCGGCATCGGCCGCGCGGCGCTCGATTGCAATGCCCGCAAGCTGGGCCGCATCCTCGAGCAACTGCAGTTCATTGCGCGCGGGCAGCCCGACCTCGCGCCGATAGATGCCGAGCGCACCGAGCACTTTGCCGGAACCCGCCTTGATCGGCGTCGACGCCGTGGCGCGTATGCCGCCCTCGAGCGCGGCATCGCGGCGCGACTGCCAGAAGGGGTCGCTGGCGAGATCCGCCACCAGCACCTGCCGTCCGAGATACACGGCCGCGGCGCAGGAGCCGTTGCGGATGTCGATCACCGACCCGTCGAGCACCACACGCAATTTTCCGGGCAGCTGTGGCGCAATCAGATACTCGAACGTACGGCCGTCGGGCGCCAGCACGCTCACCGAACACAACTGGTTCACGCAGACCGACTCGACCATGTCCACGATCGATTCCAGGGCAGTGGCGATCGGCGCACTCGCGGCGATGCGTTCGAGCACCGCGCGCTCGCCCGCCGAGATCCGCTCCGCGCGCTTGCGCTCGGTGATGTCGGTGATGCTGCCGCGGATGACCGGCCGCTGCGAATCCGGCAGGCGCACGAGGCGCACTTCGCAGGGGATATCGTTGCCGAGCGCGTCGCGGTGGATCCACTCGAAGATCTGCGGCGTGCCCTCGAGCGCACGGTCCACGTTGCCGCGCGCGGGACCCGCAGAGGGCAGGCCATCGGCCTGCGTCGGCGGGGAGAGCTGCTCGGGGCCAGCCTCGAGCAACTGCGTTCGCGTCATCTTGAAGAAACGCTCGGCGTTCTGGTTGACGTCGATGAAGCGCATCGTGTCGGCGTCGAAGACCACGATGACTTCGGGGGCATGGTCGACGAGCGTGCGATAGCGCCCTTCGCTCTCGCGCAGTGCGCGTTCGGATTCACGCCGCTCGGTGGCGTCGCGCACGCAGACGACGAACAGCTCGCGGCGATTGATGCGCGCGCGGCTCACGGCCATGTCGACCGGAATCGTGCTGCCGTCCTTGTGCCGCCCCGCCGACTCGCTGGCGGCGAGGTCGACGTGCGTATCCTCGCTGCTGGCGGCGAGCCGGCGCAGGCCCGCAACCACGCCGGCATGCTGCGCGGCGAGCGCCGGCAACAGCAGGTCGATGCGTCGGCCGATCACCTCGGTCTGCGAAAAGCCGAACACGCGCTCACCGGTCGGGTTGAAGGATTCGATGGCGCCGTCACTGTCGACGGTGATCACGACGTCCTTGATGTTGTCGAGGATCAGCTGCAGGTGCCCGCTCGACTGCTCGGTGATTTCGCGCGTGAGGGAGCGCGCCTCGTCCGACATCAACTGCATCGAGCGCACGATGCCGCGACGCTCTTCGTCCACCTGTTCGTAGTAGTCGCTGACCGCCGCGAGGAGCGCACGCAGGTCGACCTCGTGGTCCGTGCCGCGGCGCAGTTGTTCCACCTGCTGGCGCAATTGCGGATGCACGTCGCGCAAGAACGCGTCGACGGCAGGCCCCGGCACGGAGCCGCTGCGCACGACCGTCGTCGTCGCATCCAGCTCCGCTGTCCGACGCGCGGGGACCTGATTTGACATAATGTCAGTCGCCTTCCATGATGAAAATCATAGGGAGACGGCGGGATCAGGCCCGTGAACTGCCTCGCGATTTCACATTAATGGGCGGCGGGCGGCGCGAGTTCGCCGGGCGTCACGCCCTCCCCCACGATGACCGGTATCGCAAAAGTACGGGTCACGGAAGACCTGTCGGTATCGATGAGGGCTACGGCGGAAATGGAGAAGACGCCGTCGCGCGCGGGCACGAGGGTCAAGCGATGAGTGAGCGGCACGCCCGGCTCGGCGCCCTTCTGAATCGTCACTTCCTGCCCGCCCGTGATCGTGATCCCGTCAGTGTTCTGAATGATGACGCGAATCGTCGCGGCGGCGTCGGTGGGGATCACGGCGAGGTCGATATCGAGTGGCCTGCCCGGTTCGGGGCGCGACAGGAGCGCGAACTTCAGGTCAACCGCGACGCTGCCCTTGCTGCCCGAAACGGCGGACACCATATCGGGCGACAGGGGCGTCTTGCGTGGCGCTTGCGCGGCGGTGGCGGACGCGGGGGCAGACGGCACCGCTTCGGGCGAGCGATCGCAGGCGCCGAGGCTGGCGACTGCCAGCAGCCATCCAAGACCTCTGTAGGACATCCGCAACCCTGCCCCCTTCGACGTGCGCGCACGTTATCACACGCTTGCCGGCGATCACACGCTCAGCAGCGGCGGCTCGTCGATCGCCGCGCGCTGCTCGAGCAGATCGAGGATGTGCCGCTCCCAGTAGCGTCGCTCGCCGAACCAGGGAAAGGCGCGCGGAAAGGCCGGATCATCCCAGCGCTGCGCAAGCCAGGCCGTGTAATGGATCATGCGCAGGGCCCGCAGCGGTTCGACGAGACGCAGTTCGCGATAATCGAAGTCGGCGAACTCCCCGTAGCCGCCGGCGAGCGCTTCCCACGCGCGGCGCGCGTCGTTGCCGCCGGGCAGCAGCATCCACAGGTCCTGCACGGCCGGTCCCGTCATGCAGTCGTCGAGGTCGACGAACACGGGCCCCTGCTCGCCCCACAGGAGATTGCCGAGGTGGCAATCGCCGTGCAGGCGCAGGGTCGCGACTCCGTGCGCCGCGTCCCACTCGCGCTCGACCGCATCGATCAGATCGCCCGCCACTTCCGCATAGCGCCCCTCGAGTTCGTCCGGCACGAAACCGCTGTCGAGCACCCGCGCCCGGGCCGCGTGCCCGAGTCGCTCGGGCGTGAGGACGGGGCGGGAATGGAAGCGGCGCACTGCGCCGACCGCATGCAGCCGGCCGAGCGTGCGGCCGAGCAGGGCGAAATCCGCGTCGGTGTCGAGCTCGGCACCACGCCCGCCGAGCCACGGGAAGAGCGCGAAGCGGAATTCGCCGTGTGTGAGCAACGTGCCGCCGTCGAACTCGAGCGGCACCGCCACCGCGAGATCGCGCGCGACCAGCTCGCGGGCGAAAGCGTGTTCCTCGAGAATCTGCTCGTCGGACCAGCGTCGCGCCCGGTAGAATTTTGCGACGAGCGGCGCCCCCCCGGATGTGCCGACCCGGTATACACGGTTCTCGTAGCTGTTGAGGGCGAAAAGCCGGCCGTCGACATCGATGCCGTGCGCGCTCACCGCGTCGAGCACGAGATCGGGCGTCAGGTTCGCAAACGGAGTCGAGGAAGCATGGGACATCGAGGGATTCTAGTCACCGGCGGCGCCGGTTACATCGGCAGTCATACCGCGTTGCTGCTGCGCGAGCGCGGCGAGCGCGTGGTCGTCCTCGACAACCTCTCCACCGGCTTTCGCGAAGCGGTGCTCGACGCCCCGCTGGTCGTCGGCGACGCAGGCGACGCCGCCCTGGTCGCGCGGGTGCTCGCCGAACACGATGTTGACACGGTGATGCATTTCGCCGCTCACACCATCGTGCCCGAGTCCGTCGCGGATCCGCTCAAGTACTACCGCAACAACACGTGCGCGACGCGCACCCTGCTCGAGACCTGCGCCCGCGCGGGTGTCGGTCAGATCGTGTTCTCCTCGACCGCCGCTGTCTACGGCATCCCCGAAGGGGCCTATGCCGACGAGACGACGCCCACCGCACCGATCAACCCCTACGGCACCTCGAAGCTGATGTCCGAGTGGATGCTGCGCGATCTCGCAGCAAGCTCCGCCCTGCGCTACGTATCGCTACGGTACTTCAATGTCGCAGGCTCCGACCCGAAGGGGCGCATCGGCCAGTCGACCCGCAAGGCGACGCTGCTCGTCAAGGTCGCCTGCGAATCCGCGGTCGGCAAGCGCCCCCATGTGTCGATCTTCGGCACCGACTATGCGACACCCGACGGCACCGGGGTGCGCGACTACATCCACGTCGAGGACCTTGCGAAAGCGCACCTCGCTGCACTCGACTACCTGCGCACGGGCGGCCGATCCGAGACCCTCAACTGCGGCTACGGGCACGGCTTCAGCGTGCGCGAGGTGCTCGCGAGCGTCGCGCGCGTCTCGGGCCGCGCGCTGAACGTGCATGAAGAGCCGCGCCGCGCCGGCGACCCGCCGCAGCTCATCGCACGGGCCGATCGCATCCGTACGCGGCTCGGCTGGCGCCCGGCGCTCGACGACCTCGACACCATCGTCGGCACGACACTCGCCTGGGAGCGTCGCCTGGCTGAGACACCCTGGGGCTAGGCCCTTCCACTACAATGCCCGGATGCGCTGGGCCCGCCCCAAATCCCTCTCCGGACTCATGCTGCTCGGCCTCGCGCTCATCGCCGTGCCGCTGCTCGTGGCTGTGTTGAACGCCGCCGTACAGATGCGCCAGATCGCCTCGACGAGCGAGAAACTCGTGGTCGAAAGCGTGCGCGCCACCCGCGCCACGCAGGAGCTGTTCGCCGAAATCGCAGCGATCGAGCGCGGCACGCGCGTCTACCAGGTGCTGCGGGACCCGAAGCTCACCGAATCCATCACCCGCAGTGAAGCCCGACTCTCGACGACCCGCGTGGAGCTGGCGCGTCACCTGCGCGGGCCCGAGGCGACACAGGCGCTCGCGGATCTCGCGGCGGCCGAGTCGCAGCTCCTCTCGGGCATCGCGCGCCCTTTACCGACCGACGTCGATTTCGCCTCGCTGCTCGCTTTGCTCGACGTGATGCAGGATGCCGCGGCGCGCATCGCGGCCACCGGCAACGCCCAGATCGACACCGAGCTCACGGAACTGCGCGAGCTGACGCGCCGCGCGCAGCGGCGCCTCCTCGTGCAAAGCTCGCTCCTCGTGCCGCTCTCGTTGATCGCGATCCTCGCCCTCACCCTCTCGATCGGCCGACCGCTGCGCCAGATCGACCGGGCGATCAGCGAGCTCGGCCGCGGCGCCTTCACGCATCCGATCACGGTCTCGGGGCCGCGCGACCTCGGACGCCTCGGTCACCAGCTCGAGTGGCTGCGCGTGCGACTGCTCGATCTCGCGCAGGAGCGCAACCGGTTCCTGCGCCACATGTCGCACGAACTGAAGACGCCGCTCGCCAATATCCGCGAGGGCACCGAGCTGCTGATGGACGGCGCGGTCGGCGAGCTCGACAGCGGGCAGCGCGAAGTCACGGCGATCCTGCGCGAGAACGGCATCAAGCTGCAGCGGCTGATCGAGAATCTATTGTCCTTCAGCGCCTGGCAGAGCCAGAGCGCGACCCTCGAGGTGAGCGAGTTCCGGCTGCGCCCGCTCGTCAAGCAGGTGCTTGAAAACCAGCAGCTCACGCTCCTTTCGCAGCGCGTGCGGCTCGACGTCAAGATCGACGATCTGTCGCTCATCGCCGATCGCAGCAAGCTGCGCCTGATCCTCGAGAACCTGCTGTCGAACGCCATCAAATATTCACCCAAGGGCGGCTCGATCCACCTGCATGCACGCGCCCACGGTGACAACTGGCAACTCGACATCGCCGACAGCGGCAGCGGGATCCCCCCCGATGAGCGCGCGCGCATCTTCGACGCTTTCTACACCGGCAAGGTGGCGCCTGGCGGGCACGTGAAAGGCACCGGTATCGGACTGTCCGTCGTGCTCGAGTTCGTCAACGCGCACGGCGGCATGATCGAAATTGTCGACGGCGAGTATTCGGGCGCGCATTTCTGCGTCCGCCTGCCGCAGCGGGCCGCCACGGTTCAGACTACGGAGCACGCCCATGCGGCGTAGCGTCCTGCCGGCAGCCCTCCCCGCGGGCTTCGCGGCGCTCGCGCTCACCGCGTGCAGCGCACTCGGCGATCTGGGCGGCAAGGCCGCACCGCCCGCGCCTGTGGTCGATCGGGCAGAGCTGCAGGCGATGCTCGTCACGGGACATCTCGAAGTCCTGCAGCGTCTCCTCTCGAGCCGCCCGGCCGAGCAGGCCGAAATCGTGGCGACGGCGCGGCGCGACTTCGACGAGGCGCCGACACCGAGCCGCCAGCTGCGCTACGCACTGGTGCTCGCGACCCCCGGCCACGCCTCCACCGACACCGCTGAAGCCGAGCGGTTGCTGCGCGAGCTTACTGCAACACCGGAATCGCTCGTGCCGGCCGAGCGCGCGCTCGCGCGCCTCGAGCTCTCGCAGCTCGAGCGCCAGTCGCTCCTTGCCGCCGAGAACCGTCGCCTGCAGGCCGCGGTCGATCGCGCCGGGCGCGACCGCAACACCACCGCGAGCCGGCGGCTGCAGGCCGAGCTCGACGAGAACGCACGCCTGCGCAAGGCGCTCGAAGACGCGCAGAAGAAGCTCGATGCGATCGCGAACATCGAGCGCACGATCACGGAACGCAAGCCCCAGCCCGAAGGACGCACGCCATGATGCAGGCCGCCCGCACCGACACCACCGGCAAACGCAAGGCACGGATACTCGTCGTCGACGACGATCCGGGCCTGCTGCGCCTCCTCACCATCCGCCTGCGTGCCGAGAACTACGACGTCGAGGCCGTCGAGAACGGCGTCGCGGCGGTCGCGGCGGCGAGCCGCTTCCGCCCCGACCTCGTGATCACCGACCTGCGCATGGACCAGATGGACGGCATCGGGCTCCTGAAGGAGCTGCAGAGTCGCTGGCCCGGCCTCAAGGTGATCCTGCTCACGGCGCACGGCACGATCCCCGACGCCGTGCAGGCGACGCAGATGGGCGCGTTCGGCTTCCTGACGAAGCCCGTCGACAAGCAGGAGCTCCTCGATCACGTGCAGAAGGCGCTGCGCATCTCGGGCTTCGCCGGCTCGGACGAGGACTGGCGCGCGGAGATCATCACGCGCAGCGCGCTGATGGAAGAGCGGCTCGCACAGGCGCACATGGTGGCCGGCACCGACGCGCGCGTGCTGATCTCCGGGGAAAGCGGCACCGGCAAGGAGCTCCTCGCGCGTGCCATCCACAAGGCGAGTCCGCGGCGGAACAAGCCCTTCCTGGTCGTGAGCTGCAGCGGC
>DAORVK010000040.1:17941-22999 GCA_035433705.1 Steroidobacteraceae bacterium
GCCGAAACGGGCAATCGCAAGATCTATGCGCCCGAGGCGGTGGAACTGCTCGCCACCGCCGAATGGCCCGGCAACGTGCGCCAGCTCGCGAACGTGGTGCGCCAGAACGTCGCGCTCTCGCAGACGCCGATCATCCCGGTCGAGCTCGTGCAGCAGTCGCTCGGCGGCTCGACGGGGCGCATGGTGTCATTCGATGAGGCGCGCGACGAGTTCACGCGCAGCTATCTCTCGCAGATCCTGCAGATCACGGGTGGCAACGTCTCGCAGGCCGCGCGGCTCGCGAAGCGAAACCGCACCGACTTCTACAAGCTGCTCGGGCGCCACCAGCTGACGCCGGAGGATTTCAAGCAGCGCAATCCGACTTGACGGCCGTTCGTCGGCGAGATTCAGTCGGGGCAAATCCTGAAGCGCTTGCGCCCGCCGATCCGGTAGATCGAGAAATCGCGTTGATCCGTCGTCAACACGAGGTTCGTTCCGATGTCCTCCGCGAGCACGACGAGAGAGGCATCGGCGAAATCCATGGGGCAAGCTGCGTATCGAATCATGAGATCCCGCGCGCGCCGAAGCGAATTCGCCGTCGCTGGAACGAGTAGCGCACCTCCGGAGAGAACAAAATCGAGACAGGCAATAGCGCCGCCGGCTATCCGCCCCAGCAGATGGGTCGATTCGGTGAGGACCGCCTCGGTCGTGACGACCTGACCGGTCCACGATTCGAAAGAATCGGTGAATTCGCGATGCCGACGCTGGCTGCGGTCCAGCAGCGAAACGAGCGCCCCGGTATCGAGGAGCAGCTCACTTGCCACGCGTCAGGGACTCGATGAGGTACTTGCGGTGCGCTTCCGCCAAGTCGGGAAGACCTGAGTCAAGGGAGCCGATAAGCCCCCGGACGCGCTCGGCAGGCCTTGGACCGGCGGCCGAGGGCGCGCTCAGGTAGTCACGCAGCGCCGCGCGCACGATCTCGGAGGCCTTGCGACCCGACTGCCGACTGGCCCGTTCAAGGGCTCCAGAAAGGTCGGAAGGCAGGCGAATGGTGAGCTGGGAATCCATGTCGTGCATTGTAATGCAACGCAATGCATTCGGCCAGAGCTTCGCACAGGCTCAGGAGGAAGGCATGCGTATCGGCGCGGCCGCCAGATAGCGCGTCGCACGTCGCTTCGCTTCGATATCCACGTACACGGCCTGCGCGGCTTGCGCGCTGATGCCGAGCGCTTTACCGAGCGCCGCGGGGTCGGCACCGTGCTCGTAGGCCCACAGCGCAAGATCCATCTGCCCATACGGCAAGCCGAAATAAAACTCGTCCTGGCCCTGCGCGAGACTGTAGGTATCGGTGGTCGGGATCGCGTTGCAGATCTCGCCCGGCAGCAACATGTGCCGCGCCATGGCATAGACCTGGGTCTTGTAGAGATGCGCGATCGGCTTCACGTCCGCGGAGCCGTCACCGTTCTTGACGAAAAAGCCCTGGTCGTACTCGAGGCGGTTCGGCGTGCCGACGACCGCATAGTTCAGGCGATCGGCGTGGAAGTACTCCATCGTCTTCCTGACACGCTGCTTGAAATTCGTCGCCGCGACGATCATGAGATATTGGCGGTACTCGAGTCGCGCTTCGTGGATCTTGCCGGCCGGATCCTGCGCAACGAGCTTGAAGTGGTTGTAGCGGCCCTCGAGACCGCCCTCGAGCACGATCTTGTTCTTCCAGCCGGCGCCATACCCTGCGTGTACCGCTTTGCAGACCTCATCGACGCGTGCGTAGCAGCCGAGCGCCTCGAGCGCCGGCGCGATATCGAAAATCTCGTACTCGATGCCGAGGTGTTCGGCGAGAAGGCGCCCGCGATGCGTACTCGCGGGCGAGGAGACACGCTCGGGCAGCAGCAGCCCGTACACGCGCTTCGGCCCGACCGCTCGCACGGCGAGCGCGGCGCTCACCGAGCTGTCGATGCCGCCCGAGATCGCGACCACGAGGCCGCGACGGTTCAGCTCGTGGGTCAGCGCGTGGCGCAGTTTGCCGGCGATGCGCTCGATTTCGGTGGCGTAGTCGAGGGCGAAGGCACGCTCGGCCGACAGTGCTTGTGACTTCATCATCCTGCTTCCTTCAACATGAAACGTCTGACCTTTCCCGAGGCGGTCTTCGGCAAGGTTGCCACGAAAACCACTTCCTTCGGCACTTTGTACACGGCGAGCCGGTTGCGGCAATGAGCCTGCACGGTGCGCGGTTCGAGCCCGGCGCCTTCGGCCGCAACGACGCACACACGCACGACCTCGCCGAGGATCGGATCGGCGACGCCGACCGCCGCGCATTCGGCCACGCCCGCAAGCTCGAGCACGATCTCCTCGATCTCGAGCGGGCTCACCCGATGCGCGCCGGTCTTGATCATGTCGGAGGACCGGCCGACCAACGTCAGAAAGCCCTCCTCGTCCAGCCGACCGAGATCGCCGGTGCGCAGCCAGCCGTCGCGCAACACCTTTGCGGTCGCAGCGGGATTCTCCCAATAGCCGAGCATCACGTTGTCGCCGCGCACGCAGACTTCGCCCTCGACCCCTGCAGCCACGCGCCGCCCCTGCGCATCCTGCACTTCGATCGCGACACCGGGTATGCCGATCCCGACGGTGCCGAGCTTGTCGTCGAGCCGCTCGGGCGGCAGATAGCTGATGCGGGCAGTCGCCTCGGTCTGGCCGTACATGACAAAGAGGCGCGCCGCGGGCAGCGCCGCGCGCAGCCGCCGCGTGAGCGCCGGCGCCATCGCCCCGCCCGCCTGCGTGAGATAGCGCAGCGACGAGAGGTCGTGGTCCGCAAGCGGCACCCTCTGCAACAGCAGCGCGAAAGTGGCAGGTACTCCCGAAAAACCCGTCGCCCGCTCGTTCGCCATCGACTGCACGACGAGATGCGGATAAGTGAGCGAATTCTCCAGCAGCAGCGACGCTCCCGCCGCGAGATGCGTATGCAGCACCGAGTTGCCGTAAGAGTAGTAGAACGGCAGCACGTTGACTATCCGGTCAGTCTCGCGAAGCCCGAGGTAGGCGAGGATCGACTGCGTGTTTGCCACGAGGTTTCGATGGGTCAGTGTGACACCACGCGGATCGCCGGTGGTGCCCGAGGTGTAGATGATCGAGGCCGGTGCGCATGAATCGACCGCTGCAGAAACGTCAGACTCGTCCACTGCAGCGAGCCAGTCGTGCCAGGCAATCGCACCCGCAGGCACCGCACGCCCCGCAGCAGCCGTACTCACTGCGGTGGCGGGCGTCGTGACGATCTGCCGCAGCGTTCCACGGGCGGCCATCAACGCCGGCAGCTCAGGGTGCCCCGGCATCGCGATCAGCGCATTTGCCGCGCAATGCGCCACATTGCGCGCGAGTTCGGCGCCGCGCATCGCCGTGTTGAGCCCGACCGCGACCCCGCCGGCCTGCAGCACCGCGTAATACGCCATCACATACCCGGGGGAGTTCTCGATCAGCAGCGCGACACGCTCGCCCGGCGCGAGGCCGCCCACGCGCAAGGCGTTGGCGGCGCGACACACGCCACGCCACAACTCGCCATAGCTGACCGCGGCACCGCGCTGCAGGATCGCCGGCCGTTCAGGGAAACGCCGCGCGGACTCGCGCAGCAGGTCCACCAGGCTGGCCGGACCCGCCGCCACGGATTCAGACCTTCTTGCGCTCGAGGAACGCCGCGATCCGGTTCACTGAGTCGAGGTTCTCCGGAACCATCTCGTTGTCGCCCACCTTGACGCCGAAGCTCTCCTCCAGAAAGAGGATCACCTCGAGCATGCCCGTCGAATCGATCAGGCCGCGCTCGAGGAACGACTCATCCAGCCCCAGCAGCGAGGTATCGGTGCTGAAGAGGAAATTCTCGAGGATATATTGTCTGACCTGCTCGGCTGCCGACATGCTTGGATTCACTCCCTGAGGCCCCGCATTTGACTATTTGCCCAACACCCCGGGCGTGACGCCTTCCACAAAAAGGCTGTGCCACACCTGGGTCGACAGCACACCCGTGAAAGTCATGCTGTCCTTATAGCTTACCGCGCGCCCGGCACGCACCTTGCGCCAGAGTAGTTGTACGCGCTGCGGATCGAAGTAGCCGGCGCGCCGGACGCTCGACTCTGCCAATGCGTCCTCGACGAAGCCGATACCCTCCCCTTCGAACGCCTTGCTGTCCGGGCTGCGATAGGGCTGCTTCTTGCGCGCGGCGATACCAGGCGGCAACTGCGGGCCAAGCGCACGCTTGAGCAGGTACTTCTCGTTCAGCACACGCATCTTCAGGCGCGGGTCGAGCGCATTCGCGAACTCGATCACGCGATGGTCGAGATACGGGAAGCGTCCCTCGACACTGTTCGCCATCAGCATGCGATCGCCCTGCGTCGACAACAGGTATCCGGCGAGCAGCGTCTTCGCCTCGACGTACTGCGCCTGGTTGAACGGATCCCAGGTCCCAAGCGCGGCCGGCAGCGTGCCGGCGAACGCTGCGACCGGATCTTGTCCGTTGATTCTCTCGCGCGTTTCCTGCGAGAAGAGCGCCTTGCCCTGTGCGGTCGTCTTCCAGCGGGGCTCGTGCGCGAAGAACGGCGAACCGACGCCTGCGAGGCCTGCACCGAAAAAAGCCTCGCTGTACGCCTGGCCGCGCGCCGCGGTGATGTCGAGATAAGGATAGAGCCGTTGCAGCAGCCGCGGTCGCCAGACCGAATCGGGCCGGCGCGCCCAGAACCGGCGGATCTTCGCTTCCTTGAAGAGGTCATAGCCGCCGAACACCTCATCGGCGCCCTCGCCGGTCATCACGACCTTGCAGTCGCTTCGGTGGGCGAGGCCCGAGAGTGCCATGAGCGGAATCGGCGCGCAGCGCAGAAACGGCGTCTCGGCGCGCCACACCGTGCGCACGAAGCCGTCGCGGATGTGATCGGTGTCAACCCGGATCGTGCGATGGTTCACACCGAAGTGCGCAGCGGCGGCGAGCTGGTGCTCGCTCTCGTCGAGAGCGGGATCGGTGAATGCGAGCGAAAACGTGTTCGGTTTGACGCCACCCTCGCACATCAGCGCGACGAGCGCGGTCGAATCGAGGCCGCCCGA
>DAORVK010000040.1:23099-26850 GCA_035433705.1 Steroidobacteraceae bacterium
GTCGACCAGAACGTGAACACCTGATCGAGCGCCGCGCGATTCAGCTGCGGCCTGGACGACAGGCCGCGCAGCAGTGACTTCACTTCCGAGGCAAACACGAGCCGCCCGCCGTCGCGCGCATGGAAGAGCGGCAGGATGCCGGCGCGATCGCGCGCGAGCACCAACCGCCGCTGCGGCTTGTCCCACAGCGCGATCGCGAACTGCCCGTTCAGGCGCTCGACGAACTTGAGGCCGTGCGCCTCGTAGAGGTGCACGATGACTTCGGTGTCGGTGTGCGTGTAGAAGCGGTGGCCGGCCTTCTCGAGCTCGGCGCGAAGTTCAACATAGTTGAAGATTTCGCCGTTGAAGACCACCCAAATGGTCCGATCCTCGTTGTGGATCGGCTGCGCGCCGCCCGCGAGATCGATGATCGAGAGGCGTGCATGGGCGAGGCCCAGCTGCTCAGGCTCCTCGAGGTAGGTGCCCCGCCCGTCCGGGCCACGGCTTGCGAGCGGGTCGAGCATGGCAGCGAGTTCCGGCGTACGCACCGGCGCGCCCGACTGCAAATTCAGGATTCCCGCAAGACCGCACATGCTTCAGCTGACCCGCCCCGTTTGCAGTGCATATTACCTGTTGCATCACGCATAGGACGTATCCGCGAGCCTCAGATCCCAATTTGCAAGGTCGAGCAGTGAGCGCCCATCCAGACACAGGCGTTGCGGATCGGCGGCCGGGTCGACTGGCCACACCAGGATCGACGGCAGGCCTCGCTTCGTCTGTTCGGCATCGATCGGCCGAAAGCCCGCCTCCTCGAGCGCGCTCCGTTCGGAAGCACCGCCAGATTCCTGCCACGTGACGAGTTCGGCGGGTCGGCCCACCTCGAGCACGAATCCGAGCAGGTCCGTGCACACCTCAGCCGAATCTGCTTCCCAGTCGACGATGTGGCTGCGGCGCACGTTTCCGAGGTCCGAAAGCGAACGCTCGATTACCAGGAAGCCGCACAGGCGGCCGCCTCGTTCAGCGCGCACGCACCGATACTCATGCAGCGGGTTGGCATAGCGCCATGCGAAATAGCACGCGTCCCGAACTCGGCGGATGCGATCGTCGCTTGACAAAGCAGCGACGAACCCGGCCATTTCAGCCGGGCGCGACCCCAACTCGACACTGATTTCGGCATCGCTCTGCGCGCCGCGACCGGGAACTCTCACGGCATCGAGGCGAGCGAAGAATGCCGCGGCACGCTCGTGAGTCGTGACGCCCGATGCGTAACGCCAGATCACCGGCAGTTTCGCGGCGACGGCACGCACTGCATCGAACGAACGTGCCGCGGCGCGCAGCCGGCCGACGGCGTGCATCGGGCCGACCTGGAGCGCACCGAGTTTCAACGACTGGTGCGTCGTCGCGCGCAGGGCACTCAGGCCCAGAAAGAAATCGTGACCGCCGGCGGTCAATTCGGCGCGGATCGCCGCGGTCAGCACTGCAAAGAGACCCCGCCCCTCGAACTCCTTTGCTATCACGAGATCGTCGGAGAGAAACACGAGCCGTGGCGGAGCCCCCGCACCCGCGCGCAAGAACGCGCCGTGCAGCGCGCGCATCGCGATCGGCACTCCACCCTGCAGGAGCAGGAACACCAGACTTTCCCCGCCCGGAGTCGCTTCGCCATAGCGCCAGTCGAAGAATCGCGCATTCAGCGCCGGATCCGTGCTCCACAGGCGCCTTTGCAGAAGTGCGATTCCGTCCTTGAGGCGCGGCTCATATCGCGCGAGTTCGAGCCCTGGGGGCACCGCAATCATCGAGCGGCGCGTTTCAGCTCGCAGCGTGGCGGGTAGCTGACGAAAGGCAGCGCGCTTTCGAAGAGGTGCCCGTATCGCTGCGCGCCGAGCCTCAGCAGCGCGTAAGCCAACCTCAGTACTGGCCGGCTGACCAACCAGCCCGGAAACGCCTCCGCATGGATTATCGATGCAGCCTTCGCAAGCGCTCTTCGACGGATCTCCCGCTGCTGCTCTGGTGTCTGCCACGACTCCCATTGCGTGCTGATTCCAGGCGGCAGCGGCAGCGGACAAGGCTCGGAGCCCGGATAGGACTGCCAGGGCACCGCCGTCACCGCCGCCGGCATGAATCGCAGCAATCGAATGTAAAGGCGATGCCGAACGAAGCGGTCGAGGGGAAAGCGCAGCACTGTCGCGACGAAATCCGAGTCGTAGTAGGGCATCATGAGCTCGATCCGGTGCCGGTCGAAGTCCTCGTAATGCGGGCGGATGCTGCGCCGGGCCTCGTCGAGCAACACATAGAGATGAAAGCGACGCCCGCCTTCGGCGTCGGCATGTTGTTCAAGCAGCGCGCGCAGGCCCGAATGCGGAAATGCGGCCAGTCGCTCACGGTACCCGTGCCTGATCAGTCGGCGGGGAAATCCGACCGCCTCGAGTGCGAGATAACGTGCTATGGCTCGATCAGGCTCGCCTGCGCGCATGGCCGCGATAACCTCTTCGGTCAAATTGACCGGCGCGAGCACGCGATCACCGCCCTCGCCCGTCCAGACCCGTCGTGCGTTCGGGCCCGCCGTAGACATGCCGTTTGCCGCAGCCCAGCTCGCATGCGCCGCCGCGAGTCGAGCCCAGGACGTCGTCACATCGTCAGGATAGGCAAAATGCTGCGTCCCGAGCACATCGGCCGCCAACTGCGAGATCACCTTGTCAGCCGTACCGGTTGGTCCGAAACCGATCGTGTGCACACGGGTTCCAAGTTCGCGCAAGCAGGCGACAATGCAACGCGAATCGAGACCCCCCGAAAGGAACGATACCGCATTGCCAGAAGGATCGAGGCGTGCACGCACGGCCCGGTCAAACGACGCGCGAATGACGGTACAGATGTCGTCGTCGTCCGCAGGTGCGGCTTCGATCCGGTCCCAGCGCCAGTATTCGAGCACCTGCTGCCCACCGCGATGAAGCTCAATGACTCTGGCGGGCAACAGACAACGCACGGCTTCGACCCTGGTCCGTTCACCGAGCGATGCACCGAACGTGGCAAATTGCACGAGGCCCTCGAGGTCCCCATCGCGCGGGATCGCGGGACACGCAAGCAGTGTGCGCAGCGACGTCGCAAAGCAAACATATTCGTCGAGGAGCGCGTAGAAGATCGGTCGCAGCGCGAGCTTGTCGGCGATCAACCAGAGGCGACGCTGCTTCGTGTCGAGATGAACGCCACAGAAAGCACCCCGCGCCGTGCGCAGCAACGAGTCGTCGCGCGCAGCCCAGGCGGCGTGCAGGCGGTCGAAATCGCGCGCGCGGGCGTCTGTGCCTGCCCGCTCACCGAGCACCGGATCGCCTGCCAGCCAGGACAGTGACCCATCGTCGGCGCGGCGCCCGCCGCCGGGATACGTGCCGGTATCGATCGAGAGCACCGTGAACCCGTCGCCGGCATCAATCTCGAGCCTGTCGCCGTCGCGCGTCCCAAGCTGTGTGACCCAAGCCTGAACGAGTCGCACCGGAATGGCAGACGCAACGGGCGCGCGCGCCACGATACCCGCGAATAGCGTCATCGACGTGTTGATCCGGCTGAGAGACCGGCGAAGCGCAATTTTCGCGCGTGGAACGCCTCTGCGTAGCCGCTCCGCGATCGGCATTCAATGCCGCGAAGACGCGCCAGCGCCATGAACGTTTCCTGAGAAAACCAGTCCCTGTGCCGCTGGCTGCGATAAGCCGTCATCAAGGTCCGCAGCTTCGCGCGCATCTGCGCCGCGGAAACGGGGACATACACGTTTGGATCACCGAGC
>DAORVK010000041.1:0-26423 GCA_035433705.1 Steroidobacteraceae bacterium
GAGTGGTGGCCAGGGTCGGAATCGAACCAACGACACGCGGATTTTCAATCCGCTGCTCTACCAACTGAGCTACCTGGCCGCCGTCGGGAAAGGCCGCGTATTAGAGCCGCGGGCGGGCGGGGCGTCAAGCGCGGCCGCGGCCAACCCCTTGATTCTTAGCGGTCCATTTGCCGAGTGCTCGGCGCAAGGTTCATGCTACGGGGAGTTTGCAATCAGCCGCGAAAGGGCGCGTCGCAATGCAATCGACCCTGCTCGACTATTGGTGGGTGCCGCTCGTGCGCGGCATCGTCGCAATTCTCTTCGGTGTCCTCGTGCTCGTCTGGCCGGGCCTCAGCATCCTTGCCTTTCTCGCGATCATCGCCGCGTTCTGGATCGCCGACGGCGCGCTCTCCATGTATTACGCAGCGAAGGCGCGCGATCGCGGCTGGCCCTTCTGGGGTGGCCTCATCAGTGTGGCCGCGGGCGTGGCCGCCATCGCCGCACCCGGCGTCGCGGCGATTTCGATCCTGATCGTGATCTCTGTCTGGGCGATCGCCCGCGGTCTTCTCGATATCTACACCGCGATCAAGTTCCATCGCGAGATCGACTTCGAATGGTGGCTTGCGCTCTCGGGCGCCGTAAGCATCCTCTTCGGCGCGCTGGTGCTGATGAATCCCGCCGCAGGCGCACTTGCGATGGCGACGCTGATCGGCGCATTCGCGATCGCCATAGGCATCGCGCTCATTCTCGCCGGGTTTCGCATCCGGACGTTCCGGAACAAGCGGCGGCCGATGGGAGTGTGACGCAGCGGTCCGCGGGAGAGTGGCTCAGTCCCTGTCGGGCGCGCCGGGCGGAAAGAGGTGCCGATAGGGCCGCGCTTCGTCCACCGCCTGCGCGATCGAAGGCCGCGCGAGCAGTCGGGCCCGATACGAGCGCAGGCTGGCGAATGCCGCCGGGACTTCGTGCACCCAGTCGGCGTAGAAGAGCGACGGCGCGGCGGCGCAATCTGCGAGGCTGAAGGCGCCGCCCGCCGCCCATTCGCGCCCCTTCAGAGTGTCTTCGAGCCAGGCATACGCCTTGTCGAGCAGCGCTCGCGCTTCGATGACGCCGTGCGCATCGCGACGCTCCGCCGGCCGCAGGCAATCGCCGACGATTTTCTGCACCGGCGTCATGATGTAGTTGTCGAAGAACCGGTCCATCAGGCGCGCATCGAGCGCGGCGCCAGGGTCGGCCGGGATCAGGTGCACCGGTCCCGGATGATGCAATCCGAGATGCTCGATGATGATGCTGGCTTCCATGATCGGGCGGCCGCGATCGACGAGCACCGGCATGCGCCTGATCGGCCACAGCGCCGCGAGCTCCGCCCAGATGCGCTCGTCCCCACCGAGCAGGCGCAACTCGAAGGGAATCGGGTTCTCGCGCAGCGCAATGAGCACCTTCTGGCAGTACGAACTGAACGGATGCCCGAACAACACCAGCTCACTTGCATTCTTGCCCATGGCCCGCACCTCATTGCCCGTTGCTGAAGAGAAACTTCTCCATCTCTTCCTCCAGGAACTTGCGTGCCTTGGGGTCGATGGGCGAAAGGCGGTATTCGTTCAGCAGCATCGTCTGGTGACCGACCCAGCGCTGCCACGCCTCCTTCGAGACGCTCTCGAAGATGCGCTGCCCAAGGGCGCCGGGATAGGGAGCCCGGTCGAGGCCGGGCGCTTCCTTCTTCAACAACACGCATTGCACGGTCCGGGTCATGTCAGGCTCTCGAGGATCTGCTGCACGGGGGCCGGCAATCCTACCCGTGCTGGCGCGCGCATGTCATACCAGAGAGTGCGATCGGTCTCGCCCACCACGGAAACCGGGTACTCATCGCCGCGGCACCGTACAAGAAGAGGTTTAATGACCAGATCGAAGTGCGTGAACGCGTGCGGCACCTGCGCAAGCGGCTGCGTGCTGATTTGCGCCCCGTGCAGTTCGGCTGCGGCGTAACTGCGCGCAGCGCTCTCGGTCTCGAACTCCGGCAGGCACCAGAGGCCGCCCCAGATGCCCTGCGGTGGGCGTCGCTCGAGCAGCACCGCGCCATCCGCGCGCTGCGCCACCAGCATCACCACTGCACGCACGCGCCGCGCGGCGCGGGGCCGCGCGCGTGGCGCCGGAATCAGGTGTGCCCGGTGGGTGTGGTACGCGTTGCAATCCGCCTGCAACGGACACAGCGGGCAGAGCGGGCGCGTGCGCACGCACACGGTCGCACCGAGATCCATGATCGCCTGCGTGTACTGCGCAACGCGCTCGTGCGGTGTGTGCTCTTCGGCCAGCTCCCAGAGCCGTTGACCCACCGCGCGCTCGCCCGGGGACCCCGTAACGCCGAAGCGACGCGCGAGGACCCGCTGCACGTTGCCGTCGAGGATCGGATGGCGCGCGCCGCGCGACAGCGCGAGAATCGCGCCCGCCGTCGAACGACCGATGCCGGGGAGGCTCCCGATCGTGGCGAACTCTTGCGGAAAGAGCCCGCCAAAGTCGTCACGAATGCGCTGCGCGGCACGGTGCAGGTTGCGTGCGCGGGCGTAGTAGCCGAGACCCGACCAGTGGTGCAGCACCTCGTCGAGCGGCGCGTCGGCGAGCGGGACAACATCCGGGAATCGCTCCATGAAACGCAGGTAATACGGGATCACCGTCGCGACCTGCGTCTGCTGCAGCATGATTTCCGATACCCAGACGCGGTAGGGTGAGCGCTCGTGCTGCCACGGCAGGTCGTGGCGGCCGCGCACACCATGCCAGGCAAGGAGCGGCGTGGCGATCGCGCTCACGGCCCCGCGCTGAGGCGTACGCCTTTCATCTGCACGCCCTCGAGCGTCGCCTCGTCGATGTCGAGTGTCCCCTCGGCGTGCAGCGCCTTCAGCGCTGCGATCGGCAGAACGAAGGGTTCGCCCGGCGCGCCTTCGGGCTTCAGGTAGCGGCCGAGATCCATGCGATCGCCGCGCAACGCAAACCGGAGCACGCCCTCTTCACGCGTCACCCGGCCGGTGAGGCGTGTATCGTCGAGCACGATGTCGAGCGGCTCGATCTGCAACGATTGGCCGGCAACACGAAACCCGGCACCGAACTTCACGGTCCTGTAAGCGTTCGGGTCGCGGGTCGGAGGCAGTTCAATTCCCGCTGCAGCGAGGGTCTCGCGCAACGAGACGGGGGCGAGCGAGAGCGTGCCCGACGCAGTCAGCGCATCGCCCAGTGCGGCCGTCGTCGCGCCACGGATCCTGGCCTCATTGAAGTCGAGCCCCCACTCGGGCGCCGCGACCGTGCCGGCTGCGGGCACATAGCTCAGGCGGGGCGCCGCGAACCGCCAAGGTACGTCGCGCCCGGCGAAGCGTCCATCGAGCAGTTTGCCGGATACTTCGGTGTTCGCGAGCAAGAGTGGCGGCCCGAGCGTCACCACCGTGGCGATGTTCACCGACGCGCGCTCGGGGGCAGCGGGACTCGAAACGGTCGCCGCTGCCTCGACGCGCATCGGCACGCCCGTGCGCACCGGCTCGACATCGAGCCGCAGGCCATCGAGTCGCAGTCGCGTGCCGCTCGCTGCGTCATCGTAAAAGAGTTGCGACTCGCGCAACTCGATGCCCTCGATGTCGGGCAGCGTGCCACGTGCGTCCGGGTTGCCGGATTCGAACGTCCAGTTCTCGCGCCCGTCGGCCGCCCGCAGGAGGCGCGCCTCCAGTCCGACGAGCCGCACGCGATCGACGACGAGTTCGCCGCGCAGCAGCGGCAGCAACCGCACGCCGACGTGCGCATCACGCCAGCGCAGGAACTGCGGCTCGGGAAAGCCGGCCGGCGACGAGAGCTCCGCCGCGCCCGTAGTCAACGAGAGCCACGGAAAGAACGTGAGCTCGATGTCGCCCTGCAGGCGAAACGCGCGGCCCGTGGCCGCGGTCACCTGCCGTTCGATCGGCCCGCGGTAGCGATTCGGATCGACGAGCTGCGTCAGGATGAGCGCTGTGATCACAAGCAGCGCCAGCACTCCGCCTGATCCGATCACCACCCATTTCAAGGCTCGCACGCGGCCATTCTAGCGATCGCAAATCCTCACGTCGCCGCTCATGGTCTTCGCGCGGATCCGCGCGCTGCCCTCGCCGCGCGTCAGGGACATGCGCTCGCCCGGCCCGAACTTGCTCGCCGCTTCGGGCTTCGCGCCGAAGCAGTTCGACAGCGAACCGCTGAAGGTGTCCGCCTCGGCGCTGAAGCCGGCGTCGGCGGCAAGTTTCACCAGCAGGTCTCCGCTCACGGATTCGAAGTCGACGCGGGCCCCTTTCGCGAGACGCCCGCCAACGCGCGCGTCGCCGGAGGTGCTGCGCAAGCGCAGAGTTGTGATGGTGCCCAGATCGAGCAGCAGGTCGCCGCTCACTGTGGTCGCCTCGAGCTCGCCCGAGAGGTCGTCGACGACGAGGTTGCCGCTCACGCTGTAGGCGACCAGTCTTGCGGCTGGCGCGGCGGCAGTCACGCGGATGTCGCCGCTGACCGATTTGAACTCGCTGTCCTTCGCGGCGCCATGCGCCACGATCTCGCCGCTCACGGACTTCAGGCGCAACGCGCCTGCCACCTCGCGCACGGTGATGTCGGCGCTCACGGTGGTCACGTCGAGCGACGATCCCTTCGGCACGCGGATCGTGAGATCGGCGTCCGCGTCGCGGCGCGAGTTCGCGGTCGGCAACACGACCCTGACGGCGACACGACTGCCGTCGCGCACGACATCGACCCGCTCGACGCCGGAATCGATCGAGCCGGTGACTTCGACCTCCGCCTTGTCCCAGGCTTCGACGTTCACCGTGCCCACCACATTGTTGACGACGACCTGCCCGCCCGGGTCAGCAGCGACCTGCTGGTCGATATCCCGCGCCTGCACGCCCGCCGGCACCGCCAGGCTCGCGATGGCGAGCACCGCACCCATCCACAATTTACTGGTTATCGTCATGTTCCGATCTCCCGCACCGTCGTGAGGACGCGCATTTCGTCCTGGTAACTGTTCACCAGCATCTCCTGCAGCAGCGCATTGCCCGGATCGCGACCCAGCGCATCTTCGATGTTGGCACGCGCGCGCTGCACCGTCGCGAGGCTCGCCTCCACGCCGGCGCGCACGTCGGGCGACAATTGCGCGAGACGCTCACTCACCGCGCTCAGCAGCCCCTCACGCGTGCGCGCAAAGCGCGCATCCGGCGCGTAGCTCACCCGCTGTGCCACTCCATTCTGCGTCAGCCCGCTCTGCGCCAACGTGGCCGTCGTGGGGGTCAGTGACGCGCGCCCGATCCACACCCCGACCGCTACACAAGCCACCGCAGCCGCCAACGCCCAGGCCGGGCTGGCGCCGAACCACACCCGCGGGCGCCGTGCGGCCGGAACCGCGCCGATCGCAGCCGCGATGTCGGGCCAGAGATCCCGCGCGGGCGCGATGTCCCGGGGCAGCTCCCCGATCGCCCCGACCTTGACTTCGTTGTCGTCACTCATGATCGTGCTCCACTCTCGAGCCGCGCGCGCACCAGGGCGCGCGCGCGATGCAACTGGGCCTTGCAGGTGCCTTCGGCGATGCCGAGCATCCTCGCGGCCTCTTCGTGCGCGTACCCGTAGATCCCGCAGAGGGTCAGGACGTCGCGCGCCCCCTGCGGCAGCGAGGCAATGGTCGCCTCGAGCTCCGCCTCCTCCACCGGTGTATCGAGTGTGTCGTGGTCGCGGTCGTACTCCGCGGCATCCTCGACGTACTCGACCGGCAGTTCACGGCGGCGACGGCGCTCGAGGATCACATTCACCGCGATCCGGTGCAGCCAGGTCGACACACGGCTGCGCGCCTCGAAGCGATCGAGCGCACGCCATGCGCGAATGAAGGTCTCCTGCGTGTAGTCCTCGGCAAGCTGCACATCGCGCACCATGCGCAGGCACAGCCCATGCACGCGCCCAACGTGTTCGCGGTAGAGCCGTTCAAACGCTCGGGTATCCCCTGCGCTCGCACGCGCCACCAGCGCCTCGTCCATGCTCGCCACGCCGCCGTCCGCCAAGGGGTCCTCCTGCATGGCTTGGACGCGTCGCGGCCTGGAAGGGTTTGAACGCGGCGGATCAGGCCCCGCCGCGCGAGGTCCAGTCGAGGGTCAGGGCGTACTGCAGGAGCTGAGCGTTGTTCGAGAGATTGAGTTTGCGCTTGATGCTCTGGCGATGGGATTCGACCGTCTTGACCGACAAGGTCAGGTCGGTGGCGATGGCGCGCGACGACAGGCCGCGCCCGAGCTTGCCGAGCACCTGCATCTCGCGGTTGCTCAGGCGCCGCAGCGGATCCTCGGTCGCCTCGCCCGTCGGCGCCGCGCCGCGCGCGCGCAGGCGCGCCGTGAGCACCTCGCTCAGATAAACCTTGCCCGCAAGCACGCGCCGCAAGGCGATCAGCAGCTGATCCGAAGCCGCTTCCTTCATGATGTAGCCGCGCGCACCCGCCGCGACCATGCGCTCGGCATAGATCGATTCCTCGTGCATCGACAGCACGAGCATCGGCAGGCCGGGACGCTGCGCCCGCACGTCGCGCACGAGTTCGAGACCGTCGCCCTGGCCGAGCGTGAGGTCGACGATGACGACATCCGGCTCAAGCTCGCGGATCGCGTGCTTCGCGTCCGCGACCGTCTCGACCTCGCCACAGACCGCCAGATCGGGCGATGCCTCGATCATGCGGGCGAGCCCATGCCGCACGATCGGGTGATCGTCGACGATCAGGACGCGGCGGCGCGCAGATTCGGCGCTACGGGACATACGCATTCCACGCGAACGCCGCGCGCGCCCGCCGGCCCGACTTCGCACGTGCCACCGAGCATCTGCGCGCGATAGCGCATGATCCTGCGGCCCAGCCCGGCGGACGCCGGTGCGGCCGTGCCGAGCCCGCGGCCGTCGTCGACGATGCGCAGCCGGATGTGGCCGTCGGACAGCGCGAGTTCGATGCCGACATGCCGCGGATTTCCGTGCCGTATCGCATTGAGTACTGCTTCCTGCGCGATCCTGTAGAGGTGGTTCAACGCCGCGTCCGCGAGCGTGAAGGGCGCATCGAACCGCGTCGTGACCGCTACGTCAACCCCATGGCGATCCTGCAGGCGCGCGGCGAGCGTCTCGAGCGCCGCGACCAGCCCGCCCCGCTCGGCGTTGACCGGTGACAGCCCCGTCGCGAGCACGCGGGTACTCTCGATCGCGGCATTGACGAGTCCGATCACTTCCTCGATGTCGGCGCGCACCTCGGAGCGCTCCTTGCGCAGTTGCCCCGCCACGCCGCGCAGCATCAGCGCGATGCCGGTCAGGTCCTGCGAGAGGCCGTCGTGCAGGTCGCTGCCCATGCGTTGCTGCTCGCGCTGCGCAATCTCGAGGAGTTCGCGCCCGAGCGCCTTGCGGGTGGTGATGTCAGTGGCATTGATCACGATGCCGCGCTCGCTGGCGGCGCCCGCCTGCACCCAATCCACGGATCGAATGCGCAGCTCGAGGCATCGTTGCACGCCGTCCGGCGCGATGAACTCCTGTTCCACCGTGCACGACTTGCCCGAGCGCAGCACCTCTTCCGCCAGCTCGCGCACATTCCCGTTCCGTTGCCGGGGCGCAAATTCCCGCAGCGAGCGCCCGATGATCCGGGCCGGCTCAAGGCCACCGAACCCATGGTTGATGAACACGAAGCGCAGCTTGCTGTCGAGCATGACCAGCCAGTCCGACGTTGCGTCCGCGATCGTGCGCAGGACCGACGCGGTTGCCCGCGAACACTCCTCGGCGATGTGCTGCGCCGTGTTGTCGGTGATCGCCACGCTGAGGCCGGCGACTGCCCCGTGTTCCCCGACCGGCGACGCGCGGCTCACGAGATGGCACGGCGACGGCCTCCCGAGGCAGGCGTCCGTCACTTCGATCTGCTCGGGGCGGCCGGAGGCGATCACCCGCTGGAAATGCGCGATGAACTCTGCACGACAGTTGGGCGGCAGAAAGTCTGCAATGGGCGCACCGGTGATCGTCTTGTGCTGATGCGGCGGCCAGCTGCGGTTCGCGAACTGCACCACGAGGTCGCGATCGAGCAGCAGCAGATGATCCGGCGCATGCTCCGTCACCGCGTGCAGCGTGCTCACGGCCCGTTCGCGCGCCTCGATCTGCTCCTGCATCTGCGAGACGTCGACCAGGAAGCCGGCCATGCGGGCGGGCGCGCCGTCGGCCGTGCGGGCGGTCACCTGCCCGCGCTGCAGGACCCAGCGCCATTCGCCCTGCGCGTCGCGCAAGCGGACACGCACCTCGAACTCGTCTCGTTTGCCGGAGCGGATTTCCTCGTCGAGCACACGGGCAACGGCGGCCTCCTCCGGATGTGTGCAGGCGGCGCGCCGCTCGCGTCGCGCGTCGCTGCCCGACGGGCAGGGGCCGCCGAAGGCGTACTGCGCGTAGAGCGCGTTGCAGTGAAAGCGGTCTTCAGCGAGGTCCCATGCCCAGATGCCGATGCGCGCCACGTCGATCGCGTGCTCGAGTCGTTGCTGCATTTCGCGCGCGTCGTGTTCGGCAACCGCGCGGTCCCCGATGTCCATGCAGACGCCGACCATGCGCAGCGGCGTTCCATCGGGCGCGCGCTCCACGACACGGCCGCGCTCGAACAGCCAGCGCCACTCGCCGCCACGCGTGCGGATGCGATATTCCGCGTCGTAGTGATCCGAGCGGCCGGCAACGTGCGCCGCGAAGCTGCGCTGCGCCTCGCCGACATCGTCGCGGTGGATATTGTCGTCCCAGCGTTGCACGTGGTCAGCGCCATCGCAGGGCTCGATGTCGAGCCGCTCGCACCAGTCGTTGTGCCAGCGGGTCCGCTCGATGCTGAAGTCGAGCTCCCACAGCCCGATCTTCGCGCCCCACAGCGCCGTTTCGAGTCGTGCTTCGCTGCTGCGCAGCTCGAGCTCGGCCTGCTTCTGCGCCTCGATATCGAGCGAGACGCCGATCGCAACGGTCGGATTGCCTTCGAAATCCCATTCGCTGACCCGGCCGCGATCCTGGAACCAGCGATATTCGCCCGAGGCGACACGGATGCGGTACTCGATTTCGAGCGACTGGGTGCGCCCTTCGAAATGGTCGCGGATGGTGCGTTCGACGCGCTCTGCATCGTCGGGATGCAGCCGCGTGTGCCAGGGCCGCGCCTCGCGCTCCCACTCCTCGCGCTGGTATCCCGTCATCGCAAACCACATGGAGCTGCGCGCTTGCACATCGCTCGTGACGTTCCAGTGCCAGAACGCGGCGCGAGCGCCCCACAGCGCGGTCGCGAGCTTCGATTCCTTCTCCTGCAGCACCACCTCGGCCCGCTTGCGTGCATCGATCTCGATGCAGATGCCGGCCGCGCGAAGCGGCCGTCCTGCTTCGTCGAACTCGATCACCTGGCCGCGCTGCAGGAGCCACACCCAGCGTGAGTCCTCGGTCAGAACCCGGTATTCCACTTCGAAGGACGGGGCCTCGCCCTGCACGAGATCTTCGCCCTTGACGCGATACTCGGCGGCGTCGTCCGGATGGACAAGCTTCTCCCAGCGCGCCAGATGGTCGGGACCGACGCAAGGGTCGAGTCGTAGCGCCCGGCACCAGAGCGGATCGACGCTGGCTTCGCCCGTCTTCAGGTTGCGATGCCAGGCGCCCACCTGCGCGGCGCTCAGCGCCATGGCGCGCGCGGCGTCGGCGACGGATGGCGCCTGCACGACAGTCGATCCTTCGACGCTGGGCACGTCCTCGACGAACAGCAGCGCGCCGCAGACTGCCTGCCCACGGCGCAGCGGCAGGAGCCGCGCCCCGCACTGCCTCTCGCGCCCGCGCCGGTCGACGAGGGTGCAGGGCGCGAACTGGCGCGCTCCGCCGCCGAGAACTGCAGCAAGGACCTCCGGCTCGCGCAGCCACGGCAGGGTGAGTTCACCGAGCGAGCCGCCGACCAGCGCACCGGCGCCGGTCGGCGCCCAGTCGTGGGCGGCCGCGTTCGCCCAGCGGATCACGCCATCCCGGTTGACCATCACCACGGCACCCGGCCACTGTTCGGCCATGTCCCGAAAGAGCTCGGGCGCAAGCTCTCCGGTGGACACGGCGCGCAGGGCGGGTTTCATGGCTGAATGGTCGGGCAAAGTCGTTGCGAACGATTTGACGGAATTATCGGCTGGCATTATGGCAGCCCCGCGTGACTCAGGTCGCACTCTGGCTCTTGGGCGGCATTTCCGCTACAAATGCTTACAAAGCCAAGGGGATACGGGGATTGTCTGTGGTCGATTCAAGATCGCCGGAGGGCCTTGCTGACTATTCGGCGTGGCGGGCCCGCGACTATTTCGAGACTTACTACAGCGAGGTGGTCCTGCCTGACGAGCAGGCCGTGCTCGCCTATCAGCTCGAGGTGATGCGTCGCGCAGAGGGTCGCTATGGGCGCGCACTCGAGTACGGTTGCGGGCCGACGCTGCATCGCGCGATCGCCACCGCCGCGTATGCCTTTCGCATCGACATGGCCGACTGGCTCGCCGACAACCTCGTGTTCGTGCGCGAATGGCTGCAGACCGACCAGCCAGAGAGCGACTGGAGCCGCTTCACGCGCTTCATCCTCGCCTGCGAGGGCGAACCGGACGCTGATCGCGAGCGGGTCGCACGCCGCGAGGCGCAGACCCGCAAATGCGTGCGCGGGCTCTATGTGAGCGACGCGCGCTGGCACGATCCGCTCGGCCCCGAGCGGCGCGCATTCTACGACCTGATCGTTTCCGGCTTCTGCCTCGATGCCGTCTCGAGCGATCGCGGCGTGTGGCGCGCCTGCATGCAGAATGTCCTCACGATGCTCGCGCCGGGCGGCACGATCGTGGTGCACGCCCTGCACGACTGCACAGCCTACAAGGTGGGCGAGCGCATGTTCCCGGGCGCCGGCGTTACAGTCGACACGATGGCGGAATCGCTGCTCGAAAACGGCATGTCGCGCGCGAGCATCGACGTGCAGATCATTCCCTGCCCCACGAACGCCGTGTACGGCTATTCGGGCATTCTCACTGCGTCAGCGCGCAAGCTCGCGGCGCCCGGCTCATCGTGACCGGCAAAGACGCGTAAGATCGCGCCGGTACGGGAGGGAGACGCCATGGTCGACGCACCGATCGCGTATTCGATCGTCAAGTTCGCTCACATACTTCTCTTCGTTTACTGGCTGGGCGGCGACGTCGGGGTCTTCTATTCGAGCAACTTCGTGATCGATGCGAAGCTCTCACGCGACGCGCGTCTCACGGCGTTCAGGATCTTCGCCGAACTCGACCAGTTGCCGCGCTACTGCCTCGCGCTCACGCTGTCGGTCGGAGGACTCCTCGCGTACTACATCGGCGTGCCGCACCTGCCGGGCCAGCTACCGCTGATCCTCGCGCTCGGGCCCTTGTGGGCGCTGCTCGTCTGGGCCGTGCATCACTACCAGAGCGAGCCGCTCGGGCAGAGGCTCGCGAAGTTCGATTTCTTCTTCCGCTGCTTCATGATCGTCGCGCTGATCGCCTCGGTGGGCTATGCCTACGGCGACGGTCGCATGCGGCCCTATCCCTGGCTCGCGGCGAAGCTGCTCATTTTCGCGGCGCTCATCTTCTGCGGCCTCGTGATCCGCACGAAGTTGCCGCGCTTCGTTGCCGGCTACCGGCAGCTCCTCACGAGCGGCGCCACCCTGGAAAGCGACCGCGACATGGAGCAGGGCCTCAAGGCCTGCCGACCTTATGTGCTCGCGATCTGGGCCGGGCTGGCGCTCGCCGCCTGGATTGGCATCGCAAAGCCCGGATCGTTGCTGTAGCCATGCCCGTCGCCCTGTCGATCACGGTCGCGCTGCTCGCGCTCTTCGCCCTCGCCCTCGTAATGGCTCTACGCCGTCGTCGCGCTCAGACGGCGAAGCCTGCACCTGCCTCCTCGCCGCCCGCTGCTTCGCCAGCGACCGCGCCGCGCGAGAACGGTTCGGGTGCGGGCGGTCTGCCGGCGCGCGAGGCGTGGACGGCACTGCATCGTCTGGCGCTGACAGCGCCTCGGCTGGAACCGCAGATTCCACCCGGCCACGAGCGCGTGGCAGCGCAGGTGGCCGATGACATCGGCAGCGACGCGACGCGCGCGTCCCTGCCGCGCAGGCCGCTGCTGCTGCCGCAACTGCTGCGCGCCGTGAACGACCCCGAGACCTCGCGGCGCGAACTCGCCGGCATCATCGCCCGCGATCCCGCGCTCGCGGGCGATCTGCTGCGTCTTGCGAACAGCCCCTTCTATCGCCTGACGGCGAAGCCGGTGGAGAGCATCGACCGCGCGGTCGCAGTGCTCGGAACCGAGGGGCTGCGCCGGCTCGTCGCTGCTGCGATCATGCAGCCGGTGTTCCGCGTGCGGACGGGGCACTTCTCGCGCTTCCCCGACACGACCTGGGATCACGCGTTTCGCGCCGGGATCGCCGCCGAGACGTTTGCCGCCCTCGTCGACGACAGCGACCCGTTCGCCGCGCAGCTGCTTGCGCTGCTGCTCGGGCTCGGCGCGATCATCGTGTTCCGCGCAGCGATGGAACGCTATGTCGGGCAAGGCGGCCTCGCGCCCTCGCCCGAGCTGATCGCCCTGCTGATCGACACGCAGGCCCCGCGCGCCGCGCACGCGGTTGCAGCGAGTTGGGAGCTGTCGCAAGGTGTGCTCACCGCGATCACGGAACAGCGCGAGGAGGCAGCCATCGAAACCCTGTCGCCTCTGGGACGCAGCGTGCGCCTCGGTCGCCTGACCGGCGCGCTCGCAGTGGTGCGCACGGGGGGAGGCCTCACGGACGAGGCCGCGCTCGCGACCCTGCACGCGGCCGGCGCACCGGCCCGCCAGAGCGAACGCATCTGGTTGCGCCTCGTCCCGGAAAGCGCCGCCACTTTACAGAAGACGGTGTAGGACCTTTCGGACAAGCGAATGCGGCCGGCGGCACTCGCCGCTCGACGCCCGCGCAGGGAGCATGGCGACATGAACAGACAAACACTGATCGGCGCCGTCGCGGGCGCGGTTCTCGTCACCGGCGTCGGCGCGCTCGCGGGCTATCGCGTGATGTCGGGCAACGCTTATGTCGATGTGCTGTCGTCCGAGGAGATCACACGCACGGTGAAGACTCCGCGCGAAGTGTGCCGCGACGAGCTCGTCACCCGGCAAAAGCCGGTGAAGGACAAACACCAGGTTGCAGGCTCCGTAGTTGGCGCGGTGATCGGCGGCGTGCTCGGCAACCAGATCGGCAGCGGCTCGGGCCGTGACATCGCCACCGTGGCGGGCGCGGCGGCTGGTGGCTACGCCGGCAACAAAGTGCAGGAGCGCATACAGGAAGGGAACACCGAGCAGGTCACGGAGCAGCGCTGCGAGACCGTGTACGACTCGAAAGAAGTTCCGACCGGCCGGTTCAAGGTGCGCTACAGGCAGGGCGACGTCGAGCACACCGTGAAGATGGATCACGATCCGGGCGCGCGCCTGCCGGTCAAGGACGGCAAGGTTGTTCTGACGAAGAGTGTCGGGTAACGACGACCCGTGACACGCGCGTAGCGATCGGGTATAGCCTTCCGCTCATGAGGCGGAACGCGACGCCGTGGAATGCGGCCGACGGGGTACTGGCTGCCTGCGCGCTGATTCTCGCCGGTTGCGGTGGCGGCGGCAGTGGCGGCACACCGGCACCGCCGCCCAGCGTGACTCTCACCGCCGCCGTCGGTAGCGTCACGAGCGGCGCCGCCACCACGCTCACCTGGTCCTCGACCCACGCCACTTCCTGCACGGCAAGTGGTGCCTGGAGCGGAACTCGCGCCACGGCCGGCAGCGAGTCGACCGGCGCGCTCACGAGTGCGGCGACCTTCACCCTCACCTGCACGGGCAGCGGCGGCAGCGGCACTGCAAGCGCCACAGTGGGCATCACGACCGCAGGTCCTGTCTCTGTGCAAGGCGTCATCACCTATGCACGCGTGCCGTACCTCACCGGGAACGGGCTCGACTACGTGAACTCCCGCCAGGAACCGGCGCGCGGTATCACGGTCGAGGTCGTGAATGCGGCGACGCAGGTTGTTCTCGCGACCACCACGACGGATGCCACCGGCGCCTGGTCGGTGTCGGTCACCGGCTCGACGAACCTGTTCGTGCGCAGCAAGGCCGAGATGGTTCGGGCAGCACCTGCGCCGTTGCCGCACTGGCGCGTGCGCGTCGGCGATCCGCAAGCCGCGCTGCTCACGTACGCCCACGACGGGCCGGTGTTCGGGAGTGGCGCCGGCACCGTGCACGATGTCGCGATTCCGTCGGGCTGGGATGTGAGCCGTGTGCCGGTCGGGACGCGCGCCTCCGCGCCGTTCGCGATCCTCGATTCGCTCTGGCGCGCAATGCAACTCGTGCTGAGCGTGGCGCCGGACACGGACTTTCCGGCACTCGATGTCGACTGGAGCACCGCCAACCCGGGCGGCGACACTTTCTACAGCGGCGGCGGCCAGCCGAAGATCGTGCTGTGCGGAGAAGCGAACGTCGATACGGACGAGTTCGACCCGTCCACGATCATTCACGAGTTCGGCCACTATATCGAGGACAAGTTCTCGCGCTCCGACAGCATCGGCGGCCCGCACGGCTTCGACGACCTCCTCGATCCACGCGTCGCCTTCGGCGAGGGCTTCGGCTATGCCTTTGCCGCGATGGCGCTCAATGATCCCGTCATGCGCGACGCATTCGGCAACCAGCAGGGACAAACGGCACGCTTCAGTGTCGACGCGAGCAACGCACAGCGGCGTGGCTGGTTCAACGAGTCCTCGGCGCAGGAGCTGCTATGGGATTTCTTTGACCCTGCGGGCGAGGCGAACGACAACGTCGCGCTCGGCTTCGCGCCTCTCTGGGCCGTGCTCACGGCAGAGCAGCGCACGACCGCCGCCTTCACCACCCTCTTCTCCTTCGTGACGAAGCTGAAGGAGCGGGCGCCCGGGATGCAACCGGCCATCGATGCACGCGTTGCCGCGGAGCAGATCACCGCGGCCGGCATGGACATCCATGGCACGAACGAGACGCACGTTCCGCCGAACACGGCGCAGGTCTCCGATGTCCTGCCCGTCTACACGCCCATCGCCATCGGCGGCGGACCCGTCACGCTGCGCACCACCGACGCGTTCGATCCGGGTGCCAATGGCAACGCGCTGTCCGTCAGCCGCTTCCTGCGTTTCGCAGTACCGGGGATGCAGAACGTGCGCATCACGGCCGCCGCCGCACTTCCCAACCACGACGTCGACATTTATGTCGTGCGCAATGGCGTGATCGCGGCGCAAGGCACGACGCCGACGGACGAGGATTTCACTGCTGCGCTGCCCGCCGGCGACTACGTGATCGACGTGCACGATTGCGGCCTCGCCGGCTGCGGCAACGTCGCGACGGGCGCGAGCGATATCACCGTGACGATCGCGCCGAATTGAGGAGACCTGCCCCATGAGCCTGCGCCGCGCACTCACTGTCCTCGCCGCCCTCGCGTTCGTGGCGTGTACGCACACCGGTGTCGCGACCGAAGTACCGGACCTGCAAGATATGAGGCTCGCGCCCGCAGGTGAGAAGATCGGCGCGCCCGTCGAGGTGCGGTATGCCATTCAGGGCACCGTTGCGCGGGGGACCTCGACGCCCGTTGCGCTCGCGATCGTGCCGCGTGCCCCCGGCAGGTTGCAGGTGGAGTTCCCGGCCACGGGTAACGTTGCCGTCTCGGTAGACAAGGCGCCTCTCGTCGTCGAGAAGGCTGCCGCGTCGGTGGCCTATCGCTACGCCTTGCACGCCACTCCGCAGGGGGCGGATTCCGGCATGCTCAAGGTCATCGTGACGATGGAGTTCGGCGACGCCCGCTATTTCAGTGTCTTCAACATCCCGCTCGGCGCCGCAACCGAATAGAATCGCGCTCCCGTCCTCCTGGGAGCCTCCCTTTGAGCCAGCTCGGCCGCATCCTGCTGAAGGGCCTCGTCGCGATTCTGCCGATCGGACTGACCGTCTACCTGATCTACTGGCTCGGCGTCACCACTGAAGAGCTCCTCTCCGGACCGATACGCTGGTTCGTCCCCGACGCCGCCTACGTGCCCGGCATGGGCCTCGTCGCCGGCTTCATCGTGCTGTTCATTGTCGGGCTCCTCGTCAACGCCTATGTCGTTCGCCGCAGCATGCACGTGGTCGAAAATCTCGTGATGCGCGTGCCCGTCGTGAAGACCGTGTACGGTGCCTTGCGCGACGTCACGAAGCTCGTCAACACGAGCGGCAGGAAGAGCGAGCTCGAGCGCGTGGTCCTGGTCGGGTTCGGGCCCGGCCGGGTGATGGGATTCGTGACGCAGGAACACGCGATCCTCCCCGGCATCGGCACGGACGAAGACCTCGTCGCAGTCTACCTGCCGATGAGCTATCAGATCGGCGGCTACACGGTGTATCTGCCGAAAAGCCGCATCGAGCCCACCGATCTCAGCGTCGAGGCCGCGATGCGCATCGTGCTCACCGGCGGACTGCAGCGCTGAGGAGCCCGGCAGTCACCGGTCAGTCGAAGCGGTACGCGTCCATCGAAAGCACGCCCGCATCGATCCCCGAGTAGACACGCGTGGCGCGTGCCGCGGGCCCCGCAGCGCCAAGCGCGATGAAGAGCGGCAGGAAATGCTCGTCCGTCGGATGCGCGCGCGCGGCTGCAGGCGCCTGGTCACGCCACGCGAGCAACGCCTCGCAATCGTCACGCGCGAGCCGCTCTGCCGCCCACTGCGAGAATTGCACGACGTAGTCTGCCGGCTCCGGGCCATCGCGATGACCGGCGAGGTCGCGCAGATTGTGAGTCATGTGGCCCGAGCCGATCACGAGCACACCCTCCTCGCGCAGCGGCGCGAGCGCGTCGCCGACGTGCAGGTGATGCGCGCTGCCGAGCGCCGTCTGCACCGAGAGTTGCACGAGAGGAACATCGGCCGCCGGGTACATCCAGCGCAGCGGTACCCAGGCGCCGTGATCAATGCCGCGGCATGCATTCACCGTCGCGGCGACATCGGCCGCCTTCAGCAGCGCCGCTGCGCGCGCAGCAAGCGTCGGCGAGCCCGCAACGTCGTACCGGAGTCGATACAGCCCGGGCGGAAAGCCACTGAAATCGTGGATCGTCGCGAGCCGCTCGCCGCCCGTGAGCATCGGCAACTGGGTCTCCCAGTGCGCCGAGGCGATCAGGATCGCGCGCGGCCGCGGCAGGGAGGCCGCGAGCCCCCTCCAGGCCGGGCCCGCGCCGCCGGCCTCAAGGGCGTGCAGCGGCGAGCCATGCGAGAGGAACACGGTCGGCAAGCGTTCCATCGGCCGCGCTTCGCGTGCGCCTACTTCACGAGCCCCTCAGCCTTGAACGTCGCCTGCACGGCCGCTCGCGCGGCGACGCGCGACTGGAATTCCGTGAGCGCGGGCCAGCGGCCGAGATCCACTTTGTGGATCTTCGTCCAGTTGAGCAGCACGAAAAGATAGGCATCCGCGATCGAGAACTTGTCACCCGTCAGGTACGGCTGCTTCGCGAGTGTCTGCGCGAGAATATCGAAGCGCGTGCCGAGCCGGTCGACCGCGCCCTTGCGCACTTCGGCCGGCGTCGCCGGATTCCACAGCGCGCTGAAGCCCTTGTGCACTTCCGTCGCGAGGAAGGTGAGCAGTTCCATCATCTTCCAGCGCGCGAGCGAGCCGAACGCAGGAGCGAGAGTGCCCGGCTTCTGGTCGGCGAGGTACTGGAGGATGACGCTCGCTTCGGAAATCGGGGTGCCGTCATCGAGCACAAGCAACGGCACATAACCTTTTGGATTGACCTTGTAGTAATCCGAACCGTCGGGAAGCGTGTGCTTCGCGAGATCAACCTTCACCGCCTCGACCGCAAGGCCGAGTTCGTGGGCGGCGATATGGGGGGCCTGGGAACAGGCGCCGGGGGCGTAGTAGAGCTTCATGTGCGGGGACTCCGATGTTGCGACCAGACGCGATCATCAACGAACACAGATCCAGAATAAACAAGCCGCCCGTGCATGGAATATTGCGTAATCTGCAATAATCAGCACATGGACCGGTTCAGGGCGGTGCGGGCGTTCACGAAGGTCGTCGAGTTCGGCAGCTTCGCTCGCGCCGCCGATCGGCTCGGCACCTCGACGTCCGGTGTTTCACGCATCGTCTCCGATCTCGAAGCGCATCTCGACGCGCGCCTCATCAATCGGACTACCCGGCGCCTCTCCCTCACCGAGGCCGGGCAGTCCTTCTATGAGCGCAGCGTGCAGTGGCTCAACGATCTCGAGGAAGCGGAAAACTCGGTACGCGCCACCACGATATCGCCCAGGGGCACACTGCGGCTCACTTGCGGAGTGAGCTTTGGCGAACGCTTCCTTGCGCCCGCCATCAGCGAATTCCTGGCGCGTCACCGCGAGCTCGTCTTCGACCTCGATCTTTCCGATCGCGCGGCAGATCTCGTGGAGGAAGGCTTCGATCTCGGCGTGCGCATCGGATCGATCGGGCATCAGGGGCTCGTGACCCGTCGCATCGGCTGGACGCAGCCCGTGTGCTGCGCCTCCCCGGCGTATCTTGCAAGTCGCGGCACGCCGCTCACGCCCGCGGACCTCAGGACGCACGAGTGTCTTACCTACACGCTCGTGCCCATGCCAAATGCGTGGCGCTTCGAGTCGGCAACCGGCGAGCTGCACGAACTGCGTGTAACGGCGCGCCATCGTGCCAACAACGGCCGCATGCTCGCCGCACTCGCTGCGGCGGGCACGGGCGTGATCATCGAGCCGGACTTCATCGTGGCACCCGAAGTGCGCTCAGGCGCACTCGTGCGCCTGCTGCCGGAGTACTCGCTGCCGCGCTCGCCGATCTCGGCGGTCTACCCGAGCCGGCGACATCTTTCGGCGAAGGTGCGCGGCTTCGTCGACTTTCTGGCAGAGCGCTTCGCGCGCGAGCAACCGTGGAGCCTCAGCGCAGCGCCGATTGGCGTCACACCAGACTGATGCAGGGCCCGCGGCCGGTCATGGTCGCTCCAATCGTGCAGAACCTCGCAACGCCTGGCGCAGAAGCTCCAGTACGGCGCGATCCTTGTCGCGCCCAGCTTCTTCCTTGGTCTGTATCAGGGCGGCAAGCCCGAGTACCCGGATCGTCAGACCATCGAGGTCGATGGCGGCAGAATCAGAAAGGAGGTCCTCATAGGTACGTCCGCGACCAATGGCGCCGAGAACGTCGACGGGCCCGCAGCGTGTCTGGAGCAGGTGGTGGCCTGTGCCTGCAAGGCCGGACGCATCGGGTCGCAGCAACCGCCCTGCCGGATCACGATAACGCGCGTCGAGCTCATCGAGCGCGTTCCGCAAACGATCGAGATTTGCCGAATTGCGCGCGTGAACGACATCGAGATCAAATGTCGCGAGCGGCGCGCCGCCAATCACCGCTGCGACGCCGCCGACCACGATCAGGTCGACATGGTGCCGGGCGAAGACCTCAAGGGCGTCTTTGAATCGCGGTGGACTGGTCACGAACAAACTCGCCGATACTGTCCACGAACCCCTGCAACACCTGCAGCCGCTCCGCCGGCGACAGGCTCATCATCCAGCGGATGAGTGAATCGTTCCCGTCCAGTTCGCGGAAGTCGCCAGCGGCAGCGGGATCGCGCGGTTCCATTCGCAGAGTATAAGGTCGGAGCGGGATTGATGGAGCGGGTGATGGGAATCGAACCCACGTTAGCAGCTTGGGAAGCTGCAGTTCTACCATTGAACTACACCCGCGGCACCGGATGATTCTAGGTGGCTTCGGCGAAGCGGGCAAACGGCTGTGCTAAGGTTCGGCCGATGAACAGTTACCGCAACACTTTGCTTCTCACCGCGCTCGTCGGCTGCCTTGTCCTCATGCCGTTTTCAGCTCGGGCAGTAGAGGCGCCACACGAAGAGAGTCACGCCCACGACGTCGCCGGAATCGCGCAGCTGAAATCCGACGACGGCCGCAAGTGGTCAACGGATGCGTCACTGCGTGCTGGCATGGCGTCGATCCGCTCGGCATTCGAGGCGGATCACGCCGCGATTCATGCCGGCCGCGAGACGCCCGCGCAGTTCGAGACCCTCGCGGGCAGCATCGAGGCTCAGGTGCAAATGATCATTCAGCAATGCAAGCTGCCGCCGGCCGCCGATGCGAATCTGCACTTCGTCATCGCCGACCTGATGCGCGGCGTGAGTCAGATGCGCGGACAAGACCCTGCGATCACGCGGCACGACGGCGCTGCGCTCGTGCATGGCGCGCTCGAGGCGTACGGGAAGTACTTCGACGACCCGCAGTGGAGTCAGGGCGCGCCATAGCCGCCCGCGAGCGACGCGCAAGAACGGCGGCGTGGCGCGTATTTTCACGAATACTCGCGGCGAGCGCGCGCCCGCATCATCCCCGTACAAATCAGGAAGGAGCACAGGGTGCCGAGCGAATCAGGTATCGAGCGCATTTATCAGCAGGTCGTCCGCCGTAATCCCGGCGAGGTGGAGTTTCATCAGGCCGTCAAGGAAGTGATCGAGTCGCTCGGTCCGGTGCTCGCGAAGCACCCCGCGTACGCCGAACACAAGATCATCGAGCGCATCTGCGAGCCCGAGCGGCAGATCATCTTTCGCGTGCCCTGGCAGGACGACCGGGGCGAGGTGCAGATCAACCGCGGTTTTCGCGTGCAGTTCAACAGCGTGCTCGGGCCCTACAAGGGCGGCTTGCGGTTTCACCCGTCGGTCTACCTCGGCATCGTCAAGTTCCTCGGCTTCGAGCAGATCTTCAAGAACGCGCTCACGGGCATGCCGATCGGCGGCGCGAAGGGCGGCTCGGACTTTGATCCGAAGGGCCGCAGCGATGGTGAAGTCATGCGCTTCTGCCAGAGCTTGATGACCGAACTGCACCGGCACCTCGGCGAGTACACCGACGTGCCGGCCGGCGACATCGGCGTCGGCGCGCGCGAGATCGGCTATCTCTTCGGCCAGTACAAGCGCATGACGAACCGCTACGAGTCGGGCGTGCTCACGGGCAAGAGTCCACATTGGGGCGGCTCGCTCGTGCGGCGCGAGGCGACTGGCTATGGCACGGTCTATTTCGTTGATGAAATGCTGAAAGCCCGCGGCGAATCGATCGGGGGCAAGACCTGCATCGTGTCGGGTTCCGGCAATGTCGCGATCTACGCGATCGAGAAGCTGCAGCAGCTCGGCGGCCGGGTCGTCGCATGCTCCGATTCGAACGGCGTGATCCTCCACGAGCGCGGCATCGACCTCCCGCTCGTCAAGCGCCTGAAAGAAGTCGAGCGCCGCCGCATTGCGGACTATGCACACGAGCACCGCGACGCGAAGTACCTTGCGGGTGGCCGGATCTGGGATATCCCGTGCGACATCGCGCTGCCGTGCGCAACGCAGAACGAGCTCGATGAAGCCGCGGCCCGCGCGCTCGTCGGCAACGGCTGCAGGACGATCGCCGAGGGCGCCAACATGCCGACCATGCCGGGTGGCGTGCGTGTGTTTCAGGAGGCCGGTATCGCCTTTGGCCCCGGCAAGGCGGCCAATGCCGGCGGAGTCGCAACCTCCGCGCTCGAGATGCAGCAGAACGCCAGCCGCGACACCTGGTCCTTTGAGCACACCGAACAGCGCCTGCAGACCATCATGCAGGGCATCCATCGCAACTGCCACGAGGCCGCCGCGGAGTTCGGCAGCCCGGGCAACTACGTACTGGGCGCGAACATCGCCGGTTTCAGGCGGGTCGCGGAGGCGATGCTGGCGATGGGGGTGATATGAGCAAAGGGCAGCGGGCTACGGGCGGCGGGCCAGGATAAGAGGCGCTGCGCCCCTGGTGCCGCTGTCGACTCGGCAGTGACACGCGTTCAAGATAGCCGTCATGATGTCAGCACGCCGGGCTTTTCTCGGGATGTCCGCAGCCGCCGCGGGTGTCGTGGCACTCAGCCCCCTGGCGGCGAGTCGCACGGCGCGGGCTCTCGCGGCGGCGCCGCAATTCTCATTGCCGCCGCCGATCAGCGCGGCTGAGCGCCTGCAGCGGATCGCGAGGGCACAGACACTGATGCGCGCTGCGGGTCTCAAGGCAGTGCTCGTCGAGGCGGGCAGCTCGCTCGTCTATTTCACCGGTGTGCAATGGTGGCGCAGCGAGCGGCTCACCGCGGCAGTCATACCCGCAGAGGGCGATACGCTCATCGTCACACCTGCGTTTGAAGAGCCTTCGGTTCGCGAGACCCTCGGCATCCCCGCTGAAGTGCGGGTCTGGAACGAGCACGAGAGCCCGCACGCGCTGATCGTCGACTGGCTGCGCGCGCGCCGGATCGGCGGCGGACCGGTCGGCGTGGAGAACACGGTACGTTTCTTCGCGTTCGACGGCCTCGCGAAATCCGGAATCGCGGTCCGCGACGATGCGGGCGTCGTGCGCGCCTGCCGCCTGGTCAAATCGCCCGCGGAAATCGCACTGATGCAGGCCGCGAGCGACATCACGATCGCTGCGTATCGCGAGACCGCCCCGCAAGTCGCACGCGGCATGACCCCGAAGGACATCGGCCGCATCATGTCGGCCGCGATGTCGCAGCGCGGCGCCGTGCCGGAGTTCACGCTGGTCCTGCTCGGTGAGGCGAGCGCGTATCCACACGGCTCCGGCAAGCCGCAGGAAGTGCGTGACGGCGAAGTGGTGCTGATGGACTGCGGCTGCACGGTCGAGGGTTACCAGTCGGACATTTCCCGCACTCTGGTGTACGGCGAGGCGACCAGGGCACAGCGCGCCGTGTGGGAGCTCGTGCGTCGCGGCCAGCAGATCGCCTTCGACACGGCGAAGGTAGGGACGCCTGCCGGAGAAGTCGACGATGCCGTGCGCGCCGCGTACGTGCAGGCCGGCTACGGGCCCGGCTACAAGCTGCCCGGCACCTCGCACCGCACTGGCCACGGGATCGGCCTCGACGGTCACGAACCGGTGAATCTCGTGCACGGCGAGACGACGCCGCTCGCGCCGGGCATGTGCTTTTCGGACGAGCCGGGCATCTACATTCCCGGCAGCTACGGTGTTCGGCTCGAGGACTGCATTTACATGACTCCGGCGGGCCCGAAGTGGTTCTCCGTGCCGCCACCCTCAATCGACGATCCGTTCGCATGAGCGGCATCGGCCCCGGCGCGGGGAGCCTCCTCGCGCTGACAATTGCCCTGAGCGTTGTCGGGCTCTTCGGGTCGCAGGCATTCATCGAGCGCTGCCTGTTCCGTCCGTACTGGTACCTGCGCAATCGCGAGTACTCAACCGCGCTGCTCGCAGGTTTCGTGCACGCCGATCTGCCGCACCTCCTCTTCAATTCAATCACGTTCTGGTTCTTCGGCATTCCGCTCGAGCGACGGATCGGCACGCAGCTGTTCCTCGTGCTGTATTTTGCCGGCCTCGCCGCGAGCCAGCTCGGTACCTGGTACAAGCATCGCGGCAACCCCGACTACGCCACACTCGGCGCCTCGGGCGCCATCAGCGCGGTGCTGTTCGCCTCGATCGTCTACAACCCGTCGCAGAGCATCTTCATCCTGCCGATACCGTTCCCGATCCCGGCGCCGCTCTTCGCTGTGGGATACCTCGCCTACACCTGGTGGTCGGCGAGGCAGGCGCGAGGTCGGATCAACCACGACGCGCATTTCGCCGGCGCGCTCGCCGGACTCGCATTTGTCGCGCTCGTGCACCCGCAAGCCTACGACCGGTTGCTCTCGATGTGATCCGCACCCTGCGCGTGCCGCTTTTCCTGTCGCTGATGTGTGCTTTCGCGACCCTCGCCGGCTGCGTGACGAGCCGCGAGCCGCCTCCAGTGCTCGCCGCACAGCCGCGCGCGCTGACGACCAGCGAGGCGGTGGCCGAAGGCAACGGTCATCGGCGGCAAGCCGCCCGCCATCGTCCGGGAGAAAGCTCGACGGACGCGATCCGGGCGCAGAACGCCGCGGCGGAGCCGCCGCTCGATGCGCGCGAGCGGCTCGACCAGGCCCATGACCGCCTCTACACGAAGATGCAGGAGTTCGTAGAGGCAACCGACCACCGCTTCGCGCCGAAGGACGCCGCGCTGCTGCCCGTGCCGGCCGCGCCGTTTCGGGTGAGCCTCGCAGGCGAGGCGATCGGGCGCAGCGACGGCACCGACTTTGGCATCGACCTCGACTTCGACGTGACGCTGCGGCTGCCGAACACGGAGAAGCGCCTGCGCGTGTTCGTGACGAGCGTCGATGTGGACGAGGCGCCGCGCGACGCCGACGAGAGCTCCGCGGTGCGCGCGGGTTTGCGCTATGAACTGCGGAAGTACCTGAGCTTCGATGTCGGCCTGAAGGTGGATGCCCCGCCGGTCGCGTTCATGTCATTGAAGTGGGCGCGCGAGATCGCGCTCGGCAGGTGGGACTTCTACCCCTTCGCGAAGCTCTTCGCCGACACCGACGAGAGCGTCGGCTATGCCGCAGCCGTCACGTTCGATCGCTGGTCGGGCCGGCGCCTGTTGCGCACGTCGAGTTACCTCAAGTGGCGCGATGACCGCGATCGCCTGGAATGGTCGCAGACCCTGATCTACGCGCATGCGCGTGAAATCATCGTGCCGGATCGCTATGGTTCCTACCTGCGCGCGAGCGACATCGGCCACGGGTGGGGCGTGAAGCTCCATGCCAACGGCGCGGACATGCACGGCGCCACGTATTACGAAGCTTCGCTGTTCCGCAAACGCCCGACCGCGAGCGGCTGGCTCTACTGGTTCGTCGAACCTCTCGTGCGTTGGGACCGCGAATACGGCTGGCAGGCCGACCCAGGCATTCGCATCGGCATCGACGCCCTCTTCTGGGACCTCGCGCGCCCGGGCAGGCCGCGATGATGCGCACGATCCGCAGCTTCGTCGTGCGCGGCGGACGCGAGACCGCCGCCCAGCAGCGGGCACTTGACGAACTGTGGCCCCGCTACGGACTCGACCCGGCGGAAGTGCCACTCGATCTCGACGCGTGCTTCGGCCGCCGCGCGCCGCGTACGCTCGAGATCGGCTTCGGCAACGGCGATCATCTCGCCGCGCTCGCCGCGCGCCATCCCGAACGCGACTACCTCGGCATCGAAGTGCACCGGCCGGGCGTCGGACGCCTGCTGCTCACTTGTGACGCGCAAGGTAGTCGCAACGTGCGCGCGATCTGCCGCGATGCGGTGGAAGTGCTCGAGCATGCCCTGCCCGCCGCGAGCCTCGACGAAGTGCTGCTGCTCTTCCCCGACCCCTGGCACAAGAAGCGCCACCACAAGCGGCGCATCGTGCAGGCGCCGTTCATCGCGCTCGTCGCGAAGGTGCTCACGCCGGGCGGCCTCTTCCGCCTCGCGACCGACTGGGAACCGTATGCGGAAGAAATGCTCGCGCGGCTGAACGCGGCGCCGGCCTTCGGGAATCTGGCGCCAGATGGCGGCTACGCGCCGCGCGACGAATCACGCACTGCAACCCGGTTTGAGCGCCGCGGCCAGCGACTCGGCCACGGCGTGTGGGACCTCAGCTTCCGAAGGACGCCTTGAGGCCGTCGATCACGAATTGCACGGCAAGCGCCCCCAGGATGACGCCAAGGAGGCGGCTCGACACATTCGCCCCCGTCACGCCGATCACGCCCATCAGACGACCCGCGAGACGCATGAACACCCAGGCGATGGCGAGCACTGCCAGTACGCCGGCAAACAGCGCGGCCCAGTGTGCCGGATCGCGCGTGATCGACACCGGGCCGAACCAGAGGAGAATCGTCGCGAGCGCACCGGGACCTGCGATAAACGGAAACGCGAGCGGAAACACGGAGATGTCGGCGCGCTGGCGGTTTTCGGCTGCCTCGCGGCTCGAAGTGCGGGTCCCCGACTCGCGTGCGAACACCATCTCGAGCGCGATCAGGAAGAGCAGCAGCCCACCGAAAATCCGGAAGGCCTCGAGACTGATGCCCATCGCCTGCAGAAAACCCGCGCCGGCGAGCGCGAACACGAAAAGGATCGCACCGGAAAGGAACACTGCCTTGCGTGCCATGCGCCGACGCCAGGATTCATTTGCTCCTTCGGTGAGGCTCACGAACAGCGGCAGCAGCGACACCGGCTCGACAACCACGAAGAACACGACGAAGAACTTGATGACCTGATCAAGCATGATGCTGCGCGACAAATTTCCTGCTTGAAAGCGCCGCCCCGCGGGCGCACGATGGAACCGTCGTGTCAGGATAACAGTTCGGCCCGGAGGCGCAGATGTCCGTCCCTCACCCGACGATTGGTGCCTGGTATCGCCTCGATGGCGGCGAGTCGTTCGAGGTGGTCGCACGTGATGCGGACGACGGCACGATCGAGATCCAGTACTTCGACGGCACCGTCGAGGAAATGGATATCGAGGATTGGGAGGCGCAGAGCGAAGAAAACCGCCTCGAAGAGGCCGAGCCGCCTGAAGACTGGAGCGGATCGGTCGATGTCGACACCGAGATGGAGCGCGGCACACGCAGTTCCGACGAATACGAAGAACGCCGTGGCCAGTGGGC
>DAORVK010000042.1:0-25317 GCA_035433705.1 Steroidobacteraceae bacterium
GGCGATGAAAGAGGAAGCGCATGAAGACGAGCCGCAGCCAGCTCGATCGCCTGCTCGATCCGGACAATCCGAATGTCTTGCTTGAAACCGTCCAGAAGGCCGCATCCGCCGTTGGCAAGAGAATCACCATCAGACTCGAGGACGCCCGGCAGCCCGGTACGTAGTCAGCCGACCGGCCCTGCACGACGTGTCAGCCCACACGCCACTATTGTTGCGTCGGGTCAACGACTGCGAAACACCGGCAGCGTGATCGAGTCCGTCTGCTTCTCGAAATCGACACGCAGCGGCATGCCGATGCGCAGTTGGTCAGGTGGGCAGTCGATGACATTGGCGAGGATGCGCACGCCCTCCTCCAGCTCGATGATGGCGGCCGCATACGGCACTGCGCTGGCAAAAGCAGGATTCAGCGCGCGCGCGACGAGGGTGTAGCTGAAGAGCGTGCCTTTGCCGCTCGATCGCGCCCATTCCCAGTCGAACGAGCCGCACTGCGCGCACAACTCGCGCGGCACGTGCCGGAAGGTACCGCACCCGCTGCAGCGCTGGAAACGCAGCTCGCCGCGGCTGCACCATTCGTAGAACTGTTTCGTCAGGCCTTCCATCAATGGCAGCGGCCTGGCCAGTTGTGAGTTGCTGCTGTTCATGCGTACTCAATCCCCACGGCGCAGTATCGCGACACTGCCGTCACCGAAATCGCCCCAGCCGGTCACGACGCCGAGCTTCGCGTCCTTCACCTGGCGCTCGCCCGCTTCACCGCGCAGCTGACGGACCGCCTCGACCACATGCCCGATGCCGAGCAGATGAGCCTGGGACAGGAGCCCGCCGTGGGTATTCACCGGCAGTCTTCCACCGAGTTCGATGCCGCCGTTCTCGACGAACGAGCCGCCTTCACCGCGCCGGCAGAACCCCACCTCTTCGAGCTGCTGGAGCACCTCGAACGTGAAGCAGTCATAGATCTGCGCGAAGTCGGCATCGGCCGGCGTGACACCCGCCATCGCGAACGCTTCGGGTGCCGCGTTCGTGAGGCCGATGCGGTGGAAGTCCTTGCGGTTGATGATGTCGTCGGCCGGGTACGGCTGGCCGGAGGCCGCGCCCATGATCGACACGGGGCGCTGGCGCAGGTCACGCGCTCGCGCCGTCGAGGTGACGATGTACGCGGCGGCCCCGTCGGTCTCGAGGCAGCAATCGAGCAGCCGGTACGGCGAGGTGATCATCGGCGAGGCGAGGTAATCACTCATCGTCATCGGCTTGCCGCGCATCAGCGCGTTGGGATTCAACTGCGCGTGCTTGCGCATCGCGAGCGCCACCGCACCCAGTTGTTCCTCGCGCGTGCCGTACTCGTGCATGTGACGCTGCGCCATGAGCGCATACCACTGCGGTGGCGCCGACAGGCCGTACGGCAGGTAGTAGTCGCGTGCGATCGCCGCGCCGGGGATCGAGTTGATGTCGGTGGCGGCGATCTCGCGGGTGCGCGCGCCGGAAAAACCGTTCCAGCCGCCCGGAACCAGCACGTAGTTCGCGCTGCCGGTCGCGACGGCCATCGCCGCCACGCGCAGGGCCGCCACCGGCGCGGCACCGCCGAGATTCAGTGTCGCGGCGAATCGCAGGTTGTCGCAGCCGAGATTGGCGGCAAACGCCTCGGCCCGGCCGAGATTCGGAAACGGCATGAGGCCGTCGATTTCCCGTGCCTTGAGACCCGCGTCGTCGAGAGCCGCTGCAATGGCCTTCAGTTGCAGCGCCATCTCGCTCAGGCCCGAGCCCGGCTTGCGGCAGACCGCCGTCTCGCCGATGCCGACGATGCAGGCCGAGTCCTTGAGCATCTTTGCTGCAGCGGCCGCCATTGCGCTCACCCAGCGCCCTTGTCTTTCTGCTGGAGTGCTTCGTACTCTTCCAGCAGTGTCTCGCGCATTTCCGCCTCGCGCAGGCGGATATCCCAGAAGCGCGGTGGGCGCTTTTCGACGAAGGCGGCGCCGCCCTCCTTGCCTTCCGGCATGTCGAACCAGTCCGGATACATGGCGGCCGATATGGCGCAAGACTCCTTGTAGCCGTCCATTTCCTGGTCGAAGGCAGCCTTCAGGATTTCGAGACAGCCCGGGCTCTTCGACAGAAGTTCATCGCACCACTTCTCGACTTCGGCTTCGAGTTCCGCGAGCGGAACCACCGAGTTGGCAAGCCCCATCTGCAACGCCTCATCGGCCTTGTATTTGCGGCACAGCATCCAGATCTCGCGCGCCTTCTTCGCGCCGACGACCTTGGTGAGGTAGGGCACGAAGAAGCCGTCGGCCGGCGAGGACACACGCGGGCCCGCCTGCCCGAACACGGCGTTGTCCGCCGCAATCGTGAAATCGCAACAGTAGGCCATGTGATGGTGCCCGCCGATGCAATAGCCCTGCACCTGCGCGATCACCGGCTTGCGCGACAGACGGATCAGGCGGTTGTGGGGATAGCGGTTGTAGAAGGCTTCGCGCAAGCCCCACCGCTCCCATTTGACATCGCCGCCCGCGCCGAAATGTTTGCCGCGACCGGCGACCACGATCACGCCGATCCTCGGGTCGTGGTTCGCGTCGTAGAACGCGCGAAACATCTCGTCAACCGTCGCGAGCGTCATCGCGTTCATCTTGTCCGGCTTGTTCATCGTGACGCGCGCGACGCCGCCACCAAGCGTGCGGTGGTGCCGCTTCTCGTAGACGATTTCCCTGAAGTCGTCGAGGCCGTCGCCCGTGACGACGGACCAATCGCTGAAATTCGAGTCACTCATTGTTTCCACCTCACGGAATCGCGCCCTTCGCCTTGAGGGCCTCGATCTGCTCCCATTCGTAGCCCAGCAGATCCATCATCAGGAGCTCGGTATGCTGGCCGAGCTGCGGGCCGAGGCTGTGCACCTCTCCCGGCGTTTTCGACAGCCTGACGGGCAAGCCGCGGATGTCGACCTCCCGCTGCACTTCCTCGCAGAAGGTCTTCATGAAATAGCGGTTCTGCCAGGCCTGCTGGTCGCGCACCACATCGGCAAAGTTGTTGATCGGACTCGCCGTGATGCCGCCAGTACGAAACGCCGCCATGAGTTCCGCGTGGCCGTGCTTGAGCGTTTCCGCTTCGATGGCGGCGATCAGTGCCTCATGATTGTCCCGGCGCTTTGTCGCGCTCGCAAAATTCGCGGCGAGCAGCGCAGAGGGCTGGCCCAGGGCACGACACAACGCGGCGAAGCGGCTGTCTTCATTGCGCTCGCAGATGTAAACCCACTTGCCACTCGTCGGATACAGGTTCCAGAGCGGGTTCGCCGCCTGCCGGCGCGAGTGCTGCAGGGCGCTGTCCCGGTTGCCTGCGAGATAAGCCTGCAATTGGGGCGCGGCGAGATACAGTTGCGCGCCGTAGAGGGAAGCGTCGAGGCGCTGCCCCTTGCCGGTGCGTCGGCACTCGTAGAGCGCGAGAGCGATCCCCAGCGCCGACATGATGCCTCCATAGGCGTCGCCCGAGCCCATACCCAGGTAAATAGGCGGCTCGCCCGGTTCACCGAGGCGCGCCATGATCCCGGTGAGTGCCTGTACCGTCATGTCGAACGAGGGCTTCGTGACTTTGCTGAACCGGCCGTAGCCGGTGTTCGTGGCGTACACGAGCTTCGGGTTGATCGCAGACAGCTTCTCGTACGACAGGTTCCACCCGGCAATCATCTCCGGTGAGAGGTTGGTCAGGAACACGTCCGACTTCTCGACCAGCCGGTACAGGATCTCCTGCCCTTCCGGCTTCTTGAGGTCGATCGCCATGCTCTGCTTGTTGCGATTGATGACGAGGAAATACTGGTTCCAGTCACCGATCTCGAGCGACTTGATGCTGCGCACGCCGCGAGCCTGATCGCCACCCTGCGGGCGCTCCACCTTGATGACATCGGCGCCGAAGTCGGCGAGATACTGGGCGCAGACCGGCCCCTGGAACCAGACCGTGAGGTCGATGACGCGAACGCCCTGCAGTGCCTTGCCACTCATGCCAGCACTCCCGCGTCTGTCAGCTCCTGGATCGCATCCCGCGAAAGCCCAAGCAACTCGTGCAGGACCTGGTCGGTGTGCTGGCCCGCGCCGGGCGCCAGCCGGTCGAGCTGGGCCGGGTTGTTGCTCAGCCAGACGGGGAACCCCAGTGTCTTCACGGCGCCGAAACTCGGATGATCGACATCGATGATGTATCGATTGGCGTAGGCGCTGGCGTCGTTGGCCGGAAAATCGAACTGCTCGATGATGTCGGCGGACAGCTGTCTTGCCTGAAATTCCCGCCGCCAATGTTCGGCCGACTGCCGGGCAAAACGCTCCTCGAGTTCATCGATGAGCCCGGGACGATTGATGGCCGTGCGCTTCTCGTGTGTATCGAACCGGGGATCATCCTGCGCGAGACCGACGATCGCGGAGAATGCCGGCCACCATCGGTCGGTATCCGGCATGGTCAACGTGACCCAGCGTCCGTCGGCGCTCTTGTACACGGACCCCGACATCGGGTTGGACACATCCAGCCGCGAGATCGGGTTCAGCAGGCGGTCTCCATGACCGATAGCGAGGAAGGCCTGCAGATCGAGCGCCGATCCATACATGTTCGCGCCAAAGAGCGAGACGTCGACTTGCTGGCCCTCGCCGCTCTGCATCCGGTGCAGCAGCGCAGTGACGATTCCGAAAGCGAGCTGTCCCGTGGCATGCATCGCGCCCGCCCCGGTATAGACCGGCGGCTGACCCGGTTGAGGCAACATGGGCATCGCGCCGGTGCGCGCCGCCGCGAGTTCGTCGATCGCCGGCAGATCCTTGTCCGGGCCTTCCGGCCCGAAGCCTGACAACCGCGCGAACACGATGTCCGGCCGCTGCTTGCTGGCGCCTGCGTAGTCGAGCCCGATGGCTGCCAGCTCGTCGGGCTGCCAGTCGGTCACCAGGACGTCCGCCTTCGCAGCCAGGGCCGCGAGCACCTCGCGACCGCGCGGGGTGGCAGGATTGAGCGCGACGGAGAGCTTGTTGCGGTGGATCAGATCCGCTTCGTGGTTCCAGCGGCCGGTCGCCTCGCTCCGGTCTGCCGGACTCAATTCAAGGCGGATGACACGGGCACCGAAGTCGCCGAGAAATGCGGCAGACAGCGCCGCACAGAATTGCCGCGTCAGATCAAGGACCGTGACGTCCCGCAGGACACCGCTCATTTCGACGCCTCATTAGTCCGGCTAGCGACCTGCTTGCGGGCTTTCTTCTGCGCCCGACGGCGCAGCATCTCCGGCCGGTCTGCAGTCACGCCGGCGGCGATCTGCCCGTCGATCTCCGATTCGCTGTAACCGAGCCCCGCCAGCACTTCGCGCGTGTGCTCGCCCTGCATCGGCGGATGCTTCTCGACGCTGCAGGGCGAGCCGTAGAAGCGGATGGGCACACCCGTTACGTCCAGGCTCCCGAGCACCGGGTGATCCACCTGCACGATCATCTTGTTATGCCGGATCTGCGGATCCTTGACGACATCCTCGACATCGTTGATCGGAGCCGTGAGCACGTCCGCCGCGATCAGTCGTGCGACGAGTTCGTCCCGGTCGAACTGTCGCGTGCGCTCCGACATGACGCGATCCAGCTCGTCGTGATGGGCGAGACGCGAGGTGATGTCGTGAAAGCGCGGATCCTGGTCCCAGTCGGCGCCGAGCGCCCGGCAAACGTGGCCGAAGAACTTCTCGCTCGGCGTCGTGATGATCACATGCCGGCCATCCTTCGTCGGATAGACCCCGGAAGGCGCAAAGTACTGGCTGCGGTTGCCGGTGCGCTTCGGGCGCTCGCCGGTGGCGAGGTACCCGCCGATGGAGCTCGCCTGCGCGTGCATCAGGGCATCGAGCAATGACACTTCGATGCGCTGCCCCTTGCCCGTACGCTCGCGCACGCGCAGCGCCGCGAGCGCTGCGTTGCTGACGAGGAGCGAGGTGATGACATCGACGGCCGGAAAGCCGGTGCGCACCGGCCCGCCGCCTGGCTCGCCATTCAGCCCGAGGACCCCGCAATAGCCCTGCGTCAGGAAGTCGATCCCGGGCCGGCCGGCATACGGGCCATCGGGACCGAAGGCTGTGACACCGATCCAGATGATGTCCGGTCGGTGGGCTTTCACCTGCTCGTAATTGAGGCCGAGCTTGCTGAGCGCGGGCTCGCGGACATTGGTGATCAGGATGTCCGCCGTTGCGGCGAGCCGCGCGAACACCTCGCGCCCTTCGGCCTGCAGCATGTCGATCACGACGGCGCGCTTGCTGCGGTTCAGGCTGAGGAAGGGGCCGCACTCGCCCTCGCGCATCGGCCCCAGGCGACGACTGTCGTCGCCCAGATGGGATTCGACCTTCACGACATCGGCGCCGAGGTCGCCGAGCAGCGTGGCGCCGTAGGGGCCCGCGAGCATCGTCGACACGTCGAGGACGCGCAGCCCAGCGAGCGGCGAGGTGGGCGTACTGTTGGCAGACATGGCGGAAACTCCGGTCGAATCGTCAGACGCCGCGGAAAACCGGCTTGCGCTTCTCGAGGAAGGCCGTCGTGCCCTCCTTGGCATCGGCGGTGGTCGCCACGGCCACGCCGTAGTGCCCCTCGAAATCGAACATCTGCTCGAGATTGTGCTGCAGCGACATGTGGATCAGGCGACGGCCCATGTCCACCGCCGTGCTGGCCCGCTTCGCCAGCATCCCGGCGTACTCGCGCGCGGCCGCAAGGCTCGTGCCTTCCGGTACGAGCTCATCGATGAGCCCGAGCTTCAGGCACTCTTCCGCTTTGAAGATCTTGCCGGTCTCGACCATCATCAGCGCATTCGACAGCCCCACGATGCGCGGCAGGAAATACGACAGCCCGCAGTCGGGCGCAACACCGATGCTGGTGAAGATGGCGCTCATCTTCGTCGTCGTGTCGCCGAAGCGGCGATCGCAGGCGAGCGCGTACGCAAGACCGGCGCCGACGGCGTGTCCCTGGATGGCCGCAATCACCGGCTTGTCGACGGCGATGAGCTGGCGAGCCACATCGAAGAAGGGGCCACCCGGTGATTTGCGCTGCCAACGCGGGATCGGGCGCGACGGATCCGAGGTGCCGGGCAGCGGATGATCGCCGTCACCGGCGAGGAACTCCACGTCGCCGCCCGCGCAGAAGGCGCGGCCCGCGCCGGTCAGCAGAATGACACGAACCGTGTCGTCGGAGCGAAGGCGGTACAGCAACCCCGACAGCTCCTCGGCGAGCTGCCAGCTCGCGGCGTTGAGCTTCTCGGGGCGGTTCAGCGTGATGGTGCCGACGCCGTCTGCCAGTTCGTACTTGAGGGTCTTGAGTTCCTGAGTCATGGATGCTCTCTCGAAAGTCAGTAGATGATCTTGCGCTCGATGAGGTCGCGATAGCGCTCCGCGGAGAGCCCGAGGATCTCCCGGAAGGCGTGCTCGTTGTCCTGGCCGATCATCGGGCCGGTTCGAACTTCGGCAGGCGTACGGCTCATCTTGACGTAGGCTCCGTAGATCGTCTCCCGAAAGCCGAGTGGATGCTCGACTTCGATGAAGGTCTTGCGTGCGGCATAGTGCGGGTCCTGCAGCAGGTCTCCCACGTTCAGCACGGGCGCGGCGGCCACGCCGTGGCGTTGCAGCAGCTCCGCCAGCGCACGGTCGTCCTGCGGAGCAGTCCACTCTGCAAGACGCGCGTGCAGCGCATCGATATGGGTGATGCGTGCCTGCATGGTCGCGAACCGTTCGTCACGGGCCCACTCCGGGTCGCCCAGCGCGCGCAGGAGCCCCGCCCACTCCGCCTCGGTCTGCACCGCGATGCTGATCCAGCGATCGGTCCCGCGGCACGGAAATACCGAGTGCGGCGCGGCCATTCCCAGCGGATGTTCATTGCTCTTCGGTCCACCGACCCGGCCATTCAGCACGTAGTCCATGTAGGCCGGACCGACCATTTGCATGATGCCTTCCTGCTGCGAGAAGTCCACATGCTGACCCTGGCCGGTGTTGCGGCGGTGATTCAGGGCCACGATCATCGCGAAGGCCCCGAAGATGCCGGCCAGGGGGTCGGCGAAGGCATTCTCGAACGGAATCGGCCCTCCCCCCTTGTAGCCAACGAGGCTGTCGAGACCCGTCAGCGAGGTGAGGCTCAAGCCATACGTGCGCACGTGCTCGAGCGGCCCATAGAGCCCGGCGGAGGGCAACGAGAGCAGGATGATGTCGCGCTTCACCTGTCGCAGTTGCTCGTAGCCGAGTTCGAGCCGCTCCATGACGCCCGGACCGAAGTTCTCTATGACCCCGTCCGAGTGCGCGATGAGATCGAGCGCGAGCTGCCGCGCCTCCTTCTCCTTCAGGTTCAGGGAAACCGAGCCGTTGCCCGCCCAACTGGCGTGATTCGACAGACTGCGATCGGGTCCCGGCTTGCCTTCGGCAAACGGCGGCAGGGTGCGCATCATGTCGATGCGCTCGCGCGACTCGACCTTGAAGACCTCCGCACCGAGGAAGGCCAGGGTCTGGCCGACGACGGGTCCCGCCCAGACCCAGCCCAGGTTGACGATCCGTATGCCTTCGAGCGGTCGCTTCGTGCCCATGTCGATCAGATGACCGCTCTGTCCCGCAACGATGCGATCTTTGCCGCCGGCAACGAGAACAGCTCTCCGTAGACCTCCTCGTTGTGCTGCCCGAGCCGGGGAGCCGGACGGACGGGACCGCCAGGGCTCGCGGGCAGCTTGAAAGGCGCGCCCAGATTGCGCACCCGCCCGAGGTCCGGATGGTCGATGTCGACGAAAAAGTCGCGCGCCTTCAGGTGAGGGAGACTCGCGGCCTCCTCGATCGTGAACACGGCGGTGATCGGGCAGCCGGCTGCCTGGCACTTTTCCATGATCTCCGCCTTGGTGTGCTGCGCCGTCCACTCCTCGATGAAGGAGTACATGATGTCGGCGTTCTGGGCGCGCACATACATGTCGTTGAACATCTCGAGGCGCGCCCATTCGGGATCGCCCATGACCTTGCACAGGCCTTCCCACTGGCCGCGTTCGAGCGCGAGCATCCAGACGTGGCCATCCTTGCAGGGCACGATCGTGGCCGGCGCGCCGAGGGGCATGCCCACTCCGGTGCGCAGGTCGAAGCGGCCCTCCTGCGCGACCAGACCGATGTTCTGGCCGCCAACGAAGGCCGCCGCAATCGCCTCGGCGCAGGAAACGTCAACCTGTTGACCACCCCCCACGAGGTCACGGCCAAACACCGCCGCCAGGCCCCAGGCGGCACCCGTTATGGCACCGAAATAGTCCGCAGAGAACGTGCCGTGCTCGAGCGGCATCTCTCCCGGTCGGCCGCAGTAGCGGGAGCTCGCGCCGGAGAGATGAAAAGCGTTGAGGTCGTAGCCATTCCAGGCGCTGTACGGACCGGTCTGGCCGAACGGCGTGATGGAGATCATCACGAGGCGGGGATTGATCTCCTGCAACTGCGCGTAGGAGAGATTCCACTCACGCATCTGCCGCGGCAGGTTGTTCTCGATCAGCACGTCCGCCCAGCGCAGCAGGCCCGTGAACAGCTCACGACCTTCCCGCACCGACACATCGCAGGTCACGCCGCGCTTGTTGGTGTTGTTGATGAAATAGAGCCCGCTCTTCTCCGGATGAGCCACATCGCCCGGGAAGGGGCCCGCCCGGCGTGCCGCCTCTCCCGCGGGCGGCTCCACCTTGATCACGTCGGCGCCGTAGTCGCTGAACAGCTTTGCGCAGCACGGCGCGGACACCATCTGTCCGAAATCCAGGATCTTGATGCCGGCCAGTGCGCCCGCGCCGGACGTGTTCGCCGACGCCTCTGGCAGGCTCATACCGAAAACGGATCCGGAATCGTCCGTGGCAAACCGCGATCCAGCACATCCGCTGCGATGAGTTCCTCGAGGTAGCGCGAGTCCCACCAGTTCAGCTGCAGCTGCTTCGCCCGGCGATAGTAGAGCTGGATATCGTAGTCGAGCGTGAACCCGATGCCGCCATGCACCTGCTGCGCCATCGCCGTGATGTCCCGGAATGCCTTGCAGGCGAACAGTTTCGCCATCGGGGCGAGGCGCTTGATGTCCCGGCCCGTGGAACTGGCCCACGCAGCTTCGTACACCAGGATCTTGGCCCCTTCCATCACGGGCGAGGCATCCGCCATGTAGTGCGCCAGCGCCTGGAATGCGCCGATCGGCTTGCCGAATTGCTCGCGGTTCTTCGTGTACTCGACGGTGATCTCGAGCGCCCGCTCGGCTCCGCCCGCTGCATAGGCCGCCAGCAGGATGATCCCTTCATGCATGGCCTCGGACCAGGCGCGCCAGCCACTTTTCTCCGCACCCAGGCGCTGCGCTTCGGGCACCACCACGCCCTCGAAGCGGACCCGGTACTGTGTATCGGACGCCATGGAGCGCTGCTGCTCGAGTGTCACGCCCTTCGAATTCGTATCGACCAGGAACAGATCGATGTCCTCGGCAGCCGTTCCGGTGCGCGCCAGCACGAGCAGCTTCTGCGCCGCCTTGCCATGGAATACATGGCGCTTGACGCCGTCGAGACGGTAGCCACCAGCCGTGCGCGTGGCACTGAGTCGCACACCCTCCGGTCCGTAGCCACTGTCCGGTTCGAGCCACGCGGGCACGACGATCGAATCGCCACTGCCGATCTTCGGCAGGAGCTCCTGCTGCTGCGCGGTGCTGCCTGCCCGGCGGATCGCGAGCACACTCATCACCGCGGACCCGAAATGAGGTCCGGGGACGAGCGCCCGACCGAACTCCTCGTAGATCACCGCGCAGTCGAGCAGGTTGAGACCCATGCCGCCGAGATCCTGTGGCAGGAGGATCCCGGGAAGACCCATCTCCTGCATGTTCTGCCAGAGCGCCTGCGGCACCCCGAGCGGGTCGTTTTCCATCTTGCGCACGACATCCACGCCGCAGTGCGAGAGGCACAGATCGCGCGTCGTTTCACGCAGCATGCGCTGCTCGTCGGTAAACTTCAGGTCCATAGACTTGCTCTCAGAAAAAGGGGGTTGTCGGCCTCAGAAATTCTTCGGCAGATCGAGCTTGCGCTTGGCGATGATGTTCTTCTGAACCTCCGAGGAGCCACCGCCAATCGTGTCGATCACCGTGTACGTGTAGCAGCTCTCGGCGCGGCCCTTGAGCGGCGCATCTTCCGTACCGAGCGCGAGCTGCGTGCCCGGCCCGGCGATGTCCATCGTCGCGTCGGCCAACCGGCGCGACAGTTCGGTCGCGTAGAGCTTGTACTCGGACGCCTCGATGGTCGGCGTCTTGCCGGCAGTCAGCGCGGCGTCCACGAAGCGCACACCGAGCAATCGTGCCACCTCGCACTCGGTGACGAGCTGGGCCACCTTCTGCCGGATGACCGGGTCGCCCTTGAGAGGCTTGCCGTCGCGTACCGTGTCGCGGACGTAATCGCACAACAGCTCCGTTCGCCCCCGGATCGGTGAGAAGGTGAACATCGTGAATCGCTCGATGTCGAGCGCTTCGGCGATGTACTGGAAGCCCTTGCCGAGTTCGCCGACGCGGTAATCGTCGTGCACGAACACGTTATCGAAAAAGACCGCGTTGGTGCGCTCATTGCCCATCGTGTACATGGGCTGGATGGTCAGGCCCGGATCGTCCATGCGGATCAGGAAGAGCGAGATGCCATGGTGCTTCGGCGCTTCCGGGTTCGTGCGCGCGCCGACCCAGTACCAGTCGGCAAAGTGCGCCGACGTCGTGAAGACCTTCTGGCCATTCAGCACCCATCCCTCGCCCTTGCGCTCGGCCTTGAGGCGCATGGCGGCCGCGTCGGAACCGGCGCTCGGCTCGGAATAGCCGACCGCGAATTCGATTTTCGCGGCGAGAATCTGCGGCAGGAATTCCTTCTTGAGCTTTTCGGAGCCGACACGGATCAGCGTCTTGCCGATGATGCCGATGCCCTTGCCGATCTGCGGCGCACCGACCGACGACAGCTTCTCGTTCAGCAGGTACTCGTAGAAGCCCGCGCCGTCCTGGCCGCCCAGCGCCTTCGGCCATGTGATGCCGAGCCAGCCCTTGCGGGCGAGCTTGCCCATGAACGCACGCCGCTCCGGCGTATCGCACACCTGCGCCATGTTCTCGCGGGTGACATCCATGGCCTTGGGGTCATGGTTGTCCTTGAGGAACTGATCCACTTCGCGCAGGAATGCGCGCTCTTCACCGCTGAATTCAAAATCCATGCCTTGACTCCGGAATCTGGTCGAGCCGCAGCGCGGCATCAGGCGCGGTCGAAGCCGCACCACCGTTACGCCAACGTACCGCCCACTCCCGTTGAGGGGCGACGTCCAATCGGACTACCGGCCCTTGTAGTCGGGCTTGCGCTTCTCGGCAAAGGCCTTCGGCCCCTCCTTTGCGTCCGCAGAAGAGAACACCCGCGCGCCGATCGCCTTCTCCAGGACGAAATTCGGCTCGTTGTTGAGCGCGCGCACCGCGATCTCCTTGGCAGTACGCACCGCCAGCGGGCCGTTGGCGCAAATCTTCTCTGCCAGGGCAAACGCCTCGTCGAGCAATCGCTCCGCCGGCACGACCCGGTTGATCAGACCCACCTCGCAGGCGCGCCGGGCGTCGATGCTGGCGCCCGTCAGCAGCATTTCCATCGCCACGGCCCACGGAACCTGCTGCGGCAGGCGGATGTGGCTGCCGCCCACCGGGATCACCGCCCAGCGCACCTCGCTCAGGCCGAAGGTGGCGCTCTCCGTCGCGAGGCGAATGTCGGTGCCCAGCATGAACTCCATGCCGCCCGCCACGCAGATGCCATTGACCGCCGCAATGATGGGCTTGTAGATCGTCTGGAACGGCCGCTTCACCGGATCCTCGTAGCCCATCGAGTCACCGGCGGCCACCGCAGGCAGTGCCGTCTTGATATCCATGCCGGCGCAGAAGGCACGGGTGCCCGCCCCGGTGAGGATGGCGACATGCAGGTCCGGGTCAGCATTGAAATCATCGAATGCCGCGTCCATGCCAATCAGCATTTCCCGTGTCAGCGCGTTGGCCGCCTCAGGGCGATTGAACGTCATCAGCGCGATCTTGCCGCGCTTCTCGTAGGTGAAGGTCTCTGGAAGTTTCAATGTCATGTCCCGGTTCCGTCTTGCAATGATTCGACCACGATCTCCGCGAGATCGAAGACCTTGCGTTGCTCCGTGTGCTTCGCCGAGCTCGAACCGAGCATCAGCAGGCAGAACGAGCAGGAGGTCGCGATCTTGTCCGCGCCCGTATCGAGGGCCTCGGCAACCCGCACGTCGCTGATCCGTGCCGTGCCCGCCTCGCGCGACCAGTAGTTGCCACCACCAGCGCCGCAGCAGAAGCTGTCCTTGCGATTGCGTGGCATCTCCACCAGCTCGCCCAGCGCCGCGACGACACTGCGGGGTTCATCCATGATGTCGTTGTGCCGGCCGAGGTAGCACGGATCGTGAAAAGTGATCTTCTGCGTCGCATCACGCTTGACGCTCAACTTGCCTTCGCGGATGAGCCGGTCGATCAGCACGGTATGCGGAATGGTCTGCCAGTTCGCGCCCAGTTCGGGGTAGTACCGGTCGAAGCTGTTGAAGCAGTGCGCGCACATCGTGATGACCTGGCCGACCTGGGCCTGCTGGAAGTCTTCGATGTTGGCCTGCGCCAGCTCGACGAACAGCAGTTCGTTGCCCATCATCTTGGCCGGATCACCCGTGCAGCGCGATTCCTTGAGGATTCCCCAGGACAGACCCGCCGTGTTCAGGATCCGCACCATGGCACGGGCAACCTGCTGGGCACGCTCCTCGAAGGCCACCGAGCATCCGATCCAGAGCAGGTATTCGGTCTTTCCGGGCTCAAAGAACGGCACGTCGAGGCCCCGACGCCAGTCGTCGCGGTTGGCCGAAGTGCCCACGAACGGGTGGCCGCGCGACTCGAGATTGCGGTTCGCGCTCGCCATGACTTCCGGCATTTTGGAACGGTCCATGACGAACCGCCGGCGGAAATGCATGATCACCTCGGCCGGATCGTTCGACACGGGGCACTCTTCCACACATGCCATGCACGATGTGCAGCTGAAAAGCGCCTCCTCGCCCAGCGCATCGATCAGCGAGGGGTCGTCGATCCGCCCTTCCTTCTGGAACTCGGCGCAGGTCAGCATGATCTTCTTCGGCGAGAGCGGCTTGCCCGTTTGCGCGGCGGGGCACACCTCGTGGCAGCGCCCGCACCACAGGCACGCCTCGAAGTCGAAGCGGATCTTGAACGGCAGGTCGGCGAGCTTCTCGGCGCCGAGCACCGGCTCTTCGGCGTCGAAATCGACCGGCGGCAGCATCACCCCGGGGCGTCGCCGCGCGAGTGCCGAATTGATGGGGCCGAGCAGCATATGCGACATCGGCGTGCGTGCAATGAGCACGATGAAGGTGAGCCCCAGCAGGCCGTGAAACCACCACATCGCAAGGTAGCTGTCACCGAACAGCTCACCGCCCAGGGGCCGCACGACGTGGGCGGCTGCCCGACCGAGAAACTCGCCTGCAGTCAGGGCATCGGGCAAGGCGAGGCGTACGGCCTCGGCCACGAAACCGGCGACAATGACGAGCAGCAGCAGAATCTCCATCGCGACGAATCCGCGACGTGCCTTGCCGACCGTGAGCCGCTCCGGCGGCATCGAGCGCCGCAGCAGAAAGAAAAGGATGCCGAGCAGCATCGCAATGCCGCCGAGTTCACGCCCGAGCTCCATCACGTAGAAGCCGAACCAGCCCGAATAGACCGGCACCCCCACGAAACTCAATGCATAGGCCGCATGGCCGAAAATCTCCAGCAGCGCTCCATAGAACAGCAGCGCGTGCGCAATGCCCGATGCCGGCCGCTTGAAAAGGCGCGAAAGGAGGACGCCCCGGAAGAAGAAGGAACGCCAGTTGACGCGGCCGAACGATGCGCGATCCGCCGCCGTGCGCCGCAGGATGTCACGCAGGCCGAGCACGAGGGCGAGGCCTGCGGCAATCAGCAGGACAGTCAGGATGGCATAGTTGACCACGCCGATGTCATACACGATGGGTGCCTCAGCAGTAGCGGCGCGCCGTCTCCGGCGCGCCCGACTTCAACGCTTCATCAGCGTTTCAGTATAGCCGCCGTCGCGTTGCCGCCGAGTCCGTTCGTCTGCGCAAGACCCACTTTGGCGCCCGGAACCTGCCGCGCGCCGGACTGGCCTCGCAGTTGCCATGTGAGCTCGGCGATCTGGAATACGCCCATGGCCGTCGTCGCCTCGCCGAACGACACGAAGCCGCCCGACGGGTTGATCGGCATGCGCCCGGTCGGCAGCGTTTCGCCGGCCGCCACCAGTCGCTCGGACTCCCCGGGCTGGCACAGACCCCATTCCTCCGGGAAGGCGAGCTCGTAATAGCAGGTGTTGTCCTGCAACTCCGTGAAGCTCACATCCTTCGGGCCGATGCCCGCGCGCTCAAACGCGTTGCTCACGGCCCCCTTCACTTCGGTGTGAAAGCTCGGGCCACTCGGCACGGGGCCGGCGAGACCACGCGGCAGCGAGTCCTCGAAAGTCATCGTCGCCACGGCGCTCGATGCCACCCACACCGGATTTTTCGTGAACTCGCTCGCCCTGCGCTTCGAGCAGATGATCGCCGCGGCCGCGCCGTTTGACACCGGGCAGATCTCGAAGAGGCGCAGCGGATTGCTGACGTACGGCGAGGCCAGCACGTCCTGCAGGGTTATTTCCTTCTGGAAGCGCGCGTGCGGGTTGCCGACCGAGCACTTGCGGGCCTTGACCGTGACCTGGGCGAACTGCTCTTCGGTGGTGCCGTAATCGTGCATGCGCCGGCGGGCGAGGGTCGCCCAGAACGACGGCCCCGGAAAGCCGATGCAGCGCTGGCGCAGGAATTCCGGATCGGTGACTTCCTCGTTGCCCGAGGTCTGGATCATGCCTTTCGGCATCACCTCGCCGCCCACCACGAGAACGATGTCGTACAGCCCACCGGCCACCATGGAATAGCCGACGTTGAAGGCGTTGCCGCCGGCGGCGCAGCCAGCCGACATGTTGTAGACCGGGATGCCGGTCGAGCCGATGTCCTCGACCACGTCATTGCCGTTGAGTCCCCAGCCCTTGCCTCCCGAGAAGCGCGAACTGGCCGCCGCGATCGCCCCGACCTGCTGCCACGCGACACCCGCGTCCTTCAGCGCCATGTCCACCGCGTGACGGCACAACTCCGTCACCGACTTGTTGCCGACGATATCGTCTCCGGTCTTGCCGAAGCGATGGAGTCCCACGCCCAGTACGGCGACTTCCTGCATTTTCGTGCTCCCCGCAGCTCAGACCAGCTTGAATTTCCAGGACGTGAAGGCCTTGTCCTGCTCGTGATACAGCGTGTCGATGACCAGCTCCACGGCCGCACCAACCGTCATCGCTTCCGGCGGATCGACCATCTGCCCGACGAGCCGCAGCCCGCTGTCGAGATCGACCACGGCAATGGCATAGGGCTTGAAAGGTTTGTCGTACTTGTGCGGGCTCGGCGGCGGGAAATTCGCCACCGAGTAGCTCCACACCTTGCCCCGGCCGCCGAATTCGCCCGGCTCCATTTTTGATCCCGGGCATGCGGGATTGTGGCAGCGGGCTGCCTTGGGAAAATACGGCGTGCCGCATCCCGCGCACTTCGACCCCAGAACCCTGGCGCCGCCCTCGGCGACGAAGAGTCCCGCAACACACGGCTCGGACTGGACCACTTGCGCTTCTCCCTCAGCCACCACGGGCGGCCTTGATCAGTTCCGGCATCACCTCGAGGCAATCGCCGACAATGCCATAGCTCGCATACCTGAAGATCGCCGCGTCCGGATCCTTGTTGATCGCGACAATCGTCTTCGCGGCAGAGCATCCCGCCATGTGCTGGCTCGCGCCGGAAATGCCGACCGCAACGTACAGCCGCGGCCGGGTCACCTTGCCGGTGAGGCCGACCTGCCGCGAGGAATCGATCCAGCCGTCGTCGACGATCGGGCGCGAACCGCCCCACATGCCGCCGAGCGCCGACGCGAGATCCCTGACGAGTGCGAGATTGTCCGCCTTGCCGAGCCCGCGGCCGCCACTGACGATGATTTCGGCATCCTCGAGACGTGGCCCCTCGGGCCTGGGCGCCGAGCTGACCTTGAAACGCTCCTCGATCGCGCCGAGGTCGACCTCGACCTGGTGGCAGGCGGGCTCGCTGGCGGAGCTCGCAGGTTCCGCCGCAAGCGTCGTCGGCACGAGGCACACGACGCTGATCCGGGATGGCATGCGATAGAGGACTTGCGTGTCGCCGCCATACGCGGTCGCTGAGACCTGCAGCCCCCCGGCTTCGCGCTGAAGCGCGAACACATTCGTGACCACGGCGGCACTCAGCCGGCTTGCCAGTCGCGGCGCCACGAGGCGCGACGCAGCCGTCTGGTTGAAGAGAAGGAGCGCGGGCTGGGACCGGGTGCAGTACTGGGTGAACGCCTCGACCAGTGCGTCCGGAGCGAAGCCCTGCAGCTTCGGATGCGTGATGACATCGACGACCGCAACGCCGTACCGGGCTGCCAGTGCGCGCGCGGCGTCCCTGTCCATCCCGGCAACCGCCCAGTGCAGCGGCAATCCAGCGGCGATGCTGTAAACGCGGGCGGCCGTCAGCACCTCCTCGATACCGCGCTCGGCGGCACTTCCCCAACTGCAGACAACTACGCTCATGACGATCTTTGTCCAAACAGGCGCTTGAAGAAACCCTTGATGCCCTCCCAGAGCGTCCGTGCGACCACGGCGACGATATTGATCGACTCCTGCCTTGCCGGCGGGGGAGCCGCAATGCCGGGCGCTGCAGTAGCAGCGGCCGCAGCGATCGGCTCGAGCATCGCGCGAACATTGCCGACGTACATCTTGATGATCTGCGCCGAGATGCCTTCGATCATCCCGCGGCCCACCTGCACGATCTTCCCGGTGAGGTCGAAGCTGGAACTCGTCTCGACATTCGTCACGACCCCGCCCTCGATGCTCGAGAGCCGGCTGACGATCGTGCCCTTGACGGTGCCGCCACCGCGTTCCTTGCCTTCGGCCAGCATCGTGACGACCCGCGCCGCCGCGTCGATCCCGGTGTAGGTGATCGTCCCCTGATACTGGGCGGTCACCGCGCCGACCTTGACCTTCACGGCGCCGACAAAGCTCTTTTCATCGATGACTTGCGTCAGCGAGGCTCCCGGCATGCAGGCCACGACATTCTTCGGGTCGAGCAGGAACGCCCACACCGCCTCGATGGGTGCCCGTATCTGAAACGATTGCCGCAGTTCGATTGCCATGTTGCTAGAGGACTCCGTCGGCGTGCAGCCGGTCGATGAGCTGGCGTGCGGTTTCGGCCGCCGCGCCCTTCAGGAACTGGCAGTTGCCATTGACCACGGGAAGTTGCTGGCGCACCAGCTCGACGGATGGCGCAAGATCAGCAGCCGACAGGCCGAGCCCGCTGAGACCGACCGCCACGGGTGCCATCTTGCGCGCGGCCATCTTGGCCTTCGCCGTTGGAAACCGCGGCACGCCGACTTCATTGCTGACGGTCACGAGCGCCGGCAAGGCGCCCTGCGCCACCTCATCGCCATCGGCGGTCACGCAGGTCACGTTGAGCGTGCCACCCGAGACCTCGACCGCACGGGCGAAGAGCACCGCCGGGATGCCGAGTTTCTCCGCCAGCAGCACGGGCACCACGCCCTGGTCGTCATCGGATGCCTGCCGGCCGCACAGGACCAGATCCGCCCCGCCGCTACTCTTGATGTAGGCCGCGAGCAACCTGGCCACCGCCTCGCAGTCGAGTTCGACGCCAGCCGGATCGATCGCAACGATCTCGTCGGCGCCGAGCGCCGCGCAGTGCCGCAGCATGGCTTGCGAATCCTGGCCGATCGATACCGCGACAATCCGGCAGGTGTGGCCTGCGTCGCGAATGCGCAGCGCGATCTCCATGCCCTGCTCGTCGTAACCATTGATCAGCCGCGGCACGGCCGCCACTTCGAGCGTGCGCCCGTCGCTGCCGATCCTGAGCTTGCCCGCCAGCGCCAGATTGTTGACGGCGTTCGGGTCGAGAACTTCCTTGACGCAGACTACGATTCGCATGGCCCTATTCTTCACCTTCGATGATGAGATTGCCGGCGTCGCACCACACGGCTTCGTGCGCGAAACCAGTCGGCTTGCGCGTGAAATCCGTCATGAGGTACCAGCGCCAGGGGTAGTCACCGAAATCGCGGAAATGTCCGGTCAGGACGCCGGCAAACTCCTGCCGGCCCGCGAAGTGCGTGCCCTCGATCCCCTTGCCGCCATCGCACTCGGCCCGACGCCCGCGCATGGCAGCGTCGAAGCCATCGCGACTCGCGATGGCCAGCGCCGCTTCGTCAGGCTGATGCGAAGCGATCGAAGACATCGAGTGCCTCATCTACCAGATCGGAAAGGATCTGCCGCGCCGGCTTCATCTCGGTCACATAGTGGATGCCCTGCCCCGCCGCCTCGGTCATGAGGTCCTTGCGCTGGTAGTCGAGCGATCCCTGGATGTAATTGGCCGACAGCAGCATCTGCAGCGGCGGCTTCAATACTTCCGGTGCTTCGGGTCCGAGCCACTCATCGTGCCAGGGGCAGCGTGTCGTGCGCATCGTGTAGCCCGAGATGCAGTCCGAATACACCGTGTCGTCCGTCTCCGATTCGATCAGGCGCTCCTTGAGCGGCAGATTGACGTCTGACTCGCGCGAGGCAAGCCACAAGGATCCCGTCCACACGCCGGACGCGCCCAGCACCAGCGCCGCGGCAAGGTGCCGGCCCGTGGTCACGCCACCGGCCGCGAGCACCGGCACGCCGGCGGCGCGTGCGGCATCGGCAATCTGCGGCACGATCGAGAAGGTGCCGATATTGCCGGTGTGCCCCGCCGCATCGAACCCCTGGGCGATGATCACGTCCGTTCCCGCGGCAATCTGCTTCTTCGCCTGCTTCGGCTTGCCGACGAGCCCCCACACCTGCATGCCCAACTGGTGGGCGCGCTTCAGCAGGAACGCGGGCGAGCCGAGGCCCGAGGCGAATACCGGTACCCGCTCGTCGAAGACGACCTCGACCTGGGCCAGAGCGCGCTTCTGGTCAAGACCACCCCAGATATGCAGGTCCGGCGCCTGCTTCGGATCCGGCACGTTGTACTTGCGCTTGATCTTCTGTTCGAAGTCGCGGTGCGTCTGCGGAATCTCGGCGATCAACTGCTCGACGGTCCGCTCTTCCGGAACCGAAGCGGGCAGCACGAGGTCGATGCCGAACGGCTTGCCGCCGATGCGGTCGCGTATCCACTTGATGTCCGCAGCGATGTGATCCGGCGAATGCAAGGCTTCGCCAAGCACCGCAAAGCCGCCTGCGTTGATCACTGCAACCGCAACGTCCTTGCAGTGGGTGAATGCGACGACCGGATATTCGATTCCGAGTTTGTCGCACAGGGGGGTATGCAATGGTCCGCTCATGGGCACTGTCCTGCTGGATCGGGTCGCGCACGGGGTCGGGTGGCACACATTGCACCACTCGAATTGTGAAGTCCAAGTTATCGGCCGACGCGCCCGCCCGAAACCTCCAATCGGACGATGTTCGCCACTTGCCTGCCTTGCGCCCGGGCTACGCCTTTCCCGGCCGGTTGCCGATGACCCCGGCTTCCCGCAGCGACGCGAGTTCTACGGGCGATACGCCCAGCAGTCCGGTCAGCACCTCTTCGTTGTGCTGCCCAAGCGTGGGCGCGGGAGTGCGCTGAGCGCAGACCGCATCCGAGAAACGGATGGGAAATTCCGGATAGCGATGCGCGCCTGCGAAAGCGCGAGTCATCCTCGTGTGCATCTGCCGTGCTTCGAGGTGCGGGTCGTCGAGCAGCTCCATGGGCTTCAGGACTGCGCCCGAGGCGATGCCAAGCGCCTGCATCCTCGTCATGACTTCGCGCTTGTCACGCCCACGCGTCCAGTCCGCGAGCGCCTCATCCAGCTCGCGCTCATGGGTCTTGCGTGCCGACGCGGTCGCGAAGCGGGCATCCTGCGCCCATTGCGGCTTGCCGATCCCTGCGGCGAGCACGGCCCATTGACCGTCGGTCTCGACGGAGAGGCTCACCCACTCGTCCTCGCCGCGACAGGGATAGACATTGTGCGGGGCGCACTGCGGGTCGTGGTTGCCCATCCGCGGCCGTATCGTGCCCGTGAGCTGGTAGTCGATGATCTCGGGACCGAGCAGAAAAGCGAGTGTCTCCACCTGCGACATGTCGATCAGTTGTCCGCGTCCCGTCCGCTCCCGCTCCTCCAGGGCGAGCAGGATGGCGTACACGGCCATGATCCCGGAAGTCACGTCCGATGCGGCCATCATGTGCGTCGGTGGGCCACCGTCGTAGCCGGAGAGCGCGGCGGCTCCTCCCACCTGATCGAACACATAGCCGAATCCGACGAAATCGCGCCAGGGGCCGGAGTGCCCGAAGCAGGACATCGAGACCATGATGAGCCGGGGATTGACCTGCGCGAGCCGCTCGTAGTCGAGGCCGAGATTGCGCATGACCCGCGGCGAGAAATTCTCGACGACCACGTCGCTCTTGCCGACGAGTTCAAGGAAGAGTTCCTTGCCGCGAGGCGTGTTCAGATCGAGGGTGATGCCGCGCTTGTTGGTGTTGGCGGCGTTGAAATAGGACCCGAGTTCATGGAAATCCGGGTCGTGCGGCCGCGCGGTATTGTAGAAGCGAAAGCCGTCGGGCCTCTGGATGGCTTCGATCTTGATCACGTCCGCGCCCAGTCCACCGAGCAACGACGTGCCGCTCGGCCCCGAGCGGTAATGCGAGAGATCGGCGATGCGGACGCCGGCGAGGAGATCCTTGGGCGTCTGGTGCCTGCCGGCCGTCGCAGCGGTGCGAGCTGCCGCATCACTCGCGGAGGTCGGTGCAGAGGGCCGGGCCGGTGCGGGCGCCACCCACTCCTCGTGCTCGCCGGGCAACGGGGCCGGGCGCTGATCCGTGCGCCACGACGAAGAGGGAAACGGGGCGCGGGGCTGCAAGCAATCGCCCAACCCGGGCTGTGCGGCACGCACGAAGAAGTCGCGGGCCTGCAGCTGGTCGCACTCGAGCAGATCCTGCACGGTATAGGGAATGCCGGCCGGGATCTGCAGCTCCTGGGCGGCGTAGAACGCCTCGATCGGCGTCTTGTCGCGCGCCCACTCGTTCGCCGCGGCCAGAAATTCCGGCACGATCGCGCGCTTCCTGTCGAGGTCCCACAGCAGGCTCGCATCCTCCGCGAGATGGGGCGCGCCGATCATCGCGCAGGTCGTTTCCCACTGGTTCGCCGTCAGGTGGTTGAGGGCGATCCAGCCGCCCCTGGCCTGCACGTAGAAGCTCTGCAGCACCGCCGAGATGTTTCGCCGCAAGGGCGGGCAACCGAACTGCTCGAGCACCTGCGGGTAGGAGAGCATGTTGAGGCACGCCTCCTGGGACGAGACATCGATGTGCTGCCCCCTGCCGTCCTGGCGCCGGCCACGAACGGCGGCGAGGATCGCGATAGCACCGTAGATGCCTGCCATGTGATACATCACCGGAAAGCCGATCTGGAGCGGCTCGCGGTCCGTCTCACCGAAAGGATAGACCCAGCCGCCGAGCGCCGAGATCGCGAGGTGATCCGCCGCATAGTGGCGATACGGGCCGGTCTGGCCAAACCCGGTGATCGAGGCGACGATGATCCCCGGGTTCACCGCCGCGAGATGCTCGTATCCCAGACCGAGCGCCTGCATCGTGCCCGGGCGGGAAGATTCGACGATCACGTCCGAACGGGCCACCAGGCGCTCGAAGCGCTCGCGATCGCGAGCCGTGCCCAGATCGAGCACCGCGCCGCGCTTGTTTCGATCGAGGAAGGCTTCGCGCGGTCCGACTTGTGGGTCGCTGCTGTCCCTGATCCTGGTCACGTCGGCCCCGGCGTCGGCGAGCAGCCGTGCGCAGAAAGGCCCGGCAATGCCGCTACTGATATCGAGGACCCGCAGTCCGTGGAGGCCAGCCATCGTGCTCCTTCGCGTCGGGCGCGTCGCGCCGCCCGCAGATCATTTTTGCAGATTCTGCACGGCGTCCTGGATGCCGGCGCCCTCGAGCACGAGCCCGTAGCCCGTGCCCTCCCGGATGAGCCGCCGCATGCGCTCGGTGAGCACGACGCGCGTGTAGCGGCGTGCGACCTCGGGCATCTTCAGCAATTGTTCGGCATGCTCCATGGCGCGCGCCATGAGCCGCTCGCGCGGCAGCACTTCGTTCACGACTCCAAGCTCGAGCGCCTCGCGCGCCGAGAGGATCTGCCCGGTCAGCAGGAAATAGCGCCCGCGGTTCGGCCCGAGCAACTCCTGCCACACGACGTGCACGCCGTCGCCCGGCACGACGCCCCCCGGTACGTGCGGCAGATCCTGGAAAGTCGCATGCTCGGCGCACAGCGTGATGTCGGAGAGCACGCCGATCTCCGCATGCACATGCGCCGGACCGTTGATGGCGCCGATCACCGGGATCTCGATATCGAGCAGGTTCTGCAGGACGCGCTTGCCTTCCCAGTAGATCTGGTCCCAGTGCACGGTCTTGTCGTAGGGCTTGTCCCACGCCTCGACCGCCATGAACTCATCACCCGTACCGGTGATGATCAGCACCTTGTTGTCGCGATCGGCCGAAATGTCGAAGAACGCGTGCACCCAGTTGTTGTGATGCGCGCTCGCATACACGACTGGCCCGCCGTTGCTGTGCAGGCGGATCGTGAGGATGCCACTCGCGGTGCGCTCGAAATGGATGGTCTCGTAACGATCGAAGTACGCCGGGCGGTGGGTCATGACGCTAGCTCCGTGGACGTCGCCGGGCGCGGGCAGGCCGCTCCGCTGCCGCGCTGTCGCGCAGTTTGCGCTTGAGATCTTCGAGGGTGCCATGCAGGAGCTGCAGGCGCTTGCGCCCGATCAAGCGCGCGTACTCGCGCTGGACCAGTTCGCCGATCTCGACCCCGTGAGCCATCAGCTGGCGGCCGCGCTCGGTGAAGCGCACGATTTTCGCGCGGCTGTCGGTCGGGTCCGGCACGCGCTGGACGTAGCCGAGGCGCTCGACCTCATCGACGAGCTGCCCCATGCCCTGCTTGCTGATCGAGGCGCGCCGCGCGAGCTCGGTGAGGCGCGAGCCCTCGAGGGAGAGATTGGCAACCACCGCAGTGTGCGCCGGCTGCAGCCCCGTGTGGCCCCGCTCGGTGAATATCGCCAGCACGCGTCTCTGGAAGTCCTTGGCGATTTCGGTGAGCGGCTGGCCGATATTGGTCCTGCGGAATCGCTCGAGGTCCCGCTCGCAGATCTTGCCTTGTGCCATGGCGGTGGAGTATATGCTTCGTTCGCCGATTAGGTAAACCGACTTGACTAGTTGCACGGGAGAGCCACCATGACTTTCGCGAGGACCCGGCCCATCCCCCGGGAGTGCCACGATATCCTGCAGGACCGCCCCACCGGACACATGGCGACACTGCGCCCCGATGGTCGTCTTTCCGTCACCCCCGTGAGCCCGATGTTCGATGGCGAGTACGTTCGCATCAGCACGGTGAAGTCGCGCCAGAAATACCGCAACCTGCTCGCGGATCCGCGCATCGCGATTTCGATCCCACACCGCAACAACCCGAATCGCTATGTGGAGATCCGCGGTATTGCCGAACTCACGGACGATGTGGACCGCTCGTTCGTCAATTCGATCGCGCGTCATTACATGAACGTCGACGTGTACCCGTTCGACAAGCCGGGTGACGAGCGTGTCACGATCACGATCCACGCCGAGCAGGTGTCGAGTCCCGACATCCCGCTCGCTGCCGCTCCACCAGGCGCCCCGGATCGCGGGCGCAACAACCGGGAGGATTTCGCATGAGTGATCTCGAAGACCGTCTGGCCATCCGCGAGCTCGTGGAGCGCTGGAGCGACGGCACCAACAACCACGACTGGCAGGCACTCGAGGCGCTGTTCACGGAAGATGCCGTCTGGGATGTCGGCGCGCCACTCAGCTTCACGGTGCAGGGCGGACAGCAGATCGTCGCGCTGCTGCGCGAGAAGATGGGGCCCACCGAGTACGTGGTGCAAACGCCCCATGCCATCATCGTCAAGGTACAGGGAAGCACGGCGACGGCCCGCTCCACAATCCACGAGGTCTGCCGCTTTGCCGATGGCGCCGGCCTCGAGATGACCGGCACGTATTTCGACGACGTGGTGAAGGTGGCGCAGGGCTGGCGGTTCAAGCGTCGCACGTACCGCTGCACCTATCTGAATCCGCAACCGCCCGCCGGCCAGGTTTTCCGCAATTTCAAGGCGCCGGCCTGACCGTGCCGCGACCATGACGCGCCCGGAGCCCCGCCTCGAGGACATTCCTGCCAGTTCGCTGAGATT
>DAORVK010000043.1:0-25068 GCA_035433705.1 Steroidobacteraceae bacterium
CGCGCGCCGAGGCGGTCAACCCGGTGATCAATGCGATCGTCCTGAAACATTACGACAGGGCTCGCAAGGCCGTGGCCGGGGGCGCACCGACCGGAGCGCTCGCGGGCGTACCGTGGCTACTGAAGGATCTGGGCACTCACCTCAAGGGCACGATCACGACCGGCGGCAGCGCGTTCTTTCGCGATGCCGTATCCGGCTACGACAGCACGATCGTCGAGCGCTATCGCCAGGGCGGTCTCGTGATTTTCGGCAAGACGGCGACCCCCGAGTTTGGCCAGACCGCGACCACCGAGTCGCGGCTGTGGGGACTGACCCGCAATCCCTGGAACCTCGAACACAGCACCGGGGGCTCATCGGGCGGCGCCGCGGCGGCAGTCGCCGCGGGCATCGTGCCCGCCGCGCACGCGAGCGATGGCGGCGGCTCGATCCGCATTCCGGCGTCGAACTGCGGCCTCTTTGGCCTGAAGACGAGCCGGGGTCGCAATCCGCACGGGCCGGGGGCCACCGAGGGCTGGATGGGTCTGTCGGTCCAGCACGCGATCACGCGTAGCGTCCGCGATTCCGCGGCTATCCTCGACATCAGCCAGGGCCCGGAGCCCGGCAGCCGCGTGGTGCCGCCGGTGGGCGCCGCGACCTACACGGCAGGGCACCGCGAGCCGCCCGGAAAGCTTCGCATCGCTCTCTGGGATACCAACATTTACGGCAACTACGGCATGACGGTGCATCCGGACTGCCTCGCGGCGCTGACGAAGACCGCGAAGTTGTGCGAGACGCTCGGCCATGTCGTCGAGCCGATGGCACCCGCGCTGCCGGCACTGCTGCCGATCATCGAGATGGGCATGGCGATGAGCGCCGTGACCGGCACCGGATTGCTCGTCATGATCCGTGATCGCGAGAAAGTCCTCGGCCGTCCCGTGACCGAGGCCGATCTCGAGACGATCAACTGGCGCAATCTGCACGAGGCGGGGAAGCGGACAGCCGAGGATTTGTACCGCGCCCGCGCCACGATGGATCGGATCGGCATCATCCTGGACGAGCTCCTCACGCGCTACGACGCGATCCTGTCGCCCACGACCGCGGTGCCGCCGCCGAAGCTGGGCGAGCTGTCGCTCGATCAGCCGTACGAGAAGTACATGCCGGCCGCCATGAATGCGAGCGCGTTCACGTCGGTATTCAACCTGAGCGGGCACCCGGCCATGTCGGTGCCACTCCACTGGAACCAGGCGGGGTTGCCGATTGGCACCCAGTTCGCGGGACGCTTCGGGGATGAGCTGACGCTGCTGCGGCTCGCGGCCCAGCTCGAAGCGGCCTCACCCTGGGCCGCGAGGCGGCCGAAGCTGTAACGAGTTCGCCGCCCATAGCGCTCGCCGCGCCGCGTGCGCCGCGCTCAATCGGCGCGCAGCAGCTCGTTGATGCTCGTCTTTGCGCGCGTCTGCGCGTCCACTTTCTTGACGATCACGGCGCACGCGAGGCTGTAGGCACCGTTCTTCGCAGGCAGCGTGCCGGGCACGACGACGGAGCCGGCGGGCACGCGTCCCTGATGCACGGTGCCGGTCTCGCGATCGTAGATCCGTGTGCTCTGGCCCAGGAATACGCCCATCGAAATGACTGAGCCGCGCTCGACGATCACGCCTTCGACCACTTCCGAGCGGGCGCCGATGAAGCAGTCGTCCTCGATGATCGTGGGCGCGGCCTGCAGCGGCTCGAGCACGCCGCCGATGCCCACACCACCCGAGAGGTGCACGTTGCGACCGATCTGCGCGCAGGAGCCGACCGTCGCCCACGTATCGACCATCGTGCCCTCGCCAACCCGGGCGCCGATGTTGACGTAAGAGGGCATCAGGACGACGTTCGGTGCGATGTAGGCGCCCTTGCGCACGATCGCATGCGGCACGACGCGCACGCCGCCCGCGCGGAGCGCAGCTTCATCGTCGCGCGCGTACTTGAGTGGGACCTTGTCGTAGAAGCGCGTGTAGCCCGCGTCGAGCACGACATTGTCGTGCGTGCGAAAGTAGAGGAGCACCGCCTTCTTGAGCCATTGGTTCACGATCCAGCGATGGCCGTCGTGTTCGGCGACCCGGGCCTCGCCGTTATCGAGGAGCCCGATCGCCTCTTCGATGGCGGCGGCGACGGCGGCCGGTGCCTTGCCCGGCGCAAGTTCGGTGCGCCGCTCGAAGGCGGCATCGAGGGTGGTCTTGAGGGCGTCGAGGTTCAACATGGCGCGCTCCGGCGGGGGAGCGCGCATCGTGCCGGGCTCAGCTGCGCATCGCAACCCGTGCCGGTTTCACGGGCGTCGAGGGTGGCGCAGCGGCCAGTTCGGCGAGCACGGTGTCGAGCGGCACCGGCGCGCCGAACGCGTAGCCCTGTCCGTAGGTGACGCCGAGCGAGCGCAGCCGGTCGGCGATTGCCCCGGTCTCGACATACTCAGCCACGGTGTCGAGCCCGAGCTGCGCGGCGATCTGCAGTACGGCGCGGATGACACCCTCCGAGCGCGAGTCGGTCAGGAGGTCGCGCACGAAGCACCCGTCGATCTTGAGCGCCGAAACGGCGAGCGACTTCAGGTACGCGAGCGAGGAGAAGCCGGTGCCGAAGTCATCGAGCGCGAACTGCACGCCGAGCGCGCCGACACGCTCGATGAAACGCTGCGCGGCCGGCATGTCCGAGATCGCGGCGCTTTCCGTGAACTCGAACACGAGCTGCTCCGCCGGCAGCGCTGCGCTCTTGAGGGTCGTGCGCACGAAGTCGGCAAATTCCGGCTGCCCGAGGGACTGGCCGGAGAGGTTGATGCAGAAAGTGGCGTGGCGGGAGCGCAGTAGCGCCGCGTGTGTGTCGAGACGCTCGATCGCGCGCGCCACGACCCAGCGATCGAGCTGCGGCAGCAGCTGATAACGCGTGGCTGCCGAGATGAAGCGGCTCGGTGAGACCGGTTCGCCGGCCGCGTCGCGCAGGCGGATCAGGATCTCGTAGCGCCGTGCGCGGGTCGGATCCCACAGCGACTCGATCGGCTGTGCGTACAGCACGAAGCGGTTCTGCTCGAAGGCGTCGGTGAGGTCGCGGAAGATGGCGAGGTCATCGCGGCGCTGCACGAGGCTCGCGTCTGTCTGGGCGAACACTTCGACGCGATTCCTGCCGCGGTCCTTGGCCGCCTTGCAGGCCGTCTCGGCCGTTGCGAGCACGTGATCGGAAGCCTCGCCACTCTGTGCCGTCACGACGCCGAAGCTCGCGGTCACGCGCAGGCCCGTGCGCTCGGGAGGGGCGGGCAGCGCCTCGAGCGCCTGACGCACGGCTTCAGCCCAGACACGACCCTGGTTCAGCGTGCAGTCCCGCAGCAAGGTGACGAAGCGGTCGCCCGCGAAGCGGCTCGCCATGTCGACGCGGATGCCGGCGTGATCGCGCCACAATTGCGCGGCGCGGCGCAGGACGTCATCCCCTGCGGCGAAGCCAAAGAGATCGTTCGTCACGTGCAGCTGGTCGAGATCTGCGTAGATGACGCAGACGTTCGCACCTGGCGCGGCCAGCAGGGTGCGCAGTCGATCCTCGAAAACGTGCCGTGCCGGTAGCCCCGTCAGTGGGTCGTGCTCGATCCCGGTCGCAGCGAGCACGCGCGGCACGATGTGTTCCAGACGCCGCGCATCGCGCGGTGAGAGACGCCGTGCGTCGCGTTGCGCGAAAGCCATGATCAGTCCGCGGTTCTCGCCGCCCTCGATGACGGGAGCGGCGATCACGGTCCACGGCAGCAGGTCGCCGTCGGGTGTCTCGCGCAGCTTGCTGACGATCATCGCGCGCCTCCGTGTCGCCACTTCCTGCGCGAGCGAACCGCGGGCGAGTCGCCGCAGCGTCTCGAGCTCGGGGGCCGCGAGTGGCTTGCGCAGCGCCATGCGCTCGAGCTGTCGATCCGCGAGCCACAGCATCACGCCGTCGCAGCCGAGGTGAGAAGCGCAGGCGTCGAGGACTGCCTCGAGCCGGTCGACGCCCACATTGCGTCCCGCCTGACTTGAAGTTGCGAGCAGCCAGCGCAGTTCCGCGGTCTCCTCGGCGGCCTGCAGGCTCGCATGGCGCTGGCGGCGCAGTTGCGCGGTGCCCGCGACGTCGCGTGCGAGCAGCAGCAGCACGGGGCGCAGAGTCTGGGCGAGAGCGGCGCCATCGGGGTCCGACGCGAGGCGCGTTTCCGGACCGATGAGGCCGAGCCATGCAAGCGGTGCCTTGCCCTCATCGCCAACCGGCAGGAGCAGCCCTGTCGCAGGGTCGGTGCTGCGGGCGAACGCCAGTGCAGCGGCCACGTCGCGCTGGCGCATCAGGGCGAGCACTTGTTCCAGGTGCGCGCGCAAGTCGAGGGCGTCGGCGCCGTCTTCGCTCCACCACAGGCGACCGTCGGGGCCGTAGAGCACGACCCGGCGCGTGCGCGCGAAGAGCGAGCGAACGACCTGCGCGTAGGGAGCCGCGTCAAAAGCTTGCGTCGGCAAATTCCGCCTTCCTGGCAAGGAATTATGACAAAGCCATTCTGCGGCCGACTGGCAGCGAGGGACCGAGACGCGGATCACGAAATGCCGGGGCGAAGCGTGCGCGCGCCGGAAGTTACCGCGTGGCGAGAAACGCCCGCATGCGCCGCGCTGCCTCGACGCACTCTTCGACACCCGCGACGAGCGAAATACGCACCCGCTGCGCGCCCGGGTTCGCGCCCTGCGCTTCGCGGGCGAGGTAGCTGCCCGGCAGGATCGTGAGATTCTGCGTGGCGAAGAGATCGCGTGTGAATACCGTGTCGTCCTCGCCCACGTCCGGCCAGAGATAGAAGCCGCCTTCGGGTGCCGCGACATCGAGGACCGGTGCAAGCATTGGCACGACGCGTGCAAACTTCTCGCGGTAGAGCGCGCGGTTGGCGGCCGCGTGCGAGTCTTCGTTCCACGCCGCGACGCTCGCGAGCTGCGTGGGCAGTGCCATCGCGCAGCCGTGATAAGTGCGATAGCGGAGAAACGCCGCGATGATCCGCGGGTCGCCCGCGACGAATCCCGAGCGCAGGCCGGGGACACTCGAGCGCTTCGACAGGCTGTGAAACACGATGCAGCGCTCGTAGCGCGTGCGCCCTGTCGCCCGGGCTGCCTCGAGCAGCGAGGGTGGCGGACGCGCCTCCTCGAGCCACAAGTCCGCATAGCATTCGTCGGCGGCGATCACGAAGTCGTGGCGCTCGGCGAGCGCGAGTGCCTCTTCGAGGTAGCCGCGTGGCAGGACCGCACCTGTCGGGTTGCCGGGCGAGCACAGCACGAGCAGCTGCACGTCGCGCCACACGTGGGCCGGCACCGCGTCGAGGTCCGGGAGGTAGCGTGTGGCGGCGGTGGTGTTCAGGTAATAGGGAGCCGCGCCCGCAAGCAGGGCCGCACCCTCGTAGATCTGATAGAAAGGGTTGGGCATCGCGACGAGCGCCGGCCGGCCAGGATCGATGCAGGCCTGAACGAAGGCGAACAATGCCTCGCGCGTACCATTGACCGGCAGCACCATCGTGGCCGCATCGACCGCGCTTGCGCCGAGGTTGAAGCGCCGCTCCAGCCAGCGCGCGGCCGCCTCGCGCAGTTCAGGCAGGCCGGCGGTCGAGGGGTAGCTGCCGAGGGCACCGAGATGCGCGCGCAGCGTCTCGAGCACGAATGCGGGCGGTGCATGCTTCGGCTCGCCGATCGACATCGCGATGTGCGGCAGCCCTGCGGGCGGCTCGCAGCCGGCTTTCAGTGCAGCGAGCTTCTCGAACGGGTAGCTGTGCAGTTCAGCGATACGCGGGTTCATGCTGCGCGCCTGCGCTCGAGGGCTTCGGTGAGCCGCTGCTGCAGGCGCGCCGCAGCCGCGGCGTCGAGCGGCTGATTCTGTGCGTCGGTCACGTAGAAGACGTCTTCGGCGCGCTCGCCGACGGTCATGATCTTCGCATTGTGCAGATGAACGCGTTCCTCCATCAGCACCTTGCCGACATCGCACAGGAGGCCCGGGCGATCGCCCGCGGTCAGCTCGAGGACGGAGCGCCGGTGTCGATCGTCGGTGCTCACGCTGATCTGGGTCGGCGTGTTGAACATGCGCGACTGGCGTGGCGCGCGGCGGTGTACGGCGAGCGGCGCTTCTCCGGGCGAGCGCAGCGAACGCCATAATGCCTGTTCGATCTCCGTGAGACGCTCGGCGTCGGCGATCGGCGCGCCGTCGTCCTCGAGCACGTGGTAGACGTCGAGACTGAAGCCGTCCTCGGTCGGTGCGATGTGCGCGTCGACGATCGTGAGCCCGATCTGGTCGAGCGCGGCGGTGGTGCGGGCGAAGCCGTGATAGCGGTGCGGGGCGAACGTGAAAATCGCGGTCGTGCCACGCACACTCGCCGCATCGAGCGCGACGACCGGCTCCTCGGAGCGCGCGTCGCGATCCGCGAGCAGACGCGTGTGCCATGCGACTTCGTCGGCGGTGCTGCGCAGGAAATAGCCCGGCGCCAGCCGCGACCACACGGAGTCGATCTGTGCGTCCGCGATACCGCCGGTGTGCAGCGCCCGACGCGCGGCTTCCTGCGTGTCGCGCACCAGCTCGTCCTGGTCGATCGGGGCCTCGAGTCCGCGGCGCAACGCGCGTCGCGTACGGTCATAGAAGCTGTGGAAGAGGGCGGCTTTCCAGGAGTTCCACAGTTTCGGATTCGTGCCGCGTACGTCGGCGCAGGTGAGCACGTAGAGGTAGTCGAGGTGCGTCTCGTCGCCGACGGTGCGCGCAAACGCGTTCACGACCTCGGGCTCGGAAATGTCCTGCTTCTGCGCCGTGACCGACAGGATGAGGTGGTTGCGCACGAGCCAGGCGACAAGCCGCGCGTCGTAGCGCGAGAGGCCCTGTTCGAGGCAGAAGGCTTCGGCGTCGACGGCGCCGAGTTCCGAGTGATCGCCGCCACGGCCCTTGGCAATGTCGTGGAAGAGCGCGGCGAGATAGGCGATCTCGGGTCGCGGCAATTCGCGGAACACGGCCGCAACCTGCGGCAGCTCATGGTCGTAGCGGGAAATCGCAAGGCGGCGCAGGTTGCTCACGACGAAGAGTGTGTGCGCGTCGACCGTATAGGCATGGAACAGGTCGTACTGCATGCGCCCGACGATGCGGCCGAAGGCGGGTATGTAACGGCCGAGCACGCCATAGTTGTTCATCCGGCGCAGTTCGTGCGTGACGCCCACCGGCGCCCGCAGGATGTCGAGGAAAAGGCGATGGTGGCGCGGGTTCTGGCGAAATTCCTCGTCGATCAGCCACAGCGAGCGCCCGATCGCGCGGATCGTCTCGGCGCGCACGCCGCGGATCTGCGGATGCTGCTGGAGCAGCGCGAACAGTTCGAGCAGTGCCGAAGGCGCGCGCGCGAACACGTCGTCGTTGACCGTCTCGAGGTAGTCGCTGCGCACCTGAAAGCGTGCGTTGAGCGGTTGCGGCGGCGCCTCTTCCGTGAGAATCGCCTCGCGAAACAGTTGCAGCAGCAGCTCGTTCAGCAGGCTCACGTCCATCACGGTGCGGTAGTAGCGCTGCATGAACTGCTCGACCGCGAGCGTGTAGGAGGCGTCTTCGTAGCCGAAGCTCTTCGCGAGGCGGATCTGGTGGTCGAAGAGGAGGCGATCCTCGCGGCGAGCGGCAAGCAGGTGCAGGCCGCAGCGCACCTTCCACAGGAAGGCCTGCGCCTGTTTCAGTTTGCGCAACTCCGACTGCGTGAGAAAACCATGGGTCGCAAGTTCGTCGAGTGTTGCGGCGCCGAAGTGGCGCTTGGCGACCCAGGCGATTGTCTGGATGTCGCGCAGGCCACCAGGCCCGGTCTTCACGTTCGGCTCGAGGTTGTAGGCCGTGTCGTTCGCCTTGAGGTGCCGCTGCGCCTGCTCGCGCACCTTGGCCTCGAAGAACTCGCGCACTGGCCACAGACGCTGCGGGCCGAGGGCCTCGCGCAACGCGAGGACGAGCGCCTCGTCACCGGCGAGCAGGCGCGCTTCGACCAGCGTGGTCATCACCGACACATCGGCCGCGCTCTCGCTCGCGCATTCCGCGAGGGTGCGCACGCTGTGGCCGATCTCGAGGCCGATGTCCCACAGGAATGCGAGCAGGCGTTCGACCGGTCCTCGCCCGGCGGGGGAGAGCGGTTCGGGCGTGAGTACGAGCACATCGATGTCGGAGCACGGGTGCAGTTCGCCTCGGCCGTAGCCGCCGACCGCGACGAGCGCCCAGCGATCGGCATCATCGCCGAGATGGGCCCGCCACGCCGCGCGCAGCACGACATCGATCAGCTGCGCGCGCGCATGGACGATCGCGTCGATCGGCTCTTCGGCATGGAAGCGTGCGGCGAGTTCGGCATGCGCCTCGCTCAGGGAATCCCGGTAGAGCGGCGCAGAGAAGGGGTCCCCGGCCAGGCGCTGCGGCAGGCGCTCGAGCAGCGGCCAGTGCAGCGCCGGTGTTTCGGGTGAGAGCATCAGCCGGCCTTCAATGCCGGTCCGCGGCCCCGAGCGTGAGGACCTCGACGCCGCTTTCCGTGACGAGCACGGTGTGCTCCCACTGCGCGGAGAGCGAATGATCCTTCGTCACGACGGTCCATCCGTCCTTGAGGACTGCGACGTGGCGCTTGCCGGCGTTCACCATCGGTTCGATGGTGAAGGTCATGCCGGGCTTCAGTTCGAGTCCGGTGCCAGCCTCGCCGTAATGCAGCACCTGCGGATCCTCGTGATACACACGTCCGATGCCGTGGCCGCAGTATTCGCGCACCACCGAGAAGTTGCGCTCCTCGACAAAGCTCTGGATCGCGTGGCCGATGTCGCCGAGACGCGCGCCGGGGCGCACTGCGCCAATGCCTCGCCACATCGCCTCGAAGCAGGTTTCGGTGAGCCGTTGCGCCTGGATGCCGGGCTTGCCGACGAAGTACATGCGGCTCGTGTCGCCGTGAAAGCCGTCGCGGATCACGGTGACGTCGATATTGACGATGTCGCCCGCCTTCAGGCGCTTGTCGTTCGGGATGCCATGGCACACGACGTGGTTGACAGACGTGCAGATCGTCTTCGGAAAGCCCCGGTAGTTGAGGTTTGCGGGCACGGTGCGCTGCACCCCGACGATGTAGTCGTGACAAATGCGGTCCAGGTCTTCCGTCGTCGCGCCGGCCTGCACGTGCTCCCCGATCATGTCGAGCACTTCCCCGGCGAGGCGGCCGGCCGTGCGCATCCTGTCCTTCTCTTCCGGGGTCTTGATCGATACTGGCATCAGCAGGCAGGGGAGGGTGTAAGGCGTTGTTTTCGCGGGAAACGCATGTTATAAAGCGCGGCCTTTTTTGGCAACGCAATCCACACGCGCAGCCAGTTCACTTCCGGTTGGGTGTTCCCGCGGGCGCAAGCCTCGCGGGGATGGCCGGAAGGGCGGCGCGGAGGCTTAACCCGACAGGAGTATTTATGTCCGGCGTGTCCATGAGACAGATGCTGGAAGCGGGTGTCCATTTCGGACACCAGACCCGCTTCTGGAACCCGAAGATGGCTCCGTTCATCTTCGGCGAGCGCAACCGCATCCACATCATCAACCTCGAGAAGACCCAGCCACTCTACGAAGAGGCGGCGAGCTTCGTGAAGGGCGTCGTTTCCGACGGCGGCACCATACTTTTCGTCGGCACGAAGCGATCGGCGCGCGATGCGATCCAGTCCGAAGCAGTGCGCTGCACGATGCCTTACGTCAACCAGCGCTGGCTCGGCGGCATGCTCACGAACTTCAAGACGATCCGGCAGTCGATCAAGCGGCTCGCCGATCTCAACGACATGCGCGAGAGCGGCGTCCTCGACAAGCGCGGCAAGAAGGAAGCGACACAGCTGCGCCGGGAGATGGAAAAGCTCGAGCGCAGCCTCGGCGGCATCAAGGAGATGGAATCGCTCCCTGATGCGCTGTTCGTCGTCGACGTGGGCCACGAGAACATCGCGATCCACGAAGCACGCAAGCTCGGCATTCCGGTGGTGGCGGTGGTCGACACCAACTGCTCGCCCGACGGCATCGATTTCGTGATTCCCGGCAACGACGACGCGATGCGCGCGATCCAGTTGTATGCGAGCGGCGTTGCAGAAGCGGTGCTCGAAGGCAAGGCGTCCGTGCCGCAGGTGTCGGTCGGCGAGGATGAATTCGTCGAACTCGACGCGGAAGGCAATCCGAAGAAGAAGGCCGGTCGCGGCCGTCGGCCGCACCCCCCCGCGGCGCGCGGCCGCAAGGCGCCGCCCGCTCGCCGCCGCCCGGCGGCCACGCCCGTCGCGCGCCCCGAGGCAACTGCTCCCGCAGCGGAGGGCAGCGTGGCCGCACCGGCGCCGGACCAGGCCGCAGTGGATCCCGCCGCGGTGGACCCGACCATCGAGGCGGCGATCGGCGAGGCCGAGGCCCTCGAGGGCGTCGTCCCGACAGACGACAGCGAACGCAGCGTGAGCGGCTCTGTGGCCCGCCGCCGTGCGCCGTCCGGTGGAGCGCGCCGTCCCGGCGCGAAGGGCTGAGCCGTGAACGTCACTGCGGAAACCGTCAAGCAACTGCGCGAGCGTACCGGCGCCGGCATGATGGAGTGCAAGCGCGCGCTGGTTGAAACCGGCGGTGATCTCGACGCTGCCGCCGAGCTGATGCGCAAGCAGGGGCTGGCGAAGGCCGACAAGAAGGCCGCGCGCATCGCCGCCGAGGGCATGATCGTGATCGAGAAGTCGGCAGACAGTCGTGCCGCAGCGATGGTCGAGGTGAACTGCGAGACCGATTTCGTCGCACGCGAGCAGGATTTCGGCGGCTTCGCGGCCGACGTCGCGCGCGTTGCGCTCGCCGTGCGCGCCGTCTCGATCGAGGCGCTCCTCGCGGCGAAGCTGCCGTCGGGCGAGACGGTGGACGAGCGCCGTCGGGCGCTGATCGCGAAGATCGGCGAGAACATTTCCGTGCGACGCGTCGTGAGGGTCGAGGCGCAGGGGCAGCTCGGCGCCTACCTTCACGGCACGCGCATCGGTGCGCTGGTGGCGCTCGATGCGGGCGAGGCCGGCCTCGCGCGCGATCTGGCGATGCACGTCGCGGCAAGCAACCCGAAATACCTTTCGATTGCGCAGGTGCCGGCGGAGGAGATGGCGAAGGAGCGCGAGATCCTCACGGAGCAGGCGAAAGGCGACCCGAAGAACCAGGGCAAGCCGGACCACATCCTCGCGCAGATTGTCGAGGGCAAGGTGAGGAAGGCCTTGTCAGAGATCACGTTGCTCGGCCAGCCCTTCGTGCGTGACGACAAGGTCAGCGTGGAGAAGCTCCTCGCGGGCGCGAACGCAAAGCTCGCCACCTACGAGCGTTACGAGGTCGGAGCAGGCATCGAGAAGAAGCAGGACGATTTCGTCGCCGAAGTGATGGCCCAGGTGAAGGGCGCGGCGGGCGGCAAGCACTGACAGCTACCAACGTGACGACTTCCAGCGGCTCATCGCGCTACCGGCGCATCCTCGTCAAACTCTCTGGCGAGGCCCTGCTTGGTGCGGCGGACTACGGCATCGACCCGGTGATGCTGAAGCGCATCGCACTGGAGATCCGGGATATCGCCGCGCTCGGTGTGCAGGTGGCGGTCGTGATCGGCGGTGGCAACATTTTTCGCGGTGCCGGCCTCGCGCGTGCGGGCATGGATCGCGTGACCGCCGACCAGATGGGCATGCTCGCCACCGTGATGAATTCGCTCGCGCTGCAGGACGCGCTCGAGAGCATCGACATGCACGCGCGCGTGCAGAGCGCGATCCGCGTCAATGAGGTCTGCGAGGATTTCATCCGCCGCCGGGCGGTGCGCCACCTCGAAAAGGGGCGGATCGTGATTTTCGCGGGTGGCACCGGCAATCCCTTCTTCACGACCGACACCGCAGCTTCGCTGCGTGCGATCGAGATCGAAGCGGACGTGCTGCTGAAGGCTACCAAGGTAAACGGCATCTATTCCGACGATCCGGTGCAGAATCCCGGGGCGACGCGCTACGCACGCCTCACCTTCGACCGGGTGCTCGCGGAGCGCCTGAACGTGATGGACGCCACCGCGATCGTGATGTGCCGCGACAACGGCTTGCCTTTGCAGGTGTTCAATCTCAACAATGCCGGCGACCTGATGCGAATCGTGTGCGGCGAGGACGTCGGCACGGTAGTGACGAACGACTGACACGGAGGGCCGGTATGCTCGAAGACCTCAAGAAAGACGCTGTCACGCGCATGACGAAATGCGTGCAGACCTTCCAGGCCGACCTGCGCAAGCTTCGCACCGGCCGCGCCCATCCGAGCCTGGTCGAGCATCTGAAAGTCGACTACTACGGCTCCGATGTGCCGCTATCGCAGGTCGCGAACATCACGATCGAGGACGCGCGCACCATCGCGATCACGCCCTGGGAGAAGACCATGGTGCCAGTGATCGAGAAGGCGATCCACAAGTCCGATCTTGGGCTCACGCCCATGTCGGCGGGTACCGTGATCCGCGTACCGCTGCCGCCGCTCACCGAGGAGCGCCGGCGCGACATCACGAAAGTGGTGCGTCAGGACGCCGAGAACGGGCGCGTCGCCGTGCGCAACGTGCGCCGCGACGTGCTCGCGGACGCCAAGGAGTTGCTGAAGGAAAAGCTGATCACGCAGGACGACGAGAAGCGCGCCGAGGTGGAGATCCAGAAGCTCACCGACAGGCACGTGGCGGATATCGACCAGCAACTCGCCGCCAAGGAAAAAGAGATCATGCAAGTCTAGGTCCGGGGAAGCTGCGTGAGCGCGACGTTGCCACGGCACGTGGCGATCATCATGGATGGCAACGGCCGCTGGGCGCAACAGCGCGGACTGGCGCGGCACGCTGGTCACAAGGCAGGCATCCCGGTGGTGCGCATGTGTGTCGAAGAGTGTGTGCGGCGCGGGGTCAGCGCCCTCACGCTCTTTGCCTTCAGCAGCGAAAACTGGCGCAGGCCGCAGGCCGAGGTCTCGAACCTGATGACCCTCTTCGTCGATGCGCTCGAGCGCGAAGTGGCCGATCTGCACGCGAACGGCGTGCGCCTTGCCGTCGTCGGCGATCGTCATGCGCTCGGCGTGCGCCTGCAGGCGCGCGTGGCGGAGGCGGAGCGTCACACGGCCGGCAACACCCGTCTCAAGTTGCAGATAGCGATGAGTTACGGCGGCCGCTGGGACATTGTCCAGGCGGCGCGCAAGCTCGCGGCGGCCGTGGCGTCGGGGGCCCTTCGGGCAGGCGACATCGACGAGGCGCGCTTCGGCGCCGAGCTGGCGCTCCGTGATCTGCCGGACCCTGACCTGTTCATCCGTACCGGCGGCGAGCACCGCATCAGCAATTTTCTGCTGTGGAACCTGGCGTACTCCGAGCTCTGGTTCACCGATGTGCTGTGGCCCGATTTCAACGTCGCCGCGCTCGAGAGTGCGCTCACGTGTTTCGCGAGTCGCGAGCGCCGCTATGGCCTCACGGCCGCGCAGCGGCGCGAGGCTGATCGTGCTTGAGGAGCGCATCCGGACGGCGCTCGTGCTGGGCGTGGTGCTCGTGGTCGTGCTGTTCGCGCTGCCGGTCTGGGCAACGCTCCTCGTGATCACTGTCGCCATTCTCGCGGGCGCATGGGAATGGTCGGCGTTCATCGGCGTTGACGGGCGGGTGGCGGGTGGCGCGCGGGCCGCGTACGTCGCCCTCGTGGCGGTGGCGCTCGCGGCGCTGTCGCTGCCACGACCACCGCTCGTGGCGGATTACGCCGTGCTCGCCCTCGCGATCGGGTGGTGGGTCGTGGCCTTTCTCTGGGTGGTGCTCGCGCCCGGTGCGGCGCCCCGGCCAGCCGGTGCGCTTGCGGGCCTGCTCACCCTCGTCCCGGCCTGGTTCTCGCTGGTGCATCTGCGCCTCGATTTCGCAGCGGGCGCCGAGTGGCTGCTTTTTCTGTTGATTCTGGTGACAGCGACCGATTCGGGCGCCTACTTCACCGGTCGCCGGTTCGGCCGGGTCAAGCTCGCGCCGCGCGTGTCGCCCGGCAAGACCTGGGAAGGCGTCATCGGCGGGTTCGCCGCCGGCTGTCTTGCGGCCTGGGCCGGCGCGGGCTGGTTCCACCTGCCGGTGCTGCCGTTCCTGCTGCTCGCCGTGACGGTCATCGTCTTTTCGATTGTCGGCGACCTCACCGAGAGCCTGTTGAAGCGCCGTGCGGGCGTGAAGGACAGCGGCGCGCTCTTTCCCGGGCATGGCGGGATGCTCGACAGGATCGACAGCCTCACTGCAGCCGCGCCCGTGCTGCTGGCCGGCCTGCAGGTATTGGGCGTGACATGAAGGGCCTCGCCATACTCGGCTCCACCGGCTCTGTCGGGGAGAGCACGCTCGACGTCGTCGCGCGCCACCCCGGGAAGTTCCGCGTGGTCGCGCTCGGCGCGCAGCGCAGCGCAGCGCGTCTCGCGGAGCAGGCACTGCGCTTTCGGCCTGACGTGGTCGCGCTGGCGGAGCCCGACGCGGCGCGCGAGCTCGGCGCGACGCTTGCGCGTGCGGGCGCGACCACGCGCGTCGTCACCGGCGAGGTTGCGATGGTCGAGCTTGCGACGCTGCCGGCCGTCGACTATGTGATGGCGGCCATCGTGGGCGCGGCGGGCCTGCCCTCGACGCTCGCCGCGGCCAGGGCCGGCAAGCGCGTACTGCTCGCCAACAAGGAGTCGCTCGTCATGGCGGGGCCGCTCCTCATGCGCGCGGTCGAGGAGGGCGGGGCGCAGCTCATTCCGATCGACAGCGAGCACAACGCGATTTTCCAGTGTCTGCCGCACCACGCGCAGTCCCGCGTCGGTGTCCGGCGCGTGGTGCTGACCGCGTCCGGCGGACCATTTCGCGCACTTTCGCGGGAAGCGCTCGCGCGTGTCACGCCCGAGGAAGCCTGCGCGCATCCGGTGTGGGCGATGGGGCGCAAGATCTCGGTCGATTCCGCGACGCTGATGAACAAGGGCCTCGAGTTCATTGAGGCCTGCCACCTCTTCGGGCTCTCACCTTCCCAGGTGGACGTGGTGCTGCATCCGCAGAGCGTCGTGCATTCTCTCGTCGAGTACGAGGACGGTTCGATGCTCGCGCAGCTTGGCGCTCCCGACATGCGCACGCCGATCGCCTGCGCGCTCGCGTGGCCGGACCGGATGGCATCCGGTGTAGAATTCCTCGATCTCGTGAAAGTGGCGAGGCTCGACTTCGGTCGGCCGGACCTCGAACGCTTCCCCTGCCTTGCGCTCGGGCAGGCGGCGGCGCAGGCCGGCGGACTTGTGCCGGCGGTCGTCAACGCGGCGAACGAGGTGGCGGTGGCGGGTTTCCTCGCAGGACGACTGAACTTTACGGGCATTCCCAAGGTCATTGAAGCGGTCATGACAAAGGCGACAACGGGGCCGATCGGCACCATCGACGACGTGCTGTGCGCCGACCGCGAAGCGCGTGCGCTGACCCGCGAGCAACTCGCGTGAGCGCACTCTGGTACGGGAAGCTGCTGTGGTTCCTGGTTGCGGTCAGCCTCCTCGTGACGGTGCACGAGTTTGGTCACTACTGGGTGGCGCGCCGGCTCGGCTTCAAGGTGCTGCGCTTCTCCGTCGGTTTCGGGCGGCCGCTGCTGAAGCGCGTCTGGGGCAGGGATCGCACCGAATATGTGCTCGCCGCGATACCGCTCGGCGGCTATGTGAAGCTGCTCGACGAGCGCGAAGGAGGGGTTGCGCCCGACGAGCTGCACCGCTCCTTCACGCGCCGGCCCGTGTGGCAGCGCATCGTCGTGCTGCTCGCGGGTCCGGCATTCAATATCGCGTTCGCCGTTCTGCTGCTCTGGGGCATGTTCTGGGTGTCGGGCATCACCGAGGTGCGCGCGATCGTCGGCGAGGTGACAGCAGGCTCACCGGCTGCCACCGCAGGCCTTGCGAGCGGCGACGAGATCGTTGCGGTCGAAGGTCGGGCGGTGGGTGGCCAGCGCGAGGTGGTGTTCGGCTTGCTCGACGGCCTGAGCGGCAGCGGGCGCGCTGCACTGAAGTTGCGCGACTCGAACGGCAGGGAACGGCAGGCCGAACTCGCAGTCGTCGGCACGGACGCGAGGCGCCACCTGACGGAGCCCGAGCAGTTGTTCGATGGCCTCGGGTTCCACTTCCGGCAACCGGAGATTCCGGCCCTGGTCGGGACCGTCACGCCAGGCGGGCCGGCGGACAAGGCGGGGCTGCGACCCGGCGACCTGATCACGGCCGTCGACGGCGAACCGATTGCCGACTTTCGCGCGCTCGTCGCGCGCATTTCGGGCGCGCCGGGCGCGAGCGTCGCCGTCGCGTACCGGCGGGGTGGCGTCGAGTCGAGCGTGCGTCTGCAGATCGCGTCGGAGACCGTGGAGGGCCGCACCGTCGGTCGCATCAGGGTTACGCCCGCGACCCGCGTCAGCTATCCCGACTCCATGCTGCGCCACACTGATCTGTCGCCGGTCGCGGCGCTCGGCAAGGCCGCGCAGGAGTCGTGGGACATGACCGTGCTGCAGGCCCGGCTCTTCTCACGCATGCTGTTCGGGCAGGTTTCGCTCAAGAACCTCTCCGGGCCGCTGTCGATTGCCGAGTATGCGGGCGAGTCGGCGGCGGCCGGCGTCAGCGCCTTCCTCGGTTTTCTCGTCCTCATCAGCCTGTCGCTCGGCTTCCTGAACCTCCTGCCGATCCCGATTCTTGACGGTGGCCAGATCGTCTTCCAGCTGATTGAAGGCGTGAAGGGCAGCCCGCTGTCGGAGCGTGCGCAGGCGCTCGGCCAACAGCTCGGCATCCTGCTGCTGCTCGCGCTGATGGGTGTCGCGCTCTTCAACGACTTTGCGCGGCAGTTCGGTTGAGCTCCACGAAACATTGAACGGTGATCCTGCATGAAGCGTAGTGCTGCGCTCGTCTTCCTCGCGCTCATCCTGCAAGCGCGCATTGCGCACGGCCAGTCGGACGAGGCGTCGTTCACGGTGGGCGACATCCGCGTCGAGGGTCTGCAACGCGTCTCCGAGGGAACCATCTACAACTATCTGCCGGTCAATATCGGCGACCGTATCGACGCGCAGCGCGTGCGCGAGGCGATCCGCGCGCTGTACGCCACCGGGTTTTTCCGCGACGTCGAAATACGCCACGAAGGCTCGACGCTCGTGGTGGTGGTGCTCGAGCGGCCCTCGATCGAGAGCTTCGAGATCACGGGCAACAAGGACGTCAAGACCGAAGACCTCACGAAATCGCTGCGCAACGTGGGGCTTGCGACCGGCAAGACCTTCGATCGCTCGGTGCTCGAGGACGTCAAGCAGTTCCTGACCGACCAGTACTACAGCCGCGGCAAGTACGGCGTGAGCATCGACGCCAAGGTCGAGGATCAGCCCGGCAACCGCGTGAAGGTCAAGATCAACGTCAAGGAAGGCAAGCGCGCGAAGATCCGCGATATCAACATCGTCGGCAACACTGTTTTCAGCGACAAGCAACTGGCGGACGACTTCGAGCTGAAGACGCCGAACTGGCTTTCCTGGTACAAGCAGGATGACCGCTACTCGAAGGAGGCGTTGCAGGGCGACCTCGAGAAGCTGCGCTCGTATTACCAGGACCGCGGCTACGCGAACATGCAGATCGAATCGACGCAGGTCGCGATCACGCCGGAGAAGGACGACATGTTCATCACGGTGAACGTGAGCGAGGGCGCCGTCTACAAGGTGTCGGACGTCAAGCTCGCCGGCAGCTTTGTCGTGCCGGAGCGGGTGCTCAGAAACTTCCTGATCGTGCGTACCGGCCAGACCTTTTCGCGCAAATGGGTTACCTCGACGCAGGAGCTGATCCAGAACCGGCTCGGCGAGGAAGGCTACGCCTTCGCGAAAGTGGACCCGGTGCCGACTGTGGACGAGGCGAAGAAGGAGATCGCGCTCACCTTCTTCGTCGATCCGGGCAACCGGGTGTACGTGCGCCACATCAGGTTCGAGGGCGTGGAGAAGACGAACGACGAGGTGCTGCGTCGCGAGATGCGCCAGCTCGAAGGCGGGTGGTTGTCGAATTCGCTCCTCGAGCGCTCGAAGCAGCGCCTGCAGCGCCTGCCTTACATCAAGAAGGTGGAGTCGGAGACCACTCCGGTACCGGGTGTGCCCGACATGGTCGATGTCACCTATACGATCGAGGAAGGGCCTTCTGCGCAGCTCGGCGGCGGCATCGGCTATTCCGAAACCCAATCGTTCATGCTGAACGCGAACTACGCCGACAGCAACTTCTTCGGCAGCGGCGAGCGGGTGTCGATTGATCTCAATACGGGCCGGTGGAGCAAGGTTTACGGCGTTTCGTGGACCGATCCGTATCGTACGATCGACGGCGTGGCGCGCACGCTGTCGTTCACTTACCGCGACGTCACGCAGTTCACGTCGGCCTCATCCGATTTCTCCTCGGAATCGATCACCGCGGGGCTCGACTACAGCTACCCGATCACCGAATACCAGGCGGTGCGCTGGGGTGTCGCGCTGCAGCGCTCGTCGCTGTTGACAGCAGAGGGTAGCGCAGAGCAGGCCGTCGACTGGGTGCGCAACAACGGCAATTCGTTCAGCGAAACATTCACCTACACGATTCCCGCCCCGAATCCCGCCGACCCTCCCATCGTCCGGACCGTGTCCGTCGACGGCACGAAGTTCAATTCTGCCGAACTCGTGGTCGGCTGGTCGTTCGATTCCCGCAACCGCACGCTCTTCGCCGACCGCGGCGTGCGCCACGCGCTCTCGCTTTCCTATACGGTCCCGGGAAGCGACGTGGAGTACTGGGTGGCGAACTACAACTACCTGCAGTACATCCCGATCTTCGGGCCGTTCACGCTTGCGCTCGACGCCGAGCTCGGCTACGGCATGGACATCGGCGACACCACCGCGCTGCCGCCGTACCGGCAGTTCTTCGCCGGCGGTCCGGAGACGGTGCGCGGCTATGAGGCGAGCCGGCTCGGGCCGAAAGACCAGTGGGGTAACCCTTACGGCGGCAACATGAAAGTGGTCGGGCGGGCGGAGATCATCCTGCCGATGCCGGCCAAGTTCCGTTCGAGCGCCCGGGCGAGTCTCTTTTACGATATCGGCAACGTCTTCCAGACCGGCAACCGCTACCGGTTCTACGGTCGCGACGCGGCGCGGACACCGATCGATTACGACTTCAGTTATGATAAATTGAAGCATTCGGCGGGGCTCGCCGTGCAGTGGCTCGCGCCGCTCGGCCTGTTCCGCTTCAGCTACGCAGTCCCGCTCAATGCATACAAGGGCGACAGCGTGCTCTACCCCGACGAGAAAGAGGGCTTCCAGTTCTCGGTGGGGCAGGCGTTTTGACCGACCAGCACATTACAAAGGAATCATCAGCGTGACCGTGTTGAAATCGACGTTCTTGGCTCTGGCAGCCCTCGGCGCCTTTGCGGCGGGTCCGGCCTTCGCGCAAACGAAGATCGGCGTCGTGGACTACGGCAGGTTGATGGAGGATTCGCCGCAGGCGAAGACTGCACTCGATGCGATCAGGGCCGAGTTCGCGCCGAAGCAGAAGGAGCTCACCACCCAGCAGCAGGTGCTCAAGGGCAAGGAAGACAAGCTGCAGAAGGACGCGGCCACGATGTCGGCCGACCAGCGTACGCGTACCGAAAAGGAGCTGCGCGACGGCTACCGGGACCTCGAGCGCAGGCGGCAGGAGATCCAGGAAGACTTCAATGCGCGGCGCAACGAGGAGATGTCGCGCCTGCAGCGCACACTGATCGAGGAAGTGCGCAGTTACGCCAAGGCGCAGGGCTTCGATCTCGTGCTGGCCGATGGCGTGCTCTATGCGAACACCGGGCTCGACATCACTCCGGCGGTGCTCGCCAACCTGAAGTCACGCGCACCGGCTGCCGCCACGTCGCCGGCCGTGCCCAAGCCCGCAGGCAAGTAAGCCAGGCGCCACGATGTCGGTCTCGCTGGGCGAGCTCGCGGTCCGGTTCGGCTGCGAGCTGCGCGGCGACCCGGACCTGCGTGTCGAGCGTGTCGCCACCCTTGCGGGTGCGGGTCCTGCGGCGCTCGCCTTCCTCGTCAATCCGAAATACAGGCACTTGCTCGCGGACACCCGTGCGGGTGCGGTCGTGCTGGGGGCCGCGGATGCCGCCGGCGTTACGTGCCCGGTGCTGATCGCCCCGAACCCTTACGCCACGTACGCACGGATTGCGGCCGTGTTGCATCCGGCGCCCGCCGCGTCGCCGGGCGTGCACCCCACCGCCTGGGTCGCGCCTCTGGCGCAAATCGACGGGAGCGCGCACGTCGGCCCACATTCCTCGGTCGGAGGAGGTACACGCATCGGGGCGCGAACAGTCGTCGGCCCTGGCTGCGTGATCGAGGGCGATGTCGAAATTGCCGAGGACGTGCGTCTCGTGGCGCGCGTCGTGATCTGTCGCGGCACACGCATCGGGACACGCACGATCGTGCAACCTGGCGCGGTGATCGGCGGCGACGGTTTCGGTTATGCGCCGGAGCGGGGCGCCTGGGTGAAGGTGCCGCAGGTGGGCCGGGTCGTGATCGGCGCCGACGTCGAGATCGGCGCCAACACGACGATCGATCGCGGTGCGATCGACGACACGGTGATCGAAGACGGCGTCAAGCTCGACAACCAGATCCAGATCGGGCACAACGTGCACATCGGCGCGCATTCCGCACTGGCAGCCTGCGTCGGAGTGTCGGGAAGCGTCACGATCGGCAAGCGCTGCCAGATTGGCGGTGCGGTGGGTATCGTGGGGCACCTCTCGATCTGCGACGATGTAGCTGTTACGGGACTCACCATGGTGAGCCATTCGATCACCGAGCCGGGGGTCTATTCGAGCGGCCTGCCGGCTGTCCCGGCGCAGGAGTGGCGCCGGGCCGTCGCGCGGCTGCATCGCCTTGACCGCATGGCGGGGCAGGTGGCCGCGCTGGAAAAGAAACTGAACAGGAACCAGGATGACTGACCCTGCTTTCATGGATATCGCCGGCATCATTCGCCAGCTGCCGCACCGCTATCCATTCCTGCTCATCGACCGCGTGCTCGAATGCGAGCCGGGCAAGGCAGTTCGCGCGCTGAAGAATGTCACCGTCAACGAGCCGTTCTTCAACGGCCACTTTCCCGGACACCCCGTGATGCCGGGCGTGCTGATCGTCGAGGCGCTCGCCCAGGCGGCCGGCATCCTCGCGTTCGCGACGGTCCGGGAGGTTCCTGACGACAGCATGGGGCTCTACATGGTGGGCATCGACCAGGCGCGCTTTCGACGCCCAGTGGTACCCGGTGATCAACTGATCCTCACCGCGCAGCTCGCGCGCTCGTTCAAGGGCATCTGGCGCTTCTCGACCACGGCGTTCGTCGGGGGCGAGGAGGTGTCCTCCGCGAACATCATGGTCGCCACGGAACTGAAGACGGGCAAACCATGATCGACGCACGTGCCATCGTTTCGCCCGAGGCACGGCTCGCGCCCGATGTCGAGGTCGGCCCGTTCGCGGTCATCGGTCCCGGTGTCGAAATCGGCCAGGGCTGCACCATCGGCGCCCATGCGATCGTCGAGCGCGACACGCGGCTCGGGGCCCGCAACCGGGTATCTCCATTCGCTTCACTTGGCAGCGCGCCGCAGGACAAGAGCTACAAGGACGAGCCGACGCGCCTCGAGATCGGTGACGACAACGTGTTTCGCGAGTTCTGTACGGTGAACCGTGGCACGACGAAAGACCAGGGCGTCACCCGCATCGGCAGCCAGAACCTTTTCATGTCGTACTCGCACGTCGCCCACGACTGCGTGATCGGCGACAAGACCGTGCTCGCGAATCTCGCGACGCTCGGTGGCCACGTACAGCTCGGCGACTGGGTGATCATGGCGGGATTCTCGGGCGTTCACCAGTTCTGCAAGGTCGGTGCGCACGCCTTCATCGCCAACAACGCCGCAGTCACGCGCGACGTGCCGCCCTATGTGATGGTGGTAGGCCAGCCGGCCGTGCCGCATTCCGTCAATGCGGAAGGGCTCAAGCGCCGCGGCTTCACGCCGGACAACATCCGCAACATCAGGAACGCGTTTCGCACCCTCTACCGGGAGGATCGCAAGCTCGCGGACGCCCTCGATGAACTGCGCAGGCTCGCCGCAAGCCAGCCCGAGATCGCCCCCTTCGTCGCGTTCATCGACGCCTCGTCCCGCAGCCTCGTTCGTTAGTCAGGTGACGTCAGGCCAGGTGGCGCTGAAAGTCGGAATCGTCGCCGGCGAGGCGTCGGGCGACACGCTCGGCGCGGCGTTCATCGCCGCGGTGCGCGCGCGCGAACCCGGGGCGCAGTTCTTCGGCGTCGCCGGCCCGAAGATGATCGCCGCGGGCTGCGAGGCCTGGGAGTCTGCCGAGACACTCGCGGTCATGGGAGTCACGGAAGTGCTGCGGCACCTGCCGCGACTCTGGCGCTTGCGCCGGCGACTCGAAGCGCGCTTTCGCGAGGCGCGCCCGGACGTGTTCGTGGGCATCGATGCCCCGGAATTCAATCTCGGGCTCGGTCGCCGGCTGAAGGGCGCGATGCGCACGGTCCAGTACGTGAGCCCGCAAGTGTGGGCCTGGCGGCAGGGGCGTGTGCGCTCGATCGGCGCATCCTGCGACCTTGTGCTGTGCCTGCTGCCTTTCGAGAGGCGCTTCTACGACGAGCATCAGGTTCCTGCGGTGTTCGTCGGACACCCGCTCGCGGACCGCATTCCGCTCGAGGTCGATCGCGATGCCGCGCGGCGCGCACTCAGCCTGCCGGCCGGGGCGACCGTCGTCGCCGTGCTGCCGGGCAGCCGCCTCGGTGAAGTGGCGCGCCTCGGGGAGGATTTCGCGGGCGCTTGCGCGCGACTCGCGCAGCAGCGCGCAGGTCTGTCGTTCATCGCGCCGATGGCGGGCGCGGCAGTGCGGGAGCTCTTCATGTCACAGTGGCGCTCGGCCGCGGGCGCACTGCCGGTGCGGATGATCGAAGGAGGCGCGGACCGCGCGATCATCGCCGCGGATGTAGTATTGGTCGCCTCGGGGACCGCGACGCTCGAGACGGCGCTCTGCAAACGACCGATGGTCGTCGCCTACCGTCTCGGTGCGATCACGGCGCTGCTCCTTCGGACGCTGGGACTCGTGAAGGTGCCGTATTTTTCGCAGCCCAACCTGCTTGCCGGCCGACGGCTCGTGCCGGAATTCTTCCAGGAAGCCGTGACCCCGCGGCGCCTCGCGGACGCGCTCGAGGCGGAACTTGCCGATCCGGCGCGCGCAGCCGCGCTCACACGGGAATTTCTGCGCATCCACGAGGCGCTCCGCGTGGACGGCGCGCGCCGCGCGGCCGACGCGGTACTCGATCTGGTGGGCCGGTGACGCCGGCGCGGCAGATCGCGGGTGTCGATGAGGCGGGGAGGGGTCCGCTCGCGGGTCCGGTCGTCGCGGCGGCCGTCATCCTCGATCCACGCAGGCCGGTGCGCGGCCTCGCGGATTCGAAACAGCTCGCGCCTCACGTTCGCGAGCTGCTCGCAGTGCGCATTCGCGCACGGGCGATCGCCTGGTCGGTCGCATGGGCCGACGCGAACGAAATCGATTGCCTCAACATCCTCGAGGCGACGCTGCTCGCCATGCGTCGCGCGCTGCTGCGCCTGCCGATCCGGCCGACGGAAGTACTCATCGACGGCAACCGGTTGCCACGGCTCGCGGATCTCGGTCTCGAAGGCGAGGCGCGCGCGATCGTGCGCGGCGATCAGAGCGAGCCGGCGATCAGCGCGGCATCGATCCTCGCGAAAACCTGGCGGGATGCCCTGATGTGCCGGTTGCACGAGTGCTATCCGGGTTTTGCTCTCAACGATCACAAGGGCTATCCGACGCCGGTCCACGTTGCCGCGCTGCGCATGCATGGGCCGTCGGCGATTCACCGGCGCACGTTCGCGCCTTGCAGGGTGTCCGGGCAATGAGCGCGGCAGCCGCCCCGGCCTTCGTGCACCTGAGGGTGCACACCGAGTACTCGCTGGTCGACAGCGTCGTGCGCGTGCCGGAACTCGTTGCCGCGGTGGCCGCTGCAGGCATGCCCGCCGTCGCGGTGACCGACGAGTGCAATCTCTTCGCGATGGTGAAGTTCTACCGCGCCGCGCTCGCGGCGGGCGTCAAGCCGATCGTCGGCGTCGACCTGCTCGTGCGTGAGGCGGCCGAACGCACCCAGCCGGTGCGCCTCACGCTCGTGTGCCAGAACACGGTTGGGTACGGCAACATCACGCGCCTCGTGAGCCGGGCATACCGTGAGGGTCGGCGCCAGGGGGTGCCGCTGATCGAGCGCGAGTGGCTCGACAGCGCAAGCTGCGCAGGCCTCCTCGCGCTCTCCGGAGCGACGCGTGGCGACATCGGTCGGGCGCTGGTGGAAGGGCGAGGCGCGGAGGCGGCACGCTGTCTGGAGGCCTGGCTCGCTCTCTTCGGCGATCGTTTCTACATCGAGCTGCAGCGCGTCGGCCGCTCCGACGAAGAGGCCTATATCGGCGCTGCGGCGGCGCTCGCCGCGAAGCGCGGTGTGCCCGTCGTCGCGACCAACGACGTGCGCTTCCTCGCAGCCAGCGCATTCGAGTCGCACGAGGCGCGAGTGTGCATCCAGGACGGCACCTTGCTCGCCGACCCGGGGCGTGCGCGCCGTTATACGCCGCAGCATTTCCTGCGCTCACCCGCCGACATGGCGCACGCATTCGCGGACGTTCCCGAGGCGCTCGCCAATACCGTCGAGATCGCGAAACGCTGCAGCCTGTCACTCAAGCTCGGCGAGGCGCGTCTGCCGGAGTATCCCGTCCCGGCAGGCGAAACGGTGACGGGTTTCCTGCAGGCGCAGGCGTCGCGCGGACTCGAAGCACACCTTGCGGGCCTGCCCGCCGGGGCGAGCGAGCCCGGGCGCCATCAGGCGCGGCTCGCAACCGAGCTCGAGGTCATCTGCCAGATGGGGTTCGCCGGCTACTTCCTGATCGTCGCCGACTTCATCCGCTGGGCACGGGAGCACGGCGTGCCGGTCGGCCCGGGACGCGGGTCGGGCGCGGGCTCGGTGGTGGCCTGGGCGCTCGGCATCACCGACATCGATCCGCTGCGCTACGACCTGCTGTTCGAGCGCTTCCTGAACCCCGAGCGCGTGTCGATGCCCGACTTCGACATCGACTTCTGC
>DAORVK010000044.1:0-24330 GCA_035433705.1 Steroidobacteraceae bacterium
GCCGAGCAGCGGCAGGAAGGCGCAGACCTGATAGACGAACACGATGCCGAAGTGGTCGGCGACGACACCCAGCAAGGCCGCGCCGAGGCCGCCCATGCCGAAGCTGAAGCCGTAGAACAGGCCCGACACCATGCCGATGCGGTGGGTGAGCATGTCCTGCGCGTACACGATGATCGCCGGAAATGCCGAGGCGAGCACGAGGCCGATGACGATGCTCAGAGCCACTGTAAGCTCCAAACCCACGTGCGGCAGCAGCAATGTAAAGGGCGCGCAGCCGAGGATCGAAAACCAGATGACCCGTCGCCGCCCCAAGCGATCGCCGAGCGCTCCACCGATCAAGGTGCCGGCAGCGACCGCGAACAGGAACACCGCGAGCAGCTTGGCGGCCGTGCCCGCCGATACGCCGAAATGGTGAATCAGGTAGAAGGTGTAGAAGCTGCTGATGCTCACCAGATAGAAGAACTTCGAAAACATCAGTACCAGCAGGACGCCGATGGTGCGGCGTACGAGCCGGGGCGAAAATCGTGCAGTAGTGGCTGCGAGGTGTGCTTTTGCACGCTCGTCGGCGCGCTCCTCGAGATGCGCCCGATACCAGCGACTCACCTGCAGCAGGATCACGACGGCGAGCAAGGCGAAAAGTCCGAACCAGGCGATGTGCGCACGGCCTTGCGCGCCGTGCCCCAGTACCAGAAAGGCCGCGAGCAGAGGCCCGAGCGCCTGCCCGACGTTGCCGCCGATCTGGAAGACCGATTGGGCGAATCCGTAGCGGCCGCCCGACGCCAGGCGCGCCACGCGCGAGGATTCGGGATGGAAGGTCGAGGAGCCGCAGCCGATCAGCCCGACCGCAAGCAGCACCAGGGGATAACTGGGCGCCACGGCGAGCAGCAGCAGGCCGCTCAACGTAAAGCCCATGCCGATCGGCAGGAGAGCCGGAAACGGATGCCTGTCGGTGACCGCGCCAACCACCGGCTGGAGCAGCGAAGCTGTGAGCTGGAAGGTGAGCGTGATCGCGCCGATCTGGAAGAACCCGAGATCGAACTCTCCCTTGAGCAGCGGGTAGAGCGCCAGGATCACCGACTGCATGATGTCGTTCAACGCATGCGCCGAGCTGATCCCGGCGAGAGCGCCCCGACTGCGCAATGCGCGACGGGCTACGATTTTTCCCACGAGATGAAGGCCCAGCGCATCGGCGCATCCGTCGCGCCCGTGCCTGGCGGCGAGCGATCGTACCAGGCGCGCAGCCGCGCGAGCTCCTCGCGTGTCAGCTCACCGAGTGACCAGGCGATGCGGCGCGCGAGTTCCTCGAAGTCGGCAGGCGGCGCGAGACGGTATTCGCTCTCGATGTAGTCGAGCCGCGGGTGAATGCCCATGCCATGCAGGATGTTCACAATGTAAATGTAGTCGGGTGGCGGCAGGAGCTTCCTGCCCACCGCTTCGATTGCGCCCCCATCAAACGGCCGGTCGCCGACACGATGAGTGAGGTAGACACGGCGGCGGGCTCTGGAGTCGAGCTTGACGAGCGCCGCGGTCATGTCCTGCACATTGGTGGAACGCGACGCCACGACGATGTCGCACACGGGCACGTCCGACCAGTCGTCCTCCCAGGCCCGGTGCAGCGCCTCGATGTTGGCCAGCCCGCGCTCGGCAGCATTGGCGCGCAGCGCATCGAGCATCGCGCGACTGTAGTCGAGCCCATACACGCGCTCGAGCCGGGCGGCCAGGGGCAGGCCGATGGTACCGGGACCGCAACCGACGTCGAGCAGCGTGGCGGCACCCGCAAGATCCATGCGGGCGATGAACGCCTCCGCATAGCGGCTCTGGCGTCCCCGGTGCTGCATCTCGCCGGCACGCGCATCCCAGGCCTTCGCAGGCTTTGGCGTGCGAGCGGCGGCAAGCGCGTGCTCGCGATAGAGGCGACCGAAATCGATGTCGGCGATCGTCACTTCTCGAGGGACTCGAACCAGGCCTCGAGCGACTCGAGGTTCGCCGGCAACTCGGCGCCTGCACCGTCCGTGAAGCACCGCCAGCTCTCGAGGTACTTGTCGCCGACCGCGGTGAGCAGCGGCACACCCTCGCCCATCAGCTCGAGCATCTCGGCGGCGAAGCCGCCGCCGGCCGCTTCCAGTTCCCCGAAGCGGCTCACCATGACGAGATCAGTGTCTGGTGCCAGCGCGCGGCGCAGCGCGGCGCTCGCCGCCGCGAGCACGCCCGGATCGACGCAGCCCGGGCCTGATCCCGCGCCGAGTTTCTGGGAGATGTCGAAGCGTTCACCACTCTCGAGATCGGTCAGCATCATGCGGCGGGCGCCGCCCGGGCCATCGCGCGTCTGCTCCTGGATGAGACCGCACACCTTGCGGCCACGCTCGCGCAGGCTGCAGGCGAAGTCGGCCATCGGGCCGTCGGCCGCACCACGCACGGCGTAGACGATGGCCGCAATGGGCAGCGCTCGCGTCGCGTTCAATCGAGGATCTCCCTCACTTCGATCTCCAGCAGCCATTTTACGTGCCTTGGGCCGGCAGGGACATCCTCGACGCGACTCGGGACCGGCCTTGTGGCGATGCGGCGGGCGCTCGCAAGCGGCGCCTGAACGGCAGCGATCTCAGCCCTTGAAACCCTTCGCCACCACATAGATTTCCCGCGAACGTGGGCGCGATGCCTCGGGCTTGCGGATCGAGACCTTCTCGAACGAGGAGCGCAGTTCCTTGAGATACGCATCCGAACCCGAGCCCTGGAATACCTTGGCAACGAAGCTGCCCCTGGGCTTGAGCACCTTGCGCGCCATGTCGAGCGCCAGTTCGACGAGATACATCGACGAAGCCTGATCAGCGGAGTCGATGCCGCTGAGGTTGGGCGAGATGTCGGAAATGATGAGATCGGGCTTCTCGCCCTGCAGCGCAGCGAGAATCTGGTTGAACACGGATTCTTCGGTGAAGTCGCCCTGGATGAATTCCACGTTGCGTACCGGGTCCATGGGCAGGATGTCGGTGGCGAGCACGCGGCCCTTCTCGCCGACGAGGCGGCCAGCGACCTGTGACCAGCCGCCCGGCGCGGAGCCCAGATCCATGACCAGCATTCCGGGGCGAATCAGTCGATCTTTCTCATTCAGCTCGATCAGCTTGTAACTGGCGCGCGAGCGATAGCCGTCCTTCTGCGCCTGTTTGACGAACGGATCGCTGACATGCTGCTGCATCCAGCGGTGACTGCTCCTGGAACGGGCCATGACGCTACCGGAAAGCTTACAATTCGCGGCATTCTAACCCGTCTTTCCCCCTCGTGATCCGCATCACCGAACTGTCGCTGCCCCTCGATCACCCGCGCGAAGCGCTGCGTGCCGCCCTCGTCAGGCGGCTCGGGCTCACGGACGCGGATCTGCTCGCCTTCACGGTGTTCAAGCGCAGCTTCGATGCGCGCAAGAAGAGCAGCGTCATCAGCTTCGTCTACATCCTGGACGTCACGGTACGCGACGAGGCCGCCCTCCTGAAGCGCCTTGCAGGCGATCAGAACGTTCGTCCAGCGCCAGACACCGCCTACCATCCTGTCGCACGGGCTCCGGCCACGTTCGCGCATCGACCGGTGATCGTGGGCTTTGGACCCTGCGGCCTGTTCGCTGCGCTGCTGCTGGCGCAGATGGGCTTCAAACCCATTGTGCTCGAACGCGGTCGCGATGTGCGACGGCGCACCCAGGACACCTGGAACCTGTGGCGCAAGCGCCTCCTCACCCCCGAATCGAACGTGCAGTTCGGCGAAGGTGGCGCCGGCCTGTTCTCCGACGGGAAGCTGTACAGCCAGATCAAGGATCCGAAGTCATACGGTCGCAAGGTGATGCAGGAGTTCGTGCGTGCCGGTGCACCCGCGGACATCCTCTACGTCAGCAAGCCGCACATCGGCACGTTCCGTCTCGCCAGCGTGGTAACGCGAATGCGCGAGGAAATCATCACGCAGGGTGGCGAGGTGCGCTTCGGGCAGAAGGTCGTCGATGTCGTGATCGAAAACGGCAGTATCAGGGGCGTGGTTCTGGAGAGCGGCGAAACGCTGCGCAGCACGCATGTCGTGCTGGCGCCCGGTCACAGCTCGCGCGACACCTTCCGGATGCTGCATCGACGCGGTGTGTTCATCGAGCCCAAACCCTTCGCCATCGGCTTTCGCATCGAGCATCCGCAGTCCATGATCGATCGTGCGCGACTCGGCAAGTATGCGGGGCATCCTGAACTCGGTGCTGCCGACTACAAACTGGTGCATCACGCGAGCAATAACCGCTCGGTATACAGCTTCTGCATGTGTCCCGGTGGCACCGTGGTCGCCGCCACCTCCGAGCCCCGGCGCGTGGTGACCAACGGCATGAGCCAGTATTCGCGCAACGAGCGCAATGCCAACGCAGGCATCGTCGTCGGCGTCGATCCGGAGCGGGATTTTCCCGGTGGACCGCTGGCCGGCATCGATCTGCAGGAGCAGCTCGAATCGCGCGCCTTCGAGTCCGGTGGCGGCGACTACAGTGCGCCGGCGCAGCTCGTCGGCGACTTTCTGCGCGGCACGCCTTCCACGCAGCTGGGCGAAGTCGCGCCCTCCTATCAGCCCGGTGTGCGCCTCGGTGATCTCGCACCCTCGCTGCCCGCCTGTGCCATCGACGCGATCCGCGCAGCACTGCCGGCATTCGGCCGGCAGATCCGCGGCTTCGATCGCGACGACGCCGTGCTGACGGGTGTGGAAACACGCACGTCCTCACCGGTGCGTATCACGCGCGATGCCGGGACACTGCAGAGCCTCAACGTGCGCGGCCTGTATCCGGCAGGTGAAGGCGCCGGCTACGCCGGCGGCATTCTGTCCGCGGGCGTCGATGGCATCAAAGTGGCAGAAGCGGTGGGACGATCCCTGTTGGAGCAGCCGTGAAAGTGGACGATCTCGGGAAGCTGCACCAGAAGAAGTACCGCGAGCAGCTCGGTCATTACCTTGTGGAGGGCGAGCATCTGGTGCTCGAACTGCAGAAGGCCGCTCTGACCAACCCCCAGCTCAAGGACTGCAAGCTGTACGTCTCGGAGGAGCACGCCGCCTGGCGCAGCCGGTTCGAGATGCATATCGTCAGCAAACGTCGCATGAAAGAGCTGTCGGCGACCGAGACGCCGCAGGGCATCGTGGCGCTGGTACCCATGCCGCGAGCGAGTGCACCGCAGACGGGCGAACGAGCCGTGTATCTGCACGAAATCCAGGACCCCGGCAACCTTGGCACCATCCTGCGCACGTTGGCGTGGTTTGGAAGCTTCCGCTGCCTGCTGAGTCCGGGAAGTGTCGATCCGTACAACTCGAAGGTCCTGCGCGCCAGTGTCGGCGCGATCTTTCACACCCCCATCGAGATGGATGTTGATCTCCACACCTTGCGCAACCGGTTCCCGCGCATCGCCTGCCTCGACATGCGCGGCACGCCGCTGCCATCGCCGGGCTTCGAACAGTTCGACTGCTACCTGTTTGGCAGTGAAGCGCAAGGTGTGCCGCGCGAACAGCTGAACGCACCCGGCGCCACGACATTCAGCATCACGGGCAGCAGCGCGCTCGAATCGCTGAACGTTGCGACGTCGGTCAGTATCTGCGTGTATGAGTTGAGCCGCGCGTGTCCGCGTCCCCAGGAATGACTGGCGCGGCCAGCAACGCTTCGCTATGCACCCAGTGCAGCAGACTGTGCAGTACTTGCCGTTAGCTGTTTGCGCCTGACAACATCCGCCCGGACATCGTGATGGCGACCCTATAATCCCCCCCGCAGCCACGCAGGAGCGAGAACCATGGCGTTACCTGAACTGAAGGAATTCTGCCGGCCGCAGTCGGCCGCCGAATTGTCCGGTGTATTCAAGACATATGAGGATGGGGCGCTGTTCGTTGCGGGTGGTACCTTCGTCCACGGTCTGGAGGCACGCGGCCTGCTGAGTGGCGTGCAGGCGCTCGTCGACCTGCGCCGCATGGGACTCGACACGCTGTCTGCCGATGACCGTGGATGGCGGGTTGGCGCGACAGTCAATTTCACCCGTCTCGGGAAAATGCCGGGCATCGATGCGCCGGCATTCGGTGCGCTGCGTGACGCACTGGCCTGCCCTCCCCCACAGATCCGGAACATGGCGACGATTGGTGGTTCAATTGCCGCATCAGTGCCTTTTTTCGACGTGCCGGCTGCGCTGCTCGCACTTGACGCCGTGGTGACCACAAGTACCGGCATTGCAACGCGCGAGCTGCCGCTGGCGGGCGTCTACACTGGCCTGTTCACGAACTCGCTGGCGCCGGGGGAATACATCTCGAGCGTATTCGTGCCGCGCCCGGCCGCGCGCACGGCCAGTGCGTACCTGAAGCTCGAAACCAATGCGAACGATCTGGCACTGATCGGAGTGGCAGTACGCGTGACGCTGGATTCCTCCCGGCGTATCAGCGACCCGCGCGTCGTGCTCGGGGGCGGGCTCAATGAAATCCACATTCGCTCTGCGGCGGCGGAAGCGGTGCTGCAGGGCGCGACCGCGAGCGAGGAGCTCTTCCAGCGTGCGGCCGAGGCGATCGGAACGGAAATCAAGCCGATGTCCGATCATCGCTGTTCGGCGCAGTACCGCGCGGCGATGGGCAAGGTATATGTGCGCAGGGCATTGCAGCGCGCGCTCGACAGGCTGGTCTGAAGGGGAGCTGCCGGAATGAAAAAAACACTGGTCCTGACGGTCAATGGCGAGCGGCACGAACTGCAGGTATCAGCCGATGCCACTTTGCTGCGGGTATTGCGCGATGAGCTCGGTCTGTACGGGACCAAGCGCGGCTGCGATACCAGCGCCTGCGGCTGTTGCACGGTGCACGTGGATGGACACAGCGTCTACGCCTGTGCGGTCTACGCGCTGTCGGTGGACGGCAGCGCCGTCACCACCATCGAGGGATTGGGGGAAGGCGATCGCCTCGATCCGCTGCAGGAGGCGTTCATCCGCGCCGGTGCCGTCCAGTGTGGCTACTGCACCTGCGGAATGATCATGTCCGCGCGAGAGCTGCTGGCCGAGACACCCAAACCGGATGAAGAGCAGATCCGGCACGCGATTGCCGGCAACCTCTGCCGTTGCACCGGCTACACGAAGATCGTGGACGCAATAAAAATGGCGGCGGGAAGCTGAGCGGCGGAAAGGAGAGATCCCATGGGCGGAGCAGACCTGATCGGAAAGAGCGTCACCCGGCCGGATGCGCACGACAAGGTGACCGGCGGACGCGGGTACCCGGTGAACGTGAACCTGCCGGGCATGTTGCACGGGAAACTGCTGCGCAGTCCCTATTCGCATGCACGGGTGCGCCGTATCGACACGAGCGAGGCGGAACGCCTCCCAGGCGTCAAGGCCATATTGACGGCGCGGGACGTGCCGCAGATCCCTTTCTGCCCGGTGTATTTCGTACCTTCGGATGGCGAGACCCTGATCCGAGACATGCTGATCCTGGGTGATCACATCCGTTTTGCCGGGCAACCGGTGGCGGCCGTGGCCGCAATCAGCGAAGCAATCGCCGATGCGGCACTGGCACTGATCGACGTCGACTACGAGGAATTGCCGGCGGTCTTCGATCCCGAAGAGGCAATGGCGGACGGCGCGCCGCAACTGCACGAGGGCGTGGCCCGAAACATCGCGAAAAACCCGAGCTTCGAATTCGGCGATGTCGAGGCCGGCTTTGCCGAGGCGGATCACATCTTCGAGGGTGTCTACCAGACGCAGCGTGTGCACACCTGCTACATGGAACCGCGGGTCTGCGTCATCGACTGTGATCGCGACGGGCACTTCACGGTGCATTCGTCGATGCAGCACATCTTCGGCCTGCGCGAGAAGCTCGCCTATTCGCTCGGCATCGATGAAAGTCGCGTCACGGTGATCAAGCCGCCGTACATCGGTGGCGGTTTTGGCGGCAAGCTGGACATGGGGTACATCGAGCCGCTGGCGGCACTGCTCAGCCAGAAGACGCGCCGTCCGGTGCGGATCGAGCACACGCGCTACGAAGACTTCATCTGCACCACGCGCAATCCGATCAAAATGTGGATCAAGACCGGCGTGAAGGCGGATGGGACGATCACCGCGCGCCAGGCGAAAAGCATTCTCGATTCGGGGGCGCACGCCACGCATGGCGCGCAGGTCATCATGGTTCACGGCCTGTTCGGCATGACATTCCCGTACCGGTGCCCGAACAAGAAATGGGAAGGCTTCACCGTCTACACGAACAACATCATCGGGGGTGGCTACCGTGGTTACGGCGCCCCGCAGGGCTGCTTTGCCGTCGAATCCCAGATCGATGAGATCTGCGAGAAGCTGGGGCTGGACCCGATTGAATTCCGCATCAGGAACGCCCTGCGCAAGGGCGACCCGCATCCATTCAACCCGGCCTGGACGCTGAATTCCTACGGCTACGAGGAAGCCCTGCGGCGTGGTGCCGAGCGCATCGGCTGGGCATCGCGCAAGCCTGCAGGCAGCAGCCCGGGCGTGCGCAAGCGCGGTATCGGCGTGGGCACGCAGGGAATCTGGGTGAGTGGATGCATGGGTTTCCCGGACATCTACGAACACACCGGTGCGATCGTGAAGCTGAACCGGGACGGCACTGCGGACGTGGCGACCGCCACGGTGGACATCGGCTCGGGTGCGATCACCGCGCTGTCGCAGATTGCCGCAGCGGAGCTGGGCATTGGCGTCGAGAAGGTGCGCCTCGTCAGCGCCAATACCGACACCGTGCCATTCGATGCGCCCACCCACGCGAGCCGGGTCACGTATTCCTCGGGTCTCGCCGTCAAGGCGGCCGCTGCCGAGGCAAAGAAGCGGGTCTTCGAGATCGCGGCAGGGTTGATGGAAGCCAATCCGGACGATCTCGAGATGAGCGACGCGCAGGTCTACGTCAAGGGCTCGCCGAAGAGCACCTTGCCGCTGACCGAGGTCATACGCGTGGCCGAAACGCCGTTCATCAAGGATACCTTCGCCGGACCACGACCGTCGTCACCGCCGCAGTACAAGGGCACGATCATGGGCTCCTCGAGTCTCGCGCCGCCCGAAAACCCGTCGCCCGCGGCGGCGATGTTCGCCGAAGTCGAAGTCGATACCGAAACCGGCCAGGTCAAGGTGCTGCGCTGTGTCTACGCACACGATCTGGGTCGGTTGATCAACCCGAACGGTGCCGAGGGACAGGTCGAGGGTGGAATCCAGCAGGGCCTGGGTTATGCCCTGATGGAGAACCTGGTATTCGACCAGGATAACGGGGCCTGCCTGTCGGCCGACTTCCTCGACTACAAGATGCCGACAGCGGTGGAGATGCCGCGCGTGATCGAGAGCATCTTCGTCGAAACAAACGAGCCGTCGGGACCCTTCGGCGCCAAGAGCCTTTCCGAGCAATGCGTGACCGTCCCGGCGGCCGCGATTGCCGCAGCGGTGTACAACGCGATCGGAGTTCGTATCACCGAGTTGCCGATCACGCCTGAAAAGGTCCTGAAGGCGCTCGGAAAACTGTAGACGCATGCCCCCCGGGGGCGTGACACGCCCCACGCAGCCTCGCCACGACATTGGCAAGGCTTGCGAGGTTGTGTGCCGGCAGGAAGTGATCGAGATAGGGCAGCGCCGTACGCATGCCGCGACACAACGGCTGGTATCCGTGCTGGCCGAGCAAGGGGTTGAGCCAGACCAGGGAGTCGACCCAGCCGCGCAAACCGGCCATCGCGGCGCGCATGCCCTCCGGGTCACCACGATCCCAACCGTCACTCAAGATCACCACCACCGTGCGTGAGCGCACCATGCGGTGCGCGAAGCGTTCGTTGAATTCGCCGATGGCGCGACCGATGTCGGTACCGCTTCCCCAACCCCGCAGTACCGTCCCCAGGGCAGCCAGCGATCGCACGGGATCTCGCTGGTGCAGCAAGCCGGTGATGGGGGTCAGCCGGGTACCGAAAACGGCCGCCTCCAGGTCGGGCAATTCGTCGCTGAGCGCCTGCATGAATGCCAGGAAGAAGCTGCTGTACCTCGCCATCGAACCGCTGACATCGCACAGCAGCAGCAGGCGCAGCTTGCGGATCCGCCGCCGGCGATAGGCTATCTCGATTGCATCAAACCCGTGGCGCAGGCTGCGACGCAGGCTGGCACGCAAATCCAGCTCTCCACGTCGACTTCGCGGCAGGTGGTAGCGGCGCCCGGGGCGATTGGCGAGTCCGCGCACCATTTCACGCACATGCCGGTGGGCCAACCGCAGTTCCTGTTCATCGAGGCTGCCGAGGTCGCGATGGGCGATCACGTCGATCAGGCTGGCGGCAACGTAATCCGCAGGTTGCGCGTCGCGGCGCTCCTCCCGTGCGGAGGCAGGGTCCCGTGCGGATTCAGGGTCGCTGTCGAGCAGCAATTCGGATCCCTCTTCGGGATCGGTTCGCGACCCTGATGCAGCGGCACCGTCCCGACAGGCTGGCAGCGCGAAATCCGGTGTCTCCCTCCCCGGCATCCAGTAGGCATCGAAGGCGTCTTCGAACACCTTGAGATGTTCCTGGTCTCGCACCAGCGTTGCACGCGCGGCGGCGCGCACGTCGTCGCGGCGCGCGATGTCGATGTGCTCCAGTGCCTGGCAAAGATCGATCGCCGCAGCCGGTGATGTTGCAAGCCCTGCCAGACGCAGCTGCCGCGCGAACCGCACGAGGTGCTGCAGGAGGCTGTACGGGCCTGTCACTGGCAGGCGTGCGCGATACGATCAACGACCGCAACGAGGTCGTGACTGCGGATCGTGCCGATGTCGGCCTTGTCCTTGAGGATCCATCCCAACGTATCGGTGATGGTTGCCGGGTCCAGCTCCTCGATACCGAGCGCAATCAGGGCACGCGCCCAATCGACGGTTTCCGCGGCACCGGGACTTTTCTGCAGGTCCTGCTTGCGCAGCCATTGCATGAAGCTGCAGACCTGCGCGGCAAGCCGTTGGGCGATGCCGGGCACGCGCGCCCTGACGATCGCCGTCTCACGCGAGAAATCGGGATAGTCGATCCAGTGATACAGGCAGCGGCGCTTGAGCGCGTCGTGCAGCGCGCGGGTACGGTTTGAAGTGAGGACAACCAGGGGTGGCTCGACGGCCTTGACCGTTCCGATCTCGGGGATGCTGATCTGGAAGTCGGACAGAAGCTCCAGCAGGTACGCCTCGAACTCTTCGTCGGAGCGGTCGACTTCGTCGATCAGCAGCAACGCACGCCGCGGGGGTGCGATGCGGATCGCCTTCAAGAGCGGACGCTCGAGCAGGAAGGATGGCGAAAAAATGCTCTCGCCGATGTGCGTGCGTTCGATCCCTCGTGCCTCCTGCAGGCGGATTTCGAGCATCTGCCGCGGGTAGTTCCATTCATACACCGCCGTGGCGATGTCGAGACCCTCATGGCACTGCAGGCGGATCAGCTCTGCGCCCAGCCCGAGCGCCATGACCTTCGCGAGTTCCGTCTTGCCGACTCCGGGTTCACCTTCGAGGAACAGCGGCTTGCGCAGCCGGGTGGCAAGATACACCGTGGTCGCGAGCGTACGGTCCATCACGTAACCGTACTGCGCACAACGCTCCATGACATGCTCGATGCTGTCGAATGCCATCTGGTCGGGCCCCTTCGGGCGCAGCATGCCACATCGCGCAGGCGCGCCCTAGAATCGGGCGCGTACCGTCAGCGAATACTCCCGACCCCTCGCGAACACACCTTCGATCGACTGCATCGCGGCGCCCCACACGCCGGTGATCATGTATTCCTCATCGGTGAGATTCTCGACCGCGGCAACGACATCGAAGCGGTCGTTCCTGTCGGTGAATGTGAGGTTCATGTTCAGCAGTTGGTAGCTGGATTGCGTGAGTAGCGGCGCGTTGAATGAATCATTGAAAACCTCGCTGCGCCACGACCAGTCGATGCGTGGAGTCAGCGTGCTGGCGTTTGCCAGCGCGAACTCCTTCGACAGCGCAGCGCTCACGCTCCACTTGGGCACACGCTCGAACTTGTCGTTCTTGAACAGCCGGGTTTCCAGGGTGTCGAGATCGTCATACTCGGCATCCAGGTAGCCGACCGCAGCTTCGGCGAACCAGCCGTCGGCAGGCACGGCCTGCATTTCAAGTTCGAACCCGTTGATGGTCGCACTCGCGGCGTTCTTGGTGACGGGTGCCACGCTGGTGAAAACCTGTACCTGGAGGTCGTCGTACTTGGTGGAGAACACGGCGCCGTTCACGCGCAAGCGGCGTCCCGGAGTCGCGTATTTCAGGCCGAGTTCGTACACCTTGACGAACTCGGGCTGGAACTCGGGGATCAGGTCGATGGCCGGCGTACCGGGCGGCGCAGTGAACCCGGCAACGATCGGCGGGAAAACCCGCTGCGTGAAGCCGCCCGATTTGAATCCCTCCGAGTAGCTCCCGTAGACCATCAGGTCTTCGGCCCAGTCGTACGAGAGGTTGATCATCGGGGTGACTTCCTCGATGGTCTGCGTCTTCCACAGGTAGGGCAGGATACGTTCGCCGGCCTGCATGAAGGGCGCGTCCAGCAGTGGATGGCCACTGCCGGCAAACTTGTTCAGCAGGATGACCTGGTCGGGTCTGAACTTCTTCTCCTCGTCCGTATAGCGCAATCCCGCCGTGAGATGCCATTTGTCGGTGAGGTCGTAGGTGCCCTGGAAGAAAGCCGCCCAGGACCGGTTGTCGATTGCGCCACCACTGCGGAATTGCGACATCACGAAGTCGAGCAGGTTTTCGTTGTCACCTGATTCCTCGAAGTAGTACAGCCCGAGGACCCACTTCAGCCGGCTGTCCATCGAGTCGCCGTTCAGCTGGAATTCCTGTGACAACTGATCCAGATCCATGTGGTCGAGGTACGCCGAGATCGCAAATGGCGAATGATCGCCATCGCGGGAGAAATCGGCATCGAGCTTGCGGTAGGCGGTGATCGACTTGGCGCTGAGCCCGTCGTTGATCTGCCAGTCCACCGTGAAATTTGCGGCCCACATGTCGTTGTCGGAAAAAGCCGGTGCAGTGCCCGAGTTGTGATCGCCGCGACGTATGTAACGATCGTCGTAGCAGGTGGGTACTGCCGGGTTGGTAGTCGATGGCACGCCCGGAATTGCATTGGGGAGGAACACGCAGGGCGGATAGGCATCCGGTCCGCCGAGCCCGGGAGCCGGCCAGCCGGCCATGAAGCTGGCGAGCTGGTTGTGGATCACGACCATCGGCGGCGTGTTGTTGTCGACCAGCCCGGTGGCACGGTTGATCACCGGTCCCTTGTCGATGCCGATCAGCTTGAACGCGGGTCCGTTCTCGCGGTCGCGCGTACCCTCCAGCGAAAAATTCACTTCGACTGCCTCGGACGCCAGCCAGCGGAATGCGGCGCGCCCCGTCAGGGTGTTCTCGTCACCCAGGTCGACGCCGTCATCGCGTTTGACGTAGCCGTCCTGGCTCAGATGCCCCACCGAGAAGGTACTGAAGAAGGAGTCGCTCCACGGGACGTTGACCGAACCGATGACGTCGATTCGATTGTCCACGCCGTATGTGGCCGAGAGGCGGCCCGACAGCTCTTCGTCCGGTTTGCGCGTGGTGATCGAAATGGCACCGCCGATCGTGTTGCGCCCGAACAGGGTACCTTGTGGTCCGCGCAGCACTTCGACACGTTCGATGTCGATCAGGTCCAGGATGCCACCGACCGAACGCGCGATGTAGACACCGTCGACGTAGAGCCCCACACCCGGGTCCACGGTGGGAACGAATTCCTTCTGGCCGATGCCGCGGATGTAGATCGCCGCACTGTTGCTTGCACCGCCGAAGGTGGGGCTGTTGCCAAAGGTCAGGTTCGGCGTGAAGTTCGCGATACCGTCGATCTTGCCGACACCGCGGTATTCGAGGCTGTCACCGGAGTATGCGGAAACCGACAGCGGAGTCGACTGCAGCCCTTCCTCGCGCTTGCGCGCGGTGATCGTAATTTCCTCGACGAGCCAGTCGGTGCTGCCCGGCTTGTCCTGCGCATGGATCGTCACAGGCAGTGCCAGGCCCAGGGATGCTCCGAGCAGCAACAGACGGGTGAGATGCATTTTCACGAGCGGTGCTCTTCTACTGACAGGCATGACAGTTCTCCGTCCGGTATGCGACAAAATCGGCGGCCGGTGGGTCGTGGCGTGTCGGCTGGTGCAAGGGGACACGCTGCCAGGCCGCCCTGTTTCCCCCATTGATCAGCCCGCATTGAAAATCGTCACATGCCGAAATGACAGCGGCGTGTCATTCCCATGCGATCAAACTGGCAGCCTCGGAACAGGACCGGCAGAAATCGTACAACCCGTCCATCGCTGGACGCGCTGTATGTCCGGGTTCAGATCACGAGCAGTTCCTGAGCGTTGCCGATGGGCACTCGCCGAAGCGGCGCCGGTACTCGACCGCAAAACGGCCAAGCTGCCGGAATCCGGCGTCGAGCGCGATGCGTGTGACGCTGTCCGACGGATCAGCCGCACGCAGCAACCTGTTTACCCTGTCGAGGCGGGTCGTCTTCAGGTGCTGCATCGGCGAGAGGTGACGGAACTCCTGGAAACCGCGGTACAGCGTGCGCAGACTGACGCCGCAGTGCTTCGCGAGATCCTCGATCGAGATGCTCTCGTTGTAGTGGTCAGCAATGTAATTTTCCGCACGCTTGACGTGGCGCGGCACGATGCAGCGCTCACGCTTCAGCAACTGATCGCTGTAATTGTGCGGTTGCAGGTATAGGAGCGAGTTCACCAGCAGGTGTTCGAGCTGACGCAGCACCGTGGTGGCGTGCGGCAGATCTGCGACGAGGTGCGCTTGTTCCGCGACATACTTCACCGTGTTCCACCACGACACCCCGGCTGGACTGCGCATGTCCATGCCGAGCTCGAACATGACCGGCTCGCTGAGGGGTCGTTCCAGCGCGTTGCTGAGACATTGCTCGATGAGCGCCCGATCCAGCCGCACCTGCACCTGCCAGCAGTTCGCACGCCAGCTCATCCTTACGGGTACCGCCGGGCTGAGGACCGAACTGAGCCCGGGACCGGAATCGATCGACTGCTTGCCACAGGCAGCGTGCATGGCGCCACGCACCGGAGTCTGTATCAGAAAAAAGCTCTGCAGGTCGCCGGGCTCGATGATCATGTCGGAGCCGTATCCGAGACAGTTCACCGAGGCTCGCGGCAGAGGGATGTGATAAAAATAGGTATCGAGTCGCCGGTCCCGGCCGATGAAGTCGAGGCGATGGCGTGTGTAAAGGGCGGTGACCTTCTCGCGCGCTTCGTCCAGTTCGTTGGTGTGGAAAATCAGCCGCCCGCGCAATGCGCCGATCGGCAAGGTCGACAATGAGGTCGTCTCGTGAAGCGGCGTCGGTGGCACCATGCGCTGTGACACGCTTCCGCACGCGCCCTCGTGGACAAGTCCGCCGGTCATTGCCATGCCTTCCTGAATCTATCGTTCATGCCAGCATTCTGGCGTCACTATATGCACGATTTCGGCATGCGAATCAATGACGCGGACGCACAGCCTTGACGCCGGCTCACACAACCCGCGGTTCGGGTTCCAGCTCGACACCGAAGCGCTCACGCACCGTAGCGCGCACACGCCGTGCGAACCCCCACAACTGCGCACCGCTGGCGTGGCCGTGATTGACGAGCACCAGTGCGTGACGATCGGACATGCCGGCATCGCCGTCGCGCACGCCCTTGAGGCCGGCACGTTCGATGAGCCACGCGGCGGAGACCTTGGTTTTGCCGGCGCCTCCCGGCCAGGCCGGCAGATCCGCGTGCTCGCGACGCAATATCTGCGCCAACGCATCGTCGACCAGCGGATTCTTGAAGAAACTGCCGGCATTACCGATCTGCGCCGGATCGGGCAGTTTGCGCCTGCGCAGGCGCGTGATCGCCTCGGCCAGCATTGACGGTGTTGGGCTCGCCACGCGCATGTGGGCGAGCTCTTCGCGCACACCCGCGTACTCCATCCGCAGCGTGTGCTGGCGCGGCAACGCGAAGGTGACGGCGGTGACGACATAGCGGTCACACGCGCGCTTGAAAACCGAATCGCGGTAGGCAAAGGCGCACTGTGCGTTGTCGAAGCGTGCCCAGTTGCCCGCCTCACGGTCCCAAGCCTCGACCTCAACGATGAACTCGCGCACTTCGGCGCCGTAGGCACCGATGTTCTGGATCGGCGCCGCGCCGACCGCGCCCGGTATCAGCACCAGGTTCTCGAGCCCGCTGAAGCCTTCGGACAGCGACCAGTGCACGAAGTCATTCCAGTGCTCGCCGGCCTGGACGCGGACTCGCGCGGTGGCGCCGTCGTCGTCGAGCACCTCGATCCCGCGTGTGGCTATCGACAGCACGATGCCCGGCCAATCGCGCGTCAACAGCACATTGCTGCCTTCGCCGAGCACGAGCACCGGCCGTGCCCGAAGCAGAGAGGAATTGAACAGTCCCTCAATCGCTGCGGGCTCGCGCACCTCCACGAGCATCGCCGCACGGGCCTCGACGCCGAACGTGTTGCGGCCACGCAGCGAGGCGTTCTCGATGATCGAGTAGCCCTCGTTGCTTTCGCGCGCGCTCATCGCCCGCAGGATACCCGCATCAAGGCCCGGCGTGACCCGAGTGGTTACGGGGATGGGCGCCGGAGAGCCGCACGTGTCGACCACGCGCGGCCGCCCCGGCCATCCACTACCTACTGCTTCGGCGGCCTACTGCTTCGGCGGCGTGATGTCCGGCACGCCCTTGTAGTGGGCGGGGCCGAGGTTCAGCGAAGACACGTCCATGACGTGCGTGTAGAGGTCCGACATGAAGCCCTTGCCCGTGCTGCGCGCAAACAGCATCTTCTTGCCGTCCGGCGAGAGCGACGGGAAGCCGTCGAAGCCGGGGTTGAAGGTGAGGCGCTTCGGCTCACCGCCCGCGAGATCACCGAGGAAGACTTCCCAGTTATTGCCCTCGACGATGCGCACGAAGACATAGTGGCGACCGTCCGGCGCTGGGTAAGGTGCCCAGTTCATATCGCGGTCGAAGGTACGCACCGTGTGGTTCGTGCCGTCATGCCTGATGGTGAAGACGGTCATCGGCGTCGGCTTCACCTTGCCGTACTCGCTGCGCTTCCAGGCGCGATAGAGGATCGTCTGGTTGTCTGGCAAATAGAACGGCGCACCTTCCTGCCAGTCGTCAGTGAAGGTGACCTGCTGTTCGCCGGTGCCGTCGGGGCGCATCCGCCAGAGATCCATCTTGCCGTCGATCTGGCGACCGAAGACGATCCACTTGCCGTCGGGCGAGACGGACACTTCGGCCTCGTACCACGTATTGTTCGTGAGGCGCTTGACGTTCTTGCCGTCAAGATCGGACGTGTAGAGCTCAGCGCCCTGCGGGTAGTCGTTCGAGTCCGACCAGTTGCCGACCGGCATGTCCTGATGGTCCTTCGTGGATGTCCAGACGATACGCTTCATGTCCGGGAAGAAGTACGAGCAGGCGTCCTGGCCCTGGTCGTTGATGCGATGGACGTCGGTGCCGGCATCGGTGAACACATACGTGAGCGCACCGCTGTCGTGGCCCGGCGCCTTGCGCGCGACCGGATCCTGCGTCTGCGCGATCACGTGCAGGCTGTCAGGGGCGTAGTAGGCCTCGGCGCTCTTCGGCACATTCGGAATGATGCGCACCGGAAGTTCCTGGCTGACCGTCTCAGCGGACAGCGCGGGTGCGATGCAGGCTGCAAGGGCAGCAGCAAGCAGGGTGACCTGGGTTCTATTGGGCATCTGGACAGATCTCCGTTCCTGTGTCACTCAATCCTGCCATCAGGCAACCAGGCCCACAGCAGGTACGCAGCGCCTGACCGCAGGTCGAACTCATCCGGGGCCCACCCATGCCCGGTCGCCGGGCGACAGGTCAGCCGCGCGAGCCGAAAGTCTCGCGCAGGTTGCGCTGGGCATCGCGCAGGCCCGAGGCAGCCGCCTTGCCCAGGTCGGCCGATTTGGCTCTGGCCATGTCCATGACCTCGCGCGCACTCAGCGCCTCGCCGCGCGCGGAGGCGATCTGCTCGGGTGTGCGGGCCGCGGGCATCACGATCAGCATGGCGAGCCACGCGAACAACCAGACACCGGTCACGAACACCAGCAGCACGAAGGCGAGGCGCACCCAGACCACGTCAATATTGAAATAGGCCGCAATGCCCGAGCATACGCCGCCCATCATGCCTTCTTCGGGCAGCCGCATGAGTCGGCGGCGGCGCGGCCGGACTGAACCCGCATCGGCGCCGGCAGCCTCTGCGTCCAGGGCTGCAGCACCCTCTTCGCCGTTGCCCTGCACCGGCCCCATCTCACGAATGATCTGCAGCGCCTCTGTCGCGAGGATCACTTCCTTGTGCTTGCCGAGGAATGTGTCGCATTTGTCGGCGATGGCCTGTTCCAGATCGGCGAGAATCTCGGCGCGATCCGGGTTTGCGGCCAATGCGCGCGAGGCGCGATCCAGGTATGCGGCCACTGCCACATGGGCCTCTTCCTCAAGCTGGTAGGTATTGCCGCCAAGGCTGACCAGAGTGACTTTGCGCATTTCAGTTCCCTATGCGATCGAGCGTGCGGGTGAGATGGGTCCAGTAGCCCTGCAGCTCGGAGAGGGCTTGCTGGCCTGACTTGGTCAGGCGGTAATACTTGCGCGGCGGGCCGGCCTCCGACTCCTGCCATTCGTAGTCCACGAGGCTCTCGCGGCGCAGGCGTGAGAGCAGCGGGTAAAGCGTGCCCTCCTGCGTGGCGAACTCGGTGCCCGCGAGGCGCTTGAGCAGGTCCGCCACGTAGAGCTTCTCGCCGGCAATCGCGCGCAGCACCGCGAATTCCAGCAAGCCCTTGCGCACGGCAATGAATTTCTCGCTGAAGCTCATGGATCAGAGTTTAACAAAGCTACCTTGCTTGCGCAAGGTAGCTACAACCCTGGAAGCTGGCTTACCTCGCGCAGCAGGTATCAGAATACTGTTGAGAGTGCTGCGCGCCTTTTCATTGCCGGCGCCACGGTGTCTTCGGGTGCACTCACAAGGAGTCGTGTCATGTTGAAGTCATCCTTGATGGGAACCTTCATCGGCCTGGGCCTCCTCGCGGGATTCGCGTCGGCCCAGAACGCAAGCGTCAAGGCCGCCGCGTCCGCGGAGGTCGGCAGCAAACTCGCTGTCAACTGGACCGGCCCGAATGCCCAAGGCGATTTCATCAGTATCGACAGCGCGGGTGCGCCCGACCACGCGTACGGTCCGTACGCATACCCGACGACCGGTAATCCCGTCTCGATCCTCGTCCCGACAGCTCCCGGCAAGTACGAGGTGCGCTATCACCAGGGCGCGGGTGGCTACCCGGTGCTCGCCAAGGCACCACTGACCGTTACCGACGTCGCGGCCACGCTCGACGCGGCACCGACGATCGAAGTGGCCGGCACGGTCAAGGTCACGTGGAAGGGCCCGAACAACCCGGGCGACTTCATCTCGATCGATGCGGTCGGCGCGCCCGACCGCACGTACGGCAACTATGCATATCCGTCGAAGGGCAACCCGCTCGACGTGCGTGCGCCGGACAAGCCCGGCGACTACGTGCTGCGCTACCACCTCGCGAACACCTATCGCGTGATCGGCAGCCGGCCGCTCACGGTGGGCGGGGTCGCAGCAAAGCTCACGTTCCCGGCCACGGCGCGCGCCGGCGGCACGCTGCCCGTCAAGTGGACGGGCCCCGGCAAGCAAGGCGACTTCATCAGCATCGATGCCGTCGGCGCGAACGACCGCACGTACGGCAACTACGCGTACCCGGAGCGCGGCAACCCGATCGACATCCGGGTACCGGATGATCCGGGTGACTATGTCGTGCGCTACCACCTCGCATCGAGCTATGGCGCCATCGGCAGCGCACCCTTGAAAGTCGAGGCGGTCACCGCGACGCTGACGGCACCGGCGAAAGTCGCTGCGCACAGCGTGTTCCCGGTGACCTGGAAAGGCCCGGACAACCCCGGCGACTTCATCACCCTCGTCGCGCCGACGGCGAAGGAAAAGGACTTCGGCACGAGCAACGGCTACACGCAGCGCGGCAACCCGGTGCGCCTCGAAGCGCCGCGCGCGGCGGGCACATATGAATTGCGCTACGTCACCGGGCAGAGCAACCGCACGCTCGGCAAGACGACCCTGGTCGTGACGCCATCCGCCGAACCAGCCAGGTTGCGCGTGACGACGGACGCGAAGAATGCGACGGGGTCGTTCGGTGCCGTCGAATTCGTGCTCGATGCCTCGGGCAGCATGTTGCAGAGGCTCGGCGGCACGCGGCGCATCGATCTCGCCAAGAGCGCACTGACCGATCTCGCGAAGAACGCACTGCCCGACGGCACGCCGTTCGCGCTGCGCGTCTTCGGCCACAAGGAAGCGGGGTCGTGCCGCACGGACCTCGAGCTGCCGCTCGCAGCGCTCGATCGTCCGGCGGCGGTGGCGAAAATCCAGAGCCTCGGCGCGATGAACCTCGCGAAGACGCCGATCGGAGCGTCGCTGCTCAAAGTCAGGGATGATCTGAAGGGCGTGCAGGGACCGAGGCTCGTCGTGCTCGTGACCGATGGCGAGGAAACCTGCGGCGGCGACCCGAAGGCGGCGATACAGGCGTTGCGCGCGGGGGGCGTCGACGTGCGGATCAACATCGTCGGCTTCGCCGTCGACGAGGTCGTGTTGAAGGAAACGTTCCGGGACTGGGCGCGGCTCGGCAATGGCGGGTACTTCGACGCGCAGAACGGCGAGCAACTGAAGGGCGCGCTGCGCGCGACGCTGCGGCCGACCTACCAGGTGATGGTCGCCGGCAAAGTCATGGCAACGGGCACCGTCAATGGCGACCCGATCGAATTGCCCGCTGGTGACTACACGGTGCGCGTGCTTGGCGCCCAGGCGAAGGACATCGGCAAGGTCACCCTGGAGGCCGGCGCGCTGCGCGAGACGAATTACTGATCGCGCGAGCCGAATGAAAGGCCCCTATGCGTGTGTTCAGGTCCGCCGATCATGCCTTCAGCCCCTGGAAGAACGGCGGTGGAACGACTGCCGAGATCGCGATCGGGCCGCCCGGAGCGACACTCGATGCGTTCGACTGGCGCATCAGCATGGCTCGCGTCGCCTCGGACGGCCCTTTCTCGTCCTTCCCGGGCGTAGACCGCACACTGTCGATCATCGACGGCGCGGCCCTGCGCCTTTCGGTCGACGGGCGGACCGTCGAGTTGACGACGCGATCGAATCCCTTCTCATTTCCTGGCGACGCTGCAGTGCACGCGACGCGGAGCGCGGGAGATGTGATCGATCTCAATGTCATGAGCCGCCGCTCGCACTACGCGCACCGCGTGAGCCGGATCGCCGCGTACGGGACTCTTGTTCCCGCGGAGGCGTCGATCCTCTGCCTGTTCTGCGCCGACGGCAGCCTCGAAGTCGAATGCGGCGGACAAGCGGCGCACTTGGGTGCGAGAGACTCCCTGTTCATCGAGCCGGACGCCGCACCGTTGCGATGGGCCGGCAACTCCGCAACTCTGCTGCTGATTGAAATCCTGGCGGTGCCTTGCCGAAAAATACCCGGCACCCCGTCTTGACCGTCGCGGCATCACGATTGCGCTCGAAGATCACTTCTGGGAAAGTGCGTCAGGATTTCCTGTTGCCCGACCCATAGGGGGGGAGCTTGGGTTACAGCACACGGAGGTGCGTACTGCAGGCCATGCTGGCCGCCCCGGCGCTCGCCGGTCTCGCGCCAGCGCTTCGCGCATCCGGCGAAGACGACCCGGTCATCGCTGCCGCCGCCGACGCCATCGACGTGTTCGACTTCGAGCGGCTCGCGCACGCGAAGCTGCCGCCCGCGCATTGGGGTTATCTCAAGACCGGGGTCGACGGCGATGCGACGCTTCTCGCCAACGACGCGGGCTTCGCGAACTACAGCCTGCGCATGCGGCGGCTGGTGGACATTTCCCGGATCGACACGTCCGTCACTCTTTTTGGCAGGACCTGGCCGTCGCCGATCTTCCTCGATCCGGTCGGCAGCCAGCGCGCGTTCCACCCGGACGGTGAGCTCGCGAGCGCGAAAGCGGCCCGCTCGAAAAGCACCTGCAGGTTCTGTCGACGGTCGCATCGACCGGTGTCGAGGACGTGAACGCCGCGCGCGGCGAGCCCGTCTGGTACCAGCTTTACCCCACCGACCAGTGGTCCCTGACGAAGGCACTCGTGCGTCGGGTCGAGGCGGCCGGCTGCCCCGTGCTGGTGCTCACCGTCGACCTGCAGGGCGGCTCGAATCGGATCGCGCTCGCGCGCGCAAAACGGCGCGATCCGCGCGATTGCACGGCCTGCCACACGAGCAGCCCCCGGCTCGCCGACGAAATGGCCCCCAAGCCGATGTTCCGCGGGCTCGACGTCCAGACAATCAACGATCTGACGCCGCCCGACATGAACTGGGACTACGTCGCGCGCCTGCGCGACATCTGGCCGCGCAAGCTCGTGATCAAGGGCCTCGTCACACGCGAGGACGCACTGCTCGCCGTCGCGCATGGCGTCGACGGCATCATCGTCTCGAACCACGGAGGGCGCGCCGAGGACAGCGGCCGCGCATCGATCGACAGCCTCGCGGAAGTCGCTCCGGCGGTCGCCGGCCGCATTCCGCTGCTCATGGACGGCGGCGTGCGTCGCGGCGCCGACGTCTTCAAGGCGCTGGCGCTCGGCGCCGACGCAGTCGGCATCGGACGACCCTACATCTGGGGACTCGCGTCGTTCGGGCAGGAGGGCGTCGAGCGCGTGCTCGAGATCCTGCAGTCGGAGCTCACCGGCAACATGCGCCAGGCAGGGACTCGCAGCATCGCCGAGATCACTGCGTCGCACATCGTCGACCGGCGGCGGGCATGATGGAGACCGCGATGACGCGCCGTGATCTCCTGTCGCGCCTCGCCAGCGCGGCGGTGCTCCCGATCGCCGCGGTGCCGAGCGGGCGAGGCCCGGCGTCTTCGGGCTCGCAAATCGAGCACCCGCTGCACTACGCGAGTCTGGCGGAGGTTGCCAGGCTCATCGTGGCGCGTGAAATCAAGTGATAGCGCTCACACAGCAATTACTCGACCGGATCGCGGCGGTGGACGGGCATCTGCAGAGCTATGTCACGGTCATGACCGACCATGCGATCGCGAGTGCACGGCGTGCGGACGCCGAGATTCGCGCCGGCCGGTACCGCGGGCCCCTGCATGGCATGCCCATCGCGGTGAAAGACCTCTGTTACACGCGCGGCGTCCGAACCATGGCGGGAACAAAACTCCTGGCGGACTTCGTGCCGGACTTCGACGCGACCGTCGTCGCACGGCTCGAAGCGGCGGGTGCGGTGATCCTCGGCAAGCTCGTCCTTTGCGAAGGCGCCTTCGGCCCGTACTTTCCCGGCCTGCAGGTGCCCGTGAACCCGTGGGATGCCACCCGGTGGAGCGGCGTGTCATCGAGCGGTTGCGGCGTGGCGACGGCGGCGGGCTTGTGCTTCGCGTCGGTGGCTACGGATACGGGCGGGTCGATCAGGTATCCGTCCGCCGCGAACGGTTGCGTGGGGCTCAAGCCTACCTACGGGCGGGTGAGCCGCTACGGCACCTTCGCGCTGGCTGCCTCCATGGATCACATCGGCCCGATGACTCGCACAGTGGAAGACGTCGCCATCATGTTTGAAGCGATGGCCGGCCCCGATCCTCGCGACCCTTCGTCTCTGCCCGGCCCGGTTCCCTCGGTACGCGCCGAATTGGGACGAGGAATCACGGGCCTTCGCGTCGGCTTCGACCGTCGCTATGCCACCGAAAATGTGGACCCCGATGTCGCGAAGGCGATGGATGGGGTGCTCGCCGAATTGACTCGACACGGTGCGACTGTCGTGACCGTCACCCTGCCGGACGTCAGCAAGGTAGGCGGCGCCTGGCTCGACTTGTGCTGTGTCGAGGCGCTAGCCGCCCACGCGAAGACGTTTCCGGCTCGCGCCAGCGAATACGGCCCGGGCTTTCGGGCCGCGCTCGAGTCTGGGCAGCGCGTGACGCCCACGGCGCTCGCCGCCGCGTTGAAGCTTCGAGCAGACATGTCCGCGTCCCTCGAGCGCATTCTGAATACGGTCGATTGTCTCGTGTGTCCGTCGATGGCGAACAGCGCGCGCGTGAAGGAGGCGGACCCGTTCGACGAAGAGACCGATGAATCATGGAGCCAGCAGGTCAGAAATGACATTCACACGCAGCCCTTCAACTTCAGCGGCAGCCCCACCTTGTCGGTGCCGTGCGGTTTCTCGGCGGACGGCCTGCCGCTGAGCGTGCAATTCGTGGGTCGCCGACTAAGCGAAGCGGTGCTGTGCCGCGTGGGTTACGCGTATGAGCAAGCGACCGCCTGGCACTTGAAACATCCGACCGT
>DAORVK010000045.1:0-24171 GCA_035433705.1 Steroidobacteraceae bacterium
CAGTACATCGGCGGCATCGAGCACGCGATCCTGCACCTGCTGTATTCGCGCTTCTGGACGCGCGTGATGCGCGACCTCGGGCTCGTAACCCTCGACGAGCCGTTCGCGAAGCTCCTCACGCAGGGCATGGTGCTGAATCACATCTATTACCGCCATCCCGAGGGCGAGCGGCGCAGTTATTTCAACCCGGCCGATGTCGAGATGCGCGACGGCGTTCCCGTGCTGATCGCGGACGGCAAGCCGGTGGTGCATGACGGCCTCGGCACGATGTCGAAATCGAAAGGCAACGGCGTCGACCCGTCGAAGCTCATCGAAGAGTTCGGTGCCGACACGGCGCGCCTTTTCATGATGTTCACGGCGCCGCCCGAACAGTCGCTCGAGTGGAGCGACGAGGGCGTGCAGGGCGCGTTCCGCTTCATCCGCCGCTTGTGGAAGGCCGTGCACGATCTCGTATCGCAGGGGCCGCAGCCCGCCGCGGATTTTGCGGCGCTCGATGCGGAGCACAAGACGCTGCGCCGCCTCGCGCACGAGACGCTTGCCAAGGTGACCGACGACATCGGCCGCCGGCACACCTTCAACACGGCCATCGCCGCGACGATGGAACTGCTGAACGAGGCGACACGAACCTCGACCGCGAGCGTACAGGGACGCGCGGTGGTCCGTGAGGCCTGCGAGATCATCGTGCTGACACTCTCGCCGATCATCCCGCACGTGACGCACGCGCTCTGGCAGGCGCTCGGCCACGCGACTGCGCTGATCGAGGAGCCCTGGCCGAAGCCCGATCCCGCCGCACTCGTGCGCGAGGAGATCGAACTCGTCGTGCAGGTCAACGGCAAGCTGCGCGGCAGGGTGACGGTCGCCGCCGGCGCGCCCGAAGAAGTGGTGCGCGCCGCGGCGCTCGCGGACGAGAATGCGTGCAGGTTCATGGGTGGCAAGCCCGTGCGCAAGGTGATCATCGTGCCGGGCAAGCTCGTGAACATCGTGGTCCAGTCGTGATCCACCGTTTCATTGCGATCGCCACTCTTGCGCTTGCACTTGCTGCGTTGGCGGGCTGCGGACTGAGACTGCAAGGCCGCGAGGCCGCGCCGCAGGCCTTCGCAAGCGCCTGCATCGAGGCGCAGGACACACAGAGCGATTTCGTGCAGGCCCTGTCGCGCTCGCTGGCGGCGAGCGGCGTGCGGCTCGAGGGCGACCCGGCGCGCGCCGAGGCTATCGTGCGCGTCTCGCGTGATGAAGTGAAGGAGCGCGTGCTGTCGGTGTCGGCGCGCAATATCCCGCGCGAATACGAGCTGGCTTATCGCGTGGAATTCAGCGTGCAGAAGGGTGGGGCCGAACTGCTGGCGCCGCGGGAAGTGTTGCTGTCGCGCGATTTCACCTTCGACGAGACGATCCTGCTCGCGAAGGAGCGTGAGCAGCGCCTGCTGGAAGATGCGCTCGCGCGCGACCTCGCGGCAATCGTGATGCGCCAGCTCGCGGCGCTCTGAGGCGCCAGCCATGGGCGCCGATGTCCTGCGCGTCAACGGCACCAATCGTGCGGCCCTCGGCACACTGCTTGCCCGCTACGGCCTGAAGCTGCGCTTCATCGCTCCCGAAGAGGGTATTCCCGGTTCGTTCTGGGGCGAGAGCGAAGCGGGACTCGTCGCAGACTGCCTCTACGCGCGGCTCGACACTCCTGTGCATTCGGTGCTGCACGAGGCGGCCCACTATGTCTGCATGACCCCGGAGCGCCGTGCGGGACTCGATCGTGACGCCGGTGGCGACGACGCGGAGGAATGCGGTGTCTGCTATCTGCAGGTGTTGCTCGCGGAGGCATTGCCCGGTGTCGGTCGCGAACGCCTGTGTGACGACATGGATTCCTGGGGCTACAGCTTCCGGGAGGGTCCGGTGCGTGTCTGGCTCGCGGGCGACGCTCGCGATGCGCGCGCGTGGCTCGCCGGGCACGGGATCATCGGGAACGCGGGCGCTCCGACCTGGCAGCTGCGCAGTTGAACCGCGCGCCGACTGTTCGCAACCGGTCAATCCTCGCCGAAGCGATCAGTAGCGCTGACAAGCTCGTGAATGTTGCCCGGTTCGAAGGCCGAATGCCCCGCGTCCGGCACGATCCGGAAATCCGCTTCGGGCCACGCACGATGCAGGTCCCAGGCGCTCTTCATCGGGCACACGACGTCGTAGCGCCCCTGCACGATCACGGCAGGGATGTGGCGGATCCTCGACACGTCGTCGAGGAGCTGGGTTGCCGAGCGCAGGAAGCCGCGGTTCACGAAGTAGTGGCACTCGATGCGGGCGAACGTTTCGGCGTACGCGTCTTCTTCGAATTTCTTCAGATCGTCCGGGTTGAGCCGCAGGTAGCTCGTGGCGCCCTCCCAGATCGACCAGGCGCGTGCAGCGGTGCTGCGCACGACCGGATCGTCGCTCGTGAGGCGGCGATAGTAGGCGTCCATCATCTCGCTGCGTTCGGCGGGTGGAATTGCCGCAGCGAAGTCGGCATAGAGATCGGGGAACAGCGCTCCGGCACCGTCTGATTCGCCGTAAAACCACGCCAATTCCCAGGGCCGTACGAGAAAGATGCCGCGCAGCACGAGTTCGGTGACGCGCTGCGGGTGCGCCTGCGCGTAGGCGAGCGCAAGGGTGGAACCCCATGAGCCTCCGAATACCTGCCACTTGTCGATGCCGAGGTTCTCGCGCAGCCGCTCGATGTCGGCGACGAGGTGCCAGGTGGTGTTGTCTTCAAGGCTCGCGCGCGGCCGGCTCTTGCCGCAGCCCCGCTGATCGAAGAGCACGATGCGATAGCGCTTCGGATCGAAGAAGCGGCGCATCTTGGGATCGGTGCCACCACCGGGGCCGCCATGCAGGAACACCACGGGCTTGCCGCGAGGGTTGCCACTTTCTTCGAAATGGAGATTGTGGACCGGCGAGACCGCGAGGCGCCCGGTGCGGTACGCATTGAACGCGGGATACAACTCGCGTCGTGCCGGTGCGGCGCGCCGCTTCGCGCCCCGCCGCTGCGCAGCCTGCTTCGGTGCGGCGCGTTTCGCAGTGGCGCGCTTCGCAGTGGCGCGCTTCGTCCCTGATTTCCTTCGCTTGGCCATGCGCGCCTGCCTTTCAGAAGGTCTTTGCCACCATGCCACCCAGCGGGGCCCCGCCGAGCAAATGGACGTGCAGGTGATAGACTTCCTGTCCGCCGTGCTGGTTGCAGTTGATGATGAGCCGGTAGCCGTCCTCGGCGATGCCCTCGTGCCGCGCGAGGTCGCGCGCCACGGTGAACATGTGGCCGACGAGCGCCTCGTCATCGTCGCTGATGTCGTTGGCGGTCGGAATCGGCTTGTTTGGCACGATCAGGATATGGACCGGCGCACGCGGATGGATGTCGCGGAAGGCCGTCACGCGTTCGTCCCGGTGCAGGATCGTGGCAGGCAGTTCGCCCGCGATGATGCGCTCGAACAGTGTAGGCATCCGGAAATCCTAACCCCTGCTGCCCCCAATCTCCATGTAAAAGTGGATAATCCTCCGGTGGCCGGGATGGTCCCATGAAACTTGATCCAGACAAGCTCGCCGCGCACCTCGCGCGCGGGCTGGCGCCCGTCTACCTGCTGTCCGGCGACGAACCACTCCTCGTCAGCGAGGCTGCCGACGCTGTGCGCGCGCAGGCGCGTGCCGCGGGCTTCACCGATCGGGTCGTGCATTTTGTCGATCGCGACAGCAGCTGGGATGACTTGCGCGCCGGCACGAGCAATCTGTCGCTCTTCGCGTTGCGTCGCCTCGTCGAGTTGCGCCTGCCGACGGGCAAGCCGGGCGTCGCGGGCAGTGCCGCGATCGTCGAGCTCATTGAACGGCGCGACTCCGACACACTGCTCGTGATCATCACCGGGCGGCTCGAGCGTGAATCGCAGGGCGCCGCCTGGGTGCGTGCGGTCGAGGACCATGGTGTCTGGATGAACGCGTGGCCGGTCGGTCGCGAGAAGCTTCCGGGCTGGCTCGAGGCCCGCGCGCGCCGGGCAGGCCTCAGCCTCGATCGCGCGGCGCTCGAGCTGCTCGCCGAGCGCACCGAAGGCAATCTCCTCGCCGCGCAGCAGGAGATCGATCGACTGTCGCTCACGCTCGCGGGCGCGGTCGGCGTTGCGGAACTCACCGCAAGCGTCGCAGACAACGCGCGCTTCGACGTCTTCAAACTGGGCGAGGCGGCGCGCGGCGGCAACGCGGCGCGCGCGCTGCGCATCGTCGAGGGACTGCGCGCTGAAGGCGTCGAGGCCACCCTGGTGCTGTGGGCCCTGCTGCGCGAGCTGCGTCAGTCGGCGCGTGGCGGCGGGCGCCATGCCCGGCGCGATTTCGCGCGTCTGGCCGAACGCGCGGCGCGCGCCGACCGGGCGATCAAGGGTCGGCTGCAGGCGAATTCGTGGGATGAAATGGCGCTCCTCGCCGTGGATCTCTGCGGTGTCCGGCTCCCCCTCGTCAGGCGTACATGATGCGACCGATCGGTCTTTTCGGCGGAACCTTCGACCCGATTCACTTTGGCCATCTGCGCACCGCGTTCGAGCTGTGGCAGGCGCTGCAGCTTGCGGAGGTGCGCTTCCTGCCCACCGGCGATCCACCCCATCGTGACACGCCGCTCGCCGAAGCCTCGCAACGCCTCGCCATGGTGCGTGCCGCCGTTGCCGATCAGCCGGCCTTCGTGGTCGACGATCGCGAGACGCGTCGCAAGGGCCTGTCGTATTCCTTCGACACGCTCAGCGAGTTGCGCAGCGAGTTCCCGGGGCGCTCACTGTGTCTGCTGCTCGGCATGGATGCCTTTCTCGGCCTGCCTGCCTGGCATCGCTGGCGCGAGCTGCCGGAGCTTGCGCACATCGTCGTGGCGCACCGCCCGGGATGGAAGGCGCCCACCACGGGGCCGCTCGGGGAGCTGATGGTCGATCGCGGCACCGGTGGCGTGCGCGATCTGCATTCGGCGACAGCCGGGCGCGTCTTCATCCACGCCGTCACCCAGCTCGAGATCTCCTCGACGGAGCTGCGGGAGCTGATCGTCGATGGCCGTGATCCGCGCTATCTCGTGCCCGATGTGGTGCGTGACATGCTGCGCGCGTCGGGGTGCTATGCTCGCGGGGAAGACTGATACGGGAGAGGCCCACACCGACACATGACCACCGCCAAACGCCCGCGCCGCAGCGCTCCTCGCACGACGCCCCTCGAGGAAATAGTCACCACCGCGCTCGATGACATGAAGGCGGTCAATGTCAGGGTTCTCGACGTCCGTGGACTCACGGATATCGCCGATACCTTCGTCATCGCCTCGGGCAACTCCGATCGTCACGTCCGATCCATCGCCGAACGGGTCATCCAGAAAGCGCGCGCTGCGGGCATTCGCACCCACGGCATCGAAGGCGAGCGCGACAGCGAATGGGTGCTCGTCGACCTGACCGACGTGATCGTGCATGTGATGCTGCCGCGCACGCGCGAGTTCTACGGCCTCGAGCGGCTGTGGGAGGGCGATGGCGCGTCGGTGCCTGCCAAGGCAGCGGCCCCTCGCCGGACGAAAACGGGCGCGAGGCGAGCCGCACCGCGGGCCGCTGCTGCGCACGGGGCCCGACCCCGGCCAGCGCGGTCGCGCCGTGCACACTGACCGCCGCGAAGGTTCGGGTGAGTCGTGCGGGTGCGCCTCATCGCTGTCGGCACGCGCATGCCCGCCTGGGTCTCTGCGGGCTGCGACGAGTATCTGAGGCGTCTGCGCCCCGCGCTGCGCGTCGACATCGTGGAACTGGCTCCTGGCCCGCGGTCGGCTGGCACGCCGGTCGGGCGTGCGATGGAGGACGAGGCGCGTCGCCAGCTCGGCCGCCTCGCGAAGGACGAATACGTCGTCGCGCTCGACGAACGCGGCAAGGCCTTCTCCAGCGTCGAACTGTCCCGATGGCTCGCGGAGCGCATGCGGGACGGCCGCGACCTCGCGTTCCTGATCGGTGGCCCCGACGGCTTCGCGCCCGCTGTGCGGGAGCGGGCGGATCTCGACTGGTCGCTGTCGCGCCTCACCCTGCCGCACGCGCTGGTGCGCGTCGTGCTCGCCGAGCAGCTCTACCGCGCCCACGCGCTGCTCGCGGGACACCCCTACCATCGCGCATGAGAACCGCGGCCGCATGACCGCAACGATGCCAGTGCTGTGCCTCGCGTCTGCATCGCCGCGCCGGCAGGAACTGCTGTGCCAGATCGGTGTGCCGAATCTGGTGCTCGCGGCCGACATCGACGAGACGGCGCGAACCGGCGAAGAGCCGGCGCACTATGTCGCACGTGTGGCGCGCGCCAAGGGCGAAGCCGTGTGGGCGCAGCCTGCGGCACGGTGCGGGCTGCCGGTGCTCGCCGCCGACACCACCGTTGTGCTCGATGGCCGGATGCTTGGCAAGCCCGTCACCCGCGAGGAGGGTGTCGAGATGCTGCTGGCGCTCGCAGGACGCACGCACGAGGTGCTGACGGCGGTTGTGCTCCTGGCTGGCTCCGTGCAGGCGCCTTCGACGCGCTGCCGCTCGGTGCGCTCGCAAGTGCGGTTTCGATCGATCAGTGCCGCGGACGCGGGCCGCTACTGGGAGAGCGGTGAGCCGCGCGACAAGGCGGGCGGCTATGCGGTGCAGGGGCTCGGCGCCGTATTCGTCGCCGGCCTCACGGGCAGCTATTCTGGCGTCATGGGATTACCTCTTTTCGAGACCGCGGCTCTGCTGCAGGAGGCCGGTATCCCCGTCTGGGCGGGAGCCGGTCCGTGACGACCGAGATCCTGATCGAGCGCGGGCTGCGCGAGACGCGTGCCGCAATCGTCGAGAACGGCGCGCTGCAGGAAGTGCACATCGAGCGCGTGAGTCGCCGGGGTCTCGTGGGCAATGTCTACAAAGGTCGCGTCACGCGCGTGCTGCCGGGGATGCAGGCCGCGTTCATCGACGCCGGGCTTGAACGCGCTGCGTTCCTGCACGTCGACGACATCGCGGTCACGCGCCCCGACTCGACGATGATCGGACTGCCGAAAGTCGAGGACATCCGGCGCCTCGTGAACCAGGGCGACGATCTCCTCGTGCAGATCGTCAAGGACCCGATCGGCACGAAGGGCGCGCGGCTGACGACCTTCCTGTCGTTGCCCTCGCGCTTTCTCGTGTACATGCCCCGTGGTGAGGGTGTGGGCGTTTCCGCACGCATCGAGGACGAGGCCGAGCGCCAGCGTTTGCGCGAGCTGGTCGCGAGCCTGCCGCAGCCGGCGCAGGGCGGAGGCTTCATTCTGCGTACCGCCGCCGCAGGAGTCACGCGCGACGCGCTGCGCGCTGACATGCTGTATCTCGCAAGACTGTGGGACCACGTACGCGAGCGCGCCGCGGCGGCCGCACCCGGCGAACTTGTGCACGAAGACCTGCCGCTGCCGACCCGGATGCTGCGCGATGAGCTCGGGCGCGACATCGGGCGCGTGCTCGTCGATGGTGCGCAGGCGTACGCAGAGATGCAGAAGTTCGCACGCGCCTTCATGCCGGAGGCCGTCGACCGCATCGAGCTGTACGCAGGGCAGCGGCCGATTTTCGACCTGCACGGCACGGAAGAGGAGATCGCGCGCGCTCTCGGCCGCAAAGTCGAACTCAAGTCGGGCGGCTACGTGATCTTCGACCAGACCGAGTCGATGACCACGATCGACGTCAACACCGGCGCGTATGTCGGGCACCGCAACCTCGAGGAAACCATCTTTCGCACCAATCTTGAGGCGTCGCTCGCCATCGCACGCCAGCTGCGGCTGCGCAACCTGGGCGGCATCATCATCATCGACTTCATCGATATGCAGGACGAGTCGCATCGCCGCCAGGTGCTCGAGGCGTTGTCGCGCGGCCTCGCAGCCGACCGGGTGCAGACGCATATCGCGAGCCTCTCGCCACTCGGCCTCGTCGAGATGACTCGCAAGCGCACGCGCGAGAGCCTCGAGCACCTTTTGTGCCAGGCGTGCCCGACCTGTGAAGGCCGCGGTTTCGTGCGCACGCCGGAGACCGTCTGTCTCGAAATCCTGAGGGATATCCTGCGGCAGGTGCGCCAATTCGGCAGCCGCGAACTCGTGATTCTTGCCCACCAGGACGTGATCGACCGCCTGCTCGACGAGGAGGCTCTCGCCTTGTCGGAGCTCGAGGCCGCCAACGGCAAGCCGATCCGGTTGCAGGTCGAGCCCTTCTATGGCGTCGATCAGTACGACGTGGTGCTGACATGAGCGGCGTGCGGGTCGCCGCAATCCAGATGACCACTGCGGCGGATGTCGCGGAAAATCTTGCGCAGGCTGGCAAGCTGCTCGCGCAGGCTGCGGACCGCGGCGCGGCGGTGGCGGCCCTGCCCGAGAACTTTGCGTTCATGGGCCTTGCGGATGCCGACAAGCGTGCGATTGCCGAGGCGGATGGCGCTGGCCAGATCCAGGATTTTCTCGCCCGCACGGCCGAGCGCCATCGCCTGATGGTGATCGGCGGCACGATGCCGCTGCGTATCGAGGGTGGCGACGGCCGCGTGGCGGCGGCGAGCCTCGTGTTCGATGCGAGCGGGAAGCGCGTGGCGCGCTACGACAAGATCCACCTGTTCGATGTCGACCTGCCCGCCGCCGCGGAAAGCTACCGCGAATCGGCGCATGTTGCGCCCGGCAAGCGGCCGCAGGTGATCGACACGCCGGCCGGCAGGTTGGGGCTCGCCGTCTGCTACGATATACGGTTTCCGGAGCTTTTCCGCCTGCTCTCCAGGGAAGGTGCGGAATGGTTCGTGCTGCCATCGGCGTTCACCGGGCCGACCGGCGAGGCGCACTGGGAAACACTGCTGCGGGCTCGCGCCATCGAGAACTTCGCGTTTCTTGTGGCGCCGGCGCAGGCTGGCCGGCATGCAAACGGGCGACTGACGCACGGCGACACGATGATCGTGGACTACTGGGGGCGCATCCTCGGGCGGCAGCCGGCCGGGCCCGGGTGCGTGGTGGCGGCGCTCGATCGAGTGGCGCAAGCTGATGCGCGCGCGCATTTTCCGGCCCTGAGGCACCGAGTGCTGTGAAGTCTGTCCAATGAACATGGCCGAAACAACCGATTCCCTGGCGATCGCGCGCGACCTGATCCTGCGACCGGGCGGACTCGACGTCGCGCGCGTCGACCGTGTGCTTGGCGACGTGATGGGTCACGCAGTCGACGCGGCCGACGTCTATTTCCAGCTCGCGCGCGAAGAGTCGTGGGCGCTCGAAGACGGCATCGTCAAGGAGGGTGGCGCCAGTATCGAGCAGGGAGTCGGTGTGCGCGCACTTGCGGGCGAGAAGACCGGCTTTGCCTATTCGGATGAAGTCGTGATGCCTGCGCTCGAGGAGGCGGGCCGCGCGGCACGGGCGATCGCCGCGAGCGGCACGCAACACTCACTCCGCGCGATGCACCCGGCAAGCGGCCACAGCCTCTACCTGCCGGTGGATCCGGGCGCCGCGCTCACCGATCACGAAAAGGTCGGCTGGCTCGAGCGCGTCGACCGCGAAACTCGCGCCATCGATCCGCGCATCGTGCAGGTGATGGCGAGTGTCGCGTCCGTCTACGAGGTCGTGATGGTGGCCACGAGCGACGGCACGCTCGCCGCTGACGTGCGGCCGCTGGTGCGTTTCAACGTGTCGGTGATCGCCGAGCAGAACGGGCGGCGCGAACAGGGCTATGCAGGTTCAGGTGGCCGGTTCTCGCTCGCCGAACTCGTCGCGGGCGACAAGCCACTCACGCTCGCGCGCGAAGCGGCGCGGCAGGCGCTCGTGAATCTCGAAGCGGTGCCGGCGCCTGCGGGCAGCATGACGGTCGTACTGGGCCCGGGCTGGCCAGGGATCCTCCTTCACGAGGCGATCGGCCACGGGCTCGAGGGCGACTTCAACCGCAAGGGTACCTCGGCGTTCACGAACCGCATCGGCGAGCGCGTCGCATCCCCTGGCGTCACCGTGGTCGACGATGGCACGCTCGCGCGCCGCCGCGGTTCACTCAATATTGATGACGAGGGCACGCCGACGCAGTGCACGGTCCTGATCGAGGACGGGGTGCTCAAGGGCTATCTGCAGGACAAGCTGAACGCGCGCCTGATGGGCATGCGCTCCACCGGCAACGGCCGCCGCGAGTCCTTTGCGCACATGACCTTGCCACGCATGACGAACACCTACATGCGTGCCGGACCTCATGAACCCGGGGAGATCATCGGCTCGGTGCAGAAGGGGATCTACGCGGTCAATTTCGGCGGCGGCCAGGTCGACATCACGTCGGGCAAGTTCGTCTTCTCGACGAGCGAGGCGTATCTGATCGAAAACGGCCGCGTCAAGGCGCCGATCAAGGGCGCCACGCTGATCGGCAACGGCCCGGACGTGCTCACGCGCGTTGCGATGATCGGCAATGACCTGAAGCTCGACGATGGTGTGGGTACATGCGGCAAGGATGGGCAGAGCGTGCCGGTTGGTGTGGGGCAGCCGACGCTGCGCATCGATGGCCTCACCGTCGGAGGGACGGGGTAAGCATTGGTGCCGGGTTTTCGGTTATTCGGTTATTTGCGCGCAGTGCGCGCAAATAACCGAATAACCGAAAACCCGGCACCATTTCGACATAACGTCGTCCTTGCCGCGGCGTGTGAGCCGGCGCACGCCGGGATGTCTGCCGGGCCAGTACCGTGTGCGCATGAACAACGCCATGCAGTCTGATCCGGCCGCGACCGGGAGTTTTCAACGCCTGCTGCCGAAGGACCTCGTTCAGGAAGCGGCCCGCGCCCACTCCGGCAGGAGCGACGACATGCGGGTGAGCTGGCAGCCTTCGCTGATCGGCCGGTTCCTCGAATTGTTCGCCGGCCGCGATCGCCGCTGAGGTATCCGGCTGACCCGGCCCGCGCGGCGCGGTACGATCGGTACCGTGCGCGTACACCGGCCCCATATCGCCAAACCGGTTTATGACCTGCTGCCCTGGCTCTACGGGCTCGGTGGGCTCGTCGTGCTCGCGCTCAGCTATTTTCGGCTGACAGGCTGGCTGGGGGGCATGCTCGGGGTCGCGGGCCTCGCCAGCCTCGTATGGGGACTTGCCATCGGGCTTCGCCGACGGGATTTCCGGGCGATGCGCCATGAATATGGCGGCGACGGGTTGCCACCCGGCAATCAGGATCAGGAACGCTGAAGATCCTCACGGCGCCGTGGGCTGGTTCGATTCGGCCGGTCTGGCTGCTTTCGCAACGCGACCATCGTGATAGCTGAGGGAATGCTGACCGAGCATCACCACGTCACCGTCAGCGAGCACGTGGCGCCGTACGCGCTTGCCGCGCACCGCCATGCCGTTTGTGCTGTTGAGATCCTCGATCACGCAGCTCTGCGCGGTCGTGATGATCTGGCAGTGGTGACGGCTCACGAAACGGCTGTCGACCTGGATGTCGTTGTCGGATGTGCGGCCGATGATCACACGACCGGGTCGTAGCGGCATCTCCGAGAGGGGCTTGCCATCCATGCTCAATGCCACGTGGGCAAGGATCACGTCGCTGCGCCGCGAACCGGTCTGTTCAAGTGCGCGGTGGTCGGCGCCCGCGACCATGCTGCTCAGCTCACGATGTGTGCGTGAGGCGTATTCGGTCCATTGCAGCTCCTCGACGGCGTGCAGCACGTCCTCGCGTGTGACGGTCGGGCGATCGGCGGCGTAGGCGCCCATCATGGCGGTGTCGCACAGCGTATTCACGAGGCGCGGCGTGCCGCCGGTGTAGCGATAGATCTCCGGCAACGTGTCGCGCGCAAAGATCTCGCGGCCGGCCGCGCCTGCCACGTCGAGCCGATGCAGGATGTAGTGCTGCGTGTCCTCCTGCGACAGGGCGGTGAGGTGAAAGCGCAGGCGGATGCGCTGCACGAGCTGCACGAGTTCGCGCGAATCGAGCTTGTCGTTGAGCTCCGGCTGGCCCGCGAGGATGATGCGCAGCACCTTCTCGCGTGAGGTCTCGACGCCCGAGAGGAGGCGGATCTCCTCGAGCACGCGCAGGCTGAGGTTCTGCGCTTCGTCGACGATCAGCAGTACCTTGCGGCCCGCGGCGTACTGTTCAATCAGGAACTGGTTCAAGGTCGCGAGCAGCTCCGCCTTGCGCATCTTGAACGGCTGGAAGCCGAACTGCACCAGCACCGACTGCAGGAATTCCAGCGCGGAAACCTGTGTCTGGTTGACTTGCGCGACCACGACATCCTGTTCGAGTTCGCGCAGGAAGGTTTCGATCAGCGTGGTCTTGCCGGAACCGATCTCGCCCGTGATCACGACGAAGCCGTCGGTGAACCAGATCGTCGACTCCATGTAGGCTTTCGCCCTGGAGTGGTTACGGCTGAGATACAGGTACTGGGGGTCGGGGCTCAGCCGGAACGGCAGGTCGTGAAGCTTGAACAGGTCCAGGTACATGCCGGCCGATCTTACGGGAATCAACCGCTACCCGGAAACGACAGGCGCACATCCGGCGCAAGCCGGGGCAGCAGGGCACGCAACCGCCGGTCGCGACCGGCTGCCGTGCCCTCGATCAGCGTACAGTGTCCCAGTTTGCGACCGGGGCGGGGGGACTTGCCGTAGTCGTGCCAATGCAGCCCCGGGACGCCCAGCGCCATCTCGCGCCCGGGCAGTTCCCCGACGAGATTCACCATGGCGGCATGGCCGCGCGAGCGGGTGCTGCCGAGCGGCATTCCGAGGATCGCCCGCAGATGGTTCTCGAACTGGCTCGTCTCCGCACCCTCGATCGTCCAGTGACCCGAGTTGTGCACCCGCGGCGCCATTTCATTGGCGATGAGGCGCCCGCGGCGGACGAAGAACTCGATCGTCAAAACCCCGGAATAGCGAAAGTGTGCGAGCACTCGCCGCAGGTGTCGCGCGGCAGCGCGCGCGAGCGCCGGAGTGCCCCACGGCGCCCGGGTGAGGCGCAGGATGCCCTGCGTGTGCAGGTTGCCGTTCAGCGGATAGATCGCGATCTCGCCGCGCGTGCTGCGCGCGCCGATGATCGAGACCTCATGGTCGAAGGGCACGAATTCCTCGTAAAGCAGGGGTACGCCTCCGAGCGCCGCGAACGCCGGCGTGAGGTCGTCACGCGATGCCACGCGGTATTGCCCCTTGCCGTCGTAGCCGAGACGGCGCGTTTTCAGGACGCCCGGGCCAATCTGCCCGAACGCCCGCTCGAGTTGGCGCGCCGAGTCGACGGGCGCGTAGCGGTTTGTTGGTATGTGCAGTTTCCCGAAGAGACGCTTCTCGCTCAGGCGATCCTGGGCGACGGCGAGCGCCGCGAGGGGCGGTGCAATGGTGACCCGGCCTGCCAGTGCACGCAGCGGTTCGACGGGCACGTTCTCCCAGTCGAAGGTCACGACACTGGCGCCGCGCGCGAGGCGGCGCAGAAGCCTGCGATCAGTGAATTCGCCGGTGAGCACCGGCGCAACCTGGCCGCCGGGCGTGTCGACGCTCTTGTCGAGGAAGCGGAAGTCGAGCCCGAGCGGGTAGCCGGCGAGCGCCAACATGCGGCCCAACTGGCCGGCGCCGATGATGCCGACGGTCATGGCCGGGGTGCCGCGCTCATCTGTGACGCGGATCGCCCTGCTCGAGTACCGTGGCGGTCTGGCGCGCGCGAAACGCCTCGAGTGCGGCCGCGATGTCCGGATGGGAAAGGGCAAGAATCTGCGCTGCCATGAGGCCGGCGTTTCTTGCCCCCGCGGCGCCGATTGCGAGGGTGGCGACGGGTACGCCAGCCGGCATCTGCACGATCGACAGCAGCGAATCAAGGCCGTTCAACGCCTTCGATTCCACCGGCACGCCCAGCACGGGGAGAGTTGTCTTGGATGCAGTCATGCCCGGCAGATGCGCGGCGCCGCCGGCGCCCGCGACAATGACCTTGAGGCCGCGCTGTCGCGCGCTCGCAGCGTACTCGAACAGGAGGTCGGGCGTGCGGTGCGCCGACACCACGCGCACCTCGTGCGGCACACCAAGCTTCTCAAGTGTCTCGGCCGCGCCCTGCATCGTCTCCCAGTCTGAAGACGACCCCATGATGATGCCTACGAGTGCAGTCATCACGGTATTTTACGGGAAATCAGCCTGCGCAGCGCGCGAAAGAGGGCGCGCGAGGCTGTGGTGCGCGCCACGGGGCTCCCGTGGGTATTGCGGGCGGTCGCCAGCAGCGCGCCGAGCCCGGCGCGGTCGATCGGCGCATACGCCGCCTCGAGCGCTTCGAAAGCGGCATCGCCCTCGGCGAGGAGCCGCTCGCGCCAGCGCTCGACCCGCTTCAGCATCTCGCTCTCGATGGCGCTCACGCCGGCGTGGGCAGCGATCGCGGCTTCGATACCCGCCGTGTCGATCTGGCGCATCAGCTTGCCGATGTACTGGCGCTGGCGCGCGAGCGCAGCGCGGCTCGTCAGGCGCCGGGCTTCCCGCACCGCATCGAGCAGCGGCCCGGGGAGCCCGAGCGCTGCGAGGTCCGCTTCGCGCAGTCCGATGAGGCGCGCGCCGAGGTCCTGCGCAGCGTGCGCCGCGCGCTTGCGCGCGCTCTTGCTCGGCCGGTCGTCGAAATCGTCGTCGGGCATGACTGCTACAATGCGTCGGATGCAACAGCGTGTGGATGGTACGCGAATCGGCGAGCTGCAAGGAGTCGTCGCGGGCGCGCTCGAAGAGGCTCGCCGGCTCGGTGCGATACAGGCCGAGGTCGACGCGAACCTGCAGCAGGGGCTCACCGTCAACGTGCGCCTCGGTGAAGTCGACACGGTCGAGTACCAGCGTGATCGCGGGCTCGGCGTCACCGTCTACATCGGACATCGCAAAGGCTCGGCGAGCACCGCCGATCTCGCGCCCGCGGCGGTCAGCGCCACGGTTGCCAAGGCGTGCACGATCGCCCGCTACACGGCCGACGACCCGTACTCGGGTCTCGCGGAACCCGGGACGCTCGCGACGAACATCCCCGATCTCAACCTCGACCACGCCTGGGACATCGAACCCGAGGACGCTGTCGAACTCGCGCGCCGCTGCGAGGCGGCCGGGCGCGCAGTCGATCCGCGCATCACCAATTCAGAAGGCGCGAGCGTCTCGACACATCGCGGCGTCCATGTCTACGGCAACTCGCTCGGCTTTCTCGCGGGGTTTCCGAGCTCGAGTCACACCGTGAGCTGCGCGCTTATCGCGCAGGCGGGCAGCGACATGCAGCGCGACTACTGGTATGCCACCGCGCGCGACCCGGGCGAGCTGGGTGACGTCGGGCAGATCGGGCGTCGCGCGGGCGAACGCGCCATTGAGCGGCTCGGCGCGCGGCGTCTCAGCACGCGACGCGCGCCCGTGTTGTTCGTGCCGGAAGTCGCGCGGGGGGTCCTGGGCCACATGGTCGCGGCGATCCGTGGCGGCAACCAGTATCGTCGCTCATCGTTTCTGCTCGACGCCGCGGGCCGGCAGATCCTCCCGTCATTCATCCAGATGCACGAGCGGCCGCATATCCCGAAGGCACTCGCGAGCAGCCCGTTCGACTCTGAAGGTGTCGCGACGCGCGACCGCGAGCTCATCGCAAACGGCGTGCTGCAGGGCTACGTGCTCGGCTCCTATGCCGCACGCAAGCTCGGTCTGAAGAGCACGGGTAATGCAGGAGGCGTCCACAACCTTCTGGTCGAATCCGATCGGGAGGCTTGCACGTTCGAGGGTTTGCTGGCGCGCATGGGCGCAGGCCTGGTCGTTACAGAGCTCATGGGGCAGGGTGTGAACGGAGTCACCGGCGACTACTCGCGCGGCGCGACCGGCTTCTGGGTGGAAGGGGGCGCATTCGCGTTTCCGGTTGAGGAGGTCACGATCGCAGGCAACCTGCGCGACATGTACCTCGCGATCGACGCCATCGGGAGCGATGTGGATTTGCGCGGGACTATTCGTTGCGGCTCGATACTCATCGGCGAGATGACGATCGCGGGAGGATGAGGCCGCTCGCCGCGCGCGGCGCTCAGCTAGCCTCCGCGACAAGTTCACCGAGCGTCCGCTCCTGACAGCAGCCGCGCCAGGCGTCGTCGAGCGCCCGCGTCAGTCGATCGACCGGCGGGAGTGCGAGATCGCGCGTCGGCGCGTGGCCGCTTTTCTGGTTGCGCGCGACGTCGAGGATTTCCTGCAGGCGGATGTGGCCGATGTCGCGGCCGGGCAGCAGGCGCTCATCGTCGGTCGCGAGCAGCAGGCCTGCAGTCTCGAACGTCGCGACGAGCTGCGCGACCGCAATGCCGGGCAGTCCGAGTTCGGCCGAGAGTGACGAAACGGTCCAGGTTGTCGACCCCTGCGTATGCGAGCGCCCGACGAGATACATGATCTTGAGCGATACACGCTCGACTTCGACGTTCGAGAGGCGCAATTCGCGCAGCCCGATGCGCAGGTACTCGGGGTTCTGTACGTAGAACGAGAGCTGTGCGCCGATCAGCAGGATGAGCCAGCCGAAATAGGTCCACAGGAGCATCGCGACGATGATCGCGAGGCCCGCGTACACGATCGTGAGGCGCGTCGAGTAGACGACGAAGGCCGTGAAAATTGTGCCGACTGCCGCCCAGAGAATACCCGCCGTGACGCCGCCGATCAGCGCGGGTCGCCAGCGCACGCGCGTGTTCGGCACGAACATGTATACGAGCGTGAAGATCGCAGTGACCATCGCATAGGGCTCGAGGCCCGTTGCGAGCCCGACCAGTCTGCGCAGCAGCGGCAAGTGCGCAATGACCTGCCAGGGCTCGCTGCCGAGCGCACGGTGTGCGAGACCGAGAAAGCCGACCAGCAGCAGTGGCCCGACGATCAGCAGCGTCACGTATTCGGTGATACGCCGCGCGAAGCTGCGAGGCTGCTCGACGTGCCAGACGTAGTTGAAGCTGTCCTCGACCTTCTTGATCGTGCCGATGAGGGTCCAGAGCAGCAGTGCGAAGCCGACCGAGCCGACGATGCCGGTGCTCACGTTGTCCGCGAACTGCATGATCCGCGCGGTGATTTCGGTGGCGGCAGCACCCACGGGGCGAAAGAACTCGTAGATGATCGGCTCGAGGTCGCGGTGCGCGCCGAAGCCCTTCAGGATCGCGAAACTGAACGCGAGCAGCGGGACGAGCGACAGAAAAGTTGCATAGACGAGGCCCATCGCGCGCAGGTTGAGTTGCCCCTGCGACAGGTCGCGCAGTACGGCGTACGGATAGCGCAGCAGGCGCAGCAGCCAGCCGACGGGGCGCGAGGTCAGGGACAGCGGGCCGAAGAGCCAGCGGTCGAGGAAGTTCCATGCGCGAAGCCACATGGGCTAACGGGCAGGCCCGGTGATTCTGGCAAGCGCTTCGCGGTATTTCTCGCTGGTGCGGGCGATGATTGCCGCGGGCAGACGCGGAGCGGGCGGCTGTTTGTTCCACTCGAGCGATTCGAGGTAGTCGCGCACGAACTGCTTGTCGAAGCTCGGCGGGCTCTCGCCCACGCGCCAGGTGTCTGCGGGCCAGAAGCGTGAAGAGTCGGGCGTGAGCGCCTCGTCGATGAGATGGATGCGCCCTTCGTCGTCGATGCCGAACTCGAACTTCGTGTCGGCGATGATGAGACCGCGTGCCGCTGCGTGTTCCGAGGCGAAGGTGTAAAGCGCGATCGCGATCTCGCGCACGCGCGCGGCGATGTCGGCGCCCACGAGCGCCGCGGCCTCATCGAAAGAGATGTTGATGTCGTGTGCGCCGGCCTCGGCTTTGGTCGCCGGTGTGAAGATCGGCGCCGGCAACTTCGATGCGAGCTGCAGCCCCGCCGGCAGGACGATGCCGCAGACCTTGCCGGTCCCGCGGTAATCTTTCCAGCCCGAGCCGATCAGGTAGCCGCGCACCACGGCCTCGATCGGCAGAGCGCGCAGGCGCCGCACGATTACAGCGCGCCCTTCAACGAGCGCGAGATCCTCCGGATCGGTCACCACCCGGCTTACCGGGCGGCCGGTGAGGTGGTTCGGCACGATGTGTACGGTGCGCGCGAACCAGTAGTTCGAGATCTCGTTCAGCACGTGGCCCTTCCACGGGATCGGGTCAGGCAGGATCACGTCGAACGCCGACAGGCGGTCGGTCGTGACGATCAGCATGCTGCTGCCGTCGATGGCGTAAATGTCGCGGACCTTGCCGCTATGGGTCCTGGTGAGGCCCTTGAGGGCGGTCGTGTGAACGGTCGACGGTGTCATGGGTTCCGGTCGGCGCGTGCGGGAGCCGGGCATCTTGACGTCCCGTGCGCGACGCGGTCAAGGATCGTGTAACGTTGCCTTTCCCATGACGACACGCTGGACGGGCAAGATCATTGGGGGCCTGATCGGGCTCTTTGCGCTCGGCCCATTCGGTGCAGCGCTCGGCGCGGTCCTTGGCCATCAGTACGATCAGGGCGCAGCGGGCCCGGGCGCGGGCGCCACGGGCAATTTCGGTACGCATTTCTTCTCGGCGACCTTCGAGGTGATGGGCCACATTGCCAAGGCCGACGGGCGCGTCTCGGAGCGCGAGATCGGCGCCGCGCGCGCGGTGATGGCGGCGCTGCGGCTGGATGAGGCGAGCGTGCGCGCGGCGATCGCGTGCTTTCAGCGTGGCAAGCAGCCGGCGTTCGACTACGGTGGAGCGATCCAGTCGATCCGCCGCGCCTGCGTGGGCCGGCCGGACCTGTTGCGCATCTTCTTCGAGATCCAGATGCGGGCGGCACTCGACGGCACCGATCTGGCGCCACCGACACGCAGCCATGTGCAGCGTCTCGCGCAGATGCTCGGGATCTCCACGTTCGAGTTCGCGCACATCGAAGCGGCGCTGCGTTCGGGAGGCCGGCCGGGCGCACGCCCCGCGGCGGCACCCGGGCTCTCGCTCGATGAGGCGTATGCGGTGCTCGAGGTCGCAGCCGAAGCGAGTGATGCCGAGGTCACCAAGGCCTATCGGCGCCAGCTCTCGCGCCACCACCCCGACAAACTGCAGGCGAACGGCCTGCCCGATTCGATGATCGAACACGCCAAGGAGCGTACCCAGCAGATCATCGCCGCGTGGGAGCGGGTGCGCGAAATGCGCGGCATGCGCGGCTAGGGACCCTGGGCCGCGCTCGCGTACACTTGTCGCATGCGACAATCGCCCTGGATCGCCCCCTCGATACTCTCCGCTGATTTCGCGCGGCTTGGCGCGGAAGTCGACGCCGTGCTTGCGGCCGGCGCCGACATCGTCCATTTCGATGTGATGGACAATCACTACGTGCCGAACCTGACGATCGGCCCGCTCGTGTGCGAGGCGCTGCGCAGGCACGGCGTCACGGCGCCCATCGACGTGCATCTGATGGTGAGCCCGGTCGACCGCATCGTGCCCGATTTCGCCAAGGCCGGTGCTTCGTACATCAGCTTTCATCCCGAGGCGAGCGAGCATGTCGACCGCACCATCTCGCTCATCCGCGAGTGCGGTGCGAAGCCGGGGCTCGTGCTTAATCCCGCGACCCCGCTCGACTGGCTCGACTACACGCTCGAGAAGCTCGATCTCGTGCTCGTGATGTCGGTGAATCCGGGTTTCGCGGGCCAGAGTTTCATACCGTCGGCGCTCGCGAAGCTTGCAGAGGTGCGCCGTCGCATCGACGCCTCGGGACGCGCGGTGCGCCTCGAGATCGATGGCGGGGTCAAGGTCGACAACATCGGCGCCGTCGCCGCGGCGGGCGCCGACACATTCGTTGCGGGATCGGCGATCTTCGGCCCGAGGGACTATCCGTCGACGATCGCTGCGATGCGGCGATCCATTCTGGAGCACAGCCGGCCTTCCTGAGCCGGCCGCACGGGGCGCATGGTTTCGCGCTACCGATCGCTGGCCCTCTATTCGCTCGCCATCGCGGCGGCGGCGGTGGCCTGGCTGTATCTCGACCTGAGGGATGCGCCCGATTTCCCGGCAGCGTGGATTGCGCTCGCCTGGATCGTCGTGATCCTTGCGATCTGGCACTTCGGCATTCCGGTGCCGCGTGTCGGGCTCACATCGATGGAGCGAGTGCCGCAGATCGGCCTGCTGCTCGTGTTCTCGCCACCCGTTGCTGCGGTGCTGTGCGGCAGCGCCGCGTTCCTCTGGCCGCTGCTGAGCCGAAGTTACAGCCACGGTTCGCCGCGCGCGGCGATCCTGCGTGCCGTGCACAACGGTGCGATGGATTCACTCATGCTGCTGGTCGCAGGCTACGCGTATCTCGCCGTCGGGGGTATTCACCCGATCGGCGTACCGGGGCTCGTGGACATCGTCCCGCTGCTCGTCATGGCGCTGGCCGCGCAGGCCGTCAATGTCGTGCTGCTCGCGACCTACTTCCGGCTCGATGGCCGCGACGTCGGCCGCATCATCAAGCCCGTGTATTCACTGGTCGACCTTGTCTTCGTGCCTGCAGGCGTACTCGCTGCAGTGCTGCACAACACCGCGGCACCGGCGACCTTCGCCCTGTTCGCGCTGCTGATGATCGTATTCGTGCTGAGTTTCAACGGGATCGGCAGCGCGCTCGCTGCCGCCGACGCCGACAGCAGCCCGCTCTCGCGGCTGTCGCGGGCCTGGCGTGCACTACGCGGCGCGCGGCGTCTCGACGAACTGGGCGATCGCATCCTCGGCGAAGCGCGTGCGTTGTTCCGCTTTGACGAGTTCCACCTTGTGCTCGCCGATCAGGAGCGCCGCGTGCTCGAGATGCGCGTGCACGAGCGGCTCGGCGAGCGGCTGCCGGTGCACACCCGGCCAATTGATGCCGGTCTCTTCGGCAGGGTACTGGCCCAGGGGGGCGCCTTGCTCGTCGAGGACGGCGTAGCCGAGCACACGAGCGGCTCGCTGATCGTGGTCGCACTACAGGAAGGCGGGCGGTCCATTGGCCTGCTCGCCGTGCGCCACGCGCGACCGGGCAGTTACTCGGACGCCGACCTGCACCTGATGCAGAGCCTTGCGGAGCAGGTGGCGCCTGCGATCGTCGATGCGCGTGCGTTTGAGGAACTCGAGAATTACCGCCGGCACCTCGAGCAGCGGGTCGCCGAGCGTACCGACGAACTGGCACGCGCGAACCGTGACAAGGAGCGCCTGATCGCGGCGCTCGATGAGCGCAGTCGCGCCTTCGAGCGTGAGTCGCAGGAGGATTCACTCACGGGAATCGCGAACCGCCGCGCATTCAACCGGCGTGTTGCCACCGAGGTCGAGGTGTCACGCGCGACCGGCCGGCCGCTGGCGCTGGCCGTGGCCGATCTCGATCACTTCAAACTCGTCAACGACGAGCTCGGCCACGCGATCGGTGACCTCGTGCTGCGCGAATGCGCGGCCGTGATGCGCGGGCTCTGTCGTCAGGCCGACTTCGCCGCACGCATCGGCGGCGAGGAGTTCGCGATGATCTTCCCGGGCCTCTCACAGCCGCAGGCGGCGCAATTCTGCGAGCGGCTGCGGCATGCCATTGAGCACCACGACTGGCGCAGCCTGCATCCGCGACTGCAAGTGACAGTGAGCATCGGGGTCACGCAGTGGGACTGCGAGGTCGGCGCCGATGAACTGCTACGCGCCGCAGATACCCGGCTCTACGACGCGAAGCGGGCGGGGAGGAACCGCGTTGCGTGACCGCGCGCTGTGCGCGGCGATGTCAACAGCCGGACAGGTCTGCCGATTGTCCGGGTGTTGACGTCGCGGCAACGCGACCGGCAACGCGAGCCATACGCTTCGTCAATCGTCATCCTCGTCATCTTCGTCCATTGGGCGCGGCTTCGCCGCAGCCGATGCAGTTCCCTTGACCGGGACGATGACAGGGCGCGTCTTCATCTTCGGGCGCGCGTTGAATACGACGATGGTCTTGCCGGTCGCGCGCAAGAGGCCCTGGTCCTCAAGCACTTTCAGCACGCGACCCGCCATTTCGCGCGAGCAGCCGACAAGGCGTGACAGCTCCTGCCGGCTCACCTTGATCTGCATGCCCTCGGGGTGCGTCATCGCATCGGGCTCGCCGCAGAGGTCCATGATCGCGTGCGCGACGCGGCCGGTGACGTCGACAAAGGCGAGGTCGCCGAGCTTGCGATTGGTGCGATCGAGGCGGGTGGCGAGCTGGGTCGCAAGCTCGAACACGAGGCCGGGGCTTTCGGCGGCGATCTGCCGGAAGCGCGGATAGGTCATCTCGGCAAGTTCGCAGGAATTGCGGGTGCGGACCCAGGCGCTGCGGGTCGGCGTCTCGTGAAAGAGGCCCATCTCGCCGAAGAACTGCCCTTTGTTGAGGTAGGCGAGCACCATCTCGTTGCCTTCCTCGTCCTCGATCATCACCTCGACCGAGCCGTTGATGATGTAGTACAGCACATCGGGCAGGTCGCCCGCGTGGATGATCACGGTCTTTGAAGGCACCGTGCGGATGCGGCAATAGCTCAGGAAGCGGTTGATCGCAGGTATTTCGCTCAACGGCTTGACGTTCTCTTCCATGCTTTCCCCCGGGGCCGGAGGGCCCGCGCACGCAGCTTTGTATTACATATCACCTTGCGGTCGCAAGTTTCGCGGTTGCGAGGCGCGTCAGATCCAGTAGGCCGTGCGCGTCATCACGCGCGATGCGCGCCGCATGAGGAAACGCACCGGCGCAGGCAACTCGATGCCTCCGGCTGCCTGCGCGCGCGCGCCGTGACGCACTTCATCCGCCCGCATGGTCTCGAGGATCACGCGGCTGCGCGCGTCGTCGTCAGGCAGGCGTTCGAGGTGATCCGTGAGATGCGTCTCGACCTGCCGCTCGGTCTCGGCAACGAAGCCCAGGCTCACGCGATCGCTGACCGCCGCCGCGGCCGCTCCGATCGCGAATGAGCCCGCGTACCAGAGTGGATTCAGAAGGCTCGGTCGCGAGCCAAGCTCGGTGAGGCGCTGCTCGCACCACGCGAGGTGGTCGGCTTCTTCCTGTGCCGCGTCGAGCAGCCATTCGCGCGTGGCGGCATCTTTCGCCATCAGGGCCTGCCCATGATAGAGGGCCTGCGCGGCGACCTCGCCGGCATGATTCACTCGCATGAGCCGCGCCGAGAGCGGGTGCCGGTCGCCGGCCTCGGTGTGATGGGCCGCAGCCGGTATCGGCCGGGCGGCCCGCGGAGGCGCGAACACGGCCCGGAGGGCCCGGTCCGCGGCGCAGAGCAGGGAATCGAGAGGGGAAGAGGACGTGAGCATTTTGTGCCCCATTATAAGGACGGTTCCGGCATTTCCCGCCCGGTTTTGCAAAGCGGGGACCGCTTGAGTACACTTTCGGGCCTTTTTCCGGGCCCGTCGGCTCTGTGCCGCGCGTGGGTGGTTGGAGACCCTTGAAATGACTACAGTTTTTGCCAAGCCCGCGGAGGTCCGCGGCGACTGGTTCCTGATCGATGCCGAGGGCAAGACTCTCGGGCGTCTCGCGACCCAGCTCGCGCACCGCCTGAAGGGCAAGCACAAGGCGGATTACAGCCCGCACGTCAACATGGGCGATCACCTGGTCGTCGTGAACGCGGAGAAGATCCGCGTCACCGGCAACAAGCTCGCCGACAAGATTTATTACCACCACACCGGTTACATCGGCGGTATCAAATCGATCGGGCTCGGGAAGCTCCTGAAGGAGCACCCCGAGCGCGTGATCGAGATTGCCGTCAAGGGCATGCTGCCGAAGAACACGCTCGGCCGGAACATGTTCAGGAAGCTGCATGTGTTCGCGGGCGGCAAGCACCCGCACACCGCGCAGCAGCCGAAGCCGCTCGAGATCTGAAGGAAACCAGGAAGATGCCCGCCACGCAGAATTACGGCACCGGCCGTCGCAAGACCGCCACCGCTCGCGTTTACCTGAAGCCCGGCACCGGGCGCATCACCGTGAACGCACGCCCCGTCGATGAGTTCTTCGGCCGCGAGACCGGCCGCATGATCGTGCGTCAGCCGCTCGAGGTCGCGCAGCTGACCGACAAGTTCGACATCCAGGCTCATGTCTCGGGCGGCGGCATCACCGGCCAGGCCGGCGCGATCCGCCACGGCATCACGCGCGCGCTGATTGAATACGACGAGAACCTGCGCCGCCCGCTGCGCGCCGCCGGTTTCGTCACGCGCGATGCGCGCGAGGTGGAACGCAAGAAGGTCGGTCGCCGCAAGGCCCGCCGCGGTCCGCAGTACTCGAAGCGCTAAGCTTCGGCGTAGCGCTACCCGATCTTGGGGGATCGTCTAGCGGTAGGACAACGGACTCTGACTCCGTTTACCTAGGTTCGAATCCTAGTCCCCCAGCCACTACGAAGGGCCCGTCGCGAGACGGGCCCTTTGTC
>DAORVK010000046.1:0-23868 GCA_035433705.1 Steroidobacteraceae bacterium
ACGCCGGACGGAGCGCATGATACTGGCCGTGGTCGGGACAGGCAAAATTGGCGCGGGCCGGATACCCGGCGGCGCGGCCGTCGGTCAGCCGACTGCGTACTCCGAATCGTTGCCGGCGGAGTCGCCTTTTTCTTCGCGCTGGATGCGCTCGTAGATCTCTTCGCGGTGAACCGACACGGTCTTGGGCGCGTTCACGCCGACGCGAACCTGGTTGCCCTTGACACCTAACACCGTGACCGTGACTTCGTCACCGATCATCACGGTTTCGCCGACGCGTCTCGTCAGAATCAACATTGCGGGAGTCCTCCATGGAAAAGCGTCAGTTGCCATGCAATGTATCCGCAACGTTCCCCAGCGAATATCAGAAAAACCCCTAATGTCCGGACAGTGAGAACGCCTCGTGGGTTTCCCGCACGGCGCGCTCGAGTTGCGATTCCGCAAGCAGCACGGAAATGCGGATCTCGGACGTCGACACGAGCCGCACTCCAATGCCTGCCTGTGCCAGAGCTGCGAAGAGCTTCGCCGCGACGCCAGCGTGGGAGCGCATGCCCACTCCTACGATGGACATCTTGGCGACCCGATCAGTTCCCTCGACGCGCGCCGCGGGCCAGCAGGCGGCGCCACGACGCGTGAGCCCGATCGCCTGGTCATAATCACTGCGATGCACCGTGAAGGCGAAATCGGCCGTACCATCCTCGTTCGACGCGAGCACGATCATGTCGATTTCGATGCCGGCTTCGGCCACAGGTGCGAGCAGGCGATGGGGCGTCTCCGGCGCGTTCGGCACGCCGCTCACGACGATTTGCGCTTCATCGCGATTGAACGCGATACCTGAAACTACGGGTGCTTCCACGCGTGGGTCCTCCCGGTCGATCAAGGTTCCTGGGCCCTCTCCATGGCTCGCGGCGACACGCAGCGTGACGCCGTACTTCGCGGCGAATTCAACCGCCCGCAGGTGCAACACCCGCGAGCCCTGCCCCGCGAGCTCGAGCATCTCATCGAACGACAGCCGCTCGAGCCGGCGCGCTTCGGGCACCATGCGCGGATCGGTGGTGTAGACGCCGTCGACATCGGTGAGGATCTGGCACTCGTCAGCCTTCAAAGCGACGGCGAGTGCGACGGCCGTCGTGTCGGAGCCGCCGCGGCCAATCGTCGTGATCGCTCCTGTGGCATCGACGCCCTGAAAGCCCGCCACCACTGGCACGACGCCTTCGTCGAGCGCCATCGTGAGCCCGGCTGTCTCGACTTCCTCGATACGCGCCCGGCCGTATGCACCCGTCGTGCGGATGCGCACCTGTGCACCCGTGAAGGAGCGCGCCGCCACGCCGCGCGCCCGCAGTGCCATTGCGAGGAGCGCAATCGAAACCTGCTCGCCGGTCGCGAGCAGAGCGTCGAGTTCGCGCGGGTCAGGCGCCGCGCACAGCACGCGCGCCATGTCGACCAGTCGGTCGGTGGCGTCGCCCATCGCGGAAACAGCCACGACGACACGGTCGCCGCGCGAGCGCACGGCGGCGACACGCGCCGCAACCTTGTGGATCAGCTCGAGCGAACCGACCGAGGTGCCGCCGTACTTCTGGACGATCAGCGCCACGGGCTGGCGCCGCTACGCGCCGAGCTTCGCCCGGACAAAATCGGCGACGCCGCGCAGCGCTTCCGGCAGCGCCGCGGGATTCGAGCCCCCCGCTTGCGCGAAGTCGGGGCGTCCGCCGCCCTTCCCGCCGACCTTTGCGGCAACCGCACCGACGAGTTCGCCCGCCTTGACGTGCTTCGTCTGGTCCGCAGTGACACCGGCGACGAGCACCACCTTTGTCGGGCTTTCCACCGAGGCGAGCACGATGATCGCGGACTTGAGGCGGTCTTTCAGCTGATCGACGGCGTTGCGCAGCGCACCCGCGTCCGCGCCGTCGATCTGCGTGGCGACGACCTTGACGCCGCCCACATCGACCGCGCCCGCTGCGAGATCGGTGCCCTGCCCCGAGGCAAGCTTGTCCCTGAGCGCGCGCGTCTCCTTTTCGAGCTCGCGCACGCGATCAAGGGTCGCGCGCAGCTTCTCGCCCACATCGTCGCGCGTGCCGCGCACGAGCGCCGCGAGTTCGCGCAGCAGATCGTCGCTCGCCTCCACGTGATCGAGCGCGGCGGCGCCCGTGATCGCCTCGATGCGACGCACGCCCGCGGCCACGCCGCCTTCGCCCAGAATCCTGAAAAGGCCGATATCGCCAGTACGGGCGACGTGGGTGCCACCGCACAGCTCGGTCGAAAACCCGCCCAGCTTCAGCACCCGCACATGGCTGTCGTACTTCTCGCCGAACAGCGCCATCGCGCCCGACGCCACTGCCTCGTCATACGCCATCACGCGGGTGTCGGCAGCCACGTTGCCGCGGATTTCCGCGTTCACGAGCTGCTCGATCTCGCGCAGTTCAGCGGGCGCCACAGCCTGGAAATGCGCGAAGTCAAAGCGCAGCCGGTCGGGCGCGACCAGCGAACCCTTCTGCTGCACATGGGTGCCGAGGCGCTTGCGCAGCGCCGCGTGCAGCAAGTGGGTGGCGGTGTGGTTCAGGCGGATCGCCTGCCGGCGTGCGTCATCCACCTGCGCGTTGAGCGGGTCGCCGACCCTGATCGCGCCGGCCTCGAGCGTACCCAGATGCGCAATCGCCCCGCCGCGCTTCTGCGTGTCGGTGACGACGAAGCGCACGGCCGCACCTGTGAGGACGCCCGTGTCGCCAACCTGCCCGCCGGCTTCGGCGTAGAAGGGCGTGCGGTCGAGTACGACCTCACCGCGCTCGCCCGCACCAAGGGAAGCGACTTGCGCGCCGTCCTTCAGGATCGCGACCACCTTGCCGCGATCGACGACACCTTCGTAGCCGAGGAATTCGGATGTGGCGTCAATCTTCGCGCCGCCGCGCAGGTCGACGCCGAATTTGCTCGCCGCGCGCGCCCGCTCGCGCTGCGCGTCCATCGCGGCTTCAAAGCCTGTCTGGTCGATCGAAAGGCCACGCTCGCGCGCAATGTCAGCGGTCAGGTCCGCCGGGAACCCATAGGTGTCGTAGAGGCGGAACACTGTCTCGCCATCGATCACCTTCGCGGCGCCAAGCTTCGCGATCGCGGCCTCGAGCAGCACCATGCCGGTCTCGAGGGTGCGCGCGAACTGCTCTTCCTCGAGCTTCAGGACCCGCTCGACCTGCGCCCGCGCCTTACTGAGTTCCGGATAGGCCGCGCCCATTTCCTTCTCGAGCGGGGCGACGAGCTTCCAGAAGAACGCGTCCTTGATGCCGAGCTGGTAACCGTGACGGATCGCACGCCGCACGATACGGCGCAGCACGTAGCCGCGGCCCTCGTTCGACGGCGTGACGCCATCAACGACCAGGAACGAGCACGCGCGGATGTGATCGGCGATCACGCGCAATGAGCCCTGCGCGAGATCCCGCGTACCGGCGAGCTGCGCCGCTGCTTCGACGAGATGCCTGAAGAGGTCGATCTCGTAGTTGTTGTGCACGCCCTGCATCACGGCCGACAGGCGCTCCAGGCCGGCGCCCGTGTCGACCGAGGGTTTAGGCAGCGGCGTCATCGTGCCATCCGGCGCACGATCGAACTGCATGAAGACGAGATTCCAGATCTCGGTGTAGCGATCGCCGTCCTCGTCCGGCGAGCCCGGTGGCCCGCCGGCAATCGCGGGACCGTGGTCGTAGAAGATTTCACTGCAGGGGCCGCAGGGGCCGGTGTCGCCCATCGCCCAGAAGTTCGATTTCTCGCCCATGCGCGCGAAGCGGCTCGACGGGACGCCAATACCTTTCAGCCAGATGTCGGCTGCCTCGTCATCGTCCTGGAAAACGGTGACCCAGAGCCGCGCGGGGTCGAGCTTCAGCACCCCCGTGACGAAATCCCACGCAAAACGGATCGCGTCGCGCTTGAAGTAGTCGCCGAACGAGAAATTGCCGAGCATCTCGAAGAAGGTGTGGTGGCGCGCGGTGTAGCCCACGTTCTCGAGGTCGTTGTGCTTGCCGCCGGCGCGTACGCAGCGCTGGCTGGAGGTCGCGCGCACGTAGTTGCGCCGGTCCTTGCCGAGGAACACGTCCTTGAATTGCACCATGCCGGCGTTCGTGAAGAGCAGGGTCGGGTCGTTGCCGGGCACCAGCGACGAGGAAGGCACGACCGTATGGCCACGCTCGCGGAAGAACTCGAGGAACGCGCGTCGGACATCCGCCGCGCTCATGTAAGGCGGTTTGTTTGCTGTCATAGATCCGGGTCGAAAGTGCCCTCGGGGTCGTTCCCGAGGGCCGACCGGATATCATCGGCGGAAAAGCCCCGGTATTGCAAAAAACGGGCTTGGCGCGCTTTCTCCTTGAAATCTTTGGGCGCTCGTGCGCCGAACTTGCGCGACCGTGCGGCCGCGGCGAGGGTCGGGAAAGCGGGTCCGCTCGACAGTGCCTCGTCGATCAGTTCGACAGGCAGCCCCAGCGCCTTCAGGTCCATGCGGATACGCACCGGCCCTTGCCCGCGCGCGGCGCGGTAGGCGACGAAGCGCTCGGCGTAGCGCGCGTCGTCGACGAGGCGCTGCGCCTGGAACGTGGCCACCACGGCGTCGACTTCGGACGGCTCATGGCCCTTGTCGATCAGCTTCGCCCTGAGTTCGCCCGAGGCGTAGTCGCGGCGGGCGAGCAGCGCGGTCCCGGCCTCAAGCGGTGTCGGCGGCCTGCTCGCCACTGCCATTGCGCGCCACCTTCGGCACCAGCAACTTCGCGCGGACCTGGGCTTCGATGTCCTTCGCGATCTCAGGGTGCTGCACGAGGAAGTTGCGGGCGTTGTCCTTGCCCTGGCCGATGCGCTCGCCCTTGTAGCTGTACCAGGCGCCCGATTTCTCGACGATGCCGTGGGTGCTGCCGAGGTCGATGATTTCGCCTTCACGGGAGATGCCCACGCCGTACATGATCTCGAACTCGGCCTCGCGGAACGGCGGCGCGACCTTGTTCTTCACGACCTTGACACGGGTCATGTTGCCGATGACTTCCTCGCCGGACTTCAGCGCACCGATGCGGCGGATGTCGAGGCGGACGGAGGCGTAGAACTTGAGTGCATTGCCGCCGGTGGTCGTTTCGGGGCTGCCGAACATCACGCCGATCTTCATGCGGATCTGGTTGATGAAGATCACGATGGTGTTCGAGCGCTTGATGTTGCCGGCGAGCTTGCGCAACGCCTGCGACATGAGCCGCGCGTGCAGGCCGACCTGCAGTTCGCCCATTTCGCCTTCGATTTCGGCTTTCGGTGTGAGCGCCGCGACCGAGTCGATCACCACGACATCGACCGCGCCGGAACGCACCAGCATGTCGGTGATCTCGAGCGCCTGCTCGCCGGTATCCGGTTGCGAAACGAGGAGATCATTGACGTTGACGCCGAGCTTTTCGGCATAGGTGGGGTCGAGTGCGTGTTCGGCATCGACGAAGGCCGCGGTGCCGCCGAGCTTCTGCACTTCGGCGATGACCTGCAGAGTCAGCGTGGTCTTTCCCGACGCCTCCGGGCCATAGATCTCGACCACGCGGCCGCGCGGCAGGCCGCCGATGCCGAGCGCAATGTCGAGGCCCAATGAACCGGTAGAGACGACTTCGATGTCGAAGCTGGCCGACGCATCACCGAGGCGCATCACCGAACCCTTGCCGAACTGCTTTTCGATCTGGCCGAGCGCAGCAGCGAGCGCTTTCTTGCGATTGTCTTCCATCGCCTGATTATTCCATAGAAGCGCGCGCCATGGAGACGCAAATCTGCGGTGTTTACCGCCTATACAGTGGCCACTCGCCGACGATACTGTACGGCTTGCCGCGTCACGAGACTCTGACGTCGGCGAGATCCACGATCAGCTGCAGGGCATATTGCACCGACGCGCGGCGAACGGCTTCACGGTTCCCGACAAAGTGCCGGACGCTCGCCACGGTTTCGATGCCGGCGCTGCCACGGACCGATCGCCCAAACCAGACCGTGCCGACGGGCTTGGCGGGCACCCCGCCGTCTGGCCCGGCGATCCCGCTCGTGGCGAGCGCAATGTCCACCCCCGCGCGGCGCAGCGCACCCTCGGCCATCGCCCGCACCACCTGCTCGCTGACGGCGCCATGCACCTCGAGCAACTCCGCCGCCACGCCGAGGTCGCGCATCTTGGCGACATTCGAATAACAGACGTAACCGCCGTCGAACCAGGCGGAGCTGCCCGCGACGTCGGTAACCGCCTTCGCAATCCAGCCCGCGGTACAGGATTCGGCAGTGACGAGCCGCCGACCCGCGACCAGCAGCTGCCGGCCGGCCGCCTGCGCAAGCTCGTACAACGCGGGATCGGGAACCATGCCTCCACAAGGCTAACCGATTTGCGGATGGTAAAGTTCGCAGATGCCCGACACGACTTTTGTTCTGCGACTCACCTGCCCAAACCGGCCCGGCATCGTGGCTGCGGTTTCAAATTTCCTCTTCCAGAACGGCTGCAACATTCTCGATGCGCAGCAGTTCGACGACACGCAGTCGGACCTTTTCTTCTCGCGCATGGTGTTCAACCCGGTGGCGGCCTCCCCCGGGGTCGTGGCGATCCGCGAGCGTTTCGCGCCTGTCGCGCAGGGCTTTGCGATGGCCTGGTCGATCGATGATCGCAGCTGCCGGTCACGCGTACTCCTGCTCGCCTCGACTCACCACCATTGTCTCGCAGACCTGCTCTATCGCTGGCACGCCGGCGAGCTCGCGATGGACGTGGTCGGCATCGTGTCGAATCACCCGCGCGAAACGTACGCGCACCTGCACTTCGGCGCCGTGCCGTTTCATCACCTGCCGGTGAGCAGCGACACGAAGCCGCAGCAGGAAGCGCAGCTGCGCGCCCTGATCCGGGACACGCGCACCGATCTCGTGGTGCTCGCGCGCTACATGCAGATCCTTTCCGACAGCCTGACACGCGAACTCGCCGGCCGCTGCATCAACATCCACCACAGTTTCCTGCCAGGCTTCAAGGGTGCGAAGCCCTACACCCAGGCCCATGCACGCGGCGTCAAGCTGATCGGCGCGACGGCGCACTACGTGACCGCCGATCTCGACGAAGGCCCGATCATCGAGCAGGACGTCGAACGGGTGACGCATCGCGACGGCCCCGAGGATCTGGCGCGCCGCGGCCGGGACATCGAGCGGCGCGTGCTCGCGCGCGCGGTGCGCGCGCACATCGACCATCGCATCATCGTGCACGGCCGTCGCACCATCGTCTTCCCCGAATGAGCGCCACGCTGCCCGGGCACGCCGCCCACACGCCGATGATGCAGCAATACCTGCGCATCAAGGCAGAGCACCCTGACGCGCTGCTCTTTTATCGCATGGGCGATTTCTACGAGCTCTTCTACGACGATGCGCGCCGCGCGGCAGGGCTGCTCGACATCACGCTGACCGCGCGCGGCGCCTCGGCGGGCGCGCCGATTCCGATGGCGGGCGTGCCGTACCACAGTGTCGATGGCTATCTCGCCCGCCTCGTAAAAATGGGCGAATCGGTCGCAATCTGCGAGCAGCTCGGCGACCCCGCGAAGTCGAAGGGTCCGGTCGAGCGGCAGGTGGTGCGCGTCGTCACGCCGGGCACGATCACCGACGAAGCGCTGCTCGATGGCCGCCGCGACACACTGCTCGCCGCAATTGCCTTCGATGGCGCGCGCGCCAGCGAACGTTTCGGGCTCGCCTGGCTCGACCTCGGCGCGGGCCGCTTCACGGTGCTGCAGGGCGAAGGCGCGACGGCGCTCGCCGGCGAGCTCGAGCGGCTGAAACCCGCCGAGATCCTCGCACCCGAGGGAGCCGCGCCGCCGCGCGACGGGATGGCGCGGAACTGGCCGGTGCGTCACCGACCGCCGTGGCATTTCGAGCTGGCGAGCGCCTCGCGCCTGCTCACCGACCAGCTCGGCACGCTCGACCTGGCGGGCTTCGGCGCCGACGAGCTGCCGCTCGCGATTTCCGCGGCGGGTGCGCTGCTGCAATACGTGCGGGACACGCAGCGCTCGGCGCTGCCGCACCTCGCCTCGCTCATGGTCGAGGAGCGCAGTGAAGCGCTTGCGATCGACGCCGCCACACGACGCAATCTCGAACTCGACACGAGCCTCTCCGGCCGGCCGGACGCCACGCTGATCGCGCAAGCCGACTCGGCGGTGACGGCAATGGGATCGCGGCTGTTGCGCCGCTGGCTCAACCGGCCGCTGCGGGATCACGCGACGCTACGCGCGCGCTACCACGCGATCGGCGAGCTGCTGCATTCACGCCGCTACCTCGAAGTGCGCGAGCCTCTCGCCACAATCGGCGACATCGAACGCATCCTCGCGCGCGTCGCGCTGCGCTCGGCGCGTCCGCGCGATTTGACCCAGCTGCGCCGCGCGCTCGGCGTGCTCCCTGCGCTGCGCGCCTCGCTCGCGGCGCTCGACTCACCGCTGATCGCAGCGCGCGCGGCTTGCATTTCGGAACACGCTGACGCGCAAATGCTCCTCTCATCCGCGATTGCTGCTGAACCTTCGCAGATGCTGCGCGAGGGCGACGTGATCGCCGCGGGCTACGACGCCGCACTTGACGAGTTGCGTGCGATCTCGAGCGACACCGACAGCTTTCTGCTCGAGCTCGAGCGGCGCGAGCGCGAGCGCTCAGGTATAGCCAACCTGAAGCTCGGTTATAACCGCGTGCAGGGTTTCTTCATCGAGGTGACGCGGGCACAGGCGGATCGCGTGCCCGCCGACTACATCCGCCGGCAGACCGTGAAGTCCGCCGAGCGCTTTATCACGCCCGAGCTCAAGAGCTTCGAGGACAAGGTGCTCGGAGCGCGCGAGAAGGCGCTCGCACGCGAGCGCGCGTTGTACGACGAGGTGCTCACGCAGCTGATCGACCGGCTCGCGCCGCTGCAGGCGACGGCCGCGGGGGTCGCCGAAATCGACGCGCTCGCTTCACTCGCCGAGCGTGCGCTCGCGCAGCGCTGGGTGGCGCCGGAGCTCACCACCGAACCGCGCCTCCTGATCGAGGCCGGCCGTCACCCGGTGGTCGAGCGCTGCATCGACGAGCCCTTCGTGCCGAATGAACTCGCGCTCGATGCGCGGAGGAGAATGCTGATCGTCACAGGCCCGAACATGGGCGGCAAGTCGACGTATATGCGCCAGAACGCGCTGATCGTGATCCTCGCGCACATGGGAAGCTTCGTGCCGGCGGAACGCGCTGTCATCGGGCCGATCGACCGCATCTTCTCGCGTATCGGCGCCGCGGACGACCTCGCGGGCGGGCGCTCGACGTTCATGGTCGAAATGACCGAAACGGCGAACATCCTGCACAACGCGACCGCGCAAAGCCTCATCCTGATGGACGAGATCGGCCGCGGCACAAGCACCTTCGACGGCCTGTCGCTCGCATGGGCGGTCGCAAGGCACCTCGCAATGCAGGTGCGCGGCTACACGCTGTTCGCGACCCACTATTTCGAGCTGACCGCGCTCGCGGCAGAGATCGACACCTGCGCCAACGTGCATCTCGATGCTACCGAGCACGCGGACTCGCTCATCTTCCTGCACGCGGTCAAGGACGGCCCCGCGGATCGCAGCTACGGACTCGCCGTCGCACAGCTCGCCGGCGTTCCGCGGCCGGTAATCGCCGCCGCGCGTGGCTACCTCGCCGAGCTCGAAGCGACGCGCGACCGGCACGCGCCGACGCCACAGCGGGAGCTCGCGTTCGACGCGCCGCCACCCGAACCATCGCCGCAGGCACTGGCAGAGCGCGCGGCGCTCGCGCAACTTTACGCACTCGACCCTGACTCGCTGACACCGCGCGCAGCGTTCGATGCGCTTTACGAACTCGCGGTCAAGCTGAAGCGCCCGTGACGCAGGAACTGCGCAGTTTCACGCGCAACGCGGCCTGACAGCAGCATGCCCGTGTGACTCACGGGCAACACGATACGATCCACGGCGCCCTCGAACTGCGTTTCGCGCACCGCAACCGTGCCATCGTTCGGCTCGTGAAAATGCGCCAGGAACCGGCCGAGCCCCGCCGGGCGGTTGCCCGCAATGATGCCAATGTCGCGGCCACCGCCCGCGAAGGGGTCGCCCGCGAATGCAGCGCCTGCGAGGGCGGCAGCGCTGCGGCCCAGCGCCCGCCCGAGGATCGGCCGGTGCATGAGGGCCGCCGCGGCGTCGCTACCCGCGACGGGCGACCCCAACAGGACGACGCGCCCAGGTGGCAGTGGCGTCGCGCGCTGCACCGCCCGTTCAAGCGCACGAAGGATCAACAGACCGCCAAGGCTGTGGCCGACGAGGTGCACCGTGCCTTCGGCGGCCGTCGCGGCCGCACCCAGTGAGCGAACTCGCCCACCCAGCCGGTCGGCGACGACGTCGGGATCCTCGGCGGTCGCCATGTAGAGAAAGGTGTGCGTGCGGGCGCCGAGTTCGCGGGCGAGATGCCGGCGCAGGAGCACAGACTCGGCGCCGGTCATGAAGAGGCCGTGGACGAAAACGACGTGAGGCGGCATGAGGCAGACAGCTTACAGTCGCAGGACCTGAGACAGGCACGGCGCCCCACGGCTCCAGGAGTCCGATTTTCAGGGTCTCCTCCGCCACGACGTCAACAAGCGGACAAACACCCCCGATTGTCCGCTTGTTGACGTCGCCGGCGAGGGGGAGGATGAACGCGCCCGGCGAAGGAGCAACTGGTGGCAATCCGATTGCGCGACCTGCTCGACCCGAACTACGTGCCCGCGCCACCTGCGCCGAAGCAGCCCACCGCCTTTCAGCAGCACCTCGTGCGCTGGCGCGGCGAAGCGGAGTACCTGCTCAATGAAATCCGCTACACCGCCGCCGCGCTGGACCTTGCACGCACGACACTCGCGCGGCGCGACGGGCGCTGGGGGTTCGCCGGCGGCAACCCGCGCCGGCACGCCGCACTGAAGGCGCTCTCGCACCGTTCCGTATGTCGCACGATCCCTGAGCTCGCGCGCGAACTGCACTGCTCGAGGCAGGCCGCCCATCGCCTCACGATCAAGCTGACGCGGCAGGGACTCGTCAGCGTCGAGCCGATCCGGCACGACCGCCGCGTGCTGTACATCGACCTGACGACGGCAGGCAGGCGAGCGCTGGGGGACGCCGAATTTTCGGCCGGCGCATGCCTCGATGCCATCGGCGATGGCCTCGACATCCGGGAGATGCGCGCGCTCGGCACCACACTGCGACGGATTCGCGAGCGCGCCGCCGCCTTGCGCACCGCTGGCCGGTAGCCCGCCGCCGGCCTCAACTCACTGCCGACGGCAGCCGCACACGGATATGCAGATCGCGCAGCTGCTGCTCGCTCACTTCGGTCGGCGCGTCGGTGAGCGGGCACGCGGCCGTCTGAGTCTTCGGGAACGCGATCACGTCGCGAATGCTGTCGGCGCCCGCCATCAGCATGATCAGGCGGTCGATGCCGAAGGCGATGCCGCCGTGGGGTGGTGCGCCGTACTTGAGCGCATCGAGCAGGAAGCCGAACTTGCGCTGCGCTTCCTCGTGTTCGATGCCGAGGAGGTCGAACACCGTCGACTGCAGCGCCTGCGAGTGGATGCGCACGCTGCCACCGCCGACCTCCGAGCCGTTCAGCACCATGTCGTAGGCCTTCGCGAGGGCATCGCCCGGCTTCGCGCGCAGCGCCTCCGGGTCGAGGTTTGCAGGCGAGGTGAACGGATGGTGCATCGCCAGCCAGCGCTTCGCGTCCTCGTCCCATTCGAACATCGGGAAGTCGACCACCCACAGTGGCCGCCACGCGTGCGCGACGAGCTTCAGGTCCGCACCGAGCTTCAGACGCAAGGCGCCGAGCGCGTCGCAGACGACCTTTGCCGTGTCTGCGCCGAAGAAGATCAGGTCCCCGTCCAGCGCACCCGTGCGCTCGAGGATGCCCGCCACCGCGGCATCTGACAGGAACTTGATGATGGGCGACTGCAGCCCCTCGCGCCCCTTCGCGCGTTCGTTCACCTTCACGTACGCAAGGCCGCGCGCGCCGTAGCGCGCGACGTACGCGGTGTAGTCGTCAATCTGCGAGCGCGGCAGCGCGCCGCCGCCCGGCACACGCAGCGCGGCCACACGGCCCTGCGGATTCTTCGCCGGCGCCGCGAACACCTTGAAGTCACAGTCCGCGACGAGGTCCGCGACATCGACGAGTTCGAGCGGCACACGCAGGTCCGGCTTGTCGGAGCCGTAACGGCGCATCGCCTCAGCAAAGCTCATCCGCACGAAGGGATGCGGCAGGTCGACTTCGAGCACCGCCTTGAAGAGGTGGCGGATCAGCCCCTCCATCAGCGTCATGATCTCGTCCTGCGAGAGGAACGAGGTCTCGATGTCGAGCTGCGTGAAATCGGGCTGACGATCGGCCCGCAGGTCTTCATCACGGAAGCAGCGTGCGACCTGGTAGTAGCGCTCGAAGCCCGCCACCATCAGCAGCTGCTTGAAGATCTGCGGCGACTGGGGCAGCGCGAAGAACTTGCCGGCGTGCGTGCGCGACGGTACGAGGTAGTCGCGGGCGCCTTCTGGCGTCGCCTTCGTCAACATCGGTGTTTCGATGTCGACGAAACCCGCGTCGTCGAGGTAGCTGCGCAGTGCACGGGTCGCCGCGTGGCGCATCCGCAGGCGCTTCGCCATCACGTCGCGCCGCAGGTCGATATAGCGGTAGCGCAGCCGCACTTCTTCGGAGACCTGCTCGTCGAGCTGGAACGGCAGCGGCTCCGAGCGGTTCAGGATCTCGAGCTCGCGCGCGAGGATTTCGATGCGGCCCGAGGCGAGATTCGGATTGACAGTGCCGGCCGGGCGCTCGCGCACGAGCCCCGCCACGCGCACCACGAACTCGTGGCGCAGTTTCTCCGCGCCCTCGAACACCGCCTTCGCGTCAGGATCGAAGACCACCTGCACGAGGCCCGAGCGGTCGCGCAGGTCGGCGAAAATCACGCCGCCGTGATCCCGCCGCCTGTGCACCCAGCCCGCTACCGAGACTGTCTCGCCTGTCGATCGTTCGTCGACCTGCCCGCAAAAGTGTGTACGCATCCGCTCAGTTTACGACGGATCAACCTCACTTTGGCCCGAGCCCGAGCGAGGACACGTCCATCACATGCAGGCGCAGGTTCTGCATGAACGCCTTCTTCGCGTCGCTGCGGTTGGTCGTCCAGACCATTTTGCGCCCGTCCGGCGAAATGGACGGGAAGCCGTCGAAGCCGTCATCGAAGGTCAGGCGGCGCGGCTTCACGTCCGGGCCGGCATCGAGCTCGCCCAGGTACACCTCCCAGTTGTTGCTGCCCGGCTCGATGCGCACATAGAGGAAATGCTTGCCGTCCGGCGTCGGGTACGGAGCCCAGTTCATCTCGTGCGTATGGGTCTGCGTCTTCAGGTCCGAGCCGTCCCGCTTGATCGTGAAGATCGTCATCGGCGTCGGGCGCTGGCCGTACTCCGACGCCTTCCAGGCCCGGAAGAGGATCGTGTTGCTGTCAGGGAGGAAATAGGGCGCGCCTTCCTGCCAGTCCTCGGTGAAGGTGATCTGGTGCTCACCGGTGCCGTCGGCGTTCATGACCCACAGGTCCATGTTCCCCTTGATCTGGCGCCCGAAGACGATCCACTTGCCATCCGGCGAGACGGTGACTTCCGCTTCGTAATAATCGTTGTTCGTCAGGCGCTTGACGTGACCGCCCTGCCTGTCGGAAATATACAACTCCGCGCCCTGCGGGTAGTGCTGCCAGTCGGACCAGTCACCCTCGAGCTTCCCGCTCGTGCCCATTTTGTCCCGCACCGAGGTCCAGATGAGGTGTTTGCCGTCCGGGAAGAAGTAAGAGCAGGCGTCATAACCCTTGTCGTTGATCAGGGTGATGTCGGTGCCTGCGTCGGTAAAGGTCGTGGTCAGGAAGCCCGCATGGTCGCGCCTCCCCAGCATGGCCTTGGAATTCTGCACCTGGGCGATCAGGTGGAGGCTGTCGGGGCCGTAATAGGCTTCCGCAGCCTCGCCCATGTTGGGAATCTGCCAGGACGGAAGCTCGCCCGGCAGGGTCGATACCGCCGCCCCCTTGGGGACCGTCACGGCGGTGGTCGCCGCACAGGCTGCCAATGCACTGGCGGAGAGCAGCGTGACCACCACGAGGAATCTGTTGCGCATAGGTCTCATCTCGCCTCCGTTTGATATTGATCACGAGTGTGGTACCGCGTTAGCGTACATGGCAATGGGGGGCGCATGGTGCGTCCACGGGGAGAACGATGCGTACCAATTACATGCTGGCCGGGATCACGGCGGTCTCGTTGCTGGGAGGCGCCACCGGCGCTCTTGCCCAGTCGCAGGCTGACAGTCTCGATGAAATCGTCGTCACGGCTCGCAAGACCGAAGAGCGGCTGATCGATGTTCCACTTGCGATCACTGCGATCTCCGAGCGGGCGATCGAACAGCGCGGCATCAGAAATCTCGACGACGTGGCGGCGAATACGCCCGGCCTCACGTTCTCGAACGTGATCGGCGAATTCCTTCCCGCCCCGGTGATTCGAGGTGTGGCGCCGATCGATATCCTTGGCGAGAACAATACCTCGATCTTCATCGACGGCATCTACGTGTCGGCACGCGAGGGCCTCAACTTCAGCCAGCTCGATCTCGAGCGCATCGAGGTGGTGAAGGGTCCGCAGGCGGCGATGTACGGCCGCAACAGCTTCAGCGGCACGATCAACTTCATTACCACGAAGCCGACTGACGAATTCAAGGGCAAGACCGAAGTCACGTTCGGCAACGACGGACGGCTGCTTGCATCGGTCTCCGCCAGCGGTCCGCTCGTCGAGGGCGTCCTGAAGGGCCGCGCGGCAGTCCTGTATGACAATTTTGACGGTTCGTACAACAACCAATGGGCCGGTCGCGGCCCGGCCCCTGACATCGGCGGCTATCAGTACAAGACTTTCAACGGCACGCTCGTCTGGACACCGAACGACAACTTCGAGGCCGATCTCGGTCTCTATATTTCGGATGACCGGATCGACAATTCCGCGATGACCGGTGAGATCGCGAATTGCGAGAACCGTCGTGTCGTGAACCCGATGCTCTCTAGTCGCCTGCTGAACTTCTGCGGCGAGTTCCAGCCTGTCGGCGAGAACGGTATCACCGTCGTTGCCGGCGCCACCGGTGAGGACCGCGATGTGACACGCGGCCACTTGAAACTGAAATGGACCCTTGGCAATGGCGGCACCCTCGACGCGCTGTCGGGGTACTCGACCACAAGTCAGTCGTTCTTCATCGACGCCAGCCGCAATCTCGGTGAAAATATTCCTTTCACTTACCTGGCGGCGCCACTCGGCAACTTTTTCGGCTTCCCGACATCGGCAGCACGCCCGCAGTTCCTCACTGGCCTGGTGCAGATCGGTCCCGGGACAACCATCGAGGAGTTCAGTCAGGAGCTACGCTATTCGAGCGACCCGTCCAAGCGCTTCACCTGGGCGGTCGGCGGCTACTACTACGATACGACCAGCAAAGCAGGCAACGACGACGTGTTTGCGACGCGTCCCCTGCCGGCCAACTTCGGCTCATTCTGCCTCGCTTGCACCTTCGGTGCGCTCGGTCCGGTGTGGGCCGATTTCGCACCCGGCGCGGGCGATGCAGCCTTCCTGGCCTGGTTCACGAGCCCGACCGGCGGAGCCATCGATGGCAACGTCTTCGAGAATGAAACCAAGGCGCCGTCCGCCTTCGCCCAGTTCGAGTTCGATCTGACTGACAAGCTCTCCTTCAGCGCCGAGGGTCGTTACACCGACGAAGAGAAATCCTTCACCAACCATTCGCCAGGCGGGGACAGCAGCACGGACAGCTTCGGCCTCGTCAACTGGCGTACGACGCTGCGCTACCAGCCGAGCGACACCATGACTTTCTACGGCGCGATCGCGCACGCGGAAAAGGGCGGTGGCTCCGATGGCGCGCAGGTGCAGTTCGTCGATACCCCAGGGGTCAATGTAACAATCATCCAGCCGTTCGACCCCGAGAATATGCTCAGCTATGAACTCGGTCTGAAGAGCGAATTTCTGGATCGCCGCCTGGGCGTCGAATTCGACGTGTACTACATGGATTGGTCCGAGATCGTGATCCCCCAGGTCTTCGAGGACATCGGCGGCCGGGCGATCACCCTGCCGGTATCGCTCAGCAGCAACGCCGGCGACGCTTCGATCAAGGGCGCCGAGCTGTCGATCACCGCGCACCCCGTGGACGGACTCGACCTGAATGCCGGTGTGTCCTATATCGACGGCAAGTACGATAGCGCCAAGGTCGACACGTTCGCGTTGTTTCCCACTTACGCGCCGGACGGCGACGTGTCGGGCAACAGTATCCTGCGCCAGTCGGAGTGGCAGTGGAACCTCGGTGTGGGCTACAGCGCCGCGGCTCGCGGCGACACGAGATGGTTTGTTCGCTCGGATGCCGCCTATCGCAGCGAGCAATTTGCCGATGCCTCAAACCAGGCGATCATACCGGAGTCAACGACCCTGAACGCGTCGGTCGGCCTGCGCAGCGACCGCTGGTCGCTCGAGCTTTGGGGCCGCAACCTCACGGATGAAGACGCGCCGACGGGTGCATTCCGCGAAGTGCTCTTCACCAACACGCTGCCGAATGGCACTTCCGCAAGCGGAACCTTCTTCCCGATCCGCTACAACGTCTCGCACCCGCGCCTGATGACCTACGGCATCACGTGGCGGATGCGGTTCTGATGGGGCACCGCGTCGCGGTCGGCGCTCTCGTCGCCGCAGGCTGGCTCGCCGCCAGCCTGCCGGCGATGGCCGGCGAGAACATCCTCGATCTGCCGATCGGCGACGCCACGCGCGCCGGTCGGGAGGTGGCGGTCACCCTCGACGGCGTGCTCGACACGCGCGCCGGCGAGCTCGTCACGCCGGCTGAATTTGCGAAGCGCCTCGCGAAGACCCGGGTCCTCTTCGTCGGCGAGGAGCACACCACGCCGGAGTTCCACGACGTCGAGCTCGCCGCGATCAAGGCGCTGCACGAGGCCGGGCGCGAGGTCCTGATCGGGCTCGAGATGTACCCCTACAACCAGCAGGCGCCGCTCGATCAGTGGATCGACGACAAGCTCACGGAAAAGGGTTTCGTCGACCTTTCGGGCTGGTACGTCTACTGGTCCCACCACTGGGGCTATTACCGCGACATCTTCCACTACGCACGCGAGCAGAAGCTGCGTATGTACGGGGTGAACCTGCCGCGTGCGGCGGTCAACCTCATTCGCGAGAAGGGCTTCGAGGCGCTCGACCCCGAGACGCGCTCGCACCTGCCGCCGAAGATCGATCTCGCGAACGCCGAGCACAAGCGGCTCTTCCGCGCGTACTTCAGCGGGGACGACGCGCTGCATTCGCAGATGACGGACGCGCAGCTCGACAGCCTGCATCGCGCCCAGGTCGCCTGGGATGCGTCGATGGGCTGGAATGCCGCGCAGGCACTCGAGAAGCATGGTGGCAAGAACGCCATCATCGTGATCTTCATCGGTGCGGGCCACGTCGCCTACAACCTGGGCGGCGTGCGCCAGCTCGCCGCGAACTACGACGGCGAAATCCGTTCTCTCATTCCCGTGGCCGTGCGCAAGGCGGGTGGCGCACCGGTCGGGCCGGTGCGCGCCTCCTACGCGGATTTCATCTGGGGCGTACCGGGCCGCGACGGCCCGGGCCTGCCCGTGCTGGGCGTCTCCCTCGCCGGGCGCATCGGCAAGGAACCCTCGAAGGTCATACAGGTCGATAAGGACGGCAGCGCCGCCCAGGCGGGCGTGAAGGTCGGTGATGTGATCGTGCGCCTCGGCAGCACATCCATCGGCTCGACCACCGACCTGCAGCGCGCGACCGGCGAATACGCCTGGGGTGACGGCACGGCGCTCGAGATCCGCCGCGACGGCAAGCCGGTGACGCTCGATCTCGTTTTCCGACGTCCGACACCGAAGTAATGAAAAAACTCTCCCTGATCCGGGCGAACGCGGTCGCGCTCGCCCTCGCAGCCATTTCTGTCTGGCCTGCCATGGCCGCACCGGCGGCGAATCTGCCGCAGTATGACCTCGACGTGCGTGTCGATCCGGCCTCGCACGGCCTTGCAGTCGAAGGTACCGTGACTTTTCCGGCGGCCTACGCGGGCCGCGAAGTCGAATTCCTGCTCGCAGCGCCGCTCGCGATTGCCTCGTCCTCGCCCACCGTCGAGCGCCTGCCGGTCGGTGACACCGCAGGCTTCACGGGCATCAACGGCTCGAGCGGCGATCTTCTGAAAGCGGGCCGCGCGGCACGCTACCGGGTCACATTGCCCAAGGACTCCCCCACGCTGCGCCTCACGTATGCGGGAGCCGTGGACTTTGGCTTCGATACGCCCGAGGAGGAGTACGCGCGCGGGTTCAGCGAAACCGCTGGCCACATCGGCGAAAAGGGTGTCTACCTCGCGGGCAGCTCGCTCTGGTACCCGTATCTCGGCGAGACGCTGTTCGTCGCGAAGGTCGCGACGCACGCACCCGAAGGCTGGCACCTCATCACGGTGGACCCGGCACCGGTGGATGAACTGCCGCTCGTCGGCGGCCCGCTGACGCGCTACACGGAGACCGTGGGCGCGGTCGAGGCGCAGGTCTTCCTGCGCGCACCGGACGGCGACCTGGCACGCAAGTATCTCGATGCCACCGCGCGCGACCTCGAGATGTACCGCCAGCTCATCGGCCCCTATCCCTATGCGAAGTTCGCGCTGGTCGAGAATTTCTGGGAAACGGGCTACGGCATGCCCTCCTTCACGCTACTCGGTCCGCAGATCATCCGCTTTCCCTTCATCCTCACCTCGTCCTATCCGCACGAGATCCTGCACAACTGGTGGGGCAACTCGGTCTTCGTCGACTACGCGACGGGCAACTGGTGCGAGGGCCTCACCGCCTACATGGCCGATCACCTCTTCAAGGAACAGATCGGCGAAGGCGCCGCGTTCCGTCGCGACACGCTCAAGCGTTACCGCGACTACGTGAAGGAAGGCCACGACTTCCCGCTCAACGAGTTCCGCTCGCGCCACAGCGCCGCGACGGAGGCCGTGGGCTACGGCAAGACGATGATGGGCTTTCACATGCTGCGCCGGAAGTTCGGCGACGACACGTTCCGCAAGGCCCTGCAGGACTTCTATCGCGCCGAACGCGGCGAACGCGCGGGCTTCATGGACGTGAAGCGTGTGTTCGCGAAGACGGGCGGCGTCAATCTCGATGCGTTCTTCGACCAGTGGGTCAACCGCGCCGGCGCCGCGGATCTGAGGCTCGAGAAAGTTCGCCACGAGGGGCAGCGCGTGCACGGCGTGATCCGCCAGGTGCAGAAGAGCGGCCTGCTCGCGCTCGACGTGCCGGTCTCGGTCCGCACGGCGAGCGGGTACGTATCGCAGACCGTGGCGCTTGCGGGCGCGACCACACCCTTCGAGATCGTGGTCGGGTCCGCGCCGCTCCTCGTCGAGCTCGATCCTGAGTTCGACGTCTTCCGCCTGCTCGACCCACGCGAGACGGCGCCCTCGATCGGCCAGGTTTTCGGCGACCCGTCAGTCCTCGCGATCCTGCCCGCAGCGGCAGACAAGGCGACGCAGGAACTCTATCGCAGCGTACTCGCTCGCTGGGCGAGCCCTTCGCAGAAGCTCGAGGTCAAGCTCGACTCGGAAGTGAAGCGCCTGCCGGCGGACCGCGGTATCTGGGTATTCGGTCGCGACAACCACTATGCGGCGGCGCTGCTCGCCGAGACCGGCGCGGAGCCGGCGCTCGCGCGCGCGGACGCGAGCGTCGTGTTCGCCCGCCGCCACCCGGCGAATTTCGCGAAGGCGATCGGCTTTGTCGCGGTCGGGAACGCCGCCGCAGCAACGGGTCTCGCGGGCAAGCTCCCGCATTACGGCAAGTACTCCTACCTCGTCTTCGAAGGCGATGAGCCGAAGAACACGGTCAAGGGCGAGTGGAGCGCGGACGACTCGCCGCTGCGCGTCGATCTGCGGCGCGAGCACACACCGCTCCCGCCCCTGGCACGGCCGGCGCGCGCGCCGCTCGCAGAGCCGCCGCCGGTGTTCAACGAGCGCGCCATGCTCGAGCACGTGCAGTACCTCGCATCTCCCGAGCGCGACGGTCGCGGTCTTGGCACGCGCGGCATCGAGCAGGCCGCCGGCTACATCGCCGGGGCGTTCGCCGCAGCGGGTCTTGCACCCGCCGGTGACAACGGCGGCTGGCTGCAGGCCTTCCCGCAGGGTGCCAACGTGATCGGCGTGCTGCCCGGCGCGAACCCGGCCTTCAACGGGCAGGCCGTGGTCGTCTCGGCCCACTACGATCATCTCGGCCCGAACCACCCCGGCGCCGACGACAACGCGAGCGGTGTCGCCGCGCTGATCGAACTTGCGCGCGTGTCGGCGTCGCAGGGCCGCCCGGCGCGCACGCTCGTCTTTGCAGCGTTCTCCGGCGAAGAATCGGGTCTCCTCGGTTCACGCTGGTACGCCACTCATCCGACGCCGGTCCCGCTCGCAGGCATCCGCGCCAACGTGAACCTCGACACGGTCGGACGTCTCGGCACAGGCCCCGTCCGCATCATCGGCACCAATACCGCGACCGAGTGGCCGCACGTATTCCGCGGCGTCGGTTTCACCACCGGCATCGCGATCCAGAACATCGAGGGAGCCACCGTCTCCTCCGATCAGCAGGCGTTCATCGAGCGCGGCATTCCGGGCGTGCAGATTTTCTCCGGCGCGAATCTCGACTATCACAAGGCGACCGACACCGCCGACAAGATCGACGGCGCTGGACTCGTCAAGGTCGCCACTGTCGCGAAGGAGGCGATCGACTATCTCGCCGCGCGCGCCGAGCCGTTGCACGCGACGATCCAGGGCGCCGCGCCGCCCGCGCCGGGGGAGACGCCCAGGGCGCCGACCGGGCGCAAGGTCTCGTTCGGCGTGGTGCCCGATTTCGGCTACACGGGCCGCGGGGTACGCGCGGACTCCATCGTACCGGGCTCACCCGCCGCGAAGGCGGATCTGCAGGCGGGCGACATACTCCTCTCGCTGCGCGGCATGCCCGTCGATACGCTGCAGGCGTTTTCAGACGTGCTGAAATCGCTGCAACCCGGCGAGCTTGTCAAAGTGGAGTATCGACGCGGCGACGCGGTCGAAACCGTGCGCGTGGAACTGGCCGGGCGCTGAAGCGCGTTCAGGTATCGCGTTCAGGTATCGCGCAGATACCACGCGTAATCGAGCGGCGTGACCTCGGCCATGAAACGCTCGCACTCCTGGCGCTTCACGGCGAGGAACACCTTCATGAAATCGGCGCCGAGGGCCGCGTGCAGGAATTGCGAAGCGCCGGCGCGCTCGATGGCCTCGTGCCAGGTTGCCGGGAATACGCGCGGCCGCGCGAGCGCATAGCCGTTGCCTGCGACCGGCGGGCCGGGGTCGATGTGCCCGTCGATTCCGTTTTCAACACCGGCGAGCACGGTTGCGACGGCGAGATACAGGTTGGCATCCGCGCCTGCAATGCGATGCTCCACGTGTCGTGAGGCCGGCGGGCCTGCCGGCACCCTCAGAGACACGGTGCGGTTGTTGATCCCCCAGGTGGGCGCGACCGGCGCGTAGGAGAGGCTCCGGTAGCGCCGATACGAGTTCGCATTCGGCGCGAACACGAGGAAGCTCTCGGCAACCGTCGCTGCAAGCCCCCCGATCGCGTGGCGCAGGAGCGGCGTACCGGCAGGATCCTCCGCGGCGAAGAGATTGCGGCCCTCGCGATCCGCAAGGCTCACGTGAATGTGCAGCCCGCTGCCGGCGCGCGCTGCGAAGGGCTTCGCCATGAAAGTCGCGATGCAGCCGTGCCGGCGCGCCACGCCTCGCAGCAGCCGCTTGAAGAGGATGGCCTCATCGACCGCGCGCAGCGCGTCCGCCCGGTGGTGCAGCGTGATCTCGAACTGGCCCGGCGCGTACTCCGCCATGAGCGTTTCGGCTGGCAGGCCCTGCGCCTTTGCCGCCGCGTGCACGTCCGCAAAGAGCGGCGCGAGGTCATCGAGCCGCGTGAGGCTGTACGACTCGATGCGGGCGCGCTCGCCCTGGCGACGCTCACCGACCGGCTCGAGCCGGCCGCGCGCCTCGCGCAGCAGATAGAACTCGAGCTCGCAGGCGACGACCGGCACCAGGCCTCGGGCCGCGAGGCGTTCGACCACGCGCGCCAGCGCATGCCGCGGATCGCCAGCGGCCGGTTGCCCGTCGCCATCGAACATCGTGAGCATGAGCTGGCCGGTGGGAGGGCTCAGCCAGGGCGAGGGCAGCAGCGTGCCAGGCACCGGTCGGCAGATCCCGTCGGCATCGCCCGCCTCCCACACGAGCCCCGTCGCATCGACATCTTCACCGGTGATATCGAGGCCGAGGATCGAGCCCGCGACGCGCCGGCCGTCGCGAAAGATCGCCTCGAGCTCGCCCGCCCGCACGCTCTTGCCGCGCGGCACGCCGCCCGGATCGGTGATGAACACCTGCACCGCATCGATGTCCGGATGCGCCGCGAGGAAGCGCTGCAACTCACTCATGCGATCTCTCCGAGACAGGCGTCGAGCGCAACGACGAGTCGCTCCGCGTCATCCGCCGCGCTGACGGGCGAGTACAGCATCATGTTGTGGAAAGGCGTGAGCAGGCAGCCGCGATTCAACAGGTACAGGTGCACCGCGTGCTCGAGGGCGGGCAGCATGCCCGCCGCGGCTTGCGTAGCGTTGCGCGGGCGCTCGCCGTAGCCGATTTCGAGCCGCGCGCCGACGCGCGCGACATGCCAGTCGAGGCGGCGGCGGGCAAGGAGCGCCTGCAGCTTTGCATCGAGAGCAGCGGCGCCGGCGAGCATGGGCGCGTAGGTCTCGGGCGTGTGCAAGCTTGCGAGCGCTGCCGCAAGCGCCGCGAGCGCGAGCGGGTTTGCCGCCAGGGTCGTGCCCATGCCCGTGTGGCCGTGTTCTTCATGACGCGCGGCAAGCACGCCACGCATGCGCGCCTCCACCTCGGCCGTGAAGCCGTACACGGCGCAAGGCACGCCGCCGGCGATCGCCTTGCCGCACACGAGGAGGTCCGGCTCGAGACCGTGCGCGCGCGTGTACCCTCCGGGGCCCGATGAAAGTGTGTGGGTTTCGTCGACGATCAGCAGCGCACCGTGCCGGCGCGTCAGGTCGCGCAAGGCGACATGCAAACCCGGCTGCGGCAGCACCATGCCCGCATTGGTCATGACGGGCTCGTAGAGGAGCGCCGCGATGTCGCCGGTACGCAATGCCGCCTCGACGCCCGCGAGATCATCGAATTCGACGGCCAGCGCACTGGCGCGCACGTCGATTGCAGTGCCAATGCCGCCGGGGCGCAGCATGATTTCATCCACGGTACCGTGGTAGCAGCCGCGAAACACGAGTGTCTGCGCGCGGCGCGTGATCGCGCGCGCCCAGCGCAGCGCCGCGCGATTCGCATCGGTCGCCGTCTGTGTCATCTGCCAGAACGGCAGGCCGAAAAGGCGCGCGAGGCCTTCACCGACTTCGGCGGCGCGCTCGCCCGGCAGCATCGCGGTGAGGCCGCGCGCGGCCTGCAGCGCCACCGCTTGCGCCACCGCGGGCGGCGAGTGCCCGAACATCGCGCCGGTGTCCCCGAGACAGAAATCCGCGTAGCGACAGCCGTCAACGTCGGTGAGCTGCGCTCCCGTCGCTTCCCTCAGGATGGGTGGGAACGGCGTGCCCCAGTCGCGCATCCAGTGCATCGGCACACCGTTCAGCCAGTGCGCCGCGAGCCGCCCCGCATGCGCGGCTGAAACGGGGTGCTCCGCCGTGAATCGCGCCGCCTCCTCCGCGGCGAGCGCCGCGACCCGGCGCGATTCGAACATGGTCAGCGGCGGCCCTTGCGCGCCGGTTTTGCCCGGGTCCTGGGCTTCGCCTTCGC
>DAORVK010000047.1:0-23525 GCA_035433705.1 Steroidobacteraceae bacterium
GCGTCTCGTAGACGTAGAACTCCATGCGGTCGAGCTCGCGCAGCAGGTCGTTCGGAAATTCGATGTCGGCCTTGTCGATCTCGTCGATCAGCAGCACCGGCTGCACGTCCGACTGGAACGCTTCCCAGAGCTTGCCCTTCACGATGTAGTTCGCGATATCGTGCACGCGACCTTCGCCGAGCTGCGAGTCACGCAGGCGCGACACGGCGTCGTATTCGTACAGGCCCTGCTGCGCCTTGCTGGTCGACTTGATGTGCCACTCGAAAAGCGGGCGTTGCAGGGTCGCGGCGATTTCCTCGGCGAGCTGCGTCTTGCCTGTGCCCGGTTCGCCCTTGATGAGGAGCGGCCGCGCGAGAATCACGGCTGCATTGACAGCCATGGCGAGTTCAGGAGTCGCGATGTAGCGCTCCGTTCCGGTGAAGCGTGCAGGTTTCATTGCAGGATCAGCTTATGCCGTGGCGGGCCCGGCAGGAAGGGTGTGGGAACGCCCTGCGCCCAGTCGTCGAAGCCGGCGCGGTAAAAGGGCGAGAGGGGGTGCCCGCTCGGGCCCCCTGGAATCTCGAGATAAGCCTCTGCTTCGCGGCCCGGAGACACCGCAAAGCGCTCCGAGGCCCCGAACGCCTGGCCCTGTACCCGCGGCATGTCATGATCGCCCGGCAACGGCGGCACCCGCATGTCGAGGAAGTGGCCGGACAGCGGCAGCGCGCCCGACAAGGGATGCGCGATACGGACCGGGCGCGCGCGGCCCCAGCTGCAGCGCGAGAGCTCGCCGCATTCCTGCGCGAGTTCGACGGCCGCACGATCGAGCTGCGCGATGAGGAAGGCGCGCCAGTCCGCGTACGGTGGCGGCAGCCAGTTCGCGGGACGCGCGGTCACGAGTTGCCAGGCCGTGGCGGCAAATTGTGGCGGCGGCGAGAACGCTCCGGGCTCGAGCCCCGCACCCGCGAGCACCGCGGACCAGAGCGCGTTCACGGTCGCCTGCTGCGCCGTGCGCACGAGCGCGTAGGCCACCGAGTCCGCATCCGCACGCGGCATGGGCGCCGCGACCAGTCGGCGAAACCCGGCGCGGTGCGGCTGCCCTGCCAGCGCGGCAGCGTCGAGCAGATCCAGATACAACTGCCGCCATGGGGCGAGAAACTGCGCACGATCGTCGAGCTGGATGGCGAGCATGTCCGCAGGCTTCGCGGGCTGGCGAAGGGCTGCAAGATCGTCGCGGATCTGGCCGGCACGCGCGCCGAGGTCGTAACCGACCCCGGTCGCGACCTCGTCGTCCCCGATGAGTACACCCATGGGCCCGCTCACGACGCGCGCGTTGGCGCTCCACAAGCGGCCTGAGGGCGGGTCGATGATGCGTGGCTGCAGGGCGGGGTCGATGTAATCCCCACCCGCTGCGCGCAGCGGGCCTCGCGTGCGCGGAATGCGCCCAAGCAGCGTCCAGGCGATATGGCCCGCGCGATCGCCGACCAGCATGTTCTGCTGGGGAATCCCGACCGTGGGCGCCACGGCGAGCGCCTCCTCGACGGTCGTCGCCGTCTCGAGGGCGAAAATGCCGAGCGTCGTGGCGAGCGGCTGTGTCGCGATCCACGTCGCGAGCTGGCACTCGATCACGCCCCCGCGCTTGCGGGTCGCAAAGACGATGCCTTCCGCGCCGCGGCGGATCTGCATTCGCTCGGGTGGGCCGCCTTTGACCCGGATGCGGGTACGCTCCGTTTCAAGTCGCGACTCGCGGCCGCCGAGATCGCGATACGTGCCCGCATCGGGATCGCAGCGTGTCCAGCGCAAGTCGAGCCAGTCGCCGTAGCTGTTGGTGAACCCCCAGGCGATGTGACCGTTCGATCCGGCGACCAGAGCCGGCACGCCCGCGAGCGTGACGCCGGTGAGGTCGTACCGGCCGTCGGGCGTGCGCAGCCGCGCCCGGTACCAGACCGGTGGCACGTCGAGACCGAGGTGCATGTCGTTCGCGACGAGCGCGCTGCCCGATGCGGTGTGCGCGCCCGCAAGCGCCCAGTTGTTGCTGCCGATGCCGCGGTTGGCTGCGACCCGTGCAACAGGCGCAGCCGACCGCGGCATCGTCCAGAGGTCGGGACCCGGAATCGCAAGCAACGCCGGCGGGGGTGCATCGGGCTCGGCCGGTGCATCCCACGCGGTCTCCGCAGGCAGCAGGAAGGCGAGCACCGCGGCGGCGCGCTCAGCGCCCAGGCGCGTGGTCAAAGCGTCGTCGAGACTTTGCCGGCGCTGCTCCGCCGCAAAATCTTGGTACTGCAGCTGCCACCACATTGAATGGACGACGAGTATCGAGTCCTCGTCGCGCCAGGGTTCCGGCACTGACCGCAGCAACCAGTACTCCCACGGGCGACTGCCGAGACTTGCAAGCCCGTCGTTCACGCCTCGAACGTAACCGTCCATCACGGCGCGCTCCGCCGGCGTCAACACCGCGACGACATCGCGCGCAACCCGGCGGAAACGGAAGAGCCGCGCCTTGCGGTCGGTCTCAAGCGCGATTCTCCCGAACAGTTCCGACAGCTCGCCGGCGGCGAGGCGGCGCGCGAGGTCCATCTGGAAGAAGCGATCCTGTGCATGCGCAAAGCCGAGGCCATAGGCGAGTGCCGCACGATCGGCGCCCGTGACGGTGGGCGTGCCAAGCGCGTCGCGCTCGAGCGTGACGGGAGCCTGGGCACTCCCGGCGTCGTACTCGCCGTCGAGCTGCGGCAGCGACGCCCGCAGCAACAGCCAGGCACCCACGAGCGCCACGGCCGTGAGCAACACGGCCGCCCAGGCAAGGCGCCGCAGCAGACGGATCACGCCCCGGGACCTGGACCCTGTGTCACCTTCAGGATCTGCATCGCGTTGGTGCCCCCCGCAACGCCGCTCAGCGGGCCGGAGGTCACGATCACGTGATCACCAGCCTCGACGAGAGCGAGCTCGAGCAGGCGGGCGAAAATCGAGGCCTGCACGTGCACTGCGTCGGATCGGGTGACGTCGAACTGCACCGGGTAGACGCCGCGATAGAGCGTGACGCGGCGGCTCGTCGCCGCGTGGCGCGTGAAGGCATAGATCGGAATATCGGAGCGGATCCGCGACATCCACAGCGGCGTCGAGCCCGACTCGGTGAGGGCCACGATCGCACGCACGCGCATGTGGTTTGCCGTGTACATGACGGCCATCGCAATCGCCTCGTCATTGCGGCCGAAATGCCCGTCGCTGCGGTGCCGCGCCCGCGAGTGCGAAAGCTGGTATTTCTCCGCCCCCTCGATCACCTGCGCCATCGCCTGCACGGCCTTCACCGGATAGCGTCCGACCGCCGATTCGGCCGACAGCATCACGGCGTCGGTGCCGTCCATCACGGCATTGGCGACATCGCTCACCTCGGCGCGGGTCGGCACCGCGTTCTGGATCATCGATTCCATCATCTGCGTCGCGGTAATCGCCACGCGGAACTTGTTGCGCGCCTGGTGCAGGATCGTTTTCTGCAGCCCGGTAACCTCGGCGTATCCCATCTCCACGCCGAGATCGCCGCGTGCCACCATCACGACATCGGTTTCATCGAGAATGGACGGCAGATTATCCACCGATTCGTGGCGCTCGATCTTCGCGACGATGTGTCCCTGCCCGCCGCTTTCCCGCAGCCTGACGCGCGCCTCGCGGATGTCGGCAGCGTCGCGCGCGAACGAAACGGCGACGTAGTCGAGTTCGTTGGCGGCGGCGAAACGGATGTCGTCGCGGTCCTTGTCGGAAAGCGCGGGCGCCGATATGCCCCCGCCCTGGCGGTTCAGACCCTTGCGGTTCGAAAGCTCACCGCCGTGCCGCACGACCGTCACGACGCGTGGACCTTCCACCGCCGCGACATCGAGCACGATCTGCCCGTCGGCCAGCAGCAGCGTGTCGCCCGCCTTCACGTCGCGATGCAGATTCGCGTAGGCGATGCCGACCTCTGCCTGCGTGCCGACATCGGCGGCGAGACGCGGGTCGAGTGCAAAGCGCGCGCCCTCGGCGAGCTGGATGGGCCCGTCGCGGAAGCTCTCGATGCGGATCTTCGGTCCACCGAGGTCGGCGAGGATGCCGACGATCTTGCCGGCCCGGCGCGAGGCCTCGCGCACGAGCTCGATGCGCCGCAGGTGTTCGCTCTGCTGGCCGTGCGAGAAATTGACGCGCGCGACGTCGAGGCCGGCGCGCACCATGTCCGTGAGAACGGCGACATCATCGGTGGCGGGACCGAGGGTCGCTACGATCTTGGTTCGGCGGCGCATGGTCCTGCCCGCCGCTCAGCGCAGCGCGCGCGCCTCGAGCGCCGCCACGGCCGGCAAGGTCTTGCCTTCGACGAACTCGAGGAACGCGCCGCCGCCGGTCGAGATGTACGAGATGCCTTCCGTGACTCCGTATTTCTCGATCGCGGCGAGCGTGTCGCCGCCACCCGCGAGCGAGAAGGCCTTGCTGCGCGCGATCGCATTGGCGACGGCTTTCGTGCCCTCGCCGAACTGCGGGAACTCGAACACCCCCACCGGCCCGTTCCAGATGACGGTGCCCGCGGTCTCGATGAGCTTCACGAAACGTTCGGCGGTGTCCGGACCGATGTCGAGGATCAGCTCGTCTGCGCGCACGTCGTGGATCGAGCGCACGTCGGCGTGCGCAGTGGCCGCGAACTCGCGCGCGACGACAACGTCGGTCGGCAGGGGTATTTCGGTTCCGCGCGCCCGCGCCTTCCCGAGGAGACTGCGCGCGACGTCGAGCATGTCGGCCTCGTGCAGTGATCTGCCGACCTCGACGCCCGTCGCCGCGAGGAAGGTGTTGGCGATGCCGCCGCCGACGATCAGCCTGTCGACCTTCGCCAGCAGCGACTCGAGCACCGTGAGCTTGCTCGAGACCTTGGAACCGGCGACGATCGCGACGAGTGGTCGCGCCGGCTTCTCGAGCGCACGCTCGAGCGCCTCGAGCTCGGCGGTGAGCAGCGGCCCGGCGCAGGCGACCGGCGCGAAGTTCGCGATGCCGTGCGTGCTTGCCTCGGCCCGGTGCGCGGTACCGAATGCGTCCATCACGAACACGTCACACATCGAGGCCATGCGCCGCGCGAGCGCTTCGTCGTTCGCCTTCTCGCCCTTGTTGAAGCGCACGTTCTCGCAGAGCACCGCCTCGCCGTAACCCGTGTCGACGCCGTTCTTCAGCCAGTTCTCACGCAGCGGCACAGGCTTGCCCAGCAGCTCGGACAAGCGCACGGCCACTGGCGCGAGTGAGTCTTCCACCGAGTAGTGCCCTTCTTTCGGGCGCCCGAGGTGCGACAGGATGATGACCTTTGCACCGTGCTGCATCGCGTAACGCAAGGTCGGCAGCGCCGCGCGGATGCGGGCGTCGCTCGTAACGACACCCTTGTCCACGGGCACATTCAGGTCCTCGCGGATCATGACGCGCTTGCCCGCGAGCTCGACGTCGGCCATGCGCAGTACTTTCACGGCGACGGCCCTACTTCGCGCGCGACCAGGCGGCCACGACATCGAGCACGCGGTTCGAAAAACCCCACTCGTTGTCGTACCAGGAACAGACCTTGACGAGCTTGCCTTCTATCACCTTCGTCATCGTATCGTCATAGGTCGAGGAGTGCGGATCATGGTTGTAATCGACCGACACCAGCGGCTCGCTCGTGTACGCGAGCACGCCCTTCAGTGGTCCCTGTGCCGCCGCACGCATCAGCTGGTTCACTTCCTCGACCGTGGTCGCCCGCTGCGCGGTGAAGGTGAGATCGACGAGTGAGACATTGATCGTGGGCACGCGCACCGAGTAACCGTCGAGTTTGCCCTTGAGTGCCGGCAGCACGAGGCCGAGCGCGGCAGCCGCGCCGGTCTTCGTCGGAATCATCGACATGGTGGCCGAACGCGCCCGGCGCAGGTCCGTGTGGTAAACGTCGGTCAGCACCTGGTCGTTCGTGTAGGCGTGGATCGTCGTCATCACGCCGGCGACGATGCCGAGCCCCTCGTGCAGCACCTTCGCAACGGGCGCGAGGCAGTTGGTCGTGCACGAGGCGTTCGACACCACTTCATGGCTGGCCCTCAGCTCGCCGTGGTTGACCCCGTAGACGACGGTCGCGTCGACATCGGCGCCGCCCGGAGCCGAGATCAGCACCTTCTTGGCGCCACCTTTCAGGTGCGCGCTCGCCTTGGCCTTGCTGGTGAAGTGGCCGGTGCTCTCGATCACGAAGTCGACGCCGAGCTCGCCCCAGGGGAGCTTTGCGGGGTCGCGCTCGGCGAACACGCGCACCCGGTCGCCGTTCACGACCATCGAGTCGCCCTCGACGCGCACTTCGCCGGGAAAGCGGCCGTGGGCCGTATCGTGGCGGGTGAGGTGGGCATTGGTGTTCGCGTCGCCGAGATCGTTCACCGCGACGATGCGCAGCTCGTTGGTGCGCTTTGCCTCGTAGAGCGCGCGCAGCACATTGCGACCGATACGCCCGTAACCGTTGATGCCGACCTTGATTGCCATGATGCCCGCTTCCTCCTGCTTGCCCTTTGTTGTCGTCAAATGAACAATTTCTCGACCGCGGCCACGACGTGCTCCGTCGTGAAGCCGAAATGCCTGAAGAGCTCCGCGCCCTTGCCCGAGGCGCCGAATCGATCGATGCCGATCACCTCACCATCGAGCCCCACATAGCGCCACCAGCACTGGCGCGCGCCGGCTTCAACGGCGACGCGCCGCGTGACCGCACGAGGCAGCACCGCCTCACGCCAGGCCGGCTCCTGCGCTTCGAACACATCGGTCGAGGGCATCGAGACGAGCCGGATGCGCCGGCCTTTCGTGGCGAGCACCCGTAGCGCCTCCGCCGCAAGGGCAAGCTCGGAACCCGTGGCGATGAGGATGGCCTCGGGCTCCCCTTCGCAGTCGATGAGTGTATAGCCACCACGCGCAGCCGCGGCAAGCTGCTCGCGCGTGCGCGCCTGCTGCGGGAGCGCCTGGCGCGTCAGCACGAGCGCGACAGGGCCATTGCCACGCTCGAGCGCTGCGCGCCATGCGATCGCGGTCTCGACCGCATCGCCGGGGCGCCACAATGACAGGCCGGGCATCGCGCGCAGGCTGGCGAGGTGTTCGACCGGCTGGTGGGTCGGGCCGTCCTCACCGAGCCCGATCGAATCGTGCGTGTAGACGAGGACCACCGGCTGGTGCATCAGCGACGCGAGGCGCACAGCGTTACGCGCGTAATCCGAAAACACCAGGAATGTGCCGCCGTACGGGCGGATTCCACCGTGCAGGGTGAAGCCGCTCATCACTGCGGTCATCGCGAACTCGCGCACGCCGTAGTGGATGTAGTTGCCGCTCGCGTCGTCGGCGGTCAACGTGCGCGAATCCTTGCGCTGCGTATTGACCGAACCGGTGAGGTCGGCCGAGCCGCCCACGAGTTCGGGGATGCCCGGACCGATCACATTCAGCACCGCGCCGGATGACGCGCGTGTCGCCTGCGCAGTGCTCACCGCCTGCGCCGCCTCGAGCGCTGCGTCTGCGAGCGCCGCGAAGTTCTGCGGCAATCGCCCGGCCATGCGCCGCTCGAATTCCGCGGCGAGCTCCGGCCAGGCCTTCTGGTAGCGGCGGTAACGTCGCTGCCAGCTCTTCTCGGCCGCGGCGCCCCTGGCACGCGCATCCCATGCCGCGCGGATTTCCTCCGGCACCTCGAACGGCGGATACGGCCAGCCGAGCGTGGCGCGCGCCGCGGCGACTTCGGCCGTGCCAAGCGCCTCGCCGTGCACGACATTCGTGCCTTGTTTGTTCGGCGCACCGAATCCGATGATCGTGCGCGCCAGGATGATCGTCGGCTGCTGCTTGTGGGCGCGCGCCTTGCGCAGCGCCGAGGCGACCGCGCTGGCATCATGGCCGTCGACGTCCTTGAGCACATGCCAGCCGTAGGCCGCAAAGCGCTTCGCCACATCGTCGGTGAACCAGCCCTTGACCTCGCCGTCGATCGAAATGCCGTTGTTGTCGTAGACCGCGATCAGCTTGCCGAGCTTCAGCGTGCCGGCGAGCGAGGCGGCTTCGTGGGAGAGGCCCTCCATCAGGCAACCGTCACCGAGGAATACGTAGGTGTGATGATCGACGATCTCGTGATCGTCGCGATTGAACTGCGCGGCGAGCATCTTTTCCGCGAGCGCCATGCCGACGGCGTTGGCAAAGCCCTGCCCGAGCGGCCCCGTGGTCGTCTCGATGCCGATGTCGAGGTCGCGCTCCGGGTGCCCGGCGGTGCGCGCGCCGAGCTGGCGGAACTTGCGCAGTTCATCGAGCGCAAGCGGATAGCCCGTCAGGTGCAACAGCGCGTAGAGCAGCATCGACGCATGGCCGTTCGACAGCACGAAACGGTCGCGGTCGACCCAGCGGGGGTTGGCGGGATTGTGCTTCAGCACATCGCGCCAGAGCACCTCAGCGATGTCCGCCATGCCCATCGGGGCGCCGGGATGACCTGAATTGGCGGCCTGAACCGCGTCCATGGCAAGGGCGCGGATGGCATTGGCGAGCTCGCGACGGGTCGGCATGAGGCTGGGTTACCGGCGGGAAAAACGGGCGCGCATTGTCCAACAGCACGGCGGGAACGGCAAACCCGCCACAGGGCGCAGAGGATGCGGCACACCCGGGCGAGCCGTCATGACGCTATAATGAGAGGTCTGCCCTTACCGCACGACTTCGCATGCCCAACAGCTACCTGTTCACCTCCGAATCCGTTTCCGAAGGCCATCCGGACAAGATCGCCGACCAGATCTCGGACGCAGTGCTCGACGAGATCCTGACCCAGGATCCGCGCGGCCGCGTGGCGTGCGAGACACTGATCAAGACCGGCGTCGTGATCGTGGCCGGAGAAGTCACGACGAGCGCGTGGGTCGACCTCGAAGCGCTCGTGCGCAGGACGGTGCTCGGGATCGGTTACAACCATTCGGACATGGGTTTCGACGGCGCAACCTGCGGCGTCGTGAACGTGATCGGCAAGCAGTCGCCCGATATCGCGCAGGGTGTCGATCGCAAGGACGAGCGCAAGCAGGGCGCGGGCGACCAGGGCCTGATGTTCGGCTACGCAAGCAACGAGACCGACGTGCTGATGCCGGCGGCGATCACCTACGCACACCGCCTGGTGCAGCGCCAGGCGCAGGTACGCAAGAAGGGCAAGCTGGCCTGGCTGCGCCCCGACGCCAAGAGCCAGGTCTCGCTGCGCTATGAGGACGACAAGCCGGTCGCGATCGATGCGATCGTGCTCTCGACCCAGCACTCGCCCGACGTGTCGACGAAGCAGCTGCGCGAGGCGGTGATGGACGAGGTGATCCTGCCCGTGCTGCCGAAGAAGTGGCTGCACAAGGGCACGAAGTTCCATATCAACCCGACGGGGCGTTTCGTCATCGGCGGACCGGTCGGGGACTGCGGCCTCACGGGGCGCAAGATCATCGTCGACACCTACGGCGGCTTCGCCCGTCACGGTGGCGGTGCGTTTTCGGGCAAGGACCCTTCCAAAGTCGACCGCTCGGCGGCCTACGCCTGCCGTTACGTCGCGAAGAACATCGTCGCCGCGGGCCTCGCCGAGCGCTGCGAAGTGCAGGTGAGCTACGCGATCGGCGTCGCCGAACCGACCTCGATCATGGTCGAGACTTTTGGCACCGGCAAGCTGCCGCGCGAGAAGCTCACACAACTCGTGCGCCGCTTCTTCGACCTCACGCCTTTCGGCCTGCGTGAAATGCTCGACCTCGCCCGCCCGATCTATTTCAGGACCGCGGCCTACGGCCACTTCGGCCGCGAGGAAGCGGACTTCAGCTGGGAGCGCACCGACAAGGCGGCGGCGCTCGCGGCGGAGGCTGGCGCGCGCGTACGCGCCGCCTGACCGGAATTCGAGTTTAACGGCCGCCGCTGCGGCGGCCGGGCACCGACCTGAGGAGCGCTGCGACAGGGGCAAGCCCTGCCAGGCTCAGGCTCCGGTGCGACCTGGCTAACGGCGCTCCAGACCCACCGGAGAGAAAACATGTCCGTAGTAGCCAAGCCGTCGGGCGCCACGCCCGACTATTTCGTTCGCGACATCAACGATGCTGCCTGGGGCCACAAGGAAATGGCCATCGCGGAGACCGAGATGCCCGGGCTCATGGCGATCCGCAGGGAATTCGGCGCGGCGAAGCCGCTGCGCGGCGCGCGCATCGCCGGATCGCTCCACATGACGATCCAGACGGCGATGCTGATCGAAACGCTCAAGGAACTCGGCGCCGACGTGCGCTGGGCCTCGTGCAACATCTATTCGACGCAGGATCACGCTGCCGCCGCCATCGCCGCGAATGGCACGCCGGTGTTCGCCTACAAGGGCGAGACGCTGGAGGAGTACTGGCAGTTCACGCACCGCATCTTCGAGTGGCCGGGCAACAACCAAGCCAACATGATCCTGGACGACGGCGGCGATGCGACGCTGCTGCTGCTGCTCGGAGCGCAGGCGGAGAAGGATCCGTCCGTGATCGGGAAGCCGACCAACGAGGAGGAAACGGCGCTCTACGCCTCGATCCGCCGCCGCCTCGCCGAGAGCCCGGGCTGGTACTCGAAACGCCTCGCGCAGGTGAAGGGCGTCACCGAGGAGACGACCACTGGCGTCAAGCGGCTTTACCAGCTGCAGCGTGACGGCCGGCTGCCCTTCCCCGCGATCAACGTCAACGATTCGGTGACCAAGTCGAAGTTCGACAACCTCTATGGCTGCCGCGAATCGCTGGTCGACGCGATCAAGCGCGCGACCGATGTGATGGTGGCCGGCAAGATCGCGGTCGTCGCCGGCTATGGCGACGTCGGCAAGGGCTCCGCCGAATCGCTGCGGGCGCTCTCTGCACAGGTGTGGATCACCGAGATCGATCCGATCTGCGCCCTGCAGGCCGCGATGGAGGGCTTCAAGGTCGTCACGATGGACGAAGCCTGTGACAAGGCCGACATTTTCGTCACGGCGACGGGCAATCTCAACGTGATCACGCATGAGCACATGCGCCGCATGAAGCATCAGGCGATCGTGTGCAACATCGGCCACTTCGACAGCGAAATCGAGATCGCCTCGCTCAGGCAGTACCAGTGGGAGAACATCAAGCCGCAGGTCGATCACGTGATCTTCCCCGACGGCAAACGCCTGATCGTGCTCGCCGAGGGGCGCCTCGTGAACCTCGGATGTGGTACCGGGCACCCTTCCTTCGTGATGTCGAATTCGTTCACGAACCAGGTGCTCGCCCAGATCGAGCTGTTCGCACACGGCGAGAAGTACCGCAACGAGGTCTACGTGCTGCCGAAGCAACTCGACGAGAAGGTGGCGCAGCTGCACCTCGAGCGGATCGGCGTGCAGCTGACGAAGCTCTCTTCCGAGCAGGCTGCGTATATCGGCGTCGCGGCGCAGGGGCCGTACAAGCCGGAACATTACCGGTACTGAGCGACCCCGGGCTACGGGCTGCCCGTAGCCCGCATGTGTGATCGAGTTGGCATCACGGGAATGCGGGGTGCGCACGGCACATAATCCGGCCGTATTCCGTGAAATGGCTCCCGTCACGTCGCAGGGATGCGACGGACTATCCCCCTTCGTTGACCCGGTGGCAGACGACACGGAGGGGCTACCAGGATGCGGGACTCAGGCTCGGCGGCACGCGCGCACAACCCCCCGGCGGAACACCCGGGCGTTGCTGCGCGCGCGTCCCGCAAAGACGTCGTGGTCTTCACCAGCGACGACGAATTCCTGCTGACGCTCGGCCCGGCGATGGACGATCGCTACCGCTCCCGCCCGACAGATGGCACGGGCGCCTGGACCGAGGCACTCCGCGGCAGGAGCGGCGTGGCGCTCATCGACGCCGCGACGCTCACGAACGCCCCCGAACTCGTTCGCACGATCGAAGCGGAGTTTCCTGCCTTCGCCATCGCAGTGGTCGCGCCGGGCGCGGCACATCCCCAGTGGTCGCTCGCGCTGTCGCGCGGCTCGATCGCGCGCCTGCTCGACCGGGACACACTTTCGAATGAGACCATCGCAACGGCGCTCGAAATGGAGCCACGCGCCGCTTCCGCAGAGGCGCAGCCCCGGGCGGGCGCCACATCGAACGATGGCTCTTCCGGCAGACGCCGGATCGCCCTGATTGGCGGCACGGCACTCGCCGTTCTGGCCATCGCTGGCGCCGCATGGATGTGGCTTGGCGGCAAGGATGCCGCACCGGCGCCTCACTCGACGACCGCGGCCCAGGCGACTGCACCCGACGGCGGGAGCGTGACGGCCGTTGCGGCTCCCGCGGTGGCCCAGGCACCGGGCGCACTCCCGGTGCCGGAGCTGCTGTCCGCCGCGCGCGTCGCGTTCGCAGAGCGCCACTACGTCGAGCCGGCGGGCAACAACGCACTCGAGCTCTATGCGCGCGTGCTCGGTGTCGAAGCAGGCAACGCGGAAGCGCTCGACGGCGTGCGGCGCGTCATTACCGTCGCCGCGACGCAGCTGCAGAGCCAGATCAAGGCCGGCGAGCTGGATGATGCGTCGACGCTGCTCGATACGCTGCGCGCGGCCGCGCCCGACGACGCGGACGTCGCGGCGCTCGGGCAGGTTCTCGCGGCCGCACGGCCGAAATGGCTCGTCGCACGCGCGCGCGAGGCCATTGCGGCAGATCAATACGCGACGGCCGAACGGCTGATCGACGAGATTGCAACGCTCAGCGCTGACAGAGCCACCGTGCAGGACTTGCGGCGCAGCCTCGATGCGCGTCGCAAGGACGCGGAACTCGCACGGGCCGTCGCGGCTGCGCGTGCATCGCTCACGGCAGGCTCACTGCTCGACAGCTCCCCCGACGGGCCGCGCGCGCGGCTCGCCGCCTTGCAGAAGATGGACCGGAAGGACGCGCAGGTCGTCGCCTTCCAGCGCGAGTACCAGACGGCGCTGACGCGCAGCGCGCGCGATGCCACACGCTCGGCAGACTTCGCCGCCGCCGAGCGTCTGCTCGCAGCCGCCGCGGATGCCGGCAGCTCCCGCGACATCGCGGACGCGCGCAAGGAGCTGCAGGCCGCCCGCGACAACGCCGCCGCGCGCGAGCAGCAGCGCGCCGCAGCCGCCAGTCAGCACGCACAGCAGGAGGCCGCGCAGGTGGCCGCCGCGCCGCCACCGAAGATGCCGAAGGCGAGGAAGCGCACGGCACCGAAGTACCCGGCAGCTGCCGAACGCGCCGGTATCGAGGGCTCGGTGACGGTCGAGTTTGGCCTGACCCCCGAGGGACACACGCGTGACATCCGCGTCGTGCAGTCGATGCCACCGGAGATCTTCGATGAAGCCGCCAGCGACGCCGTGCGCGCCTGGCGCTTCGAGGCAGTGAGCGCCGAAGACGCCGCGCGCCTGCCCCGCAGCTCGGTGCGGCTCAGCTTCAGGCTCGGAGACCGCAAATGAAACGCGCACGCACCGGCTTTGACTTCTCGCAGCTGCTGCCGGTGGTCGTGGCGACCTCGTTCGCGGCGGTGCTCACGCTGCTGCTGACCCTTGGAATACAGCGTGCCTCGCAGCTGCAATCGGCCTCGGCCGCGCTGCAGCTCGCCTCGGAGCTGCGCTCGTTGCCGCAGTATTTCGGCACCGAGCTGACGCTTGCGCAGCGCGGACTCGAAGCCCGCACTTTCGTCGGTGAGCCGCTCGCGGACATCGCGACCGCGCAGGACGGCTTCGACAAGGCACTCGTGCACATCGACGCTGATCTCGAGGCGGCCGGCCTTGGCGGCAGCACCGATATCCAGCGCATCCGTGGGGCACTCGATGCCGCCTGGCTGCGCTTCGTGCCACTGCTGTCCGCCGTCGGCGGCCACCAGGGATCACCCTATTCCGACACGCTCGCGGGCTCGCGGCTGAACGCCACGGGACGCGCGCTCAAGGCGGACGTGGATGAGGCGCTCGCGGCCCACGCCGTGGCTACGCGCGACGTGGGCGGCGCACTCAAGGACCTCGCCGCCGGCTTGCAGGATTCAGTCGGCGACCGGGGCCGCAGCCTGCGTACCTTCCTCGTGATCGGCGCGGGAGTCGCGGGCCTGCTGCTCGCGCTGATGCTCTATTTTTCGCTGCGTTCGCGCCGCGCGTCAGCCGACGCACGGCGCGCCGAGCGCCAGGTAGCCGACATCCTCGGTACCGTACGCGAGGGGCTTTTCCTGCTCGACCGCAACCTGGCGCTCGGGGCCGTCCATTCGGCATCGCTGACCCGCATTCTTCACACGGCGATCGTGCGCGACAGCTCATTCGAGGACCTGCTGCGCCCGCTCGTGCCGGCGAAGACGCTCGCGACGGCAATGAAGTTCGTGAACCTGCTCTGGAAGGAGAAGGTGCACGAGGACCTGATCGACACGGTCAATCCGCTGAGCCAGATCGAAGTGCAGTTCACCCGCACGGGCGGCGGAACTGAATCGCGCCACCTGTCGTTCGCATTCCGTCGCGTGAAGAGTGCTGCAGGCCAGGGCGAGCACCTGCTGGGCATTGTCACCGACGTCACGGATCGCGTGCAGATCTCGCATGAGCTCGAACAGGCGAAGGCCGAGAACCAGGCGCAGCTCGACCTCGTGTTGCAGCTGCTGCGTGTTCCGGCGGCGCAGCTGCAATCTTTCGTACGCGACTCGGACATGGCGCTGCGCAAGAGCAACGCGGTCCTGAAGCAGCCTGGCCGCGAGGAATCCGAGCTGCGCGCCAAGTTGCACGGCGTGTTCCGCGAGGTGCACACGGTCAAGGGCGAAGCTTCCGCGCTCGCGCTCACCTCGATCGCGGCCCGCGTGCATCAGCTCGAAGGAAGCCTCGTCGCATTGCGCGAGCGCGCGAGCATCGACGGCAATGACTTCATCCCGATCGTCGTCAAGCTCGACGAGCTGATGTCCTACCTCTCCGGCGTGGGCCAGTTCGCCGACCGCCTCTCCGAGGTGCAGCCGAAGGGCGATACACTGAAATCGCTCGTACCGCCCCTGCTCGCAAACCAGGTGCTCACGACGGAGGAGCACTCGCTCGAGCAACTCCTGACGCAGGTCGTGCGCGAGACGGCGGCAGCGCACTCGAAACGCGCCGCGGTCTCGTGTCATGGCCTCGAGCTGATTCCTGCACCCTGGCGCCGCGCGGCCAAGGAGATCGTGATTCACATGGCCCGCAACGCGGTCGTGCACGGGATCGAGACTCCCGAGAAGCGGCTGGCGGCCAGCAAGACCGATACGGCAGCTATCCGCGTCAGTTTTGAGGGCACCGGCACCGACGGCTTCGTTCTCACCGTGGAAGACGACGGCCAGGGCCTGCCTTACGAACGAATCCTCGATACGGCGCTGCGCAAGGGCCTCGTGTCGCCGGCCGACGCGGCCCGCATGGAGCGCCCGGCCGTGTACGGGCTCATTTTCCGCCCCGGGTTCTCCACGGCCACCGAGGTGACCGAACACGCCGGCCGCGGCGTCGGGCTCGATGCCGTGAGTCAGGCCGTGCGCGGACTCGGCGGCTCGATCGGCATCGCCACTGCCGACGGCAAGTTCACGCGCTTTCGCATGAGACTGCCGGCGCCGGGCAACAAGGCTGCTGCGACCCATGCCGCGTAGCTCGCCATGAACGCCGCGTGTACCCACCGCCTGATGATTGTCGACGACTCGAACATCATGCGTCGCAAGATCGAACGGTCGCAGGAACTGCCGAACGTCGAGGTCGTCGGCACGGCCGGCAACGGTCGCGAAGCGCTCGATCTGCACGCAGCATCGCGGCCCACACTCGTGACGATGGACCTCACGATGCCTGAGATGGACGGCATCGAATGCGTCGAGCAGCTTGTCGGCCGCGATCCCGACATCCGGATCCTCGTAATCTCCGCGCTCGCCGACAAGGCCACCGCAATCGAGGCGCTGGAAAAAGGCGCAAGCGGCTTTCTCTGCAAACCTTTCACGGAACGCCAGTTGAACGAGGCGCTCGTGAAGTTGATCGAGTCCTGAGCCAGCGCCCATGTCACTGCAAAGCGAAATCGGCACCTTCGTCTCTGCGGTCCTCGCCTATTTCGATACCGCCGTCCAGCAGGCCGCGGTGGTCGGCACGCCCTACCTCGCGCTCGGCAAGCCGCCGGAAGTCTTCGACTACACCGGCATGATCCGGATCTCCGGAAAGCGCAAGGGCGTGGTCTACTTCACGGCGCCGAAGGGCATGCTGTCCGTCATGCTGATGCGCATGCAGGAGACCGACATGAGCGACGCGAACCTGCGCGATCTCGTCGGCGAAGTGGCGAACACGCTGTCGGGCAACGCGCGCAAGGACTTCGGGCGCAACTTCATCATCTCGACACCCTCGGTGGTCACGGGCAGCTCGAGCACGATCGGCTATTCACCTGACACCCGGCCCATCGTCGTGCCCATCGACTGGCGCGCGTATCACGCGAATCTCGTTGTCTGCCTGAACTGAGCGACGGGCTGCCGGCGGTGGGCCGGAACCCGGGAGCGCGGTGTCCGGCGACGAGCGTGGAGAGCGCCGAGGAGCGGCGAGCTGCGCCCGGCGTCCTCTGCGTTCTCCGAATCTGATGCCCTCATGCGCCGGGCGCCGCCGCGACGAGGGAACCGCCGAAGGCGGCGCTCGACCCGCGAGGAGCCGGATGCCGCGCTCCCGGGTTCCAGCCCATTGCCTGCAGCCCACCGCCCGCAGCCCGTCACCCGCGTCTGCGGGCGAGCAGCAGCCCGTCGCCGATCGGCACCAGCGACGCGTCCACGCGTTCATCGCGATGTACCCGGTCGTTCAACGCGCGAATTGCGTTCGTGTCGGCATCGTTCACGTCCGGATCGGCGACGGCGCCGCCCCAAAGCGCGTTGTCGACCGCGAGCAGGCCGCCGGGACGCAGCAGTTCGACAGCGCGTTCGTAGTACGCGACGTAATTGCCCTTGTCGGCATCGATAAAGGCGAAGTCGAAGGACGATCCGCTGCCGCAGGCGAGCAGCGCGTCGAGCGTTGCGAGCGCCGGCGCAAGTCGCAGGTCGATGCGGGCATCGACGCCTGCTTCGCGCCAGAACTGGCGCGCGATCTGCGTCCACTCTGCACTCACGTCGCAGGTGACGAGTTCGCCGTCACCCGGCAGCGCGAGCGCCACCGCGAGCGCCGAATAGCCGGTGAACGTGCCGATTTCGAGACAGCGCTTCGCATCGAGCAGGCGCACGAGCAACTGCATGAACTGGCCCTGCTCCGGCGCAATCTGCAATCCGGCCTGCGGCAGCGCCGCAGTCACCTGGCGCAGGCGCGCGAGCACCGGGGCCTCGCGCAGGCTGTGCTCGATGACGTACCGCTGCAGCGGGTCCGGGAGGTTGATGGTCGTATTGGTCATATGTCGGCTTCCTCGTGGCACGCGTCACATTCTCATGCGTCGATTGTGCGCGCGGCTTCGCACCGTCGTCGAATGACGACGCGCCGCGCTCGAACTGCATCACCCCGGAACTTCGGGTCGCTTTGCTACCATTCTGCGCAGTGGCCGCGCGACTCATCCAGTTCACAGACCCTCATCTCTACGGCGATGCGGACGCGACGCTGCGCGGCATCGCAACCCTGCCCGCGCTCGAACGCGCGTTGACGCACGCGCAGGCCACGCTTCGCGACGCGACGGCGGTTCTCGTCACCGGCGACATCGTGCAGGATGATGCCGCCGGCTATGCACATTTTCGCCGCCTGTTCGCAGCCCTCGGCAAGCCGGTGCATTGCATTCCCGGCAACCACGATCTCGTGGACGAAATGTGCGCGGCGCTGGCGGGCCCGCCTTTCGTGCTCGGCGGACATTTCGACGCGGGCGCATGGCGCGTGGTCATGCTCGACAGCGCAGTCGCGGGCACGGCAAGCGGCGAGCTCACGCCCGCAGCGCTCGCGCAACTCGACCATGCGCTCGGCACGGCGGGCGGCCGACCTGCGCTCGTTTGCCTGCACCATCATCCGATCGACATGGGCAGCCTCTGGCTCGATCGCGTCGGGCTCGTCAACCGTGAGGATTTCCTCGCCGTGATCGACCAGCATCCGAACGTGCGGGCGGTGCTGTGGGGCCACGTGCATCAGGAACTCGACCTCATGCGAGGCGCAGTGCGCTTCCTGTCGACGCCCTCCACCTGCGCGCAGTTTCTTCCCGGCGCGAATGACTTCGCGATCGATGCGCGACCGCCCGCCTACCGCGTGCTCACGCTGCACGACAGCGGCGAGATCGACACCCGGCTCGAATGGGTCACCGATCCATGAGACGGCCCGATGCGCTCGTGCGCACACTCGCGTTGTTCGTCGTGGCTGCGACCAGCGCAGCCGCCGCGCACGCCGACAGCGCCGGGCCTGTCTGGTCGATCCACCGTCCGGGGGGCGGCACGGTCTACCTTGCGGGCTCCGTGCATGTGCTCGACACCGCGCGCAGCCGACTGCCACCGGCCTTCGACGCGGCCTGGCGCGACGCCGAACGTATCGTCATGGAACTCGACATGGACGATCTCGATCCGGCGGCCGCGGCGGCGTTCCTCGCGGCGAACGCCACGATCGAGGGCGACGGGAATCTGCGCACACTGCTCGGCGCCGAGCGCTTCGTGCGCGTGGATGCGCAAGCGCGCGCACTCGGCCTGCCGCTCGACAGTGTGGCGCAGCTCGAGCCCTGGGCCGTTGCGCTGGCACTCACGCAGCTGCAGCTCGTGAAGCTCGGTCTCGATCCGCAACAGGGGGTCGAGCAGCAGCTCACAGCGAGGGCGCGCGCCGAAGGCAAGCCGATCGCGGGGCTCGAATCGATCGATGAGCAACTCGGCATACTCGATGGCCTGTCCTACACCGACCAGGCGCGCTTCCTCGAGCTGACGGCTGCGGAATCGGACTCGATGTCCGCCGAGCTCGACGGGATTCTCGCCGCGTGGCGCCGCGCCGATACGGCCGCGCTCGAGCGCCTGCTGCTCGTCGAATACGAGCGACTGCCCACGCTCTACCGGCCGCTCGTCACCGACCGCAACCGCCGCTGGCTGCCGCAGATCGAGGCGCTGCTCGCCCGACCTGATGACACGCTCGTGGTGGTCGGTGCCCTGCACCTTGTCGGGCCGGACGGCCTGCTCGCGCTGCTCAGAGAGCGCGGCCTCGTGCCGTCGCCGGTCGGCGCGGTCTCCTCCCTCAGGCAGCCGTAAACCGGTTGCGGGTCACGCGCTGACCGGCGGTGATCTTGCCGAGCCGCTCGAGGCGCGCTTCGATGGCGGTGAGGGAACGCTGGTGCCGGGACGCAATCTCGGGCAACGCGGTGCCCGCCGCGAACGAGGTCAGCAGGTCGTGCTCTTCCTGCGGGGTCCAGGGCTGGCCGACATTGGCGGCGCTCGGCGCTCGCACATGTGGCGGGTGCTGCTCGAGTGCAGCAGCGCCCGCGCGCAAGGCCTCGGCGATGACCACCTGCTGCCAGATGCCGGAGGCCTCGAGCCTCTCGCCCGAAGCCGGATTGACGCCCCTCGCGAGGGCATTCAGCACCTCGGCCGGAGACTGAGTGTTCATGGCGATACCTCCCTGATGTGTCTCGCGACCAGTGTCCCGGCCGCAAGGGCCGTGCGCGAGCCCAAAAAGGCGCGTATTTGTGCAGAATGGGCGACATGAAGGCATTGGCCTGGTTTCTTGGACTCATCGCCGCCGGTCTCGCTGCGATCGCGCTCCTCGCTTACCCCGCCTGGCTGCTGGTCACGCCGGCACTCGACGTGCCCTTTCACCGCGTCGCCAACCGTATCGGCATGCTGGCGCTGCTCGTTGGCTTCGTCCTCGTCGCGCGCCGGCTCGGACTCGCGGACCGCGGCAGCCTCGGCTACGCGCTCCCGCGTCCCGCCTTCGTGGCCGAAACCGGCATCGGCATAGTCCTCGGCATCGTGACGATGCTGCCCGTGATCGCGCTTCTTTTCGCGCTCGGACTTCGGGAACCGAAAGATTTGGTGCCCGGCACCAGCTTTTCGGTTATTGCACTCGCGGGCCTGGGCAGCGGGCTCGTCGTCGCCTTCATCGAAGAGACCTTCCTGCGTGGCGCGATGTACACGGGCATCGCGCGCCAGTCAGGTACCAGGGCCGCGATCCTCGCGACGGCGCTGATCTACTCCGCCACCCACTTCATCGGGCGATTCAGGATTCCTGCGGCCGAAGTCGACGCGGGGAGTGGCCTCACGTTGCTGGGCGGTGCCTTGCGTTCCTTCGCGCATCCGCTCGGCATCGCGGACGCCTTCCTGTGCCTCGCAGGCGTCGGCATCCTGCTCGGCATGGTGCGTCGTTACACGGGCAATATCGCGGCCTGCATCGGCCTGCACGCAGGGTGGGTCTGTGTGATCGCGGTGGTGCGCGAGGTGTCGGCGCGCCGTACGGGCCACCCCTGGGACAGCCTCGTATCGGGCTATGACGGCGTCATCGGCTGGCTCGTGCTCGCGTGGATTCCCGTGATCGGCTGGGCGCTCGTACGCTTCTATGCGAGGCGCGAGCGCGGCCGTTCAACCGGCGTGGTGGCGAATCAGGGGAATTAGCCGCGCGATCGTGATCACGCTCATCCACCCTTGCCTGCACGCGCCGCAAGACCTGCCAGCACTTTGTCGTGCAAGCCGCCGAAGCCGCCATTGCTCATGATCAGGAGCTGATCGCCGTGGTGCAGCCGCGAGACGAGCTGCCCGGCGAGCGCCTCGACACTCGCGCTGCAATGCGCACGCGCGCCGAGCGGCGCCATCGCGCTGGCCACATCCCAACCGAGATCCGGCGGCGTATAGAGCCAGACCTCATCCGCGCCCGCGAGCGAGGCCGCGAGCGTTTCGCGGTGCACGCCCATCTTCATCGTGTTCGAGCGCGGCTCGAGCACCGCCACGATGCGCGAGCGACCCGCGCGACGACGCAGGCCGTCGATCGTCGTCGCGATCGCCGTCGGATGATGCGCGAAATCGTCGAAGACCCTGACGCCGGCGATTTCGCCCCTGAGTTCCATGCGTCGCCTGATGCCCCTGAAATCGCGCAGCGCGGCCGCCGCGACCGGCACCGGGACACCTGCATGGCGCGCGGCGACGATCGCTGCGAGTGCGTTGTCGACATTGTGCGCACCAAACTGTGTCCACTCGACCTTTGCCACCGCCACACCCCGCTCAAGCACCTCGAAGCACGCGAAGTCGTCACCGGCGAGCGGGCGAGCGGACCATTGCGCCTCACCGCTTCGCGCAAAGCGCTCGCAGGGCGTCCAGCAGCCCATGGCCAGCGTCGCATCGAGATTCTGATCGGCCGCGTGAGCGATGATGCGACCGGTTCCCGGAACCATCCTCACGAGCAGGTGGAACTGGCGCTGGATTGCCGCGAGGTCCGGGTAGATATCGGCATGGTCGAACTCGAGATTGTTCAGCACCAGCGTGCGCGGATGGTAGTGCACGAACTTCGCGCGCTTGTCGAAGAATGCGGTGTCGTACTCGTCCGCCTCGATGACAAAGAACGGCGCGGCGCCGAGCCGCGCGGACGTGTCGAAGTTACCCGGCACGCCGCCGATCAGGAAGCCGGGTGCGAGTCCGGCATGCTCGAGGATCCACGCAAGCATGCAAGAGGTGGTGGTCTTGCCGTGAGTCCCTGCCACCGCAAGCACCCAGCGATCCGCGAGCACTGTGCGCGACAGCCACTCCGGCCCGGATTGATACGGTATGCCGCTGTCGAGCAGCGCTTCGACCACCGGCACGCCGCGCGACATCACGTTGCCCACCACGACGACGTCAGGGCGCGGCTCGAGCTGCGCGGCTTCGTAGCCCTGCACGATGCCGATTCCGAGCGCCTCGAGCTGCGTGCTCATCGGCGGGTACACATTGCGGTCCGAACCGGTCACGCGATGTCCGGCCGCCTTCGCAATCGCCGCGATGCCTGCCATGAAAGTGCCGCAGATGCCGAGAATGTGCAGGTGCATGTCAGGAGGCCGCGGGCGGGGGAAAGAGACCGAGGAGCACCAGCTGGCCGACTACGATCTGCAGCAGCGCGAGACTCACGCAGATCGGCATCGGCTGATCGAGTGCCGAGCGCAGGATGCGCGCGTTCGCCGCGAGCACCCAGGCGAGCATGCCGAGCCCGGCGATCGCGATCGGCGCGACCCCGGCGTCGCCGCTCTGAAAGCGACTCGCGAACCACGCGGTCGCGATCAGCGCGGGCGCAAGCACCGTCTGGTAGCCGAACACGGCCGTGGTCGTCTGCAGGAATCGCTCCTTTCGCGAGAAGAGCCGCATCAGCGCCACGTACCAGATGAGCGTGAAGGCGATGTCCACCGCCAGGTGCAGGTGCCACGGCCCGACGATCGGCGGCAACAGTGTACTGACGATGAAATTCACGAGAAAATTCGCGACCATCGTGCCGAGCAGCAGGAACGACGAGGCCGGCAACTCTTCGGGGCCGCGGCGCAGCAGCGCAATGTCGGTGAACAGGCGAACGAGGCTCAACATGTCGTCCGCCGCTTTCGGGCTCGTGAATCGGCTCGCATAATGCCGGACCGATTGTACGGGAGTCTCTGGAACCCTTCCGCATGACCCTGACCACTGCACTGATCACGAACCCGGGCGACCTCGACGATCTCGGCGCCGAGCTGGCGGCAGCGCCTGCCATCGGCCTCGACACGGAGTTCATGCGCGAGCGCACTTACCGCGCCGAGCTGTGCCTGCTGCAAACCGCAACACCCTCGCGGGCGACGTGTGTCGACCCGCTCGCGCTCGGGGCGCTCGCGCCGCTCGCGACTGCGCTCGGCACGGGGGGGCCCGTCAAGATCCTGCACGCCGCACGCCAGGACCTCGAGGTGCTGTGGGCCGCGGTCGGGCGCGTCGGGCCGGTTTTTGACACGCAGGTCGCGGCCGCGCTGGCCGGTTTTCCTGCGCAGGTGGGCTACGCCGAGCTCGTGCGCAAGCTGCTCGGTCACGAGCTTGCGAAGGCGCACACGCGCACCGACTGGTCGCGGCGACCGCTCAGCCAGGATCAGCTCGAATACGCGCTCGACGACGTGCGCTTCCTCGCACCCCTGCGCGACGCCCTGCTCGAACGCCTCGACAAGCTCGGGCGCACAGCGTGGCTCGCGGAAGACCTGCGCGAACTCGCCAGCCCGGAGAGCTTCGTCGTCGACCCGGATTGCGCCTGGCAGCGCCTGAAAGGCGTGCAGGCACTCGACACTGGCCGCCAGCGGCTCGCGAAATCGCTCGCGGCGTGGCGCGAGCGCCGCGCCATCGACCGCAATCGCCCGCGCGGCTGGATACTCGACGATGCCGCGCTCAAGGAAATCGTCGCGAGCGTGCCCCGCGACGCCACTGCGCTCGCAGCGATCGCGGCAGTACCGACAGGCGTGGCGCAGCGCTCGGGAGCAGAACTCCTGCAACTGGTCCACGAGGCGCAGATTCCCGAGCTCCCTCCGCCGCTGCCGCGCCGCGAGCGGCCCGATCCTGTCTTCACTGCCACGGTGAAACGTCTCGCGGAACTGACCCGCCAGGCAGCGGGCGAAACCGGTATCAGCGCAGAAGTTCTCGCGCCGCGTCGCGAGCTCGAAAGGCTCGCAGCCGGGGACGAGAGCGTCGCGGTGCTGACGGGATGGCGGCGGGGGGTCGTGGGAAGTCGATTGCTCGAGGGGCTCGGG
>DAORVK010000048.1:0-1734 GCA_035433705.1 Steroidobacteraceae bacterium
GGTGCCGCTTGTCTGATTCGAACAGACGACCCCATCATTACGAATGATGTGCTCTACCAGCTGAGCTAAAGCGGCACGAGGGGCGCGAATTCTAATGAATGCCCCACAGCGAGGCAAACCCGCAACCGCGGGATGTCCTGCCGCTGCGCATAGCCGGCACATTTCAACTTGAGCGAACGGCACGCCGGACACGCATGACGACACACTTCAGCCAGGCACGACGCGGATTCCGCGGCAATCGGACTGATGTCCGGGGTCTGCCAGGGCAATTCAGCCTGGCGGTGCCTTTCGCAGGCGAATCACGAGATCGATTCCGGCGACTTCCATCCCTGCGGGCGGCCGCGGCAAGCGGCTGAACTCCACTTCCGGCACTGCGACATCGGTGAGCGCGCCACTCTCGACGTCGTGGAAGTGATAGTGCGCCTCGACGTTCGAGTCGAACCAGACGCGCGCGCCGTCGACCGTGAGCGGGCGGATGAGCCCGCGGCTCGCGAACAGGTTGAGCGTGTTGTAGACCGTCGCCTTCGACACGCGCGCGCCGTCCGCGACGAGTTGCGCAAGCAGCTGTTCGGCCGACATGTGCTGCGGAGCCGAGAGAAGCACCGCCGCGATGCGCCGGCGCTGTGCCGTCGGCTGAATGCCGTGGGCGTAGAGGCGCTCCGCTATCTCTGACGTGTGCATCTGTCAATTATATGAATCTGTTGAAATTCGTTGCAAACGCGTCGCATCTGCGGGGCTGCACCGGCGCATGCTCGGCCCATGCGAGCTCACGGCCACACCCTCTGGGAACTCGTGACGGTCATTGCGGTGGTGGCCGTTCTGGCGGCACTCGCACTCCCGGATTTCGCGAAACTTCGGGCACGGACTGGCGTCACGGCAGGGGCGGACAAGCTCCTCGGCACCCTGCATTTCGCCCGAAGCCGCGCCATCCTCGGCGGCGTCCCGACCGTCGTATGCCTGTCATTGGACGGCGAGCATTGTGTCGGTCGGGGCGTCGCCGCAGCGCGCGGCTGGATCGTCTTCGAGAACACGCGGGCCGAGTTCACCCCGGTGCGCGATCCGGGCGAGCCGCTCCTGCGATGGCACAGAATCGAAGCGCCGACGCGGCTGCGCGCGACACGCAGCGCCGTCACGTACTGGCCAACTGCACGCGCGGGGATGACCAGCACCTTCGAGTTCTGCAGCATGGTCGGCGGCGTACCACCGCGGGCGGTCATCGTCAGCCAGACCGGCCGCCCGCGCCTGCGCATCGGCCCGGCGCGCGGCGGCGCTGCAGCTTGCGGCACCTGACGCTGCGTGACTCGATTGCCGGGCTTATCGTCAAATCGCGCGGCCCTTGCGCCGCGCGCTCCGCCGCTCATCCTGTCCGAAGTACCGATCGTCGGATTGCGTGAGCCGGCGCCACGCGCGGCGCTATAGTCGGCCGCTATGGGGGGGAAGTCCGTCTTCGAGGGGGGGTTCACGCTGCTCGAGCTGATGATCGTGCTCGCGCTCGCGGCCGTCATCCTCGCCATCGGCGCGCCAAGCTTCACGGAATTTCGGCGCAACGGCCGCTTGACCGCTGACGCCAACGACTTCCTCACGGCCGTGCAGAGGGCGCGCACGGAGGCCGTGAAACAGCAGCGCACGGTGTCCCTGTGTGCCACCGACGATCCACTCGCGGTTGCGCCTGCCTGCTCGGGCAATGCGGACTTCTCAGGCTGGATCGTCTTCTCTGATCCCGATGACAACTGC
>DAORVK010000048.1:1834-23226 GCA_035433705.1 Steroidobacteraceae bacterium
TGGGGGCTCGCATGCAGCTGAGAGAACGTGGCGTCACCATGGTCGAATCGCTCGTCGCGCTGGTCGTGCTCTCGATCGGCCTGCTCGGCATCGCGGGGCTCTTCGTCGAGAGCCTGCGCAGCAGCCGCACGGCCCTCCTGCGCACGCACGCGGTGAATCTCGCGGGTGACATTGCCGACCGCATTCTCGCCAACGGCAACGCGCGCGATGCGTATGACACCGCGACGTACGCGGGCGCACCGGCCATACGCCGCTGCGCGCCGACGGCGGCCGATGTGGGCATCAATTGCAGCGTCGCCGAGCTTGCGGAGGACGATCTTGCGCGCTGGCAGGCAGCCGTGAGCAATGCTCTGCCCGCGCCGGCAGATCCCGCGACCGCCGCCGCCGTCGTGGATCACACACGGGCGGCGAATCCCGGCCGCCCCGACCGCTACCGCATCACGATTGCCTGGCAGGAGCCGGGCATCAACGAGCCGTACACCTATTCGACCGAACTCGTCATGATGCCGAGGCCGCCCATCTCATGAAGCGCCCACAATCACAGCGAGGACTGAGCCTCATTGAGCTCCTGGTTGCACTCGCGATAGGTTCGATCCTGATCGTCGGCGCCGTGTACGTGTTCTCGCGCGGTCGCACCACCTATGCCGTCAACGAGAGCGTGGCGCGTCTGCAGGAGAACGGCCGCTATGTACTGTCGGTGCTCGAGCCCGACATCGAGCTCGCGGGCTACTACGGCTTCACGAACTCGCCCGACACGATCCGTTTCGTGAGCGGTGCGTCGCCTGGCACTGTGTACGCGGTCGCGGCGCAGATGCGCGAGCGGCCGATTCCGGCAGCCGCGCCGGTTGCGGTGGCGAATCTGCCGGCGGGCGCGCACGACTGCGGCACCAATTTCGCGGTCGACGTGCTCACGCCCGTGCAAGGCTCGAACGATTCATTCGTGCTGGGCCCGGGCGCCGGCGCCTCGTGCGCGCCTTACGGAGCAGGGGCCGTGGGCACCGCCGACACCTTGACGATCCGCCGCGTCGAAACCGTGACATCGGCGCCCGACGCCGGGCGCCTGCAGCTCTATGCGTCGCGCCTGCGCAGCCGTTCGGCGCAGCAGTTGTTCGTCGATGGCAACGCGCCCGGGCCGATCGATGCCGACAACGAGATCCACAACCTCCTGGTACGCGCCTACTATCTTTCGCAGGATGCCGTCGACCGCCCCGGCCTGCCGTCGCTGCGCGTGAAATCCCTGGCCGGTGGTGCGCAGTTCATGGAAAGCGAAGTGATGCCTGGCGTCGAGGATCTGCAGGTGCAGTTCGGCATCGACACGGGCGACTACGACAACGATGGCGTGATCGACCCTGCCGCCGACGCCAATGGCGATGGCATCCCCGAATCCGACGGCCGTGCCACCCGCTACGTGAATCCCGACTTCGCGGGCCTCGATCGCGCCCAGGTCGTCGCCGTGCGTGTCTGGGTGCGCGTGCGCGCCGATCGCCCTGAGCCTGGCTTCGAAGACAACCGCCGCTACGAATACGCCGACGTCGACTACACACCAGCGGGTGACGACAGGCGCTTTCGTCGCGTGCTGATGTCCCGCACCATTTCCCTGAAGAACGCCCGAACCCTATGAACACCGAACGCGGCGCGGCTCTCGTCATCGGCCTCGTACTGCTGCTGATCCTCACGCTGCTCGCGGTCACGGGCATGAACACGGCGACCACCGAACTCGTGATGGCCGGCAATGAACAGTACCGGCGCGCGGCCGCGATGGCAGCGACGGCCGGCATTGAGGAAGCGATCGCCGACATCGGCGCAGTACCCACAGTGCCGGGCGCCGCGCCCACGGAGGTGCTCAACGTGCCGGTAGGCACCGCAGGAGTCGACCGGTTCAGCACGGCAACGCGCTACGTGGGCGAGGAGACCGGCCTGCCGCAGTCGAGCATCGATCGCTTCGTCGGCCTGCACTACGAAATCGACAGCTCCGGCACTTCCCTGCGCAACGCGCGCGACCGGCAAGTACAGGGTGTTTTCATCGTCGCCGGCGCCGGCGGTGGCGGTGGCAGCGTCGGGCAGATCGGTACCGGCCTCGGCGCCTTGGGGGAATGAACATGTCATCGCGCCACGCAGCGTTTTTTGCCGGGCTTGCCCTTGTTGGGCTGCCATTGCAGGCGGCCGACCCGCCCCGCTGGGTCCTCGAACAGGCGGTCGAAGCGCAGGCATCGTCGGTCGTGTTGCCGTCGGGTGCAGCCGGGATGCTCGTCGTCACGCGCTGCGCGGGCTGCGCGCCACAGTCATTCGTGACAAGTTCGCGCACGCGGTATTTCGTGGCGAAGGAATCCGTGGCGCTTGCGGCGCTCCGATCAGGTTTCGTTGCAGCACCCGACTCCGCTGTCACCGTCCTCTACGATGCGCGGTCGCACGAAGTCACCCGCGTCATCGCGAGCGGCTCGATGACTCCTGCTCTGCAAGCTCACGGCGAGCGGCGGGGAGCACAGCGATGAGCACGCACCGCTCCCGGTTGGCAACCGCGCTCGCGTGCGGCGCTCTGTCGCTCGCATCGGGCGCCGCGGCGCTCGCCGACGACACCGAGATCTTCGTGAACCAGGCGGCGCTGCGCGACGTCAAGCCGAACATCCTGTTCATCATCGACACCTCGGGCAGCATGAGCAGCACCGTGCAGGCGCCGCGCGCGCCCTACGACCCGGCCACGACTTACGGCGGCAGCTGCAGCGCGGGCACCGTGTACTGGCGCGAGAGTGGCACTGGAAGCACCGAGCCTCCTGCCTGCAATTCACCGTCGCGCATTTCCGCCGCCGCGAACCGGTGTGCCGCCGCGCGCTCGAGCCTCGCGGGACTTGCGGGCAGCTGGACCGGCGATACGGCGCGTTTCGACCCTGTCAGCGCGACATGGTCACGGCTCTCAGGCGCCGCACCCGACTCGCTCGTCGAGTGTCGGGCGGACAGCGGCACGCAAGGACCTGACGACACCTCCTCCCTGCGCTACGCGCAGAACGGCGATGCGGGCGCGCCCTGGTCGGCGAATCCGAGTCGCGAAATCGACTGGGGCACTGCGTCCACCTATACGCTCTATAGCGCGAACTGGCTGAACTGGTACTACTCGCCGCCGGTGCCCACGGCCATTTCGCGCCTGCAGACCGTGCAGGCGGTTGCCACCTCGCTGGTGGGATCGATCAGCGATGTGAACCTCGGCCTGATGCGCTTCAGCAGCAACACCGAGGGCGGCATGGTGATCCACGAGATCGCCGACATCGCAACCGCGCGAGACTCGCTGGTCGACAATATCAACTCGCTCACGGCCGACGGCTTCACGCCACTCTCGGAAACGATGTATGAGGCCGGCCAGTATTTCGCCGGTCGCGCCGTCGCATACGGCGCACAGTCCGAGGTGGGAGGTACTCCATCTCCCAGCGTGCCCGCGTCCCGCGACCCGCAGGATGCCTCGCGCTATCAATCGCCGATCGCGTATCAGTGTCAGCGCAACTTCGCGATCCTGCTCACCGATGGCGAGCCCACGCTGGACACCGGAGCCAACGCCCTCATTCCGGCGCTGCCGGGCTACGCTTCGCTGGTCGGTGGCGGCTGCAGTGGAACGGGCGACGGCGCGTGCCTTGCCGACATGACGCAGTATCTGCACGACGCAGACCTGTCGAGCGCTCTCCCCGGTCAGCAGAACGTGACAACCTACACCGTCGGCTTCGGACCCGACGTCGAGGGCTCCACGCTGCTCGATCAGACCGCGACGCGTGGCGGTGGTCAGGCCTATTCCGCGGACAACGTCGCGAACCTCACCACGACCTTGCAGGCGATCGTCGGCGACATCCTGCAGACGAGTTCCACGTTCACCACCCCTTCGGTGTCGATCAATGCGTTCAACCGCACCGAGACCCTGAACGACCTGTATATCTCGGTGTTCAACCCCGAGGCGACCGCCCACTGGCCGGGGAACCTGAAGAAGTACGGCTTCCGGGACGGGCGAATCGTCGATGCCTCGGGCAACGATGCGGTCGATCCGGCCACCGGCTTTTTCCGTCAGGGCATCCGGAGCTTCTGGTCGGCAGCAGCCGATGGCGACAACGTCGAAGCCGGCGGCGCCGTCAGTCGCATGCCGGATGAGGCCGCACGCCGCATGTATACACTCGTGGACGGTTCCGGCAACCGCAGTCTCACGGTCGTCGCCAATCGCTTCGAACGCAGCAACACCGCGCTCACCGACTCGCTGCTCGGCCTCGCCAGCGCGCCCTCGCCGACCCGCGACCAGCTGATCGACTGGGCGCGCGGCATCGACGTGCAGGATGAAGACGCCGATGGCGACACGAACGAGATGCACCGTTTCATGGGCGATCCGCTGCACGCGCGGCCCGCGCTCGTGACCTACGGCGGGACACCCGCTTCGCCCGACGTGCAGGATGCGCTCGTGTTCGTGCCGACGAACGATGGCTTCCTGCATGCCGTCGACGCACGCACCGGTGCCGAGCTCTGGTCCTTCATCCCGCCCGAGCTCCTCGCGCGCCTGCCCGATCTCTATCGCAATGCCGGTGTCGCGTCGCGCTCCTACGGCCTCGACGGCGACGTGCGCGTGCTCAAGTTCGACGCCAATCTCGACGGAATCGTCGACGCCGCCGCCGGCGATCGCGTGTGGATCTACTTCGGCATGCGCCGGGGCGGCAGCACCTACTACGCGCTCGATGTCACCGATCGCGACAATCCGCGTCTGCGCTGGAAGATCGGGCCCTCCGAGCTGCCAGGAATCGGCGAGACCTGGTCGGCGCCCGCCATCGCGCGCGTGCGCGTGAACGGCGCCACGCAGAATGGCGAGAACCTGGTGCTGATCTTCGGCGGCGGCTACGACGGCGCGCAGGAGAACGGCCCGTATGTCGCCGATGCCATCGGCCATCGCATCTACATGGTCGATGCCGCGAGCGGCTCGCTGCTGTGGTACGCGGGCGGACCGGGCGGCGCCGGCACTCCCGATCTCGAACTCGACCGCATGCGCAACTCGATTCCGGGCCGCGTGCAGGTCGCCGATATTGATGGCGACGGCTTCGCCGACCGCATGTACGCAGCCGACATGGGCGGGCGCGTCTTCCGCTTCGACATTTTCAACGGTGCGAGCCGCAACAGCCTCGTCACGGGCGGCGTATTCGCGAGCCTCGGCGCGGGCGACCTGGCGACGCCCACTCCCGTCGACAACCGGCGCTTCTATTACACGCCCGACATCGCGCTGATCCAGCGCCGCGGCGCCGACCCGTACTACAACCTCGCGATCGGCTCGGGCTACCGTGGCCACCCGCTCAGCACCGCCACGCGTGACCGCTTCTACTCGCTTCGCGACAAGCTGCCGTTCGCGAAGCTGACCCAGGCAGACTACAACTCGTTCACGCCGGTCACGAATGCCGACCTGATCGACATCACCAGCAACCCGGGTGTCACGCCCGTACCCACGCAGGCACGCGGCTGGACCCTCGACCTGCGGCTGAATGGTGACCTGTCGGGCGAAAAGGTATTGGCCGAGGCGCTGACCATAAGCGGCGTGATCCTGTTCCCGTCGTATCAGCCGACCCCACCATCGCAGCTGGATCCCTGCCTGCCCGCCTCCGGGCGCAATCGCGTCTATGCGCTTGGCGTCGACTCAGGCAGGCCAGCAATCGATTTCAACGACGACCAGCAACTCACCGCGGACGACCTCTTCACCGATCTCGCCCAGTCTGGCATCGCCGGCGAAGTGAGCTTCGCCTACGAAACGGTTGCCGGCTCGGGCGGTGGCGGCGGAGGCGGTGGCGGCGGGGGTTCTGGCCAGGGTGGCGGCAACGGCGATCTGGACGAACTCGGGCGCCGGGCCATCTGTGTGGTGGGCGTCGAAGTGTTGCGCAAGTGCGTGCAGCCCGGCGGTGTCGTGCGCACCTATTGGGAGAGGCCGGGGGCAGACTGATTCGCGCGCGTCCGCGCGGCAGTGGGCGGGGCGAGGTCCGGCTCCTCGCGGGTCGAGCGCAGCGCCTGCGGCGCTGTGCCCTCATGGCGGCGGCGCTCGGCGCATTCGATAGTCAGAAGCAGAATCGTCGCGGTCGCCTCGCTCTGCCCGCCGCCACTCGGCGCTCTCCACGCTCGTCACCGGACCTCGCCCCGCCCACTGGCGCACGAAAGGCGCGCCGGGGGAGGTGCGTGAGGTGGGTCTGTCGGCAGTTGTGCGACGATATGCCTGAACAAGTAATAGTGGCAGCAGGAAACGATGATCGCAGGCATTTGGGCTCGCTTCGAATACGACATCGCGGCATGGGTGAAGACCTTCGCGCGTCCGCACGTTCAGTTCTGTGCCGGTCGTACAAGCATTCCAGGCTTCCCAACTTCAGGGTTTCGGGCCGAACACGAACTCCAAGCGGTCACGATTAAGGTGTGTTGCGACCATATGTCGTCGCTGGTACCGTCCAAGGCATGGCCCGCCCGCTTGCCATAATTGAGGACGAGGTTCGTTCCCTCAGCACGGCTGAGAAAGAGACGTTGCTGCGCGTGCTTTGGGAAGAGCTCGACGGCCCTGCGTACCCAGATGTTGAGGCCGCATGGCTGGACGAAGTACGCCGCCGTTCCGACGAAATAGATTCCGGCACGGCCAAGACCACTCCTTCTGAACAGGTCTTTGCCCGCCTCCGAGAGCAAATCAAGAAATGAGGTCCGAGTTTCACTCCGCAGCGGAGCAGGAGTTCGCAGCGGCAGTGACCCTCGGAGAACTTCGCGGCGCGGGGCTTGGTGCCGAACTCCTTGCAGAAGCGCAGCGTTTGGCCGAGTTGCTCTGCGACACGTCGAGCATTGGGGAAGTTCTCGATGAACGTCACCGAAGATTCCCGATGCGCCGTTTTCCGTTTGCATTCATGTATCGCGTAGATGGAGATGTCTTGCGCATCATTGCGGTTTCGCATCGGCGCCTAAAGCCAGGCTATTGGCGTGGTCGAGTATGACCGCTAACACTGGTGCGCGGCCGTGAGGAATGGTGCCAGCCTCCAAGGCTTTCGTGCGACGCAGGATTTCATCATCCCAGACGCTACTGGCGGAAGCATCGAAGGGCCCATCCAGACTCCTCACCAGCCCCTGCGCCAGTTCACCCCGCTCGGCCTCGGGTAACTCGTGCGCTTCACTGAGGATACGTTCCATGGTTCGGTTAGCCATGGCGCCAGTCTCAATGTAGGTGCAATACCCCACTGTGGGAATAGCGCACTTGGCAACGCGATGCAGCGGACCATGCAGAGATGCGGCCGGTAACCCCATGACGGAAGGACACACAGCCTCGCCAGAGGATCTGGCATTCGCGCGATCGCTCGAGACGTACGAGCTTGCGCCTGAAGCCTTCGATCACGCCGCCCATGTTCGTCTCGCCTACGTCTATCTGTGCGAGTCGCCCGTGGATTCGGCCGCCGAACGCATGAAGGACTCTCTGCTCGGCTATCTCGATCATCTCGGGGTCGGCCACGGCAAGTACCATGAGACGATCACGCGCGCCTGGATCATGGCCGTCTCGCACTTCATGAACGAATGCAGCCGCTGTCAATCGGCGGCGGACTTCATGAGCCGCAATCCGAGCCTGCTCAATAGCCGGATCATGCTGACGCACTACTCTGCTGATGTACTCTTTTCAGCCAAGGCACGGCAGGAATTCGTTCACCCGGATATCAGCCCCATACCAAAGCATTGACGCCGCAATCAGTCGGCGAACTTCTCATCCGCATACACCGCCGTGCGAGGTGGTGCTCCTGCCGCGATCCGGCCGCGATACATGCCGAGATCGTTGATCGCGAAGGCCGGGGTGCCGTCTGCGCCCATCGCAATGAGGCCGCCATCGCCGCCGATGGCGCCGACCGCCATGATCGTGTCATGCGCGGCTTTCACGATGCCCGAGCCCTGCCAGGTTACGCGATCGCACACCTGGCGCGCGGCGCTCTCGCGAATGAAATACTCGCCCGTGCCGGTGGCGGACACCGCGCAGGCACCATCTTTCGCGTAGGTGCCTGCACCGATGATCGGCGAGTCGCCGATGCGCCCCCAGCGCTTGCCGGTGGTGCCACCGGTCGAAGTCGCGGCAGCGAGGTGGCCTGCGCTGTCGAGTGCGACGGCGCCGACCGTGCCATAGGCATGGGTCGGGTCGAGAGCCACTGCGGCCTTGCGTTTCGCCCGCCATTGCAGCAGTTGCTGCCAGCGCTCCTCGGTGCGAAACCACGAAGGGTCGACCTGCTCGAGGCCGGCTTCGAGCGAAAACCTGTCTGCACCGTCGCGCGCGAGCATCACGTGCGGGGATTTCTCCATGACCGCGCGCGCGAGGCTCACGGGGTGGCGGGTGCGAGTGACGCCGGCGACGGCGCCGGCCTTCTCCGTTGCGCCGTCCATGATCGCCGCGTCTAGCTCATTGCGACCGTCTGCCGTGAACACCGCTCCGCGCCCTGCATTGAACAGCGGGTTGTCTTCGAGAACCCGTACCACCGCCTCGACCGCGTCGAGCGCGCTGCCGTTCGCCGCGAGCACGGTGCCGCCCGCACGCAGCGCCTCTTCGAGGCTGGCGCGATAGGCTTGCTCTGCCTGCGCCGGGAGCTTCCCGCGCTCGATCACGCCCGCGCCGCCGTGGATCGCGAGCGACCAGAGCGGTACTTCGGACAGGCGCCCATCGACCACCGTGAAGGCGCGCTGGAACACAGGCTGATCCACCCGCCGTTCGACAAGATGCAGCACCGATCCGTGTCCGATGCCGATCGCGGTAACCCGGCGCAGATGCAACGGCTTGCCTGCATCCTGCCTCTCGCTGAAACCACCCTTGTAGAGCCAGGCCGCACCGTCAGGATCGGTGGCATAGATGCGCGCCGTGCCGTCAGGCTCGACTGCGAGCGCCGCGCTCTCATCGACGCCGAGGCCCCAGAGCGGACGATCGGCTTTGGCGAGGAATGCGAGCAGTCGCCCTTGACGGTTGCGCTCCTTGAAATGCGTGTCGGTGACGATGCCGCGCAACAGCGCGAGATGCAGGAAATCGCCCTCGAGGGTCACGGCCGGACCGAGCGGATCGGCCATGGCCTCGGGCGAGGTGATGCTGCCGTCATCCATGGCTCCGTAGAGATACTCGCCGAGAATCGCGAGGCCCGCGCTCGTGCCGCCGAGCGGCTTGCCTGCGGCGACATGCGCATCGAGCGCGGCGGCCACGGGCGTGCCCTTCCAGAAGCGCACGTAGCGCGCCTGGTCGCCGCCCGCGATGAAAATGCCGTCGGCCTGCGCGAGCGCCGCGAGGATCTTCGGATCGCTCGCCGCACCGCGACCCTCGAACACGAAGGTTTCCACCGAGGCGAGACCGCCCACTTCGGTGTAGAACTCGTCGGCGACTTCGGCAGCCTGCGACGCGCGCAGCACGACGAGGTGGCCATGGCCTGCCTTCGCCACGAACCAGCGCAGCGCGTCGAAATTGCGATCGCCGCCACCCATCAGCAGCAGCCCGCCGCTGACCTTGCCCGGTGCCGGCGCCGTGAGGTCGCCCGTGACGTAATGACGATAGTCACTCGCGTCGGCCGCTGTGAACGGCAGGAGGAGCGCGGCTGTAACGAGGCAGACGACGCTTGATACGGTGGACCGGCCCCTCATGCGCTTACCCTCCTTCGGAAGATTCCGGCGCGTTGGCGCGCAGCGCCTTGGGTAAGACGAATACGACGTGCTCTTCCCTACCCCGCATCTCGACGGGCGCCACCCCGCCCCAACTGCGCAGGCGATCGATCACCTGCTGCACAAGGACCTCGGGCGCCGAGGCGCCGGCCGTGACGCCCACCGTCTGCCGGCCCGCAAACCATTCAGACCGCAGATCGTCCGGGCCATCGACGAGATACCCCGGCACGCCGGCGCGATCCGCAAGCTCGCGCAGGCGGTTCGAGTTGGAACTCGTCACCGAACCGACGACGATGAGCACGTCGCACTCGGCGAGCAGCTGCTTCACGGCGTCCTGGCGATTCTGCGTCGCATAACAGATGTCCTCCTTGCGGGGACTTGCGAGCTGGGGAAAGCGGTGGCGCAGTGCCGCGACGATTCCCGCCGTGTCATCGACCGACAACGTGGTCTGCGTCACGAAGGCGAGACGCGCGGGATCGCGGATCGCGACGCTTTCGGCATCCTCGACGGACTCGATGAGCACGATGCGCCCGCCATGTGAAGCATCGAAGCGCCCCATCGTGCCCTCGACCTCGGGGTGCCCCTCGTGGCCAATCAGGATCACCTCGCGCGCTTCCCGCGCGAAACGCGCCACTTCCATGTGCACTTTGGTGACGAGCGGGCAGGTCGCATTGAAAACAGTCAAGCCACGCCGCTCCGCCTCGACCTCGACCGCGTGCGAGACGCCGTGCGCGGAGAAAATCACCGTTGCGCCGTCAGGTACTTCATCCAGTTCATCGACGAAGACGGCGCCGAGCTCGCGCAGCCGCTCGACGACGTAGCGGTTGTGCACGACTTCGTGCCGCACGTGGATCGGTGCGCCAAAGAGTTCGATCGCGCGTTCGACGATGTCGATCGCCCGATCGACACCGGCGCAGAAGCCGCGGGGATTGGCGAGCAGGATCTTCACCGCCGCGATTCCAGCAGCGCGTCGATGATCATGCAGGCCGCGCCGACCGTGATCGCGGCATCCGCCACGTTGAAGGCCGGAAACCAGGCGTCGTTCCAGTGCGCATGCACGAAGTCTATGACGAAACCGTGCCGCATGCGGTCGATCACATTGCCGAGCGCCCCACCGAGTATCAACGTGAGACCACAAGCGAGCCAGGCCTGGGCACGCGCGTGCACGCCGCGCAGCCACACGAGAATGCCGACACTTACGACGAGCGCGAGCCCCGTGAAGAACCAGCGCTGCCAGCCGCCGGCGCCCGCGAGGAAGCTGAACGCGGCGCCCGGATTGTGCAGGCGTGTGATATCGAGCACAGGCAGCAGCGTGACGCTCTCGTAGAGCTGGAAGTGACGCTCAATCCACGCCTTGCTCGCCTGGTCGAGCACGATGATCGATGCCGACAGTGGCAGCCAGCGCCAGCCGCTCATGCGTAGCGCCTCGTCTCACCTGCGCCCGTCACATTGGTCACGCAACGGCCACAGAGTTCAGGGTGTTCGGCGTGCCTGCCGACATCTTCGAGCCGATGCCAGCAGCGCACACACTTCGTAGCCTTCGTCGGCGCAACGCGGATGGCGACTCCTTCTCCCACCTGCACGCTGTCGGGTGGCGGCACGCCCTCATGGATGCGTGCGGCCGAGGTGATCAGCAGGAAGCGCAACTCGTCACCGAGCACCGAGAGCTTCGGGTATTCGGCCGGAGAGCACCACACGTCCACCTGCGCCTCGAGCGGCGCGCCAATCGCGCCCGTGTCGCGCAATTTCTCGAGCTCGCGCGTCACGGCAGCCCGCAGTGCGAGCAACGCCGGCCAGGCGATGGCGCTCGCGGGCACTTCCGGCAACGCATGCCAGAGCTCGCACTGCACCGACTCGCCGCGCTTGCCCGGCAGATACTGCCAGATCTCTTCCGCCGTGAACGAGAGGATCGGCGCGAGCCAGCGCACCATGGCCTCGACGATGTGCAACATCGCGGTCTGCGCGGAGCGGCGTGCATGACTCTTCGCAGGCGTCGTGTAAAGCCGATCCTTCAGCACATCGAGATAAAGCCCGCCGAGATCGACAATGCAGAAGTTGTGCACTTTCTGATAGATGAGGTGAAACGCGTAGTCGCGGTACGCAGTGATGATTTCCGCCTGCAGCTCTCGCGTGCGCGCGATCGCCCAGGCATCGAGCTCCACGAGATCGGCAGGCGCCACTTGGTCCAGCGCCGGATCGAAGCCGTGCAGGTTGCCGAGCAGGAAACGCACCGTGTTGCGCATGCGCCGGTAGGAATCCGCCGTGCGCTTCAGGATCTCGTCGGACACGCCAATCTCGTTCGCGTAGTCGGTCGAGGCAACCCACAGGCGCAGCACATCCGCGCCGAGCGTCGCCATCACTTTCTGCGGCAGAACCACGTTGCCGAGCGACTTGGACATCTTGCGGCCTTTCTCGTCCACGGTGAAACCGTGGGTGAGCACACCCTTGTAGGGTGCCCGCGCGTGCAATGCCTCCGACATCAGCAGCGAGCTGTGGAACCAGCCGCGATGCTGGTCCGACCCCTCGAGATACAGATCGACCGGCGCCTCGATCTCCGGGCGCTGCGCGCCGACACATTCGAACGAGAGGCCCGAGTCGGCCCATACATCCATGACGTCCGTGACTTTCTCGTAGCGGCCCGCATCCGCGCCGATCAGCTCTGCGGCATCGAGCGCGAACCACGCCTCGATGCCGCCCTGCGCGACGCGATCGGCGGCCTTGCCCATGAGCGCGAGCGTATCCGGGTGCAGCGCGCCGGTTTCCTTGTGCACGAAGAGCGTGATCGGCACGCCCCAGGTGCGCTGGCGGGAGATGCACCAGTCCGGCCGGTTCTCGATCATGCCTGTGATGCGCTGCTCACCCCACGCCGGCGTCCACTTGACCGTCTTGATGTCACGCAGCGCGTGCGCGCGCAGGTTGCGCTGCTCCATGCTGATGAACCACTGAGGTGTCGCACGAAAGATCACCGGCGTCTTGTGCCGCCAGCAGTGCGGGTAGCTGTGCTGGTAAGGCATGTGCTGCAGCAGTCGCTGCGCCTCTGCGATCGTCTGCACGATCGCCGCGTTCGCTTCGTTGCAGCGCTGACCGCCGACCAGCGGCGTGCCTGGCAGAAAGCGTCCGTCCGGGCCGACCGGATTGACGACCGGTAGACCGTAGCGCTGGCCGACGACAAAGTCCTCCTGGCCGTGCGCCGGCGCGGTATGCACGGCCCCGGTGCCGGCTTCCAGCGTGACGTGATCGCCGAGGATCACCGGCACGCGCTTCGGGAGGAACGGATGCGCGAGCTCGAGCCGCTCGAGCGCAACGCCGTCGAACTCCGCGAGCCGCTCGAGCCCGCGCAGGCCGTAGCGGGCGAGGCTTGCGTCACACAGCTCGCTCGCGAGAATCAACCGCTCGCGGCCGGTGGCTGTCTCGACCTCGACGAGCGTGTAGCGAAAGGCAGCGCGCAATGCGACGGCTTCATTGGCAGGCAAGGTCCACGGCGTCGTCGTCCAGATGACGATGGAGACCGGCACGTCGCCGAGGCCACCTGTGGGCTGGCCGATGCGCCGCTCGAGGTCGCGCAGGTCGACGACGCGGAACTCGACATCGATCGCCGGGGAAGTGTGTTCTTCGTACTCGACCTCGGCCTCGGCGAGCGCCGAGCGGCAGTCGAGGCACCAGTGCACGGGCTTCGCGCCGCGATAGAGATGCCCGTTGTGCACGATGCGGCCGAAGGCGCGAATCTGCTCGGCCTCATACGCCGCGTTCATGGTCAGATACGGATTGTCCCAGTCGCCGAGCACCCCGAGCCGCTTGAAGTCGGTGCGCTGCAGGTCCACCTGCTCGCGGGCGAACGCGCGACAGGCGGCGCGAAACGCGTTCGCGTCGAGCTTCTGCCCGGGCTTGCCGTGCTTCTTCTCGACCGCGTGCTCGATCGGCAGTCCGTGACAGTCCCAGCCGGGGATGTAGGGCGCGTCGAAACCATCGAGCGAGCGCGCCTTGACGATGATGTCCTTCAGGATCTTGTTGACCGCGTGACCAATGTGGATCGCGCCATTTGCATACGGCGGGCCGTCGTGCAGCACGAAGCGCGGGCGCCCTCTCGACGCCGCGCGCACCTTGCCGTAGAGGTCGCGAGCCTGCCAGTCGGCGAGCATCTTCGGCTCGCGCTGCGCAAGATCGGCCTTCATCGAAAAGCCGGTCTGCGGAAGATTGATTGTGTGCTTGTAGTCAACCACTCGAATTCCTTGCAATCCTGTCAGCCCGCGAGCAGGCGGCGCGCCTCGCTCACATCTTCGTGCATCCGCGCGACCATCGCATCGAGCGAATCGAAGCGCGCCTCGTCGCGGATCTTCGCGACGAACTCGACCTCGATCTCGCGCCCGTAAAGATCGGCGGCGAAATCGAACAGAAACGTCTCGAGCCAGGGCTCGACGCCTGCCACCGTGGGCCGCGTGCCAAGGCTCGCGACGCCAGGCCACGCCCCGCTCGCCACGCCGTGCACGAGCACGGCGAAGATGCCGCCGAGCGGCGCGCGGCGGCGTTTCAGGCGCAGGTTCGCCGTCGGAAAGCCGAGCGTGCGACCGAGTTGCGCACCGCGCGTCACGCGCCCGCGCATCGTGTAGCGCCGACCGAGGAGGAGCGCTGCACGCGAAAAATCGCCCGCCACGAGACTTTCCCGCACGGCGGTGCTGCTCACGCGCTCGCCCTCGCCCTTCACCGGCGCAACCACCTCGACCTCAAAGCCGAGGCGCTGCCCGCAGGCTGCAAGCCCTTCGGCCGTACCGGTGCCGTCGCGGCCGAAGCGAAAATCATGGCCCACCACGATGACCGTGGCGCCGAAAGCCTGCGCGAGACGCTGCGCAAAGGCTTCGCCCGTGAGCCCTCGCAGTCGCGCGCCGAAGCGCAGCACGCAAAGCTCATCGAGCCCGCTCGCCGCCGCAAGCCGCCAGCGCTCGCGGAAATTCGTGAGCCGTGCCGGCGCCGAGTCCGGTTGCAGGTACTCACGCGGCATCGGTTCGAAGGTAAGCATCATCGAACGCGCGTTGCGCTCGCGCGCCCGCTCGCGGGCCCGCGCAATCAGCGCCTGGTGCCCGAGATGCAACCCGTCGAACGCGCCGAGCGTCACGACAACCCCTTGGCGGGAGTCGTGCAGCACCGGCAGTCCGCGAATCAACTTCATGATTATATTGGGCGGTTACGCAGGTGGCCATATCGAAGGCCAGTGGCGATCAGCACAGCAAAATAAAGCGCTGCGCCCGCGGCGATGCCCAGACCGCACTTCACCGCGCGATCGAGCGCGCCGAGCGCCGTCCACTCCCCGAGATCGCCGGCGAACCACCCGAGCAGCACCGCCATCGCGATATTGGCGGCCAACACGCGCCACAGAAACATTGCCCAGCCGGGGGAGGCCCGGTAAATGCCACTGCGGCGCAGGCCCCGCCAGAGCAGGAACGCATTTACGGCGGCACCGGCGCACGTGGAAGTCGCGAGCAGCACGTGCGGAATCGGGAAGCCGAGCCACTTGGCCGGAAGCACGACGACCACGTTGAGCGTCATGGTCACCGCGAGCGCAATGATGCCGACGCGCACCGGAGTGCGCGTGTCCTGGCGCGCGAAATAGCCCGGCGCAAGCACCTTGACGAGACTGAACATCAGGAGGCCCCACGAATACGCCATCAGCGCGTAAGAGGCCATCTGCACATCGCGCAGGCCGAAGCGGCCGTAGCCAAAGATCGTGGCCGTGAGCGGCCCCGAAAACACGAGCAGGCCCACCGCCGCGGGCGTCGCGAGCAGCACCGTGAGGCGCAGCGCCCAGTCGAGCGTGCCTGCAAAGCGATCCATCGACTGCTGCGCGTGATGCACCGAGAGCCCCGGCAGGATCACGGTGGCAAGCGCGATGCTGAAGACACCGAGCGGAAACTCCATCAGCCGATCGGCGAAATAGAGCCAGGAAATGCTGCCCGACATCAGGAAGGACGCAATGATCGTGTCAAGCAGCAGGCTCACCTGCGCCATCGAGGAGCCGAGGATGCCGGGCACCATCAGCCGTCCGATGCGCCGCACACCTTCGGCACGCGGCTGCCATCGCGGTCGGCCGAGCAGCCCGAGTCTCGCGACGGCGGGCAACTGGAACAGCACCTGCAGTACGCCACTCACGAACACACCGATCGCGAGCACGACGCCGGGGTTCGCGGCATTGGCTGCGAGCACGACCGCAAAGAAGATCATCACCACGTTCATGATGACCTGCGTGAACGCCGGCACCGCAAAGCGCCCGTAGCTGTTCAGCACGCCGCTGAAAAGTGCCGTCAACGAAACAAAGAACAGGTATGGGAAAGTCCACCGCAGCATTTCGACGGCGAGGTCATATTTGTCGTCGTGCCGGGTGAACCCCGGCGCGAAAAGCAGGATCAGCAGCGGCGCGCCGATCACCCCGATGACTGTGACGACGAGCAGCACCCCGCCAAGCGTTCCTGAAGTACCGCCCACGAGCGTCCGTACCTCGTCCGGCGTGCGCTTGACGCGATACTCCGAGATCACCGGCACGAACGACTGCGAGAAGGCACCCTCGGCGAAGAGGCGCCGCAGGAAGTTCGGGATCTTGTACGCAACGAGGAAGGCATCCATCAGGAGCCCTGCACCGAAGACCTGCGACAGCGCCATGTCCCGAACGAGCCCCGTGATCCGCGATATGAGCGTCGTGACGCCGACGACGCTGGTGCTCTTCAGAAGTGCGCGGCTCATGCGGAAAACGGGTGAAAAGTCACGGGTTCCGACTATACCGGACAGGCCCGCCCGCGCGCCGGGCCGCATTGACAAGGCGGGAGGCGCTCCGCACACTACGCGCCCCAAAAATCGCGTCGACCTGCCTCCGGAGACCCCGTGGCCAATACGAAATCCGCCGAAAAAGCCGCTCGCCAGGCCGAAAAGCACCGCGCCCGCAATGTGGCCCTGCGTTCGCGCGCACGTTCGGGGCTGCGCAATGTCGTCGCCGCAGTCGGCAAGGGCGACAAGGCCGCCGCGACTACCGCACATCGCGAGGCCACGTCCCTCGTCGATGCGCTCGCCTCGAAGGGCAAGATCCACCGCAACAAGGCCGCCCGCCACAAGAGCCGCCTCTCCGCGCGCATCAAGAAGATGGGGTAAGAGTCCTCGCGCGCTCGCTCTCGAGGTGTTGCATGACAGCCTCGCACAGCGCCTTCGTACCCTCGCCCGTGACACCTGAAATGAGGAACTTCGGGCCCTTGTGACGCAGCCGGCGCGCGATGTCGCGCGCCTTGGCCTCCGCCGCTTCGTTCGGCAGCAGATCGCGCTTGTTGAGCACGAGCCAGCGCGGCTTCGCCGCGAGGTCGGCACTGAATTTCTTCAGTTCCGCGATAATCGCGCGCGCGTCCTTCACCGGATCGGCTGCCGGGTCGAGCGGTGCGATATCGACGAGGTGCAGCAGCACTTTCGTGCGCTGCAGATGCTTCAGGAAGCGGATGCCGAGGCCCGCGCCCTCGGCGGCACCTTCAATGAGCCCGGGAATGTCGGCCATCACGAAGCTGCGGTGCTGCCCGACATAGACCACACCGAGGTTCGGATAGAGGGTGGTGAACGGATAGTCCGCCACCTTGGGGCGCGCGCCGGATACCGAGCGGATCAACGTCGACTTGCCCGCGTTTGGCAGACCGAGCAGTCCCACGTCCGCGATGACTTTCAGCTCGAGTTCAAGCGTGCGCTTCTCGCCGGGCAACCCCGGCCCGAACTGCCTCGGCGCACGGTTGGTGCTCGACTTGAAGCGTGTGTTGCCCCAGCCACCCTTGCCGCCGTGGGCGACGAGCAACTCCTGCCCTGCGCGTGTCAGGTCGCCGAGGGTCTCCTGCGTGTCGCTGTCGCGCACGAGGGTGCCCACGGGCACCGTGACATGCCAATCTTCGCCACCGCGGCCGGTGCAGCCATTGCTGCTGCCTGGCTCGCCGTGCTCGCCCTTGAAGGTACGCTCGATGCGAAAGTCGGCAAGCGTGTTGATGCCCTCGGCAGCGAGCAGAAACACACTCCCGCCGTGGCCACCGTCGCCGCCATCAGGGCCGCCGAACGGCACGAACTTCTCCCGGCGGAAGCTCGCGCTGCCGCGCCCGCCGTTGCCGGCCTGCACCTTGATGCGCGCTTCGTCGACGAATTTCATGAAATAAAAACCCCGGCACTGGGCCGGGGTTCTCGTTGTGACGCCGTGGCCGGACGCGTTACGCCGCGTCGACGCTCACGTAGCGGCGCTGGGTCTCGCCCTTGACCGCGAACCTGACGGTGCCGGTCTTCAGAGCGAACAGCGTGTGGTCTGTGCCCATGCCGACATTCGGGCCGGCGCGGTATTCGGTGCCGCGCTGGCGCACGAGAATGTTGCCGGCGAGCACGGCTTCACCGCCGAACTTCTTCACGCCGAGGCGCTTGCTGTGGGATTCGCGGCCGTTGCGAGTGCTGCCGCCCGCTTTCTTGTGTGCCATCTCAGACGATCTCCGTAACCTTGACTTCGGTGAAGAGCTGGCGGTGGTTCTTCATCCGCAAGTAATGCTTGCGGCGGCGGAACTTGACGACGCTCACCTTGTCGCCCTTGCCGTGGCGCTCGACCGTGCCCGTCACCTTCGCGCCCGCGAGCAGCGGCGAACCGACCTTCACGTCGCTGCCGGCGCCGACGAGCAGCACCTGATCAAACGTGACCGTGGCACCTGGCTCCGCGTCGAGCTTCTCGATGCGCAGCACCTGGCCCTTCTCCACCCGATACTGCTTGCCGCCCGTGGCGATGACCGCGTACATGATCGCAAAGCTCCTGAAAAAGGCCGCGTAGTGTACTCAGCGGCCCGGGCGCGGTCAAACTGCTGATTCGTCAATGAAAACAGCGCCTTGGCAAGGCGCTGCCGCACGGTCCTGATACGCTACCGGGATGACCCTCGAGCAAATCCGCGCCCTGGTGCGCGCCGACCTCGCCGCCGTCGACGACGTGGTACGTGCGAGCCTCAAAAGCACCGTCCCGCTCGTTGACCAGGTCGCCGAACATATCATCTCGGGCGGCGGCAAGCGCCTGCGTCCATTGCTCGTGGTGCTCGCCGGGCGCGCTTGCGGCGCCGGAGGCCGCCGCCACACCGAGGCCGCTGCCTTCATTGAATTCATCCACACCGCGACGCTGCTGCACGACGATGTCGTGGATGGCTCTTCGAAACGGCGAGGCCGCGAGACTGCAAACGCCATCTTCGGCAACCAGGCGAGCGTGCTGGTGGGCGACTTCGTCTACTCGCGCGCCTTCCAGATGATGGCCGCGATCGGCTCGCAACAGGTCATGGAAATCATGGCCGACGCAACCAATGTGATCGCCGAAGGCGAAGTGCTGCAGTTGATGAACGCACATGATCCGGAGACGACCGAGCAGCGCTACCACGAAGTCATCTACCGCAAGACAGCGCGCCTCTTCGAGGCGGGCGCGCAGGTCGCTGCGGTGCTCGCGAACGCGACGAGCGACGTGCAGGACGCACTGCGCCGCTACGGGCGCCACCTCGGTACGGCCTACCAGCTGATCGACGACGTGCTCGACTACCGTTCGGACCCCGCGGCACGCGGCAAGAATGTCGGCGATGACCTTGCCGAAGGCAAGCCGACGCTGCCCCTCATCCACGCGCTGCGCATGGGGAACGAGGAACAGCAGGCGCAGATTCGCGCGGCAATCGAACACGGCGGGCTCGAGCAACTCGACGCGATCATCGTGGCGATCGAGTCGACGGGCGGGCTCGACTACGCGGAAGGCCTCGCACGGCGCGAGGCGAAGCAGGCGACGCTTGCCCTGCAGGCCGTGCCACCCTCGCCGTATCGCGAGGCGCTCGCGGCGCTCGCGGCGTTCGCGGTGGCGCACCAGACTTGAGGCAGCTCAGGAAACCGGCAACAACACTTCCAATCCCGCCTCCGTGAAGTGCCGGTCGCTGGTCAGCGCATGTGTAAGGCGCAGCTCCCGCATGACGACAAAGCTGCTGCAGTCGGTGAACGAGTAACCGTGATCCGCGTGGCGGCGGAAAAAGGCCTTCGTCGCCTCGAATCGCTCTGGTCCGATCCACTCGATCCGAAATCCATGGCTCTGCTCGATCAGCTCGAGTACCCGGCCTGCGAGCTGGGCGCCGCCGTGCGCTTTGGCGAACGTTGCCGATTCATCGATGACGTAGTCGGTGACTACCAACCGCCTCCCGTCGCGCAGCAGTTTGCCCACCGCGGCGCGCGCCGCGCCATGGGCGGGATCATTGCGATTGATGAGGGCGCAAAGACCGGTGGTATCGACAAGCGCGTCACGACTTGCCATAGAGTGCGCGATCGATCTCAGCATTCGTCAACCTCTCGCCCGGACCATCGAGGGCAAACTGCTCCAGATTCAACAGCGGATCCTCAGGCGGCAGAGCTGCCTTGCGCACCCTGCGTGCAGGTCCGAGCTCGGCCACCGGCTTGCCGGCCCTCGCGATAAGGATGCGCTCGCCTTTCTCCGCGCGCGCTACGAGCTGCGAGAGGTGCGTTTTGGCCGCGTGCATGTTGACTACCTTATCGCTCACGCAGGGATATTAGCTAACTTGCATGGGCTAATCAATTGACATGTGGCCCAAGCCCCGGAGTCAGCCCGCACGAGACACCCGGATGCGCGCGAATGCTTTGCACTGCTGGAACGTGCGCGAGCGGCTGGGCGCGGATTGACTGCCGCGCAAGGTAAACGTACCCGGCGCAAACTCTGGTCTACAGGAGATCGGCGGCGGTGAACTCCCACGTTTCCCCGCCCCGGGCGCCCTTCACGCAGCGCACATGCGTGCGCGAGGCCGCGATAAACCATGTTTCGACGCCCTTCGGCCTGGCGCGCCCGAAAACTGCCGGCAAGAGCGCGGCCACGCAGGCCGCGTGCCCGGGGTCGCGCACGGATTCGTAGCGGATCAGCTCGAGCCCGACGCCACGCGCTGCGGCGGCGAGTGTCTGTGTCGCGCTGTAGTCGGTGCGGTGCGTCCACTGGGCCCGGTCCTTCGCCAGCGGCAGCGCCGTCAGATCGATCGCCTTGCCACGCACTGCGACGTTGAAGGCGGTGTGGGGTACGGGTTTCAGGTCGGGTGTCGCGGGTGAATCGAGCAGGAAGCGCAGACGCCAGTAGCTTTTCTCGGCGAGCGCCGTGCGCAATTTTTCAGCCCCGTACCACACACCACCTTCGAAGGGCGCGCGAAATCGCGAGCCCGCGCGCGGCCGGTAGCGAAAGGGTGTCGCGAGGAGATAGTGCAGCTTCTCCGTGCCCGGTGGCAGCGGTGGTTTGCTCGCCTCGAGGATCGCCTCGAGCAGTGCCTGCTCGAGCAGCGTATCAGCAAGACGCATCGTCGAGGCGGTGTGCTGGGCCTCGACCACCCGCCAAAGCGCGCGCTGGTAGCGCCGCGCGCTAGAGGCGAGCGCGGGCGGCGTCCAGGTAGTCAACGGTGCGTGCGAGACCGGCCGGGTCGCGCATGAGCTCAAGCGGGACGCCGCCGAGCGCGGAGTTCACCGCGCGCATCCACGCGCGCGCCGCGGTGTCGTCGGAGCCGACGATCGCATCGAGGGAGCGGAATGAGCGCACGAAGAGCGCTGCGAGTTGCCAGGGCTTGGTGCCCTCTTCCAGCGCCTTGCCGCCGTGCGCGAGCCGCGAGGCGGTAGCGCCACTGACACCGATGATATCGGCGAGGTCGGCCTGAGACACTCCGAGAAAGCCCGCCGCCCGGAACACGGCGCGCGCGAGGACGGCGCCCGGGGCGGGCGCC
>DAORVK010000049.1:0-18351 GCA_035433705.1 Steroidobacteraceae bacterium
GCGCCGATGCTGCCGCTCTGCAGCGGCGCATCGAACCCGACCTGGATGTACTCCTCGTTCGTGACGTTCTTGCCCCACAGCTCGAACGCCCACGAGTCGCTCTGCGAGCCGATGCCGATGCGCGCATCGAACAGCGCGTACGCGTCCTGCATCTTGAGCGGATTGAGATCGGAGCCGGTGTTGTAGTCGGACATGTACTTCGCACCGACATGCGCGCGCCACTTCAGGCGCGCGCTGATCGGGTGCTCGAAAGTCGCCGCGACGCCGCCCGCCCACTTCGGTGCGAACGACAGGGTATTGCCAGGCAGCCGCGCGGAGGCGCCGACCGCGGCGGCATTGAAGTTGCCGTATCCGGTCTCTGCATAGGTGAGGCCACCCTGCAGCGTCAGGCCTTCGAAAGGCGCATACCAGAGGAAATCGAGGTCAAAGCCCTGCGAGGTCACTTCCGGAATGGAGGCGACGATGAACTGCAGCCCGTTGTAGGTGTTGAGCTGAAACCCCTTGTACTTCTGGTAGAACACCGCGCCGTTCAGGGCGAGGCGGTTGTCGAGCCAGGCGGACTTCACGCCGATCTCGAACGAATCGACCGTTTCGGAGCCGAAAGCCGTGTCGGCATCGGCAATTGCGGCCGTCACCGGGCCGCCGATGCGCTCGCGATCGAGGTTGAAGCCGCCTGCCTTGTAGCCGCGCGCGTACGACGCATAGGACATCACGTCGTCCGTGAAGTGATAGATCAGCTTCGCGGTGCCACTCCACTCACCCTCGTCGATCGACTGGCGAGTCGTTGCATCGTTGAACGCGGGATCCGAGAAAGTGGCGCAACCGAGACCGTAGAAGCCCGGCAGCGCAGCGGCAGGCAGCGCCGCCGAGATGAGCGCAAAGCGCGCGCGGGCCGTGGCGCAACCCACACCCGCTGGCGAGGCGGCGGTGCCGAGGTTGGTGTAGTGCGAACCGAGTTCCTTCTCCTCGTTCGTGTAGCGCAGGCCGAAGCCGAGGTCGAACTTGTCCGTGAGCGCGAAGGTGTTGTTGGTGAAGAGCGCCCAGCTCGTCGAGGTCTGTCCGTAGGTGTCGTATGAACCGTTGCCGCTTGCAAACGACGCACCCGGCCCGCGACCCAGCAGAGTCGGAACGAGCGCAGGCGACATGCCCGCCGAGAGCGCGAGTCCGTAGTACAGCTCGAACTGGCTGTCGTACCGCAACGAGTTGATCGAATCGAGGTCTTCATCGGAGTAGAAGCCCCCGACCAGCCACTTGAGACGGCCTCGCTCGCCCGCGACGCGCAGCTCCTGTGTGAGCGTTTCAAAGGTATTCGCATAACTCTTCGAGTCGCGGTACAGGATCGCCGCGCCGGTGAAGTCGGCGTCCTGACCGAGTTCCGCCTCCCAATGGCGCCACGCCGTGACCGAAGTCAGCGTCGCGCCGCCGGCGAGGTCCCAGTCGACTTGTGCGGAGGCGCCACGGTCGCGGATGTCCTGCAGGGTATTGCGATTGGCGTAGGCACGTCGCGCGAAGGGCCTGGCGGGAATGGCGATGCCGCCGCCCGATATCGCGCTCACGATGGCCGCGCTCGGCCCATCCACGTACTGCACGCCGAGGCAGCAGAATTCGTTGCGCTCCGACCAGTCGGCGATCAGGCGCACACTGAGGTCGTCGTTCGGCTTCCACAGGAGCTGGCCCCGTGCGGTGTTCACGTCGCGGTTGACGTCCTCCTGCGCGCTGCGCGGCGCGCGCGCGTTCACATCGAGCCAGCCGTCGTGCTGACGATAGCCGTAGAAGATGCGCCCCGCGAGCTGCTCGCCCACGAGCGGGCCGGTCAGTGAAAGGGAGCCCTCCGCGATGCCGCGATTGCCGCCGATTGCTTCGAGCGCGCCGCCGAAATCGAACTGCGGCCCGACGGTGCGCACGTTGATCACACCGGCCGAGGTGTTCTTGCCGAAGAGGGTGCCCTGCGGGCCTTTCAACACTTCGATGCGCTCGAGCTCGCCGAGATCGCCAAACCCCACGCCGTTGCGGGGGCGATAGACCTCGTCGATCACGATGCCGACCGACGACTCGAGGCCGATGTTGTCACCGACCGTACCGACGCCGCGGATGCGCGCGGTCGTGCTCGTCTCGTTCGCGGTCGACGTGACCGTGAGGCCTGGCGTCAGGAACGTGAGATCCTTGATGTCGCGCACGCCCGTGTCCTGCAGCAACTGGCGCGAGATTGCCGTGACGACGATCGGCACATCCTGGACGTTCTCTGCGCGTTTCTGCGCCGTGACGACCACCTCGTCGAGGGTGCGCCCCTGTGCCGCGGCATCGCCACCCGGCGTCAGGGCTGCCAGCACGCACGCCATGGACGCACCAAGAAACTCTCGCATTGAACGCATACCAGTCCGGGCCTTTCGTGGTCTTGTCAGTCGAAGAGGTGCTTGCCGACCGACTCGAGATGATGGTCGCTGTCGCCGAAGGCGATCTCGAACATTGTCAGTCGCTTGAAATAATGGCTGACCGCGAGCTCGTCAGTCACGCCGATCCCGCCGTGCAATTGCACGGCTTGCTGCCCGACGAAGCGCGCGGCTTCTCCCACCCGCACTTTGGCGGCTGAAACGAGCCGGGCACGCTCACCCGGATCGGGCTGCCCGACGCCGTGCGCAGCGAGGAGCGCCATGGAGCGCGCGGTCTCGGTCTCGAGCAGCATGTCGGCCATCCGGTGCTGCAACACCTGGAAGCTGCCGATCGGCACGCCGAACTGCTTGCGGGTCTTGAGGTACTGACCCGTCATTTCGAGCAGTACGCTCATCGCGCCGACCGCGTCGGCGCAGAGCGCCGCGATCGCGGCGTCAATCGTGGCAGCCAGGTGAGGGGCGGCTCCACCTTCCTCACCGAGGAGCGCTCCCGGGCCGACACGCACGCCATCAAAGCGCACCTCGGCCGCGCGGCGCGCGTCGTACATCGGATAATCGCGCACCGTGATGCCGGGTGCCACGCGTTCGGCGAGGAAGAGTGACAGCCCCTTCGCAGTGCGAGCCGACACGATCAACTGGTCCGCGCCTGCGCCGTTCAGCACGTAGGTTTTCGCGCCGGAGATGACCCAGCCTCCCTCGTCGCGACGGGCCTCGCTCGAAACGGCGTCGAGTGCATAGCGCGCGCCCGGTTCGTAGTGCGCGAGCGCGAGCTGCCGCTCGCCGGCGCCGACCGCAGGCAAAATGGCAGCGCATTGATCGGCACTACCGGCGCGCGCGATCACGCCGGCGCCCATCAGCACGGTCGGGAGCCAGGGCTCGAGCAGCAACGCGCGCCCCGCCTCTTCCATCACGACGTACGCATCCATCGCCCCGCCGCCGAGACCGCCGTGCGCCTCGGGCAACGTGAGCGCGAGCACGCCGAGTTCCGCAAGCTGGCGCCAGGTGGCAGCACTCCAGCCCCGCGCGCTCGCCGCGATTTCGCGTCGCCGCTCGAAAGAGTAGTCGGCGGCGAGCATCCGCCTCAGGCTGTCGCGGAACTGTTGCTGCTCGCTGGAGAAAGTCAGCACGCTCAGAACCCGAGCAGGTGGCGCGTGATGATGTTGCGCTGGATCTCGTTCGATCCGGCATAAATCGACGCCTTCCTGAAATTCAGATAGCGACCCGTCGCCGCCTGCGGGTACGGCGCAGCCTCGTGACCGAGCGCGTGCATCGTCGCTTCAGTGAGCGCCTGCTGCAGCTCGCTGCCCATGATCTTGAGCATCGACGCCTCGGGGCCCGGCGCGTGACGCTGCTCCTCGAGCGCGAGCACCCGCAGGTTCATCACCTCAAGCGCCATCAGGTCGATCTCGAGTCGCGCGATCCGGTCGCGAAAACGCGTGTCGGCTGCGAGCGGACGGCCTTCGTTGCCGGGCTGACGCCGCGCGAGCGCCTTCAGCTCGGCGAGCCAGCGGCGGCAGTACCCGACGCCAGCGTTGCCGGTGCGCTCGTGGCCAAGAAGATACTTCGCGTACGTCCAGCCCTTGTTCTCTTCGCCGACCCGGTTTGCGATCGGCACCTCGACGTCTTCGAACCAGACTTCGTTGATCTCGTGTTCACCGTCGAGCATGATGATCGGGCGCACGCTCACGCCCTTCGCCTGCATGTCGATCAGCAGGAACGAGATGCCTTCCTGCGGGCGGCCTTCGGTCGCCGTGCGCACGAGACAGAAGATCCAGTCGGCGTGCTGCGCGAGCGTGGTCCAGGTCTTCTGCCCGTTGACGAGATAGTGCTCGCCGCGTCGCTCTGCGCGCGTCCTGAGCGAGGCAAGATCGGAGCCTGCGCCCGGCTCCGAATACCCTTGGCACCACCAGTCCTCGCCCGACAGGATCCGCGGCAGGAAGCGCTGCTGCTGGGCGGCGCTGCCGAACTTCATGATGACCGGCCCCACCATGCGGATACCGAAGGGCAGGATGCCGGGTGCGCCGGCCAGTGCGCACTCTTCCTCGAAAATGTGCTGGCGCACCGCGCTCCATTCGCAGCCGCCGAAGGCACGCGGCCAGTTCGGCGCGATCCAGCCGCGCTCGTGCAGGATGCGATGCCAGGCGAGATAATCCGCCTTCCCGAGCGCTTCGCCCGCGACCACCTTGTGGCGCAGTTCCAACGGCAGCTTCGAGCGCACGAACTCGCGCACTTCCGTGCGAAAAGCCGCTTCCTCCGGTGCGAACCCCCATTCCATGTCTTGCGGACGCGACGCCCCCGTGCCAATCGTCCCGGTAGGGTAGAAGCCACCAGCCGGTTCGGCAATTACATTGATCAAAAATCTGGCGAAGGCGTGGGGCAGACGATAGGCTGGCGGGTTTCCGGCCGGGATGTCTTGCGAGGAGCAGGTACGCATGAGCGCGACGAGTTACGAGAAGCGCGGCAAGGTCGCCGTGATCACGATGATGAGCCCGCCGGTCAACGGGCTTGGGGCCGCGCTGCGCGCGGGGTTGATCAAGGCTCTCGACAAGGCACTCGGCTCGCCAGGCGTGAAGGCGATCGTGCTCACGGGCAGCGGCAGCGGCTTCTCTGCCGGCGCGGATATCCGCGAGTTCAACTCTCCGAAGGCGGCCGCCCCGCCGACGTTGCACACGCTGATCGCTGCCTTCGAGGCGAGCCCGAAGCCGGTGGTCGCGGCCATCCATGGCACCTGCATGGGCGGCGGCCTCGAGCTCGCGCTTGGCTGCCACTATCGTGTCACGAAGCCCGACGCGCAGATTGCCCTGCCTGAAGTGAAGATCGGCCTCATTCCCGGCGCAGGCGGCACCCAGCGCCTGCCACGCGCGCTCGGCCTCGAGGCCGCGCTCAACATGATCGTTTCGGGCAACGTCGTTCCCGCGCAGAAGCTCGCCGGCACGCCGCTCTTTGATGAAGTGGCCGAGGGGGAGCTGCTCCCGACTGCCGTGATGTTTGCCGAGCGACTCATCAGGGAGAAGCGACCGCCGAAGCGCGTGCGCGACCTGAAAGTTCAGCACGCGAACCCGGAAGGCTTCCTGATGTTCGCGCGCAATACGGTCAAGGCCGTGGCCGGCCCCTTCCCTGCACCCGTCAAATGCGTGGAAGCGGTGACCGCGGCGGCCAGCCAGCCGTTCGCTGAGGGGCTTGCGACCGAACAGCGTCTTTTTCACGAGATTCTGCTGTCACCGCAATCACGGGCGCTGCGCCACATCTTCTTCGGCGAGCGCGCGGCAGCCAAGATTCCCGATGTCCCGGAGACGACTCTGCCACGACCGATCGCGAAAGCCGCCGTGATCGGCGCCGGCACCATGGGCGGCGGCATCACGATGAACTTCGTGAACGCTGGCATCCCGGTCACCCTGCTCGAGATGAAGCAGGAGGCGCTTGATCGTGGCCTTGCGACCATCCGTGGCAACTACGGCGGCGCCGTGAAAAAGGGCCGCATGACCGAGGCCGATGTCGAAGCACGCATGCAGCTCATCACGCCGGCACTCGATTACGCGGCCATCGCGCAGGCGGACATCGTGATCGAGGCGGTGTTCGAGGACATGGAGGTCAAGAAGAGCGTCTTCGGGAAACTCGATACCGTCATGAAGCCCGGCGCGATCCTCGCAACGAACACCTCCACGCTCGACGTCGACCGCATCGCCGGCTTCACGCAGCGGCCGGGCGATGTGATCGGCACCCATTTCTTCAGCCCCGCAAATGTCATGCGGCTCCTCGAGGTCGTGCGCGGCGCGAAGACCGCGCCCGATGTGCTCGCGACCGTGATGAAGCTCGGCAAGAGGATGAAGAAGATCGCGGTCGTCTCGGGCGTCTGCGATGGCTTCATCGGCAACCGCATGCTCGAGCAACTCGGCCGCCAGATGCTGTTCCTGCTCGAGGAGGGCGCGCTGCCGAAGCAGGTCGACGCCGCCATGGAGAAATTCGGCTTCGCGATGGGACCATTCCGCGTGGCCGATCTCGCCGGCAACGACATCGGCTGGGCGATCAGGAAGCGCCGCTATGTGGAAAAGCCGCTGATGATCTACTCGCGCCTCGCCGACCGGCTGTGCGAGCAGGGGCGATTCGGGCAGAAAACGGGCGCGGGCTGGTACGACTACAAGGCGGGCGATCGCACCGCGCATCCTTCGACAGTGGTCGAGCAGATGGTCGTCGGGTATTCGCAGGAGATCGGCGTGAAGCGCCGCGTGGTGAGCGAGGAAGAGATCGTCGATCGCATCGTCTTCGCGCTCGTCAACGAGGGTGCGAAGATCCTCGAAGAGGGCATCGCGCTGCGCGCCTCCGACATCGACATGGTGTACCTCAACGGCTACGGCTTTCCCGCGCATCGCGGCGGGCCCATGCTGTATGCGGATACGGTCGGCCTCGATGTGGTCGTGCGGCGCATGAAGCAGTTCGCGCGCAACCGCCACGGCGACCCGGCCGCCTGGGCGCCGGCGCGCTCGCTCGTGAAGCTCGCGGCCGCGGGCAAGACCTTCAGCTGATTCCGGGGACACACATGACTGATGCCGTTATCGTTTCCATTGCCCGCACGCCGCTCGCGAAGTCCTGGCGCGGCGCCTTCAACATCACCCACGGCGCAACCCTCGCGGGTCATGTCGTCCAGCAAGCCATCGCGCGCGCCGGAGTCGATCCGGTCGAAGTGGAAGATGTGCTGCTCGGCTGCGCCTACCCGGAAGGCGCCGATGGCCTCAACATCGCCCGCCAGGCGGCGCTGCGCGCCGGCTGCCCGGTCACGACGGGCGGCGCGACGGTCAACCGCTTCTGCTCATCGGGCCTGCAGACCATCGCGATGGCGGCCGGGCGGGTGATCCTGGAAAAAACGCCGGTGGTCGTCGCGGGCGGTGTCGAGTCGATCTCCTGCGTGCAGAACGAGCTCAACCGGCACATGCTGCACGAGCCCTGGCTCATGGCGCACAAACCCGACATCTACCTGCCGATGCTGCAGACCGCGGAAAACGTCGCGAAGCGCTACGGCATTTCGCGCGAGCGCCAGGACGAATACGGCGCGCGGAGTCAGCAGCGTGCCGCGGCCGCGCAGGCGGCCGGGCGTTTCGACGCCGAGATCGCGCCCATCACCGTGACCGCGGCCTGGGCGGACCCGAAGACGCAGGCGACAGGCACGCGCGAAGTCACCGTCGCGAAGGACGAAGGCATCCGCGCCGACACGACCGTCGCGGGCATCGCGAAGATCAAGCCCGCCATCCCCGGCGGCGTGATCGCGGCGGGTAATGCGAGCCAGTTCTCGGACGGCGCCGCGGCCTGCGTCGTGATGGATGCGAAGCTCGCGGAGCGGCGCGGCATCACGCCGCTCGGCGTGTTCCGCGGCTTCACGATCGCGGGTTGCGAGCCCGACGAGATGGGCATCGGACCGGTGTTCGCGGTGCCGCGCCTGCTCGAGCGTGCGGGCCTCTCGGTCGATGATATCGGCCTGTGGGAGCTGAACGAGGCGTTTGCGGTACAGGTCATCTACTGCCGCGACAAGCTCGGGATCCCGGACGAGCGGCTGAACGTCAACGGTGGCGCGATCGCGGTCGGCCACCCTTATGGCGTCTCGGGCACGCGGCTCGCCGGGCACGCGCTGATCGAGGGCAAGCGGCGCGGCGTGAAGTACGTCGTCACGACGATGTGCATCGGCGGTGGCATGGGTGCGGCGGGCCTCTTCGAGGTCGTGTAGCGGGCTCGCGCTATACTGCCGGCACCTTTGCAAAGGCTGGCGACAGAACCCGCGCGATGTACCTGTCGTTCTTCGGACTCAACGAGAAGCCATTCTCGATCACGCCCGACCCGCGCTACCTCTATCTGAGCGAGCGGCATGCGGAGGCCTTGGCGCACCTGCTCTACGGGGTCAGTGAAGCGGGCGGCTTCGTGCAGCTCACGGGCGAGGTGGGCACCGGCAAGACGACGATCGTGCGCTCGCTGCTCGGCCAGATACCGAAAAATGCCGAGGTTGCGCTGATCCTGAACCCGCGCATGACGGCACCGGAGTTCATGCTGACGATCTGCGAGGAACTCGGCATCGGCCTGCCCGACCACGCGGTCTCGAGCCTCAAGGATCTCGTCGATATCCTGAACCACTACCTCCTGCGCGCGCACGCCGATGGACGACGCGTCGTGCTGCTCGTCGACGAAGCGCAGAACCTCGCGCCCGCGGTGCTCGAGCAGGTGCGGCTCCTCACGAACCTCGAGACGCCGACCGACAAGCTGCTGCAGATCATCCTGATCGGCCAGCCCGAACTGCGCGAGATGCTCGCGCGCCCCGAGCTGCGCCAGCTCGCGCAGCGGATCACCGGCCGCTATCACCTCGATCCGCTGTCCTCGCCGGAGACGGCCGCGTACGCGCGGCACCGCCTGCGCGTCGCGGGCGCGACCTCCGACATCCTGACGAATGGCGCGCTCACCGAACTGTATCGCCAGTCGGGCGGCATTCCGCGACTCATCAACGTGATCGCGGACCGTGCGCTGCTGGGTGCGTACACACAGGATCGACACAAGGTCACCGCAGCGATCATCCGCAGCTCCGCGGGCGAAGTGTTCGACCGACGCATCACACCGCGCTGGTTGCCGTGGGCCGCAGGCCTCGGCGGCGCAGCCGTAATGGTGCTCGCCATGCTGGCGCTGTGGCAGTCCGGTGCGCTCCAGCGTGATGCGCTCGCAACGCCCCAGGCCCATGACCCGGACACCGTTACGGCGCAGGGCGTCGCTCGAGCAGCCGCCCCGGACCGGACCGCCGCGGCGGCGGCAGCGGCCCCCCTGCCTGCACCGACCCCGCCGGCACACGAATCGCTTGTCACACTGCTGGCGCAGCATGCCGCCGCCACGACCACTGACGCGGCGTTCTCGCGCCTGCTGGCACGCTGGGGCGCGGCCTACGCGGCCGGCGCGGGCGACGGTTGCGCGCAGGCCGAGCGGGCAGGACTGCAGTGCGTCGCGCAACGCGGCTCGTATGCGCAGCTGCGCCTCTACAACCGCCCGGCGATGCTGACGCTGGGTGACGATCAGGGTGGCACTCACCAGGTCGTGCTCGTCGCGCTCGGCGATGACGATGCGCGGCTCGATCTCGGCGGCGTGGAGTACACGGTCCGCATCGCAGACCTCGCGCGCTACTGGTTCGGCGATTTCGTACTCTTGTGGAGGCCCGTCGCGGTGCCGGTCAAGCCGCTCTCACCGGGCATGTCGGGCGAGGAGGTCCTCCGGCTGCGACAGCATCTCGAGCGACTCGCGGGCGTCAAGGACACCGGGGCGGAGGCTGATCGCTATGATGCGTCGCTGGTGCAGCTCGTCGAAAGCTTCCAGCGTCAACGGCGCCTCGACGTCGACGGCATCGCCGGCTGGCAGACTCAACTTGCACTCGACAACGCCGCACCCGCCGAAGGCACGCCGCTTCTCGTCGCGGGTGCAGAGGGGAGCTGAGCGATATGTCGTTCATCCTCGATGCACTGAAGAAGTCCGACAGCGAGCGGCAGCAGCAGGCAGGGCCGGCGCGCTTCGAAGTCCGCCGCGCAGCGCCGCGCAGCGGCTTGCCACTGTGGGCGATCGCGCTCGGCGCGCTGCTGCTCGTGAACATCGTGGCGCTCGGCTGGTTCGTGACCCGCTCCCGCACACCCGCGGCGGCACCCTCGCCAACTGCGGTCGTACCGGCACCGCCCGCCAGCGCCCCGACTGCAACCGCACCACCTCTGGTCACCGCACCACCTCTGGTCACCGCAGCGGTTCTGCCGCCGCAGCACTCGCTCCCGCCAGCGCCCGCCGCGGACGAAGCGGAGAACCCCGCCGACTACGAAGAGGCGCTGCCGGAGGGGAGCGCGGCGGCACCACGCCTGCCCGCCGCCGAGCCGGAACGCGACTTCGCACCCACGATCGAGAAGCTGCCAGCCTCGCTCAGCAGCCAGCTCCCGCAGCTGCACCTCGACATGCTCGTGTACGCGACGCGCGCGGCGGACCGCTTCGTACTCGTCAATATGAAGCGCCTGCGCGAAGGCGAATCCACGCACGATGGTGTCCGCGTCGAGGCGATCACGCCGACAGGTGTCGTGATGAGCTTTCGCGGCACGCGGTTCCTGCTTGAGCGCGATTGAAACGCAGTTCCGCTGCACGGGCGGCGCATCTCCCGATGGCGCATCCCTCGCCGGCGCAACCCTCGACGGCGCAACCCTCGCCGATGCGCTGCGCGCCGGCATCTACCGGCTCTTCGCACACACCGACCACCTGAACAGGATCAACGTGTTTCCGGTGCCAGACGGCGACACCGGTACGAATCTCGCGATGACGATGTCGGCGGTGCTGGGCTCACTCGACGGGTTGCGCACGGCCCATGCCGGCGAGCTCCTGGTGCGCGTCGCCGACGCCGCGATCGACGGCGCGCGGGGCAATTCCGGCGCGATCCTCGCGCAGTTCCTGCACGGCGTCGCCGACTCGCTCGAAGAGCGCGCCATGATCGGCGTCGCCGAGTTCGCGGCCGCGACGGAGACTGGCGCCCGCTATGCACGCGACGCGGTCATCGAGCCGCGCGAGGGCACGCTGCTGACGGTCTTCGCGGCCTTCGCCGCGAAGTTGCAGCAGCTCGCAGCAGAAGGCGCGGCGACCGATTTTCGACGCCTGTTTGCCGCTGCGCTGCCGGCGGCGCGCGTGGCGCTCGATCGCACACGCACGATGCTCGACGTGCTGCGCAGCGCGAACGTGGTCGATGCCGGTGCGGCTGGCTTCGTGTTGCTCGTCGAGGGCATGAGTGCGTACTTTGCGACGGGCGAGCTCGGCGAAGTCCACTCACCGCCTCACGAGACTGACGAGCCGATGTCGGTCGGTGGCAGTGAGGGCGAGCACCGCTACTGTACGGAATGCATCGTGAACGGCGCGGGAATCGATCCGCGCCGGCTGCGCGAGTCGCTGGCCCCGCTCGGCTCGAGCCTCGTGATCGCGGGTACGCGCCGCAAGGCCCGCATCCACGTGCATACGAATGAGCCCGCGCAGGTATTCGATGCCGCTGCGCGCTTCGGCACGCTCGCAGCACAGAAGGCCGATGACATGCACCGCCAGACGCTTGCAGCGCATCACACGCGGGCGGTCACCGCAATCGTCACCGACTCCGCGGCGGACATTCCGGAGGAAGCACTCGAGCGTCTCGATGTGCACGTCGTACCGGTGCGTGTGCATTTCGGTTCGCGCAGCTATCTCGACAAGGTATCGCTCTCACCGCAGGAGTTCTACCGCGAGCTTGCGACGAGCGGCGTGTACCCGCAGACCTCGCAACCTCCGCCCGGCGATTTTCGCCGCATGTACGGATTTCTCGCCTCACACTATCAGCACATCGTGTCGATCACGCTGACGGCGCGCGTGAGCGGCACTTACGCTGCCGCGAAGGGCGCCGCCGGGCGCGTTGCGGGCGACAAGGTACGCGTCCTCGACAGCCGCAACGTGTCGCTCGGGCAGGGGCTACTGACGATGTATGCCGCGGAGTGTGCGCTCGCCGGCTACGATGGCGCACGCGTGGCCGCGGCCGTGGAAGCGATGCGCGCGAAGACCCGTACGTGGGGCCTGCTCGCAGGGCTCGATTACGCGGTGCGCGGCGGGCGCGTACCTGCCTTCGTGCGCACGCTCTCGCGGCTGCTGCGCTGCTCGCCGGTGCTGACGAACCTGGCGGACGGTCGCATCGCCCCGGGCGGTGCAATTTTCGGCCGTCGCGACCTCACGATGCGCTTCGCGCACTTTGTCACACGCCGGCTTCGAGCGGACACGACCTACCGGATCGCGGTCGGGCACGCCGACGCCGAAGTGGAGGGTGGTCGACTGCTCGAAGCGCTGCGGGCCGGGATACCGCAACTCGATTCGGGCTACCTCACCCCGCTCGGCACCGCTCTCGGCGTGCACGGCGGACCGGGCATGCTCGTGGTCGGCACTCAGGAATACACGCCGCCCGCGTGAGCGCGCCTACTTGAGAACGAACGTGAGCTTCAGGCGCACGCGGTATTCGACCACTTTGTCGTTCTTCACGAGCACTTCCTGATCGGCCACCCAGGCCGACTGGATGCCTTTCAGGGTCTTCGTCGCGCGCTTCACGCCGCTCGTGATCGCGTCGTCGAAGCTCTTCGTGGAGCTCGAGATGATCTCGCTGACCTTGGCGACACTCATGTTGTTCTCCTTGCCGTGAATCCTGCATCGTAACCCAGCGACTCGATACCCGCACGGTCGAGCCGCCACACGGTCCAGTCGTCCATCGGACGTGCGCCGAGACTGCGATAGAAGCGCTGGGCATCGCTGTTCCAGTCGAGCACGGACCATTCCATGCGCCCGCAACCCCGCTGCGCCGCATGGCGCGCGAGTTCGACGAGGAGGGCGCGCCCGATGCCGCCACCACGCGCTTCGGGCAGCACGTAGAGGTCCTCGAGGTACAACCCCTGGCGGGCGAGAAAAGTGGAGAAGCTGAAGAAATAGAGCGCGAAGCCAAGTGCCCGGCCTGCGCGCTCCGCGATGAGCGCATGCGCGACCGGCTGCGCGGCGCCGAGCTCGGCCGCGAGCTGTGATTCGGTGGCGATCACCTCATGCGCAAGTTTCTCGTATGCCGCGAGGCCCCGGATCAGCGAGAGCATCAGCGGCGCGTCGGTGGCGAGCGCCGGGCGAATCCTGAGCGCGCTCATTCCGCGATGTACCAGCGATCACCCTGGCGCTCGAGCACGAAGCGCTCGAAAGGCAGGCCGCGACCGGTCGTGTCGTAAGTTGCACGATTGCCGCCGCGATCGAATGCCGGCGCCGAATCCTGCACGATGTGCAGCGCCACGATCAGTGTCTCGCGCAGCGAGTCGCTCCGTTCGCAACTCCTGACAAGCGTCGCGAGCGCCTTCGCCGAGGTCTCACGGCGGAAGGTCGGGCTCATGTACTGCCCGTAGTAGTCATCGCAGCGACCCTCGAGCAGCGCGCCCGCGGCGTCGACCAGTAGTGACTTTATCCCGGGTGTATTGGTGGCGGGCGCGGCGCCCGGAGGCGGCAGGAAGCGTACGGGCACAAGGCCGGCGCTCGCCTCGCGGCCGTCGAGCAGGTCTTCAACCTGCGCCTCGATTTCGCCCGGGATTGCCGCCTTCCATTCCTTGCCCCAGGGCAGCAACGTCACGAGTGTCACGACGCGCGTCTTGCCGCGGCCTTCGGGCTGCTCGCCGCGAACAACCACCTGCACGAGCTTGTCACCGTCGCGCACCGCCTCGAGGCCGTGCACTTTGGCGAAGAGACGCCCCGGGTAGCGCAACCTGGTACCGAGCGCCGCAAAGAAGTTGACGTCGGTGAGGCGCTCGATGTCGCCCGGATTCGAAGCCTCGCCGAAGAGTCGCTCGCGCACGGTGTGATCATCGACCGCCGCATCAGCCCGCAGGCGCGCGGCAATCGCTGTGCGCAGGCGGTGCAGATCATCGGGATGCAACGTCTGCGCAACCGCCAGCGGACTGCCTGACGCCACCGCCGCAAGAAACTCCTGCGCCGCGCGCTCCTGCGCGCCGCTCACGCCCGCAGACGCTTCCGCATACAGGCACAGGGCGCAGACGGCCAGAAGAGCCACCGGCAAACGGGGGAAAACAACCATCGGGCGATGATAGCTGCCAGCGCGGAATGTGACACAGTTCGCGATTTCAGGCGTCGCACGCGCGCGACGGTCGGGGAATCCCCGGGAAGGACCACGGTCACAGTAAATTGCGATAAACCCCTGTAAATCCGCTCCATTACAACGGAGCACGCCGTGGCGGAGCGCCCTGCACAACGATTCCGGGACGAGCCGGCCGTTTTCCGGTCCGGCTTTGCCTCAGCAGCGCCGCGCCCAGGCCTGCTCGCTCTCACACGGGATGCAGCGCTCGTCGATGCCCTGCGTTCCGTGGTTGACGCAGACCATCCCTTCGCGGTCGTGGCCTCCGACACCGTACTCACCCAACATCTTCTCGCGAGCCAGACGCGTGCGGCACTGATCGACAGCGCAGCTTGCACTCAACCGATCGCGCTGCTGACCGGGAATCTCAAGGCACAGTTCCCCGATCTCGTGCTCGTCGTGGCGGGCAACGCGGCCGATCAAGGCGCGCTCGCCTCCCAGATCACCGACGGTCGCGTCTATCGCTTCCTGCACAAACCTGTCTCGGCGCAGCGCGTAAAGCTGTTCGTGGAATCGGCCTTCCGCCGCAGCGACGAAGTACCTCCAACCCTTGCACCCGCACCGGCGCCGCTGCGGGTGCGCAGTGCCGTCGCTCCCCGCACGCCACTGGTCGCGGGCAGCCTCGCTCTGGCCATCGTTGCAGCCGTTGCGATCGGGTGGCTGGTCCGCGATGACCCGGCGCCGCCCGCTGCAGGGCAGACGACGCCGGCCACCGCCGCGCAAGCAACCCCGAGTCCGGCGCCATCCGGTCTCGACCCCGCATTTCAGGCAACGCTTGAACGAGCGGACGCCGCGCTTGCCCGCGGCGCCCTCGTCGCGCCTCCTGGTGAATCTGCGGTGGATCTCTACCGGCAGGTGCTCGCGAAATCGCCCGATAGCGCACGCGCTGCAACAGGCCTGGACAACGTGGTCGACCGTCTGCTCGGCGGCGCGGAGAAGGCCATTGTGGCGGAGCAGCTCGATGAGGCGTCCCGCCTCGTCGACACCGCGCGTGCTGTGCGCCCCGGCCATCCGCGCGTCGCCTTCCTCACGACGCAGATCGGCAAGGAGCGCGAGCGGCGGCTGCTTGCGGCCGCGCGCCAGGCCGCGGCGAGCGGCAATCTCGAACGGGCCATCGCGGTGCTCGAGAGCGGATCGGCCAGCGGATCGGAGCTGCTCGGCGCCGCGAAGCGCGAACTGCAGCAGCAGGAACTCGCCAGTCGGGCCGATGCCCTTCTCGCCCTCGCCGAGGCACGGGTGAAGTCCGGTGCACTGCTCGAACCCGCGCAGGACAATGCGCGCTTCTATCTCGAGTCGGCGCGCGCGCTCGTGCCGCAGCAAGCGGGCTTGCCGGCGGCCGAGCGGGCGCTCCAGGCAGCACTCCTCGGTGCGGCGGGCAGTGCCATTGCCGCGGGCGAGGTCGCCGCGGCCGAACGCTGGATTGAGGCGGGCGAGGAGATCGGTGTAGCCCGTGCGGATCTCGCGAACCTGCGGCGCGAACTGCAGAGCGCGCAGATCGAGCACAAGTCCGAGGCACTCAGCGCGCTCGGGCGACAGTTTGACACCCGGTTGCGCCAGAACGGGCTCGTGGAGCCGGTGGCGGACAGTGCCCGCGCCATTTATCTGCAGATGCGCGCCGCCGATCCGCAGCACCCGACCACCCTCGCCGCACGTGATGCCCTCGGCAAGGCAATGCTCGCCGAATCGCGTGCTGCCCTCGCGCGCGCAGACGTGCCCGGTGCTGAGAGGTGGGTCGCCGAGGCCGAAGCGCTTGGCATCCCGGGACTCGATGTGACGAATGCGAAGCGCGACATCGCGACACAGCAGGCGCGCGCAAGCCGCGCCACGAGCATCGTCCCCGTGAGCCAGCTGACGCGGCTGCGCATGGTCGAGCCGCGCTATCCGACCGACGCGCGCGCGGCCGGTCAGACCGGATGGGTGGATCTCGAGTTCACGGTGACACCGACGGGTACGGTCAGTGACGTACGGGTCGTCGGCGCCTCAACCGCCGGAGTGTTCGATCGCGCCGCATCCGACGCGCTCGAACGCTGGCGCTTCAAGCCGGTCGAACGAAACGGCGTAGCCGTGCCTCAGCGGGCGAAGCTGCGCATCCGGTTCGATCTGGAATGAGCGCTGCGCGCCACATGCCCCACCGGCTCCTGATCATCGATGATGACGCGCGCTACGGCGCGTGGCTTACCGCCCACGTCGGCGCGGTGCTGCCGGATGCGAACGTCGAGTTCGTCGGCATCCCGGAATTCGAGCGACGCCGCAGCAAGGTGCATTTTCGCGACTTCGACGTCTTGCTGCTCGCGATGAATTTCGGGGCGAGCCCCGAGGATGCGGCGGCGGACGGGCTCGACTGGCTGCGACGACTGCGCGATCAGACAGAGCTGCCGCCCATCATTGCCATCGCCGCAGGCGGCAACGAGCTCACGGCCGTGAGGGCCATCCGTCTCGGCGCCACCGATTACCTGCCGAAGCAGCTGCTCACGCCGGCACGGCTCGGCACCTCGATCAAGGTCGCGTTGCGCCTCGTCGAGCGCCGTCGCAGCAACGAGCGCACGCGCAAGGCAGCGGCTCCGCCGCCGACGCGGATGCCAGCGCTCGCCGCAGCGACTGCGGCGCGGGCGCGCCTGCCGCGCAACCTGATCCCCCGCTACGCGATCCTCGACGTGCTCGGCGAATCGGACCGCGCCGTCGTCTATCTCGCGACGAGTTTCGAGCTCGATGCGCTGGTCGCGCTCAAGGTCACGCGCGCCGGGCACGATGCAGTGCCGCCGCAGGACGACGGCGAAGCGGCGGTACGCGCGGCCAGACAGCCCTTCGCGCGTGAGTACGAGGTGCTCTCGTCGATTCACGATCCGTCGATCATCGACCTCTACGACTACGGCGTTCACGACGGTCTCGAGTACCTCGCGATGGAGTACTTCCCGCGCGGTGACCTGAAGGCGCGGATGCAGCGCCCGCTGGCGGCGGAGGAAGCACTCGACTACGTGCGCCGGATCGCGCGCGCCCTCGGGGTCGTGCATGCGACCGGGCTCGTGCATCGCGACCTGAAGCCACCCAACGTGATGCTGCGCGTGAACGACGAAATCGTGCTGATCGATTTCGGGCTCGCGCGCGCCATGAATGGAGCGTCAGCCGCGACGCACACCGGCGTGCTGCGCGGTTCGCCCTATTACATGAGCCCCGAGCAGGCGCAGGGTGCGACACTCGACGCACGCAGTGATCTCTACAGCCTCGGCGTGGTGCTGCATGAAATGCTGGGCGGTCGCAAGCCCTTCATGGGCGACACCGCGATCGAAGTCCTGCAGGCCCACGTGTCCTCACCCGTGCCGCCGCTGCCCGCCGAACATGCGGCGCTCCAGCCACTGGTCGACAAGCTGCTCGCGAAGATACCGAGCCAGCGCTTCGCAAGCGCCGCGGAGCTGCTTGCGGCGTTGCCCGGCGCCGACAACGTAGCACCTGGCGTCACTGACCCGGCGGCGGCTGCGCACTCGGAAAGCGCCGAGCACGCAGCGATCGTGGCGGCGCTGTAGCGGGCCAACCGATCTTCGCCGATTCGCCCCTCGATATTGAATGCTTCCCCTGCCTCGCGGGTGCGAGGGCATTCGCCATTCACCGTTCGTATCATTGAAGCGGAGATCGTCAGCAGGGCAGCAAGTGGCCGCGCTTCAAACCCTGCGGAGCGCTTTGCCCGTGTGATGCAGGATGGCCGGTTCACCGGGGTGATGGTCGTTCTGGCGTATGTCGTACATCGTATTGGCTGGCGTGGTTCCCAGCTTTCTTACACCAACGACGATGCCGTGGCCGATGGCACTGCGGTAGTGCCACGTCACGTTGGTACCAACGGGGATTGTTTCAAAGGCTTTTCGTGCGGTGGCCATATGAATACTCCTGTTCATCCGACGTGGCGGCCGGGAGGTTCTGGTGGGTGCTGACTGCGAGCCGGTTCCACGCGTTGATGGCGACAATGGCCATCAGCAACTGCACGATCTCCTTCTCCGGGAAGGAAGCCTTGACCTTCTCCCACACGACATCCGTCACCCCTCCCGCACTGATCAGGGTCACTTCCTCGGTGAGGGCGATCGCCGCTCTTTCCCGCTCCGAGTACAGCGCCGGCGCCTCGAACCAGCCGGCCAGCACATCGAGTTTGCGTTGAGGCACTTTTGCTTCGCGGGCTTCCCTGTTGTGCATGTCCAGACAGAAGGCACAGCCGTTGAGTTGAGAAGCCCTGATTTTCACCAGCGCCAGCAGCGGTTCGCCGAGGCTGCCCGCATGGATGTATTTCTCCATCGCGAACATCGGCTTGTAGGC
>DAORVK010000049.1:18451-22903 GCA_035433705.1 Steroidobacteraceae bacterium
TCGGGTTGTAACGGCTGAGGATCGCGGGACTCCAGTGCAGATCGAGCGCGTGCTCGGTCTCCTGCACGGCGTCAATAGTCAGCCGGATCACGCGCTCGGCTCCGGGCAGCGCCGCGGCCGATGCGGGGTCCCAATCGATCAGCGCGCGCCCGGAGAGTTGCAGCAATCCGCCGGTGACCCAGTCCGGGAAGAGCAGCCCGACAAGTGAATTGATCGTGAGGTTGCCGAGTGTCATGAACATGCCATTGCCGTTGTAGTCCGGCCAGCGCAGCGTGCGCGGCGAGTCGACGTGGATGAATCCGGGGTTACCGCCACGATGGGAGGCGTCAGCCGGGCCGTCGGGATGCGAGGTGCCGATGAAGAAGGTGTCCGCCGCACGGATCATCTCCGCCTGCGTAGCCGTCAACTCGACGCCCGTGCGCGTTCGGGCCTCTGATTCCTGCGAATCCGCGCTGCGGATGGGCTTCGAACCGACCGGCGTCAGCGGATGCCGCTCGGCGATGTAGCGGCGACAATTCGAATAGACCTGCACCGTGGTCACCGCGAAGCCGTCCGTTTGTGGCTCGAGCAGCCCGTTGACGCGCATCCGCCCATGGTGGTCCCACACGATCGTGCCCACCTCGCCACCCCTGGACACCAGAGGCGCGAGCGGATCACTGGTTAGCGGCAGCGCATGCACTACCATGACGCGCGGGTCAGGTGCCTGCATGAAACCCGGCTCGCCGGTGAGCATGGTCGCCCACATTCGATCCTCCGCGTCGCGACCCGCGATTACGATCGCCGGCTGTTTGACGAGAAAATCCACGGCGATTTGCGGGATCGCCGTGCGAACAGTCGCTCTGGAAAGCTTTCCCGCGCGCTGTTGTACGACAATTTCACCGGAATGGAACGTCTGGCTCATCCTAAAAGAACCCGCAGGTCGGCGCCTCGCCCCCGGGAGCCGGGCTCTCCTCGGCTCCGGTCGGAGCGAATATCTCGAGCCGAATGCCATCCGGGTCGGCGAAGAAGATGCCACCGGAATGGGACCCCTCCGAGTGGGCAACGACGCTGTCATGGAAAAACGGTGCGTTCAGTTCGCGGGCAATCTTTTCGGCGGCGCGCACCTGCTCCATGCTCTTCACCTGGAATGACAGGTGATGCAGGCCCGCAGTCGACGTACTGAACGGCACGCTGCTTTGCTGGAATAGCGTGACGACCGGCTTGCCATCACGGCCAAGGAAGACCCATCGCTGCTTCGGATCGATACCTTCCTTTACGACCGTGAGACCGAGCAGACGCTGGTAGAACGCCTGGGAGCGTTCGAGTCTGGACACGTTGAGGCCGACGTGTCCCGTCTGCAACGAGGTCACTGTGGGCGCAATGCCGGTGATGGACCCAGCCGCCGCAACTTTGAATTGCGCTTCGCCACCTGCCTTCGTGCCGCGCAACGCGGACCGTATGCTTCGCAACATTTGTTCGTGCTCCTGTCTTTTGCAGGGAGCGTAGGTGGCGCCGCCACGTCAAACAAGCGAAGAATATTGACGCTCCACATCGGGAAGCCCGATCGTTGATCGCGACGCCGGCAAGACCAGATTCGAAGCACAGATCTTCCACAAATTGTCCTGGTTCCGGAATTTGGGCTAGCATCCATTGATTGATATCGGTGATGTCCGAAATCGGAACCGTCGATGGATACTGAACTCGCCCGTACCTTCCTCACGGTGATCACGAGCGGCAGCTTCAACGCAGCGTCGCAACGCCTGCACGTCACGCAGTCGACCGTGAGCACGCGTATTCAACGCCTGGAGTCAGCGCTGGGCGTCGAATTGTTCATTCGAGACAAAGCCGGAACGGTTCTTACGCCTGCGGGGCGGCAGTTTCAGCGGCACGCCGCGCTGCTCACGCGCACCGTCGAACTGGCCAGGCAGGAAGTCGGCGTCATGGACGGATTTCGCGCGGCGCTGACCATCGGTGGCCGGATCGGCCTTTGGGAGGATCTGTTGTTGCGATGGCTCCCGGCTTTCGCCGCGCGCGCTCCGGATATCGCGGTGCGCGCCCTGATTGGCCACGAGGACGACCTGATGCAGGCATTGATCGATGGACGAGCCAATATTGGTGTCATGTACGCGCCCCACGCGCGGCCGGGATTCACGATCGAGCCGCTGCTCGAGGAGAGGCTCGTGTTGGTCTCCACGCATGAGGACCCGCCCAATAAGCTGGAACGCGACTACGTCTACGTCAACTGGGGTCCCGAATTCTTCGCCCAGCACAGCCTGGCGTTTCCGAACTATTCAGGTTCCGTACTGACGGTGAACGTGTATTGGCTCGGGTTGCGTCACATCCTCGCCTACGGCGGCAGCGGCTACTTCCCGGCGCGGATGCTGCGCGAGCACGAACACGCCGGCCGACTGCATCGCGTAGTCGGCGCGCCGGACTTTCACCTGACCGCTTATCTGTGTTTCTCCGCGACGGAGAGTTCCGAGCCGCTTGCGCTCGCGCTGGATACGATCCGAAGCACTGCCGCGGAGGCGGCGTAACCTCCCGGCCGTAGACGGGAATGGCTACCCCATGGATGACGCTGGCATCGTCGCCTTGGATGCGGCGTACGCCGCTGCGCCGCCAGGGTGATCGAACGCCGCCTTCGCGGCCACGTTCACGATCGCACCGCTTGCCTGCTTCAACATTACCCGTGCTGCCTCACGCGACAGCACGAAGCCCGAACACAGATTGAGCGCAAGCATCCGGTCGAGAACGCCCGTTTCCAGGTCCCATAACTTCGCTCCGCCGGCGTAACCGCCCACTGAATTCACCAGCGCATCCAACCTGCCGTGTCGCGCGAGTAGGGCTTCGATGAGCTGGCTCGCCGCAGCTTCGTCCGTGACATCGATGTGGTGTCCTTCGAGGCGTGTGCCGTCTGCCACGAACGCCACCTTGTCCGAGAATCCCGCAGACATACCGTCTTGTCTCCGCCGATTGTCGCTTCGCGGCCACGAAGCCGTCACTCGCCTATCAACTCGCAACGAGCCGTGCTTCCAGAGTGATCTCTGTGCCTGCGAGAGCCCGCGATATCGGGCAGCCCGATTTGGCTGCCTGGGCGTTCTGATTAAACGACACCTGATCGATACCGGGTACATTCGCGATGCAGGCAATGTGGCTCTTTGTGATCTTGAAGCCTCCATCCTGCGGCGAGACTGTCACTTGCGCGGTCGCATCGATGTAGTCGGGCTTGAACCCGGCCTTTCCGAGTGCAAGCGACAGCGCCATCGCGAAGCAGCTCGCATGGGCCGCAGCCAGCAACTCCTCAGGGTTGGTGCCTTTGCCGTCTTCGAAGCGCGAGGCAAAAGTGTAGGAGCCCTTGAATGCACCGTTGCCGAAGTCGACCCGCCCCTTGCCCTCCTTGATGCTTCCTTCCCAGCGTGCGTGCGCATTGCGTGTAGTCATGGCAACTCCTTGGCTCGTGTGATCGATTGGGGATTCCGAGCCTAGTAGCGACTGGAAATTTTGCAAGCAATCAATATCGGCGATCCACATCGGAGAAAGCGATATCCGAAGTGAAATTTAATCGATTGTCGAACGCAGTGGGAACCACTAGCCTCTCGCGCAACATCGTCGGATCACGCTTGATTCGACCAACAAGGAGTATTTGAAATGTTACGCCGCAAGTTTCCCGTACTGCTCGCCGTTCCGCTGCTCGCACTGTCAAGCTTCGCGTTCCCCCAATCGGGCGACGCAGCTACGACCGCTACGGTGGCGAACGGTGCCGCAGTAGTGGCGGACGGTGCCGCTGTCCTCGAGACGAAGATGGTGCTGCGCGACCTGTGGGTCGAGCACATTTTCTGGATTCGCAGCTATGTGCTCGCAACGCATGCCGGTGACACCGCACAGAGCAAGATCGCGGAGAAAGAGGTCGTTGCGAACGCCAAGGCACTCGCGAACTCGATCGTTCCGTTTTACGGCCAACCGGCTGCCGACACGTTCTTCAAGATGCTTGCGGGCCACTGGGGCGCTGTGCGTGACTACGAAAGTGCCACAGTTGGAAAGTCCAAGGCCGGGCAGGAAAAAGCCGTGGCAGAACTGACGACAAACGCACACGAGATCGCGAAATTCCTCAGCGGTGCAAATCCGTATCTGCCCGAGAATGCGGTGTTTGGCCTCCTGGCTGCGCATGGTGCCCACCATGTGGCGCAGATCAACGAGATTGCATCCGGTGATTTTGCAGACGAAGCCGCGACCTGGCACGCCATGCGCAAGCACGTGATGGCGATCGGGGATGCCACCGTCGATGCACTTGCGAAGCAGTTCCCTGGCAAGTTCCACAAGTGATGAAAATCGAATCGCGATCGTGCCTGGCACGTGTTGCCTCGACAATGAACTCGCTGCTGCACGTGTGCCTATCTCCCCGTCTTCCCCCGTCGGCGGGCACACGTGCGGCAGCGGAGTTCTCGATGCCTCCGTGGTCACGTCCGCAGCTTT
>DAORVK010000050.1:0-5676 GCA_035433705.1 Steroidobacteraceae bacterium
CCCCGTCCATCTGCGCCGCACCCGTGATCATGTTCTTCACGTAGTCCGCGTGCCCGGGGCAGTCCACGTGCGCGTAGTGGCGCTCTTTCGACTGGTACTCCACGTGCGAGGTCGAAATCGTGATCCCGCGCGCCTTCTCCTCCGGCGCACGGTCAATCTGGTCGTACGCCATGAACGACCCACCGTGCGTCTCCGCCATCACCTTCGTCAGCGCCGCCGTCAGGGTCGTCTTGCCGTGGTCCACGTGACCAATCGTCCCAACGTTCACGTGCGGCTTGCTGCGCTCAAACTTCTCTTTCGACACGACGATCTTCCTCTTGTCTGTTCATGGAGCTCACGACCGGGATTGAACCGGTGACCTCGTCCTTACCAAGGACGTGCTCTACCAACTGAGCTACGTGAGCTTTACGACTGGCATGGAGCGGGTAGTGGGAATCGAACCCACGTCATCAGCTTGGAAGGCTGAGGTTCTACCATTGAACTACACCCGCGCTGATGTCCCACACTGCCCGCTTCCCGCCAATCCCGCTCGACTGGTGGAGGGGGTAGGATTCGAACCTACGAAGGCGTAAGCCGGCAGATTTACAGTCTGCTCCCGTTGGCCGCTTGGGTACCCCTCCGCGAAAAAACGAGCCGCGTATTCTCGTGTCCGCATCGCGATGTGTCAATGCGGTTGGCGCGAGTTTTGCTAGTCCGTCTTGCGGCACTGCACACCTTATATTCCCGCCGCGCTGCGCCAACCCCTGCCGCGCTGCGCCGGCATCCGGCCGTCTACGGGTTTCCCCTAAAGCAGCGGCGTGACGATGTCGTGCACCAACCGGGCAGCCAGCCGCGCGGTACGGCCGTCCGGGTCCAGGCAGGGAGCCAGCTCGGCCACTTCCGCGAAGACCACTTTGGACGCTGCGGTGCCGTGACCGGCGCGATCGAGCAGGTGCCGCAGCAGCGACAGCACCAGATCCGGCGCGATCCCCCGGGCGGCCGGTGCGCTGACGCCGGGGGCGCAGGCCGCCGGGAAGGCATCGAGGCAGACCGTCAATTGAATCGCATCAAGCGGCTCGACGAATGCGTCGATAGCCCGGCAGGCAGCCTCCCAGCGCGGCCAGATCAACTCCTCGTCGAGGAGCCAGCGCGCGCCACATTCCTGCGCTGTACAAAACAGTGCAGGGGTGTTCGACGCGCGCGAGATGCCAAGGCACAGGTAATGAAACGGCAGGCCACGCGCCGCGAGCGCCTCGCGGATCTGCAGAAAAGGCGTGCCGGACGTTGCAGGCCCCCGCCGCAGATCAAAATGGGCATCGAAATTCACGATGCCGAAACGGGGCAGCCTGCCATCGCGCGCCAGCGCGGCGCTGGCACCCTGGAACGAGCCCCAGGCAATTTCATGCCCGCCACCGAGCAGCACCGGAAAGTGGCCGTGGTCGAGGAGCGCCTCGACGCGCGCGCCGAGCGCCCGCTGCGCGCCCTCGAGATCGTGCTCGCGACACGCGATGTCGCCGGCGTCGTAGAGCGGCGTGCCGCGGGCCGCATGGAACGCGAGCGGCGACAAGGCGCGCCGCAGCGCGCGCGGGCCCTCGCTTGCGCCCGCACGACCCTGATTGCGGGCCACCCCCTCATCGGATGCAAATCCGAGCAGCGCCACGCCGGCGCGCGCGGCGCCCTCGAGCGGCTGAACGGCTTGATGCCAGCGGCGCCCGCTCTCGCCATCGATCGCGTCGACTCGGCCCTGCCAATCCTCGCGCTTCATCGCATGGCCCCCTGTCGTACGACGGTGTGGCAGCGGTTGATCCCGGTCCAGTAACTGAGCTCGTGGGGCGCCGCGAGATCCCAGGCGACGAAGTCCGCCGTTGCGCCCGGCGCCAGCGATCCGCGGCCGGGCGCCAGCCCGAGCGCCCGAGCGGCATTGCAGGTCACGCCCGCCAGCGCCTCTTCGGGCGTGAGTGCAAAGAGCCGGCAGGCCATGTTCATCGCAAGAAGCAGCGATGCACAGGGTGAAGTGCCCGGATTGCAGTCGGTCGCCACGGCGATCGGTACGGCCGTGTCGCGCAGCAGCGCGACCGGCGGAGGTTTCCTTTGTCCGAGCGTGTAATACGCCACAGGCAGCAGCACGGCCACTGCCCCGACCCCGGCCATGCGCGTGACATCTGCGGCGCCCAGTTCCTCGAGATGATCGCAGGACAGCGCACCAAATCGCGTGGCGACCTCGACCCCTCCCACGTCCGCGAACTGGCCCGCATGCATCTTGACCGGCAACCCGAGGTCGTGCGCTGCCTCGAAGAGCGCGACGGCATCCGCGGCACTGAACGCACCGCGATCGCAATAGATATCGACGGCGTCGACGAGCCCGCGGCGGGCGAGTTCCGGCAGCCACTCGCGCGTGAGCACACGCACGTAGTCGGCGCCGCGACCGGAAAATTCGGGCGGCACCGCGTGCGCCGCGAGGTAGGTTGTGCGTACGAAGGCGCCGTGGCGGCGCCCGAGCTCACGTGCCACTTCAAGCATGCGGGCCTCGGCTTCAAGCGTAAGTCCATAGCCCGATTTGATCTCGATGGTCGTGACGCCCTCGCGCCGCAGCGCCTCGAGGCGGGGTCTCGCCGCCTCGAGCAGTGCGTCCATGCTCGCCGCCCGTGTCGCGCGCACGGTCGAGAGAATGCCACCGCCGCGTCGCGCGATCTCCTCGTAGGAAACGCCGCGCTGGCGCTCGGCGAATTCCGCAGCGCGATCGCCGGCAAACACGAGGTGCGTGTGACAATCGATCAGGCCCGGCGTCACGAGCCGATCTGCCAGATCGTGCACCGCCCCGCACCGGGCGCGAAGTTCCGGCGGCAGCACCGACTCGCGCCCGACCCATTCAATGCGCGCGCCTTCGGTGACGATCGCGTCGGCCTGCGCCACCGCGGCACTTGCGACCGACGTGCACGGAACGACCCGCCCGTTGCGCCACAGGGTCGCCGGCATCACGCTCACTCGAGAAACGGCAGATCGAGCTTGTGCTCGCGCGCGCAGTCGATCGCAATGTCGTAGCCGGCGTCGGCGTGACGCATGACACCGGTCGCGGGATCGTTCCACAGCACCCGCTCGACGCGGCGCGCCGCCGCCTCGCTGCCGTCGCACACGATCACGACGCCGGCGTGCTGCGAATAGCCCATGCCGACGCCACCGCCGTGGTGGATCGACACCCAGGTCGCGCCGCTTGCGGTATTGAGGAGTGCATTGAGGAGCGGCCAGTCGGCCACGGCGTCGGAGCCGTCGCGCATCGCCTCCGTCTCGCGGTTGGGGCTCGCGACCGAACCCGAATCGAGATGGTCGCGGCCGATCACGATCGGCGCCGACACCTCGCCGCGCCTCACCATTTCGTTGAACGCTAGACCGAGCCGGTGCCGGTCGCCGAGCCCGACCCAGCAGATGCGCGCCGGCAGGCCCTGGAACTGGATGCGCTCGCGCGCCATGTCGAGCCAGCGGTGCAGCCCCGCATCGTGCGGCAGCAGCTCCTTCACCTTCTGATCGGTGCGGTAGATGTCCTCCGGATCGCCCGAGAGCGCCACCCAGCGAAACGGCCCGATGCCACGGCAGAAGAGCGGCCGCACGTACGCGGGTACGAAGCCGGGAAACGCAAACGCATCCTTGACGCCTTCGTCGAGCGCGACCTGGCGGATGTTGTTGCCGTAGTCGAAGACGGGAATGCCGAGTTTCGCGAAGCCGAGCATGGCCTCGACGTGCCGTGCCATCGATTCACGCGCCGCCGCGGCGACGCGCTTCGGGTCGGAGACCCTGCGTTCGTCCCACTCGGCGAGTGTCCAGTCGCGCGGCAGATAGCCGTTCACCGGATCGTGGGCTGAGGTCTGGTCGGTCACGGCATCCGGCCGCACGCCGCGCGCGAGCAGTTGCGGCAGGATCTGCGCCGCATTGCCGAGGAGACCGACCGAAATCGCCTTGCCGGCCTTGCGGGCCGCTTCGAGCCGCGCGAGCGCGGCGTCGAGTGTCGGCGCCTCCTCGTCGAGATAGCGCGTCTCGAGACGCTTCGCGATGCGCTCGGGGCGGCATTCGATCGCGAGCATCGACGCGCCCGCCATGGTCGCGGCGAGCGGCTGCGCGCCACCCATGCCACCGAGACCCGCCGTGAGGATCCAGCGCCCGGCGAGATTGCCGCCGAAGTGCTGGCGGCCCATCTCCATGAACGTCTCGTAGGTGCCCTGCACGATGCCCTGGCTGCCGATGTAGATCCACGATCCGGCCGTCATCTGGCCGTACATCATGAGACCCTTGCGATCGAGTTCGTTGAAGTGCTCCCAGTCGGCCCAGCGCGCGACCAGATTGGAATTGGCGAGCAGCACGCGCGGCGCATCGACATGTGTGCGAAAGACACCGACCGGCTTGCCGGACTGGATCAGCAGCGTCTCGTCTTCGCCGAGCCGCTTGAGCGTCGCGACGATCTGCTCGTAGCACTCCCAGTTGCGCGCCGCACGCCCGATCCCGCCGTACACGACGAGATCACCGGGCCGCTCGGCCACCTCCGGGTCGAGGTTGTTCATCAGCATGCGCAGCGGCGCCTCGGTGAGCCAGCTGCGGGCAGCGAGGGTCGTGCCGCGCGCGGCGCGGAGGGTGCGGTGTCCGGTCATCGAAAATTCCAGCCTTTCAGCGTTCGATATCAGCGAGTGCCTTGCGGATGCGTCCGGCAACCATCGGTGTCGTCACAAAATCGAGATCGACCATCGACAGCTCATCGACGAGCGCGTGCACGGTGAGGCTCGCGGCAGCGCCCTCGTAAGTCACCTGGTACGACCATTGCCCCGCCTTGTCCGTCGCCAGCGCGTCGATTTCACGCGCGAGCCGGTCGGCCTCGGCGCGGGTGAAGCCTGCAGAGAAGAGCCGCGCGACGCGGCGCAGGGTCTTCGCGCAGTCCTCGAGTTCGATGTCGACCGTGACCCGCTCGGCCCCGGCAGACGACTGGGCGGACAGACGCGAGGGCGCCAGGGTGAGCGCGACGAACGCGCAGGTGAGGAGCGGCAGCAGCCAACGTCGCGAGCACATGCGCATCAGTCCTTCCCGTTCACATGGGCGGCAAAGCGGCCCATCTGCTGAGTCAATACCGAATCGACGAGCTTCGAGAGCGCCACCGCATCCTCCGTGAAGGCGCCGAATACGCGGTAGGTCAATGTCACATGCGAGCCGGCCTCCCGCGGAGCGAATGCGAAGGACAACGTGCCCACCACCGCCATTTCCTGCAGCGGCCCAAGCGCCGTCGAGAGTCGCAGCATCTGCCCAGGGTCGGCATAGATGACGGTGCCGTGGCTCACCGACGCGCCGCCATCCATCGACTCGCAGAAACAGCCTCCTGCGCGCGCATCGAGCGTGAGGCGCTCCGCCTTGCCGCTGTAGGTGTGCTCGGGATCCCACCAGGCCGCCGGGCCCACCGTGAGTTCGCGATACGCGAGCTGCGGGGGCGCCTTGACGTCCACTTCGATGACGAGCGTGAAGCCGTCGGCAGTCGATGCAGTGACGGCGCCTTCCGCCACCCCCGCAAGCGGCAGCGACAGCGCCAGTGCCAGTGCCAGTGCCGGTGCCGTAAGCATCGCGGCTGCCGGGCGACATCTGTTCATCTTTGCCTCTCCGTTGCAGTGGCGGCGACCAGCGCCTCCACGGCATCGGGCGCCAGGTGGCGCACGGCGCCGGGCCGCA
>DAORVK010000050.1:5776-21369 GCA_035433705.1 Steroidobacteraceae bacterium
TCGCCCCGCACGCGCACGAGGTATTCGCGTGCAACCTCACTCGAGGGGTGCATCAGGCGATGGGCCAGCTCACCGTCGGTGGTGAAGAGGAGCAAACCGGTCGTGTTGACGTCGAGCCGCCCGACCACGATCCAGCGCCCCGCACGGGGTTCTGGCAGGCGCTCGAACACAGTGGGTCGACCTTGGGGATCATGCCGGGTCGTGACCTCACCGAGCGGCTTGTGATAAATGAGTACCTCGCGCGCGGCAGGGCGCAGCGCGAGTGGCACCGGGCGGCCGTCCAGCGTGATCGCATCGGCGGACGTCGCACGGGCTCCGAGGGTCGCCACGACACCATTGATGGCGATGCGCCCCGCGCGTATCCAGTCCTCGACGGTCCGGCGCGAACCGAGGCCGGCGGCAGCGAGCAGTTTTTGCAGGCGTTCGGGAGCCGTCACAGCCCCATCATAATCGTTGGCTATCGCGGGCAACCCATTCGGCATGGGTCTCATCCACACGCAGGAGCTAAAGTGTCGCCATGATCTACGACAGCATCCTCGGAACCATCGGGCGCACGCCGGTCGTGCGTATCAACCGTCTCGCGCCCAAGCACGCCACGATCTACGTGAAGTGCGAATTCTTCAACCCCGCCTCCTCCGTCAAGGATCGCCTCGCCATCGCGATCATCGAAGACGCGGAGCGCAGCGGCGCGCTGAAGCCCGGCCAGACCGTGGTCGAGGCGACCTCCGGCAACACCGGCATTGCACTCGCAATGGTGTGCGCCGCGAAGGGCTACCCCTTCGTTGCCACCATGGCGGAATCCTTCTCGATCGAACGACGCAAGATCATGCGCATGCTGGGCGCGCGCGTGATTTTGACGCCGGCCGCTGAACGCGGTGTCGGCATGGTGAAGAAGGCCGCCGAACTCGCGAAAAAGCATGGTTGGTTCCTCGCCAACCAGTTCGAGAACCCCGCGAACCCCGCCTATCACCGCCAGACCACGGGCGCCGAGATCGTCAGCGATTTCGCCGGCCGCCGTCTCGATTTCTTCGTGACGGGCTGGGGCACGGGCGGCACGCTGACCGGCGCCGGTGAAGTCGTGAAACTCGCGCGCCCCGAAACCCGGGTGATCGCGGCCGAGCCTGCGGTGGCCGCGCTGCTGTCGGGATCGCCGTTCGCGTCGCACAAGATCCAGGGCTGGACACCGGATTTCGTACCGGGAGTGCTCAATCGCAAGGTGCCCGACCGGATCGTCACGGTCGCCGACCAGGAGGCGATCGACGCCGCGCGCTCGCTGGCGAAGAGCGAAGGCATTTTCTGCGGCATCTCGAGCGGCGCGACTTTCGCGGCGGCGGTCAAGGTCGCCGCCGAGGCGCCGCCCGGCAGCGCCATACTTGCCATGCTCCCCGACACGGGCGAACGCTATCTGTCGACGCCGCTCTTCGAAGGTGTGCCCGAGGGTAGCGATCCGGAGCCATGAGCGCGCGCCAGTACGCGGCGCTGCCGGATCCTTTCGTGATGCATCGGGGCGGCGCGCTGCGCGGCGCGCGCATCGCCTACGAGACCTGGGGCGAGCTCGCGCCCGCGAAGGACAACGCGATCCTCATCTTCACCGGGCTCTCACCGCCGGCGCACGCGGCGGGTTCGCCCGCCGACCCGTCACCCGGCTGGTGGGAAGCGATGATCGGCCCCGGCCTTGCGATCGACACCGATTGCTGGTTCGTGATCGTCGTGAATTCGCTCGGCAGCTGCTTCGGGTCCACCGGACCCGCGTCGATCGACCCCACGACCGGTGAGCGCTACCGCCTCACCTTTCCCGAGCTCTCGATCGAAGACATCGCGCGCAGCGGCTACGAAGTGCTCCGGTCGCTTGGCATCCTGCGGGCGGACACGATCCTCGGCCCCTCGCTCGGCGGGATGGTCGTGCTCGCGTTTGCCGCTGCGCACCCGGGCGCCGCCCGACGGCTCGTGAGCATCAGCGGCACCGCGGGCGCGACACCGTTTGCGATCGCGCTGCGCAGCCTGCAGCGCGACGCGATCCTGCGCGATCCGGCCTGGCAGGACGGCAACTACACACCCGATGCGCCGCCCCGCACGGGACTGCGTCTCGCACGCAAGCTCGGCACGATCACCTATCGATCGGCGGACGAATGGGCGCAGCGTTTCGGTCGGGACCGGATTGCCGGCGTGCGCCCGCCGAACAGCTTCTCCCCGGAGTTCGAGATCGAGAGCTATCTTGAAGCGCAGGCAGCGAAGTTCGTCGAGCGCTTCGACGCCAACTGCTACCTGTATCTGTCGCGCGCAATGGACCGGTTCGATCTCGCCCCGCTCACGCAGGGCTGCGTCGAGCGTGCGCTCGTGATCGGCGTCGAATCCGACATCCTCTTTCCGATCGGGGGACAGCGCGCGATTGTCGCAACGCTGCAGGCGGCGGGTGCCTCGACGTACCTCGTCGCGATGCCCTCGATCGAAGGCCACGACGCCTTCCTCGTCGACATCCCGCGCTTCTCGGCAGCGATTGGCAACTTCCTGCGCGCGAGCTGAGAGCCCGCCGGGCGGATTATGTCGAGCAGACGCGTGACGCAGTTCACGCCCGCGCGCCATTCGTCCTGAATCCCGCGCCTTTGATCGGGCCGCCCTGCAGGCCACTTGCAGTCACGCCAGACTGCCGACCCATGAAAACGCGCGAGTCGGGCTTTACCCTGATGGAGCTGATGATCACGCTGGCGCTCGCCGCGGTCATCCTTTCGATCGGCGCGCCGAGCTTCACCGAGTTCCGGCGCAACAACCGGCTTACGAGCGTCGGCAATGATTTTCTCGGCGCGGTGCAGACTGCGCGCAGCGAGGCGATCAAGCGGCAGGTGCCCGTCGCGGTCTGCGCATCGGCAAATCCTGGTGATGCGGCCGCCACTTGTTCGGGCGGCGCGTTCGCCGGTTGGATCGTCTTCGCCGATCCCGACAACAACTGTGATCGCGATGCCGGCAATCCTGCCCTCGAGCCCGTCCTGAGGGTTGGCGACACGATCGACCCATCGTTGACCCCCGCTTCCACCGGCAGCTGTGTCTCGTTCGCGCCGACGGGTTTCAGCCAGGTCATCGGCGTCGGGCCAATGGCCACCAACACTCTTTTCTGCGATGACCGCGGCAAGGCGAATCAGGCAGGCACGAACCTGTCGGCCGCGCGCGGCATCGAGGTGGGGCTCACCGGCCGCTCGCGCGTCACGCGGGAAGCCGAGATCAACGCCAATCCCTGGACGGACTGCCCGTGAGGTGGCCCATGACACACCGCATTCGAAAGGCGCAGCGCGGTCTCTCCATGGTGGAGTCGCTCGTCGCGCTGGTCGTGCTCTCGATCGGCCTCCTCGGCATCGCGAGCCTCTACGTGACGAGCCTGCGGACCGGGCGCACGGCGCTCATCCGCACGCAGGCCGTCAGCCTCGTCAGCGACCTCGGCGACCGGATACGCGCCAACAGCCGCGCCAACACCACTGCACCGGCCGCCTACGACCTTGCGACCTATGGCGGGGCGCCTGTGACGCACGGGTGCGTCAGTGCATCGAATTGCTCGGCGGACCAGCTCGCGGAAGACGACCTCTCGCACTGGCTCGACAACGTCAACGCGTCGCTGCCCGGCCCGGTCGCGCAAGTCCTCGTGACGCGCGGCGGGCCCGGCCTCCCCGACCAGTACGACATCCAGCTGACCTGGCAGGAGGCCAGCGAAAACTTCAACTACAGGGCGAGCACCTTCGTGATCGCAGCAACGCCATGAAGCGCGAGAGAGGCCTTGGCCTGATCGAACTGCTGGTCGCACTCGCGATCGGCTCGGTGCTGATCGTGGGCGCCGTGTACGTCTACTCGCAGAGCCGCAGCACCTATCGCGTGAGCGACACGGTGGCGCGCCTGCAGGAAGACGCCCGCTATGCGATGTCGGTCATCGAGCCCGAATTGCAGCTGGCGGGTTACTACGGGTTCTCGAACTCGCCGGACGATTTCAAGTTCATCACGGGCGGCTCCACGTCGACCTTCATGAGCGCGACGCGCATGATGGCCTCGCGACCGGCGGTCGTCGGGCTGCCTTCCTCCTACCAGACCTGCGGCAACAACTTTGCCGTGGACCTCGTCGCGACGGTCGAGGGCAGCAATGACGCGTACACGCTCGCCTGCGCCCCGTTGGCCGGAGTCGGCGGTGCCCGGCCCAACACCGATACGCTGACGGTCCGCCGCGCGGCGCTCGCGCCGCAGGCAGTTGCCACGGCCGGCCGCCTGCAGCTGCTCGTGAGCCGCCTGTCGCCGACAAACCAGTTCGTGTATGCGGACGGCAATCTGCCCGCCTCCCCGGCACTCGAACCCGACACCGTGCAGGTGCGCGACCTCATCGTGCGCAGCTTCTACATCTCGCGCAATTCGACCGGGCCACTGCGCGTCGGCCTGCCCGCACTGCGCGTGAAGCAGCTCGTGGGCAACACCTTTGACGACACGCAGGTCATGCCCGGCGTCGAGGACCTGCAGGTGCAGTTCGGCATCGACACGGGCGACTACAACAACGACGGCCTCATTGACGCGGGCCTCGACACCGACGGCAACGGCATTCCCGACGCGCCGCGCGGCATCGCGACGCGCTATGTCGACGCGGACGCCCTGCCGGCCGGCTTCCAGGTCGTCGCGGTGCGCGTGTGGCTGATGATGCGCAGCTCGCAGTTCGAAGCGGGCTTTCAGGACAGCCGGCAATACGATTATGCGGGCAAGAGTGTGACACCGAACGACGGCAATCGCCGCATGCTCGTCTCCCGCACGATCCAGCTGCGCAATTCGCGCCAGCTCTGACCCGGGCACCCAACAAATGATTCGCACGACACACAAGGTCATCGGAAAGCAGCAGGGCGCCGCGCTCGTCATCGGCCTCGTGCTGCTCGTGGTGCTGACATTGCTCGCCGTGACCGGCATGAACACCGCGTCGTCCGAGCTCCTGATGGCGGGCAACGAGCAGTTCCGGCAGAACGCCTTTCAGGCGTCGGCAACCGGCATCGAGCGGGCGCTCAGTGTGTTGCCGACGGTCCCGCAGTCTGGCACGCCGGTCGTGGTGGCGAACCAGGCCGTGCCAGGCTCTGCGTCCGATGAGTTCACGACCTCGAGCCGCTATGTCGGTGACGACCTGAACCTGCCCGGCTTCAGTGTCGGCAAGTTCGTCGGATTCCACTATGAAATCACGAGCACCGGCACGTCGGCCCGCAACGCGAATTCGCGGCAGGCGCAGGGCGCCTTCGTGATCCAGAACTCCGGTGGCGGCGGCACTTTTGGTTCGATCAATCCCTGACGGTTTCGAGGAACGCAGCATGAACACGACACTCAGCCTCCGGTCCGCGCTCGCGGCACTCGCCCTGCTCGCCGCAGCGGCGGGACACGCGCAGACCACCGGCAGTGCGGCGCCCAGCATTCAGATGGTCACGATTGCGGCCGAGGTCCCCGCCGGGTCCGTCGTGCTGCCGACCGCGGCCGGCGGGCGCCTCACGATGCCCACCTGCGCGACCTGTGCGCCGAAGGACTTCCAGACGACCGCCGCAACGAAGTACTCCGTCGGTGACAACCCCGCCACGGTCGTCGAGCTGCGCGCCGCGGCTCTCAAGAATCCCGCGGGCATCCTGACCGTGAATTACGACCTGAAATCGGGCGTCGTACTCGAAGTGTCGGCCACGCCGTAACTGAATCGAATGACTGAGGAATCGCTTATGTCGCCTCTCCACCACTCGCTCCTGAAGACGCTGGGTTTCGCCCTGTGCACGGTCTTCGTCGGCCTGCCGGCCCTGGCGGACGACACCGAGATCTACAAGAGCAATGCCTCCGCGGGCGCACGGCCCAACGTGCTCTTCATCATGGACACCTCGGGCAGCATGGACGGCACAGTAATCACGACCGCGCCACCGTACGATCCGAGCGTCACCTATTCGGGCAGCTGCGACGCGAGTCGCATCTACTACATCACGGATGACACGGCGCTGCCCAGCTGTTCATCCGGCGACTGGTTCCCCGCTGCGTCGAACACCTGCGACGCGTCGACAGCTTCGCTAGCGCCCGGCGGCGCGGGCATGTGGCCGGCCCTCGGCAATCCGCGTGAACGCTCCGCGCAATATCGCAGCGGCAGCGGCGGCACCAAGTGGCGGGGCATCAGTTCGGGCAATACCGGGTTCGTTGACTGCGCCCCGGATGCCGGCGTACACGGCCAGACTGCCGCGAGCACGCGAAAGCACATCCGGAACAGCAGCCCCGGTTGGGGCTCGACCCCATCCCTCAACTGGGCATCGACCGGCAACAGCTACCGCTTCTATACGGCCAATTATTTGAACTTCAAGAGCGGCACGGGCAGCACGACGATGACGCGTCTCCAGATCGTGCGCGACGTGGCGCTCAACCTCGCGAACTCGCTGCAGAACGTCAATCTTGGCCTGATGCGCTACAACACCGACGCCGAGGGCGGCTATGTGCTCAACGCGATCCAGGACATCAACGTCGCGGCGAACCGCTCGAGCATAATTAGCCGGCTCAATGCCTTTACGCCGACCTCGGGCTCCGGTGGCACGCCGCTCTCTGAGACCTTTTACGAGGCGGCGCAGTACCTGACCGGCGGCAGCGTCGTGTACGGCGATCGCGGCATGCCCGGTGTCAGTGACAACAATGCACGCACTGCACCGGGCAGCCGCACCTACCAGTCGCCGCTGCAGTACCAGTGCCAGAAGAGCTATATCGTCTACCTCACCGACGGTGCACCCACTGTGGATGACGGCGCGATCGCGGACATCGGCACGAAGATCGGCGGGGCCTGCAAGCCCGACCCGATCGAGCCTTACCACGACGGTGGCTGGGTGACCGGCAGCGGCACGTGCATGGACGATCTGGCCGCTTGGCTCAACACCTCGGACCTTTCGGCTTCCTTGGCCGGCACGCAGTCGGCGTCGACCTTCATGGTCGGCTTCGGTAACAGCCTGAACCAGACGCCTGGCGATACGCAGGGTTACCTCAACGAGATCGCCAAGGCCGGCGGCACCGAGAAGGCCTACATGGCGACCGACGTCCCGACCCTGACCGAAGCACTCCAGAAGATCTTCAACAAGATCCAGATCACGAGTGCGACCTTCATCACGCCTTCGATCTCGGTCAACACCTTCAATCGCGCGCGGACGAACACCGATCTCTACTTCTCGCTGTTCCGGGTCTCGCAGGGCGAGCACTGGCCGGGCAATCTCAAGAAATACACTCTCGACGGCTCCACAATCGAGGATGCGGGCGGCCTCCCGGCCGTGGACACTTCAGGATTCTTCGCGCCCGGCACCACGAGCTTCTGGTCGACTGCGCCGGATGGCAACGACATCACCCTCGGCGGCGCGGTGAGCCAGTTGCCCGCTCCCGCCAGTCGCAACCTCTACACGTCGCTCACGACGACCAGCGGCGATCTGAACGACGCCGCGAACGCGGTCAGCGCCGCAAACAGCACGATGAACGATGCGCTCGTCGGCGCCGGCGCGGCCACCAGCGGCTGCTCCGCCGAGTGCCAGAACACCATCAACTGGCTGCGCGGTTTCGACGCGGATGACAAGGACGGCGACGGCGATACGACGGAAACAGCCACGTCCCGTTTCATGGGAGACCCGCTGCACGGCAAGCCGGCGGTCGTCACCTACGGCGGCAGTGTCGGCGCGCCGGATGCGCAGGATACGGTCGTCTATTTCCCGTCGAACGACGGGCTGCTGCACGCCATCGACGCGAAATCCGGCCAGGAACTGTGGGCCTACATCCCGGAGGAACTGCTCCCGCGGTTGCACACGCTGTACGTCGACAATGCCGTCGCACAACGCAGCTACGGGCTCGATGGCGACGTGCAGATGCTCAAGTTCGACAAGAACCAGGACGGCATCGTCGATCCCACCGAGGACAAGGTCTACCTGTTCTTCGGCATGCGTGGCGGTGGCACGCACTATTACGGACTCGACGTCACCGATGAAGACAACCCGCAGCTGCTGTGGAGCAAGAGCGACGTCGACTACCCGGGCCTCGGCTACACCTGGTCGACGCCGGTGGTCACCCGGGTGAACGTCGGCAATGGCTCGGGCGGCTCTGCCAATGCGAGCGCCGAGAAGTTCGTGCTGATCTTCGGCGGCGGCTACGACCTGCTGCAGGAGAACCAGCCCTACAGCATCGATTCCGTCGGCAACCGCATTTTCATCGTCGATGCCGTGACGGGCACCCGCCTGTGGTATGGCGGCGCGCTCGGCGCGGACACGCCGGACGAGATCTGGCCGAAGATGAACAACGCGATTCCCGGCGAGATCACCGTGATCGACACCGACGGCGACAAGTTCGCGGACCGCATGTACGCGGCCGACATGGGCGGACGCGTGTGGCGCTTTGACATCACGAACGGCCAGGCTCCGGCGAGCCTCGTTGCCGGTGGCGTGATCGCCCAGCTCGGCGCGGGCAGCAACGGCGCGCAGCCGAACTCGGCCGCGCGACGCTTCTACAACGCGCCCGACGTATCGCTGGTGCAACGGCGCGCGGAAGACCCGTACTACAATATCGCGATCGGCTCGGGTTACCGTGGACACCCGCTCGACACGGTCACGCAGGATCGTTTCTATACGATTCGCGACAAGGCGCCGTATGCGCGCCTCTCGCAGGCGGTCTACAATGGAATCACACCGATTCTCGACGGCGACCTGATCGACATCACGGCCAACCCCGCCGGTTCGACCGTGGCGCCGATCCACCCGGGCTGGAAATTCATCCTGCCGAACCAGCCGGGCCATGACGGCGAGAAAGTGCTCGCGGAGGCGACGACCGTGAACAACGTGCTTCTCTTCACGACCTTCCAGCCGTTGTCGCCTTCATCGGGCGCCGACCCGTGCTACCCGGCCAACATCAACCGCGTGTACGCCCTGTTCGCGGACTCGGGCAAGCCGGCACTCGATTTCAACGATGATGGCGTGCTCGACAACAACGACGTGTCCGATGACCTCAACCAGGACGGTATCGTCGGTGAAGTCACCGTTGCGCTGATCCGGCAGGCGAACCAGGACCCGGCCCTGCCACCGGGCTCCCCGCCCACCGTGTGCGTGGCGGGCGTGGAAGTGCTGAAGAAGTGCGTCAGCGCCGGCGGTACAATCCGCACGTTCTGGCAGCGTGACGACTCGAACTGATCAAGGGAGCACCCGCACCATGCGATCGACCCAGAATGGCGTGACACTGATCGAGCTGCTGACGGTGATCGTCGTGATCGGCATCCTGGCGTCGATTGCGGTGCCGAGCTACCGCAACTATCTCATTCGCGCGCAGCGCACCGAGGCGACCACAGCGCTCCTCAACCTGCAGGCGGCACAGGAGAAGTTCTACCTGCAGAACAACGCCTACACGGATCAGGTGGCCGCCGCGCCGCCCGCCGGCCTCGGTCTCATGGCGACGACGGAGCGCGGCTTCTACGATATCGCGGTCGTTCTCGGGGCCGGTTCACAGTCCTATACCGCCAACGCATCGCCGGTCGCCGGGGCGGGCCAGGCAGACGACACGCGCTGCACGGGCTTTTCCGTGACAGATGCCGGCGCACGGGGTGCAACCGGACCCGGCGGGCGGGACTACTGCTGGCGTTGAGGCAGCGCGCGCGGAGCGCGCTGCGGGCAACGGGCGACGGGTCACGGGCCATGAGCTACGGGCCGGACGCTAGAATGGGGCAATGCGATTCGCCCTGCTGATACTCCTGCTGCCCGCCGCGACCCTCGCGGCGGGTGACCTGAAGCTCGCCACCTGGAACCTCGAGTGGCTCATCGCGCCCGAAGCGATGCAGGCGCTGCGGGGGAACTGCACACCCGAAGGCGTACGTCCGCCTCCGCACGCGCGCACGATTCCCTGTGACGTTGCCGCGAAATTGAACCGCAGCCGCGCCGATTTCGACGCGCTGGCGCGCTACGCACGCCTGCTCGACGCGGATGTCGTCGCGCTGCAGGAAGTCGACGGCGCGAGCGCCGCGCAGCTCGTGTTCCCGGGCTATCGGTTCTGTTTCACCGGACGGCACCACGTCCAGAACACCGGTTTCGCGATCCGCCCCGGCATTCCCTTTCGTTGCGGCAAGGATCTGAAATCCCTCTCGCTCGGCGATACGGTGCGCCGGGGCGCAGAGCTCGTGCTCTATCCCGGTGAATCACGCGAGTTTCGCCTGCTCTCGGTGCACTTGAAATCCGGCTGCGGCAATCGCCTGCTGAACGACTCCCGCAAGGAGTGCGCGGCAGTGGGCCGCCAAGTGCCTCTCCTTGAGCAATGGATCGACGGCGAGGCGGCGGCCGGCAGGCCGTTCGCCGTGCTCGGGGATTTCAACCGCGACCTGCGGCGCGACAAGGGCCCCGCACGCACGGATTCCGGTGCACCGCTGCGGCTGTGGCCGGAAATCGACGACGGCGACCCGCCCGGGGCGGACCTCACGAACACGGCCGAAGGGGGGCGCTTCGTCAACTGCTCGATGCGGCAGGCCTTTCAGGGCTATATCGACTACATCGTGCTGTCCCGCTCGCTGGCGGCGGGCCTGGAAGCGGGCTCCTTCGACCGTGTCGTGTACCGGACGAAGGATGCGGTCGCCCGCAAGCTCTCCGACCACTGCCCGGTATCAGTGCGGTTGCGGACTGCGATTACCGCAAAGTGACTCGATTAAGTTCACTTCGATTTGGCAAACTTCACGCGGAAGGCATAATCGGCGCAGGGGCCATGAAGAACATCAGCGAAGAAGAGCGCATCGAGTTGGAACGCCGCCTGCATACGCGTCACCGGGCACGCACCACGGTGTACATATCGGTGCCGGGCGGCCGCAAGCGGCTTTGCAGAGCCATCAACCTGTCGGCGACCGGCGTATTCATCGAGACGACCAATCTCGGGTTGCGGAAAGGACAGCAGGTTCAACTCGCGTTCGCGATCAACCTGGGCCCCATCACGAAGCTCCATCGACGGACCGCGACCGTGGCGCACGTATCGCGCGGCGGCACCGGCCTCATGATGGACGCCTTCGCCGCTCGCTGAGCGCGAACGAACCGCCACCAGGATGGATATCAGCGCACTGGCCGCGCTCGTGCTCGGCATCGTCGAGGGCTTGACCGAGTTCCTGCCCGTCTCGAGCACCGGCCACCTGATCCTCGCCTCGAGCGCGCTCGGTCTCACGGGACCCAAGGTGCTCGCGTTCGAGATCATCATCCAGGGCGCCGCGATCCTCGCGGTTTGCTGGGAGTACCGCCGGCTCCTCTGGCATACGACGGCCTCCCTCGCAACGGATCCCGATTCGCGGCGCTTCGCGCTGAACGTATTGCTCGGTTTCCTGCCACTCGCCCTGCTCGGACTCGCCTTCCAGGAGACGATCGAGGCAAAGCTCTTCCACCCCGTGCCGGTCGCAATCGCGCTTGTGATCGGCGGCATCGCGATCCTGATTGTCGACCGGCGCGCCTCGCGCGCAACGCTCGATGCCGTCGCCGCCGTCCCGGTGCGCTCTGCCCTCCTGCTCGGACTGTGGCAAGCGCTCGCGCTGATTCCGGGCACGTCACGCTCGGGCGCCACGATCATCGGCGGGGTTGCTCTCGGCATGTCGCGCCGCCTCGCGACCGAATACTCGTTCTTCCTCGCGATCCCGACCCTGATCGGCGCGACGCTCTACAAACTGTACGAGGAGCGTCATCTGTTCGTCGCGGCCGATGCCGCGCCCTTTGCGATTGGCGCGGTCGTCGCCTTCATCACGGCGCTCGTCGCGGTGCGCGGCTTCATCCGCTTCATCAGCACCCACAGCTTTGCCGCGTTCGCCTGGTATCGCATCGTGTTTGGCCTCCTGGTTCTCCTCATCGCCTGGCAGGCGTAGCATGGCGCACCCGCCAGGAGTAGTGCGTCCTGAGGAGGACTGCCATGCGAAGAAGGACTTTCCTCGGTAGCGGCATCGCCACCCTTTCGCTCGCCGCGCTGTCGCCACGCCGCCTGTACGCCGCGCAGGACCTGCCAGCGGTGTCGCGGACGGGCAAGGCGATCACCCTCCCGGCATCCGATATCGCCGACCTGCGCGCGCGACTGCGCGGCATGCTGTTGTCCGCAGGCGATGTCGGCTACGACACGGCGCGTCGCATCTGGAACGGCGCATTCGACCGCAAGCCGGCACTGATCGCGCATTGTGCGGGCGCGGCCGACGTGATGCGCACCGTCGAGTTCGCGCGCGCCCACGACCTCCTCGTTGCGGTGCGCGGCGGCGGACACAGCATCTCCGGACAATCGGTCTGCGAAGGCGGCCTGATGGTGAGCCTCGAGGGGATGCGCGGCATCCGCATCGACCCGCAAGCGCGCATTGCACGGGTCGAGCCGGGCGTCCTGCTTGGGGATTTCGACCGCGAGGCGCAGGCCTTCGGCCTCGTCACGCCGGCGGGCACCGTTTCGCACACGGGTGTCGCAGGCCTCACGCTCGGCGGCGGCTTCGGGCGCCTGGCCCGCAAGTACGGCCTCGCCTGCGACAACCTGCAGTCCGCCGACCTGGTCGCCGCCGACGGACGCCTCGTGCACGCGAGCGTCACCGAAAATCCCGAACTCTTTTGGGCACTGCGGGGTGGCGGCGGCAATTTCGGGGTCGTCACTTCGTTCGAGTTCCGGCTCCATCCCTCGCCACCGATCCTGCTCGGCGGACCGGTGATTTTCCCGCTCGCGCAGGCGCGCAGCGCGCTCCGCGCCTATGCAGACTTCGCCGGCGATGCCCCTGACGACATCTATGCCGATGCGGCGCTCACCACCTTGCCGGACGGCAATCGCGTGCTCGTCATCGACACCTGCTATGCAGGCGCGATCGACGCCGGCGAGCAAGCCTTCGCCCCGATCCGCAAGTTCGGCACACCGATCGTGGACGCGATCGCGCCGACCCCATACGTCAAGCTGCAGCAAACCGCCGACCAGGTTCTGGCGCGGGGTCGGCGCTACTACGTCAAGGGGAGTTTCCTGCGCGAGATCGACACCGCATTGAGCGACAGCCTGGTCGAGGGATTCGCGGGCCTGCCACCCGGCGTCACGGTCAACTTCGCGGACGCGGGTGGCGCGATCAGCCGAGTGGCGCCGACCGCCACCGCCTTCTGGAACCGGGGAGCGCGATGGAACCTCGTGTGCTCGGCGGTGTGGGACAACCCTGCCGACAGCGAAGCCGGCATCGCGGCCGGGCGTCGCGCCTACGACATTGCCGAACCCTACGCAAAGGGCTTCTATGTCAATGACGCGAACCTCGCCGAGCGGACCCAGGCCCAGGTCGACAGCAACTATGGCGGCAATCTCGCGCGGCTCGAAAAGGTGAAAGCGCAGTATGATCCGGCGAATCTCTTTCATCTCAACGCCAATGTGATGCCCGCGGGCCTGATCCGCGCCGGGACATAGGCCAATCCGAGCTGAAAGCCGACATCCGGCGTGTTGTTGAAATTCTGCAGGTTCTCGGTCACACCGAAACTGAGCAGCAGGTTTCCGGTGCGGTGCCGGACGCCGGCGCTGAGCTGGTATTTCCCGCCGCGCAGCTCATCGAGATCCGTCTGCCGGTGCGAGTACACGCTCTGGCTGACATAGCCCTGCAGGTTGAGGTTCGTGCGTGCGCCGAGCCGGCGCTCATACCCGAGGATCAGCGTCGGAATCACCCGTGAACCCTCCGGTACGGGAGAATCTGCGCCCGCGTAATAGACGCCGGCCAGATCCAGATACCACGCGTGGTGCCGCCTGCGCCGCTGCAGCGACAGCTGCACACCGTAATTGGCGCGCCCGGTCGACAGCAGTTCACGACGCCCCGCGACGGGAATCTGGATCGCGCCCTCCACGACGAGAGACCACTCGCCGGGCAATGTGAAGCCCGCGTAGCGCAGACCCAGGGTCGGGTCCATGAGGCCGCCGTCGATCGGGGCGCCGAAGCTCGCGTACTGCACCGACTTCAGGTCGTAGAGGATGTTCACGTCGTTGCGGCGTACCGCGGGGCGCCCGAAGTTGCTGAAGCCGAAGGCCTCGTGAAAGACCTCGATCCCGCCATCGAGAAACCCGCCGCGATAGGACACGACGCTCGCGATGAAAAAGCCGGACAAGCGTTTCGAGAACTTGTAATGGAGATTCAGGTCGAGGAGCGCCGATTCCATGTCCACGAGATAGTTCTCGCCGGGCAGGTTGCGGATCGCCTGCAGTTCCGCGGGACCCAGTGGCCTGCGCCCCTGCGGCGCGAGCGCGTTCAGGTATTGCTCCACTTCGGGGCTCATGGCCCAGGTGTTCTGGTAACCAAGTTCCGCTTCAAACGCCCAGGTTCGAGGCTCCATCGCGACGGCGTGAGCCGGTCGCATATCAAGGCGCAGGAAACCGAACGGGGTGAGATCGCGCATGCGCAGGGGCCCGTAGAACTCACTCCCGGCCGCGTGTACGCCCGTCGCGCACGAGGCAACCACCAGAGTGAGCAACCAGATCGGGTTGCCGACGACCTTCATGCGACCTCTCCCCTCGATCCTCTCCGGAACACCGCCACCGAAGTTAGCAGACTGCGCCCGCACACTGCGCGAGGAGGCCGTGAAACTTGACAGCCTCATTTGAAACTCCCTACGCTGGCCTGCAACCGCGGTGCTCGCGCAGCACCCAGGGAGAGCCCCCACGATGCAAGGCAATCCACCCGCCGCGGATGCGCTTCACTATCAGTCCGGCTTCGCCAACCATTTCTCGAGTGAGGCACTGCCCGGCGCACTGCCTGCGCAGAATTCGCCGCAGCGCTGTCCCCATGGCCTCTATGCCGAGCAGTTGTCAGGTACCGCCTTCACGGCGCCGCGCGCGAGCAACCGTCGCTCCTGGCTCTACCGGATTCGGCCGGCGGCAATGCATCGACCCTTCCGCAAGATCGCGAGCGACCGAATCCGGAGCGACTTCGCGGAAGTCGCGACGCCACCGAACCCGCTGCGCTGGAATCCGCTGCCGATCCCCGCTGGCGCCGTCGATTTTCTCGACGGGCTCGTGACCTTCGCGGGCAATGGCGATCCGCATGCCCAGCGAGGCTGCGGCATTCACCTGTACGCAGCGACCCGCTCGATGACCCAGCGCGCTTTTTACGATGCGGACGGTGAACTGCTGATCGTGCCCCAGTCCGGCAAACTGTTGCTCGTCACCGAGCTTGGCCGCCTGGTCGTCGAGCCGCAGGAGATCGCGGTCATTCCGCGTGGCGTGCGCTTCCGTGTGGAACTGCCGGACGGAGCGGCGCGAGGGTATGTCTGCGAGAACTACGGCGCCGCATTTCGCCTGCCGGATCTCGGGCCGATCGGTTCGAACGGGCTCGCCTGCGAGCGCGACTTCCTCACGCCCGTTGCGTGGTTCGAGGATCGCGAAGAACCTTGCGAGCTCGTCGCGAAGTTCATGGGACAGTTATGGTCGGCGGCAATGGACCACTCGCCCTTCGATGTGGTCGCGTGGCGCGGCAACCTTGCCCCGTACAAATATGACCTGCGCCGCTTCAACACCCTCGGATCGATCAGCTACGACCATCCCGACCCGTCCATCTTCCTCGTATTGCAGGCGGTCTCCGATACGCCGGGAGTCGACGACATCGACTTCGTGATCTTTCCACCGCGCTGGCT
>DAORVK010000050.1:21469-22854 GCA_035433705.1 Steroidobacteraceae bacterium
ATTACTTCGAGTGCTGGCAGGGGCTCAGGAAGCACTTCGACCCGACGCGGGCGTGACAACCCGGCTGCCATGCCGGGTGACGTGCAGAATCCCGGCCAGACTCTGGTCTAGTCATGCATAAAATAGACTATGCTCTAATTTATGCACGAGGCGGGAAGGCCATGAAGCGCTATCTCACGGAATCTGTTCGCGCCGATCTGCGGGAAAAGATGGTGTTTCTCGGCGGGCCGCGGCAGGTGGGAAAGACCACGCTCTCATTGAGTCTCATCCCGGGTGCGGATGAATCGCATCCTGCCTATCTCAGCTGGGACTCGCCTCCGAGTCAGAGGCTACTGCTGAGTGGAGGCCTGCCGGCAGATCAGCCACTGATCATTCTGGACGAGATTCACAAATACCGGCGGTGGCGGAACCTGGTGAAGGGATTCTATGATCGTTACAAATCGCGCAAGGAGTTTCTCGTCACCGGTTCGGCGCGGCTGGATCACTATCGCCGCGGTGGAGACTCACTGCAAGGCCGATATCACTACTACCGCCTCCATCCCCTGTCCCTTCACGAGCTGAACAGGAAGCCCCGGCCATCAGATCTGGAAACGCTGCTGAAATATGGAGGCTTCCCGGAGCCATTCCTGAAGCAGGATACGCGCCACTGGAGGCGTTGGCAGCGAGAGCGACAAAGCCGCGTGATTCAGGAGGATCTGATCAGCCTCGAGCATGTGAGAGAGGTCTCGCAGCTGCAGCTGCTCGCACAGCTGCTGCCAGCGCGCGTGGGGTCCATCCTCTCGATCGCCAACCTGCGACAGGATCTCTCGGTGGCATTCGAGACGGCCGACAAATGGGTGGGAATATTTGAAAATCTCTACTACTGTTTCAGGATCATGCCGTATGGACTGCCGCATCTGCGGGCGGTCAAGAAAGAGCGGAAGCTCTATCTCTGGGACTGGTCTGCTTGCGAGGACGAAGCTGCCCGCTTCGAGAACCTGGTGGCCTCTCATCTGCTGAAGTACTGCCACTTCCAGGAAGACACCGAAGGGGACGATATGTCCTTGCGCTTCTTGCGGGATTCCAGCGGGCGGGAAATCGACTTCGTGGTGCTGAAGAACGGCCAGCCCGAATTTGCCGTGGAATGCAAGAGCGGCGGGCGCACTTTGAGCAGGAACATCAGTTACTTTGCGCAGCGCAGCCCGATCCCCTGCTTCTATCAGGTGCATCTCGACCCGAAAGGTGACGATACGGAATGGCTGGAGGCAAAGGCGCGAATACTGCCGTTCGTGAAACTTTGCGAGCTGCTGCGGCTGTAGCCTTGCCCAGAAGGTTGGTGCCGGCTGCAGGGATCGAACCCGCGACCCCCTGATTACAAATCAGGTGCTCTACCAACTGAGCTAAGC
>DAORVK010000051.1:0-21576 GCA_035433705.1 Steroidobacteraceae bacterium
TCTGCAACAGCGGCGGCTTCGCCTGGGCCGAGCACGACGGCCGGCGCATTCCGGTCGCGGAGGCCCCGGCGAATGCGCAGCCCGGGTCGATCCAGCGGGTGGACCTGGATAGCGGACAAGTTGAAACGCTGTACACGGAAGCGAACGGCCGCATGCTCAGATCACCGAACGATCTCGTGTTCGATGCGCACGGCGGCTTCTGGTTCACGGATTACGGCAAGGTCTACGAGCGCGTGCGCGATCGCGGCGCCGTGTGCTATGCGCGCGCCGACGGGAGTTTCATCGAAGAAGTCATCGCGCCGCTCGACAGCCCCAACGGGATCGGTCTGTCGGCTGATGGCCGCGCACTCTTCGTCGCGGAGACCTACACGGGGAACATCCTGCGCTTCGAGATCGAGGGCCAGGGCCGGATCCGTAGGCCTGCAGACACGCCGGCTGCCACCACGGCTACGGTCATCGGCCGGGCGGGCGCCTCGCGATATCCTGACAGCCTCGCCCTCGACAGTGCCGGCAACGTGTGTGTCGCAACCGCCGGGATTGGCGGCATTCTGGTACTCGCGCCGGATGGCTCATCGAGCGAGCAACTGGAGCTGCCCGATCCGCTGACCTCCAACATCTGCTTCGGCGGGCCCGATTTGCGAACCGCCTACGTCACGCTCGGCCTCTCGGGGCGTCTCGTTGCCTTCGAATGGCCGCGCCCCGGCGCACCGCTCAATTTCACGAGGTAGCTACCGTGATGGACATCGGGCACAACAAGGCTTTCATTCGAGGCTTCCTCGACGCCATGCGGCGCGGCGACACGGCCGCAATCGTTGCCGCGTACACCGATGATGGCTACTGCGAGTCCTTTGGCAGCACGCTGATTTCAGGCCGATACTCCCGGGACACCATCGCCACGGTATCGTCAGGTTTGTTCGAGGCGTTTCCCGCAGGCCTGCATTTCGAGATCCTGAACATGACGGCGGAAGAGGACCGGGTGGCGGTCGAGGCCACCTCGCGCGGCATGCATGTGTCGGGCAAGCTCTACGCGAATCACTACCACTTCCTGTTCCATCTGCGCGACGGCAAGATCGCGGTGATGAAGGAATTCATGGACACTGAGCACGCCACGGAGGTGCTCTGCGGCGGGAGGCGTCCGTAACGGCACGCCGCCCCGCGCAAGCTGCGCTCTCAGCCTTTGCGGTCGGCACCGGCCAGCAATTTCTCGAGCTGCGCGGCAATCTTTGCGTATTCCCAGTAGGCCTTCAGGGAAGCGATCCTGCCGCACGCATCGACGCGGTAAACGACAACGAGATCGGTCTCTATTTTGTGGCCATTCGGCAGGTGATTCACGAAAGTCGCGACATTGGCGCACTCATCCCCCGCCGGATAGGACTCACGTATCTTCGTCTCGAGCTGACCCGGTGCAATCACCGCGTCCCAGAAGCGGCCGATCGCATCCTTGCCGCGATGTCCGAGCCCGGACGGGTCGAGCGGTGAAACGCCGACCGGATCCTGAATGACGGCGTCCTCGGCAAAGAGCGCGAGCCACGCAGCCTTGTCCTTGGCTCTTACCGCCGCGAGTGATTCCGCTCCCGCTTGCTGGGCGCGATTGCCGGTATTCCTGCTCATATTCCGTAGCCTCCGGCCACGGCGATGCGTTGACCGGTAATATAAGCGGCGCGGCTGGAAGCGAGGAAGACGACAGCATGGGCGACTTCCTCGGGCCTGCCCCAGCGCTTGAGAGGGATGTTCGCCTGTGCGGCCTTGATCCAGCGCTCATCGAAGGCGCCTTGCCGCGAAAGCTCGAGAAACTGTCCCGCCTCGATGACACCGAGCAATACTGAATTCGCGCGGATCCCGTACCGTCCCTCTTCGCGCGCAATGCCCGTGACCAGCGCTTCGATCGCGGCCTTCGGGATGACCGAAAGCCCGTCGCGGTCCGGCCAACGCAAGTGCCCCGACGAACCGATATGTACGTAGGAGCCACCATCCCACTCTTTCAACCGCGGCAGGGTTGCCTGGACGACATTGAAGAAGCCGTTCAAGTCCTGATCGACGACGGTTCGCCACTGCTCGCGGCTCATTTGCGAGAGCAGCACCTGTTTCGGGAGCGTGCCCGCACCCACCACGATGGTGTGCAGCCGACGGTGCTCGCGCGCGGCATCAGCCACGACAGCGTCGACCTGATCGGGATCGCCGATCGTGAGCTGGTGCACGGTGGCCTTGCGCCCCAGGGCACGAATCTCCTGGCCGAGTCTCTCTGCCGCGGACTGCCGGCCATGGTAAGTCAGTGCCACATCGGTCCCGGCCCGCGCGAGCTCGCGGCACACCGCCTGGCCGATGCCGCCGCTCCCTCCCACCACCAGTGCAGCCCCTTGCGGAAAGAGATCCCCGCTCATGGCGACGTGTCGACCGGCACGGAGGCTTCCGTCACGGGCAGATGCTCGGGCATGCCGCCGAGGCTCACCGCGCAGCGCGACAGCGCATGGAAGGTCGTCAGCGCGATGGCCATGTGTGAGATCTGCTCCGGTGTGAACTTCCGCTGCAGCCGCAGGAGCAGCGCCTGATCCATTCGATCCGGCGTGCGCAAATACAGGTCCGCAAAGGCGAGCACGAGTTTCTCGCGCTCACTCAGGCGGCTCGACGCGAAGTCATCGTCGATCTGCGCGACCTTGTCCTCGGTGAGGCCATCTGCGCGCGCAATGTCGTAACGCACGCTCTTGCAGAACACGCAGTTCACGGTGCGCGCATTGCGCAGCCGCAGCATCTCCACGATCGCCGGCCCCACGCTGGCCCGGCGCCAGATGGCCTCCTGCAGATCGATGATGGGCTGCAGTGTCTCGGGAACGAGCCCGAGACTGCTGTCCCGGATCACATTGCCGGTGGATAGTGCCGGCACGCCGGCGCGCAGCGCGTCAGCCATGAGCGCTCTCCGTCGCGAGCAAGGGCCCAAGCATCATGCCGAGGCGGATGCGGCCGTCGATCACGCCGAGCGCCTCGATCAGGGCGACGAGTCCCGCCTCGCCGAAGTGCGTCTTCACGGCCGCCGCCAGCTCGTCGGTGATGGCCTGCGGATCCTGGCCATAAATTTCCGCGAACTCGAGCGCGGCGCGCTCGTCGGCGGTCCTCGCACCTTCCGGGTCCGCACGGACTCCCGATGGTGGCTGCGCCTGAAGCTCGTGCGTCGCACCGTGCAGCGTTGCGAGACGCAATCGGCAGAGCTCGAGTATGCGGGCCGGGATGTGTGGCTGCTGCCACACGGCCTGCCACAGTGCCTCGTGGCGGCGCGCCAACTCACCGCCCGATCGGGCGAGAACCGCAGCGACTTCGTGGCTGTCGAGGCGCACGCATCCCTCCCGCATCATCGCAACTGGAGGTCCACGCGCTCGATGCGCCCACCCCTGAACGCATAGCCGGGCCCTGTCTCCTCCGGATAGCGCCCGGCCGCGGATCCCATGTCGACGCCGACGTCGAAGGTCTCGTTGATCGAGAAGAACTTCGGTGGCGTGACTGCCAGTCGACCTTCGCGCGTTGCCGTACCGTCGATCTGCAGCCGTACCGTGGCGCCCTTCGCGTAGCCACCACCGTCGTAGTTGAAGTCGACCTGCACGACATGACGGCCGGCGCCGAGAGCGGCATTCCCCGCGAGCTCGATCGCACCGGCCTCGAAGGCGCGGTAGGTGAACACCGGCCGGCCCTCGGCATCGAGATAGAGCGACCAGCCCGCGGGCGCGCCGCCCATGGTCGCGATGACGCCGCGTGCGCCGGAGTCCGGCACTTCGATCGCAGCGGTGAGCGTCCAGGAGCGGTTGAAGATGTCCGGGGCGTCGGCCTCCGGCACCACGGCGCCGGGATAGTAGGTGAAGCTCGTGCGCCCGCGCGTGAGGCTCGGCAGATTCGCGTTCAGCACCTGTCCCCTGAGCGGCAACACCTGATTGCGCGCCGCCTCCTCCATGAAGAGTGCCTGCAGCGCCTTCAGTCGCCCGGGCTCCTGCGTGGCGAGATCGTGCGCCTGACTGAAGTCATTGCGCAGATCGTAGAGCTCCCAGTTGTCCGCCTCAAAGGGCTTCTGGTCCCTTGAGATGACCTGCCAGGGCAGCCGCGCGTGAAAGGCCGAGGCCATCCAGCCGTCGTGATAGAGGGCGCGGTGTCCGTATACCTCGAAGTACTGCGTTCGGTGGCGTTCCGGCGCTTGTGGCTCATTGAAGCTGTAGGCGAGACTCGTGCCATCGAGCGGCTTCTGCCTGATGCCGTGGAATACCGTGGGGGCCTCGAGGCCGACGGCTTCAAGAACGGTCGGCAGGATGTCGTTCACATGGCCGAACTGGCTGCGCAGCCCGCCGCGATCGCGGATGCGCGCGGGCCACGTCACCACCATGGGATTGCGCGTGGCCCCGAGGTGCGAGGCCACCGTCTTCATCCACTGCAGCGGTGTGCTCATCGCCCAGGCCCAGGCGGACGGGTACTGGGCATACGTATCCGGTCCGCCGAAGCTGTCCAGCCGGCTCAGTGTCTTCACCCGATCCTCGGGCAAGCCCTGGATCGCGCCCATGTAGCTGATGCTGCCTTTGAGGCCGCCCTCGGCACTGCCGCCGTTGTCACCGACGATGTAGATGAAGAGTGTGTTCCCGAACTCGCCCCCGTCCTTGAGGGCCTGCACGAGCCGCCCGATCTGCGCGTCGGTGTGGGAAAGAAAGCCCGCGTAGACTTCCATCAGGCGCGCGGCGATCTTTCGCTCATCTGCGCTCAGGCTGTCCCAGGCCGGGAGCCCGGCCGGGCGCGCCGTCAGGTCGGCATTCGCGGGCACCACGCCGAGCCGCTTCTGGCGCGCGAGGATCTCCGGGCGGATCGCGTCCCAGCCCGCATCGAAGCGGCCGCGATACTTCTCGATCCACGCTTTCGGCGCCTGCAGCGGCGCGTGCGTCGCACCCGGAGCGAAGTAGAGGAAAAAGGGCTTGTCGGGTGTGACCGAATGCTGCGCCTGCAGCCACTCGATGGCTCGCTGGGCGAGATCCTCCGTCAGGTGATAGCCCTTGCCCTGCGGCCGCAACACCGGCGTCGTGCCCTCGATCAGGGTCGGCTCGAACTGGTCGGACTCGCCACCGAAGAAACCGTAGAACTTCTCGAAACCCATACCCGTCGGCCAGCGATCGAAGGGTCCCGACTGCGAGATCTCCCAGTCCGCAGTCTGGTGCCACTTGCCGAAGGCGGCAGTGTTGTACCCATTACGGCGCAACACTTCGGCGATCGTCGCGGCATCCGGTGCGTGCACGCCCGTGTAGCCCGGCCGCTCATCGGCGGAGTTCATCACGGCCCCAATGCCCACGGCGTGCGCGTTGCGCCCGGAGAGGAGCGATGCGCGCGTCGGTGAGCAGATCCCGGTCGTGTGGAAGCGGTTGTAACGCAGCCCTTCATGGGCGAGCGCGTCGAGCGTGGGCGTTTCGGCCGGGCCGCCGAAGGTCGCGGCGGCACCGAAGCCCACATCGTCGAGCAAGACCACCACGACGTTGGGGGCCCCCACAGGCGCGCGTACCTGCAAGGGCGGCGCGGGCGATGCGCCAGCGGTCGCACCGGCGAGAAGCGCTATGGCAAGAGTGATTCGGTGCATGGATATTCCCGTTCTGAACTATGGCCGACCCGCTGAGGACGTACCGGGAGCGATTTGCTCCACGGTCAGCTTGCGGATCTCGCCGGCGAAGCGCCCGTCGCCCGCGTACTCGTCGGTGACCGGCGTGCTGCGATCGAAGCCGACATCGAAGGTGTCGGTCATCTCCACGGTGCGCACAATCGTACGCTCGATGCGTCCCTGCCCCACTTCGCGGCCGTCGATGAGGATGCGCATGAGGCCACCGCGCCCAACGCCTTCGGAAGCGAATTCGTAACGCACCGTCGATTCTCCCTCCAGCACGCGCTCGCGCGCCGCGACGCGATGGACGCGATCCGGCCGATGGGCACCGGCCATGAGCACGACGGGATACCCGTCCTTCAGGTAGAAACTCCAGCCCGCGAACTTGCTGCCGAGCGCCGCCAGCACGCCATCGGTCGCGCCGCCGCGGGTGTCGATCTGGGCGGTGAGGGTGAACGAGCCCCTGAAGGTCGGCGCGAGGTCGGCGGGAACGCTCACGTCCTTGCCCCAGTAGACATGCGAAGAGCGCGGCTTCGGCCCGAGCGCGACGGCCGCGGCGAAGCGCGCGAGATTCAGCCGGTCATCGAGCGGGTACACCTCGTTGCGCCGCGCCTCCTCGACGAACAGTGCCCTGAGTTCCGCGAGCTTCGCAGGTTGGCTGGCCGCCAGGTCGCGCGCCTGCGAGAAATCGTGTGCGAGATCGTACAACTCCCAGTCGTAGTCGGCGGGCGAGGCCTTCACCGTGAGCGGCGCTCTCTGCCAGGTCGCCCGCGTCGGCGTGGTCGAGGCCATCCAGCCGTCGTGATAGATCGCGCGATTGCCCATCATCTCGAAGTACTGCGTCGTGCGCCGCCCCGGCGCCTGCGGCGCATCGAAGGTGTAGACCATGCTGATGCCGTCCACGCGCTGTTGCGCGACGCCGTTGACCAGGGTGGGTTGCGGCAGGCCCGCTGCCTCGAGAATGGTCGGCGCGATATCGATGACGTGATGAAACTGCGTGCGCAGCCCGCGCGCCTCGATGCGTGCAGGCCAGGACACGACGAGGCCGTTGCGCGTGCCGCCGAAGTGCGAGGCGATCTGCTTCGTCCACTTCAGCGGCGTATCGAGCGCCCACGCCCACCCGGCGGCATAGTTCTCCACGCTGTCCGGTCCACCAAAATCGCCCAGCCTCGCGAGCTGGCCGGCTTCCGTTTCCGACGCGCCATTGGCGAAATTGCCCATCGGGTTCGTATGTCCGAACACCTCGCCCTCAGCCGAGGCGCCATTGTCGCCCTCGATGAAGATCACGAGCGTATGGTCGAGCTCGCCCATGCGGGCGAGCTCATCGACCAGGCGTCCGAACTGGAAGTCCTGGTACGCGAGCATCGCCGCATACACTTCCATCATGCGCGCGGTGGTCTGCTTGTAGCCCGGCGAAACCCCGTCCCACGCGGGAATCCCCGGCGGGCGTGCCGTGAGCTGCGTAGCGGCCGGCACGACCCCGAGGCGCTTTTGGCGCGCAAAGGTCTCCTCCCGCAGCCGATCCCAGCCCTGATCGAACCGTCCCCTGAATCTCGCGATCCACTCCGCGGGCGCCTGATGCGGCGCATGCGCGGTGCCCGTGGCGAGATAGAGCAGGAAGGGCTTGCCGGGCGCGCCCGCCTGCTGGTTGTGGACCCAGCGGATCGCATCGTCGACGAGCGCCTCGTCGAGCATCTTGCCTGCGGGCGTCGCCACCTCCGAAGTACCCCGATAGAGCGCCGGCGTGAACTGATTGGTCTCGGCGGCGACGAAGCCGTAGAAATACTCGAAGCCGAGCCCGGTCGGCCACTGGTCGAAGGGCCCGGCGGCTGAAGTCGCCCCCACCTGCACGTTGTGATGTTTGCCAAACATTGCCGTGTTGTAGCCGTTCTGCTTGAGCACTTCGGCGACCGTCGCGGCGCTCTTCGGCAGGACGCCGGAGTAGCCCGGATAGCCCGCCGCCAGATCGGTCACGATGCCGCTGCCGACGGCGTGGTGATTGCGCCCGGTGAGGAGCGCCGCCCGCGTCGGCGAGCACATGGCCGTCGTGTGAAACCTGTTGTACCGCAGGCCATTGGCCGCCAGGCGATCGAGATTCGGCGTCGGAATCGGGCCGCCGAAGGTGGACGAGGCGGCGAAGCCTACATCGTCCGTCATCACGAGCAGCACGTTCGGGGCGTGCTCGGGCGCGTGCACCGGCTGTGGAGCGGCCGGTGTCGAGTCCGCATAGGTGCGCCCGATCATGCCCGTGAACGGCGCCGGCGCGATCGGCAGGACCGTGCGATCGGGCTGTGTGACGCTCGATGTCGCGACAGGTGGGGCCCCGGCAGGTCCGGCACCCGCACCCAAGGCCAGCATCAATCCGCCAAGAGTCGCAAGAATCCTGCCGTACATCTGAATCACCTCATTGCGAGAATATAGGATGATTGGCCCTTCGTCGCCCGATCACGGTCGTCCACATCGCTCATGCGTGTACTCATTCGCCATCGACCATGGCCCGCTACCGCATGGCTGCTCGCGGCGGCGGGAGTTTTCCTCAGCGCCTGCAGTCGCGAGTCCGACGCGCCCCCATCGCCCGCGGCCGCGGGTGCTGGCCCGGCGACTTTCGTCGGCAGCGACCGCTGCGCCGGCTGCCACAACGCTGAAACGAAAGCCTGGCAAGGCTCGCACCACCGGCGCGCCATGCAACCGGCGGGTCCGGTCAGTGTGCTCGGCCACTTCGACGATGCGAGTTTCATGCACGCCGGTACCCCGACGCGCTTCGTGCAACGCGACGGCCACTACTTTGTCACGACCGGAGGTCCCGCGGGCAAGCCGGCCGAATTCGAAGTCCGCTACACCTTCGGCATCACGCCGCTGCAGCAGTACCTCGTCGAGCTGCCGCGCGGCCACGTGCAGGCACTGTCGATCGCGTGGGACGCGCGCCCCGCAAGCGCCGGCGGCCAGCGCTGGTTCGACCTCTACCCTGACGAACGCCTGCGGCCCGGCGATCCGCTGCACTGGACCGGGTACCTGCAGAACTGGAACTTCATGTGCGCGGACTGCCACTCCACGAACCTGCGCAAGAATTACGATGCCACCACCGATGCGTACGCAAGCACCTGGTCCGAAATCAGTGTGGGCTGCGAAGCCTGTCACGGCCCGGGTTCGAAACACGTCGCCTGGGCACAGACGCCGGGAAAGCATCCTGCGCTCTCCGCGACCCGCGGCCTGGACGTGGCTTTCACCGAGCGGCGCGGAGTCACCTGGTCGCGCAACGTCGCGACCGACCAGCCGGTGCGCAGTGCGCCTCGCACGACGGATCGGGAGATCGAAGTCTGCGGGCGCTGTCACAGCCGGCGCAGTCAGCTGACCGACGAAGTCACCGCGGCGGACTCGCTGCACGACGGCTTTCGCGTCGCACTGCTCGAGCCGGGCCTTTACTGGCCGGATGGGCAGATGCGCGACGAAGTCTTCAACTACGGCTCGTTCCTGCAGAGCCGGATGTACGCGGCCGGGGTCACTTGCGGGGACTGCCATGAGCCGCACGCGGGCCGCCTGCGGCTCGAAGGGGATGCCACCTGCCTGCAATGTCACGCACCACAGCTCGCAACCCCTGCGCATCATTTTCACCGGCCGGAATCCGCGGGTGCGCGCTGCGCGGCCTGCCACATGCCGACGACCACCTACATGCAGATCGACCCGCGCCACGATCACTCGTTCCGGATTCCACGCCCGGATCTGTCGCTCAGCCTCGGCGTTCCGAACGCCTGCACGAACTGCCATGCGGATCGCAGCCCCGGGTGGGCCGCGAAAGCGATCCGGGCTCACTACCCACAGCCGCAAGCGGGCTTTCAGGATTTCGGTGCGGCCTTTGCCGCACTCGAGCACGGCGGGCGCGGTGCCGCCGCGCGGGTCGCGGCGATTGCGACGAACGCCGCGGAGCCGGCGATCGTGCGGGCGAGCGCACTTGCCCGCCTCGGCGGACATGCCGCTGCCCTCGATCGAGAGCCGCTGCTCGCCACCCTGCGCGACCCGAGTCCGCTCGTGCGCCGGGCCGCGACGCGCCTCGCCGTCGAGCACCCGCAGAGCGCGCTCGCCGATCTGCTGCCGCTGCTGCACGATCCGGTCCGCAGCGTACGGCTCGAGGCCGCGGCCATGCTGGCCGCCCTGCCCCCCGGGAGTCTCGATCCCGCGGCGGCCGCGTCGCTCGATGCGGCGCTCAAGGAGTACGTCGCCTCCGAACGCTTCAACGCCGATCGCCCGGAGTCGCTCGTGAATCTCGGCAGCGTACTCGGCGCGCGCGGCGATCTCGACGGCGCGCAGCGTGCGTTCGAGGCGGCCCAGCGGCGTGATCCGGGTTTCCTGCCGGCCTACGTCAATCTGGCCGACATCTACCGCGCGTCGGGTCAGGAGCAGAAAGCGGAGCAGGTTCTGCGCACGGCACTGCGGCACGCCGGCGCAAGCGGCAGCGCGCATCATGCGCTCGCGCTGTCGCTCATCCGGCAGCAGCGGCTCGCAGAAGCGCTGCCGCTGTTGAAGGAAGCCGCCGAGCGCGAGCCCGACAACGCGCGCTTTGCCTATGTGTACGCCGTGGCGCTGCAGGAGACGGGCAATCGGCAAGCCGCCATCGCAGTGCTGCGCAAGGCGCTGCGCGGACATCCGGATGATGTGGAACTCGCCACCGCGCTGAAGCGTCTCGTGCCTTGAGTTCGGATCCATTCAGCGCAAGCGGATGTCCACGCGCTCGATGCGCCCGCGACCGAACGGATAACCGGGCGCGACCCCCGCCGGATAGTGGCCGACCACCGAACCCCGATCGATGCCGATATCGAAAGTTTCGTCGATCGAAAAGAACGCGGGTGGCGTCATCGCCAGTCGCGCTTCGCCCGGCGGGGCGCCATCGAGGCTCAGACGGAACGTACCGCCCTTGCCGTAACCTCCGCCGTCGTAGTCAAAGTCGACCTGCACGACGTGTCGACCCGGCGCGAGCGCCGTATCGCCGCTCAGCTCGACTGTACCGGCCTCGAAGGCGCGATAGGTAAACACCGGCCTGCCTTGCGCATCGAGGTACAGAGACCAGCCGGCCGGCGAGCCACCCACGGCAGCAATGACTCCGCGCGCGCCCGGTGTCGGCACCTCAAGCGTGGCCACCACGGTCCAGGAGCCATTGAGAAAGCGCGGAGCACCCTTTTCGGGAATGCCGAGTGCGCCGGGATAGTAGGTGAACTCCTTGCGATCGCCCGTGAGGCTCGGCAGTTTTGCGCCGAACACCGGGCCCCGCAACGGCAGCACCTGATTGCGTGCGGCTTCCTGCATGAAAAGCGCTTGTAGCGCTTTCAGCCGCCCGGGCTCTCTTGCCGCGAGGTCGTGCGCCTGGCTGAAGTCGTTGCGCAGGTCGTAGAGCTCCCACCGGTCTGCATCGAACGGCGTGGCATGCGGACCGCTGACCCAGGATGTATCTTTGGAAAACGACTGGCGAATGTACGTCATTCGTGCGGCCGAGGCCATCCAGCCGTCGTGATAGATCGCGCGGTGGCCGAACACCTCGAAATACTGCATGCGATGGCGTTCGGGGGCCCTGGCGTCATCGAAACTGTAGGCGAGGCTCGTGCCATCGAGCGGCTTCTGCCTGATGCCGTGGAATACCGTGGGGGCCTCGAGGCCGACGGCTTCAAGAACGGTCGGCAGGATATCGTTCACGTGACCGAACTGGCTGCGCAGGCCGCCGCGATCGGCAATGCGCTTCGGCCAGGTGACCACCATCGGATTGCGCGTGCCGCCGAGGTGCGAAGCGACGGTCTTGTTCCATTGGAACGGCGTGTCCATGGCCCAGGCCCAGGCGACCGGATAATGCGCATAGGTAGCCGGCCCTCCGAAGTCTTCGAGCCGTTGCAACATCCGGTCGCGGTCCTCGGGCATCCCGGTGAGCGCCCCCATGTAATCGAGACTGCCCAGCAGCCCGCCTTCGGGAGAGGCCCCGTTGTCGCCCACGATGTAGATGAAGAGCGTATTCGCAAATTCCCCGCCGTCCTTCAGCGCCTGCACGAGCCGCCCGATCTGCGCATCCGTGTGCGAGAGGTAGCCGGCGTAGACTTCCATCAGGCGTGCGGCGATCTTTCTGTCCCGGGTGCTCAGACTTTCCCATGCCGGGTACACGTCGGGCCGCGCAGTCAGTACTGCGTCCCCTGGCACCACGCCGAGCTGCTTCTGGCGTGCCAGAATCTGCGGGCGGATCGCATCCCAGCCTGCATCGAAGTGACCACGATACTTTTCGATCCAGGCCTTCGGCGCCTGCAGCGGCGCGTGCGTGGCACCCGGCGCGAAATAGAGGAAGAAGGGCTTTTCCGGTGTGACGGAATGTTGCGCCCGCATCCACCCGATCGCGCGATCGGTGAGATCTTCGGTCAGATGATAGTCCGGGCTCGCCGGGCGCATGATCGGCGTGGTGCCCTCCACCAGTGTGGGTTCGAACTCGTCGGTCTCACCGCCAAGAAAGCCGTAGAACTTCTCGAAACCCTGGCCAGTGGGCCAGCGGTCGAATGGCCCCGACTGCGAGAGCTCCCAGTCAGGCGTCTGGTGCCACTTGCCGAATGCAGCGGTGTTGTAGCCGTGAGCGCGCAGGATCTCGGCGATCGTGGCCGCATCTGCGGCGTGTACGCCCATGTAGCCAGGGCGCTCGTCGGCCGTATTCAGGACTGCCCCGATGCCCACCGCATGCGCATTGCGCCCGGAGAGCAGCGCTGCTCGAGTGGGCGAGCAGATCCCGGTCGTGTGGAAGCGGTTGTAGCGCAGCCCTTCCCGGGCCAGTGCATCGAGCACGGGTGTCTCGGAAGGTCCACCAAATGTGGATGCGGCGCCGAATCCCACATCGTCGAGCAGCACCAGCACGACGTTGGGAGCGCCCGCGGGAGCGCGGATCTGCAGTGGCGGCGCGGTCGGCGCTTCGTTCGCTGCCGCTCCCGCCTCCTGGGCGTAGCAGACGTTTGCAAGCGCGGCTGCACCCAGCAGCGCAAGGACACGAGCAAACCGAAGTGTCAGCGACATGGCTCTTGCGGCCTTACTGTCTCTTCGCGAGCGCCCGCGCCCTGGCGAGGACCCCATCGACCGTGAGTCCGTAGCGGTTGAGAATCTGCTGCGGCACCGCGACTGCGAGATCCCCGTCAGGCAGCCCTACCGCTTCCAGCCGCGCGGCAATGCCATTGCGGCCGAGCGCCTCCGCCACCAGTGACGCCAGCCCCGATGTCGTGTTGTGCTCCTCGACGACGAGCAGACTGTGGCCTTCCCGCGCGAGGCGGCAGAGGGTCTCGCCGTCAAAGGGCTTGAGATAGACCATATCGACCACGGTCGGCGAGAGGCCGGACTCCTTGAGGCGTGCAGCGGCCTGCACGCACAGGGAGGTCCCGAGTCCCGTACCGATCAGCGCAATGTCCCGGCCTTTCGCAATCACATGCGCGGCACCGCGCGCGAAATCGGGAGTGCTCCGGTACACATCGCTCCCCATCGAACTCGGCGCGCGAATGTACAGCGGCAGGCCATCCGCGATGCCGGCACGCATCAGTGCCCGCATGGCGGCGTTATCCGCCGCGGAAGCGATCGTCAGGTGCGGCGCTCCCCGCAGAATGTTGATGTCTTCCAGCGCGTGGTGGCTCGGGCCGAAATAGCCCATGTCGAGCCCGCCCCAGGCCGAGATCATCGTGACCGGCAGCTTGTTCATGGCGACATCGGTGCGGATCTGCTCCGCACACTTCGGTGCGAGGAACGCGCCGATGCCGAAGACGAAGGGTCGAAAGCCCGAGGCCGCAAGCCCCGCGGCGACCGACACCGAATTGGCCTCTGCGATCCCGGTGTCGATGTAGCGATCCGGATAGGCCTCGATGAAAGCCATCGTCGCGGGTCCGCGCCCGATGTCTGGCGCGATCAGCACGATGTCATCGCGCTCCTGCGCGAGTTCGATCAGCGTGCGGCCGACAATCGCTCCGCCTTCCACCTCGGCTGCACTCGTGTAGGAGAAGGGATCCGCCATCTCGATGGACTTGGTATTCATGACATCCGGCTCCTGATTTCCTCTTCCGCACGCTTTCGGTCCGCGGGACCGAGGAAGCCGAGATGCCACTCGCGTGGCGAAGTCTCCATGAAGGAGACACCCTTGCCCTTCAGCGTGCGTGCCACGATCGCCGTCGGCACGTTCGAGCTGCTCTGCGGCAGGCCGTCGAGCACTTCGACAATACGCGCGACGTCATGCCCGTCGATCTCGATCGCCCGCCACCCGAAAGCTTCGAAGCGGGTAGTGATAGGCTCGATGTTCATGACATCCGAAGTCGGGCCGTTCGCCGAGCTGCCGTTGGCATCGACAATGGCGATGAGATTGCCGAGCTTGTAATGCGAGGCAAGCATCACCGCTTCCCAGAGTTGGCCTTCGTGCAACTCGCCGTCGCCAAGTAGTACAAATGTACGGTCGTGGCCGCCACGGAAACGCGAGGCGAGGCAGATGCCGGCACCCACCGACAGATTGTGTCCGAGCGATCCGGCGCTGAAATCGATGCCCGGCACATCACGCATGTTCGGATGATCGGTGAGCGGCTGGTCGATCTTGCCGAACTCATCGAGCCAGGTGCGCGGGAAGTAGCCGAGGTCCGCCAGGATCGGCCACAGGCCGACCGCGATGTGTCCCTTGCCGAGCAGAAACCTGTCCCGATCCGACCAGTCCGGATTCTTCGGATCGAGCCGCAGCGTGCGGTAGTAGAGCACTGCAAGGATCTCTGCGGCACTGAAGGTGCTCGAGTAGTGGCCGAGACCCGCGCCCGCAATCTGCCGGATCGTCTCGAGACGGATCCATTCCGCGCGCTCGACGAGTTGTTTTATCGAAGGACGCTGAGCCGGGGTTTCGGCTGGCGTCGTCAAATTGACATTCTTTGGCATGGTGCCTCTCAAAGTTTCGGGATGTCGATCGCGGCGACGCGGGCGCAAGCCGCCCCGTCGACCGGGATCACCGCCCCGTTGACGAAGCTCGCCTCGTCCGAGGCGAGAAAGAGTGCGGCGGCGGCGATCTCCTCGGGCCGCCCGAAGCGCCCGGGCAGAAGCGTGGCCTCATAAGCCGGCACGCCTCCCGGGAGACTCTCCGCCCACGCGAGAATGGCGGGCGTGCGAATCGCGCCGGGCGAGATCGCATTGACGCGCACGCCGCTGCGGGCATTTTCCACTGCAGCGGACAGGGTCAGATTGTTGACGCCCGCCTTCGCGGCTCCATACGTGGCGAGCCCCGGCGCACCGCCAAAGCCCGCACCAGAGGAGATATTGATGATGCTGCCTGAGCCGCGCGGCAGCATCACGCGCAGCGCCGCACGCGTGCCATGGAAGGCAGAAGTCAGCGTCAACGCGAGCACACGCTGATAGTCCGCGTCCGTCGCATCCTTAAGCCACCCCGCGATCGCACTGCCGACGTTGTTCACCATCACGTCGAGTCGTCCGAAGCGCTGCACGGCGCCGTCGATCAGTGCATCGACCGCGACGGAATCAGTCACGTCGCACGTCCGGGCCGTGAGACCGGTGACTTTCGCCGCGAGGGAATCGACGGCCGCGCGCTCGATGTCGGCGCCGATCACCTGCGCACCCGCTTCGGCAAAGCGCTGCGCGATGGCGGCCCCGATGCCGGAGCCTGCCCCCGCCACGATGGCGACGCGCCCGTCGAGCCTCATGACCTCGCCCTCATGGCATGTACACCCCGCCGCTCACCGAGATGAGCTGCCCGGTGATATAGCCGGATACCTCGGAGGCGAGGAAAATGGCCAGATGCGCGATGTCCTCGGGGCGCCCCAGCCGCTTGATCGGGAGGTGGCTCATGTTCGGCAGCGTGCCAGCCTCGAGCGCCTGCTGCATACCCTCCGGAGTGCCCACAAACTCCAAGCGGTTCCAGAAGCTCCCGGACGATACATCTTCATCACGATGCGGCACGATCCAGCCCGGCGCGATCGTGTTGACGCGCACACCCTTCGGGCCCCACTCGTAGGCGAGTGTCTTCGACAGACTGTTGACGAAGCCCTTGGTGGAACCGTAGTGCACCACCTGCTGGGCGGCCTCACCGAGCAGCGATGAGTTCGAAGAGATGTTGACCACGCTGCCCTTGCCGCGGCCGAGCATGTCGGAGGCCACGGCCTGGATGCAATTGACGACCCCGTCGATGTTGAGCGCGATCTCCCAGCGGCGCGTCTCATCGTCGAGCTGATCGAACTCGCAGTTGCGCTTGACCCCTCCGGCATTGTTCACCAGCGCATCGACGGGCCCGAAACGCTTGTGCGCCGTCGCGACCATGGCATCGACACTCGCGCGGCTCGTCACGTCCGTTGCCACCGGCAGGATCGTGCCCGTGCAGCCCTGCTCGCGGGCGCGCTTGACGAGCTTCTCTCCCGTGGCCGCATCGCGCGAAGCGGAGATGACATTTGCTCCCTCACGCGCGAACTCCACCACCAGCCCCTGGCCGATGCCGCCGCTGCCCCCGGTGACGATGACGGTCTTGCCTTTCAGTCCGAGATCCATGCACTCACTCCTTTCGATCCGGCAGGCCATAGGCGATCACGTAATCCCCGATGGTCGTGCCCATGAACTGATGTCCGCCTGCGGCGATGACGACGTACTGCTTGCCGGTCTTCGCCGAGACATAAGTCATCGGGGTCGCTTGACCTCCCGCAGGCAGGCGCGCCTTCCACAGTTCCTTGCCGGTCGGCAGATCGAAGGCGCGCAGGTAGTTGTCGATCGCGGCGGCGATGAAGATCACGCCGCCTCGCGTCACAGCTGCGCCCCCGAGGCTGAACACGCCGGGCACGGAGAGGCCAAGCGGCGCGTGATCGCGGGTCGTGCCGAAGGGGCGCTCCCAGAGGAGCTGGCGGCTGTCGAGATCAACCGCCGCGAGCTTGCCCCAGGGCGGCGCCTTGCAGGGGAACCCGAGCCGCGAGAGGAAGGGCCCGAACTCGCTCGCATAGGGCGTGCCAAGTTGCGGCGCAATGTTCAGGCCGCGTGCGTGACCGCTGCCTTCGCCCTCGATTCGCTCGGCTTCGGCGCGTGGCACGAGACGATTGAGCATCGGCATGTAGGAGGTGTTGACGACCATGATGCGTCGCCCCTCGTCCACCGCGACACTGCCCCAGTCCATGATCCCGAAATTGCCCGGATACTGGATCGTCGGCGTGAGCGAGGGCGGCGTGTAGAGACCCTGATAGCGGCGGCTGCGAAACTCGATGCGACAGGCGAGCTGATCGAGCTGGGTCGCTCCCCACATGTCGGCTTCGGTCAGCGAAGCCGGCGCGAAGCTCGGCATCCCGACCGAGTAGGGCTGTGTCGGTGAATAGCGCTCGCCCGGCACATCACCCTGAGGTACCGGTCGCTCCTCAACGTCTGCGAGCGGGCGCCCGTTGCGTCGATCGAGCAGGTAGATCTCGCCCTGCTTGGTCGGCTGGATGAGCGCCGGCACCTCCTCGCCACCGATTGGCAGATCGACGAGCACCGGCTGTGACCCGACGTCGTAATCCCAGAGATCGTGGTGCACGGTCTGGAACGACCAGCGCAATTTCCCGGTCGCCGCCTCGAGCGCCACGACCGAGCTTGAGAAGCGGTCGAACGCTTCCGGGCGTTGCGCACCGTAGAAATCGGGCGTGGCGTTGCCGGTCGGAATGTAGACGAGCCCGAGCGCGGGGTCGGCGCTGAAAAGCGTCCAGGCATTGGGTGAGCCACGCGGATAGATTTCGCCCGGCTTCAGGGGACCCTGCTCTGCAGGTCGCGCCGCATCCCAGCCCCAGAGCTCCTTGCCCGTGATCGCATCGAACGCGCGCACGACTCCAGAGGGCATATGGGTCGCGACGCCATCAAGCACGAAGCCGCCAACGATCGCTGCATCGCCGACCACCGAAGCCGGTGAAGTCACGAACTGGAAGCCCGGTGTGACGTCACCGAGATTGACACGCAGCGAGATCTCGCCGTTCTGACCGAAGCTCTGGCAGCGCGCACCGGTCGCCGCATCGAGCGCAATCATGCGCGCATCGACGGTCGCGACAAGAATGCGCCGCGGGCAGTCTGGTACGGCGCTGTGTGCCTCGTGATAAGCCACCCCGCGACACACGACCATGACGACTCCGGTCGTGTCGACCTTCGGATCGTGTCGCCAGCGCTCCTTGCCGGTGTCGGCATCGAGCGCGATGACGATGTCGCGCGGTGTGCAGATAAACAAGGTGTCGCCCACCTGGATGGGCGTCGCCTCGAACATGTAGGCAGACTTGTTGCCGGGATGGTTCTCCGGCAGATCTCCCGTGCGGAACTGCCAGGCCACTTCGAGCCCACGTACGTTTTCGGGCGTGATTTCGGCGGCCGAAGAATAGCGCGTGCCGGCGTCACTGCCGCCGTAGGCGTACCAGTCGGTGGCCGCGGGCCCGCCTGCTGTAACCGCCGTTGTGAGGGGAGCCACCACGGCACGCACCTCGCGCCAGCCGAGCGCGATCGCCGACAGCAGCCCCGCTCCGAGCAGCACGGTCGCCGCGCGCGCGGTGCCGCTCGGGCGTACGGTCACCGTGTCCTTTGCGCCCGTGAATGCCCCGCGCACCCAAGGCATCAGCAGGTAGAGCACGATGGCGAGCGGCAGACCGAGGCGGGGCACGAGTTGCCAGAAATCGAGGCCCACCTCGGCGAGCGCCCAGACCACCGTAGCCGCGAAGGTCGCGAGATAGACCCAAAGACCGAGCCGGCGCGCGCGCCAGATGAGTACACCCGTCACGAGCGTTGCAGCGCCCGCGAGCAGGTAGTACCACGAACCCCCAAGCCTGGCGAGCCAGACACCGCCACCGGCGAGCCACGCACCCAGAGCCAGCAGTACGGCCGCAAACACCTTAAGCCCGAATCGCTGCAACGACATCCTGCTCACCCCGCCTTGACGCTCGCGAACAGTTGCATGATATCCGCGGTGGCAGGCGGCGATCGCCCTTCCACGATGCACCGGGTGCGCAGTTCCAGCACCTGCCTGAAGAACTCATCATCCGGCACGATCCAGAACTTGTCTGCCTCGATCGCGGCGAAGACCTGCGCCGCGAACGCCTCCGGCGACATGCTCTTGGCCACGGCGCCCGCCACGGCCTCGTGAAACTGCCGCTCACCTTCACTGTCGAGACGGTTGCGCTCCGCTGCGGGGCGCAAGCGGTCCGATTCCCAGATCCCGGTCGCCACCTCGGCAGGGCACACGCAGGAGGCCGTGACCGGCGCTTCCTCGAGCGCGAGCTCGGCGTAGAGCGTTTCGGAGAGCACCGTCACGGCGTGCTTGCTCGCCTGATACGGACCCATGAACGTGCCGCCGCCGAACAGTCCGCCTTGCGACGAGGTGTTGACGACGCGGCCGGGCTCGCCCTGCTTCAGCATCCGGGGTACGAAGCTGCGGATGCCGTGGATCACGCCGTAGACATTGACCTCGAAGCTCCAGCGCCAGTCGCGCATCGGGCGCTCCCAGCTCTTGCCGTCGACGAGCACGCCGGCGTTGTTGAACAGCAGATTCACCTTGCCGTGCTTCGCGAAGACATGATCCGCGAGCGCCTCGACCGCGGCCTCATCGCGCAAGTCGACGCGGCGCGTCTCGATCGATTGCCCGTGATCACGGATCGCCTTCTCGAGCCGCGCCAGCCCCGGCTCATCGACATCCACACCCACCACATGCATGCCGGCCGCGGCGGCATGGCGCGCGAGCCCACCGCCGATACCGCTGCCTGCGCCGGTGATCACGCACACGCCGCCCTGCCAGTTGCTCACTGCGCGCGGTGCCATGATCAGAATTTGACCTTCACATCGATACCGTAAGTGCGTGGCTCGGTGTAGAAGCGCCCTCCATACCCGAGACCGCCGAAGCTGATACCGTAACCAACATTCTCATGATCGGTGAGATTGTCGCCCCACAGCGCGACTTCCCACGAGCCATCGCTGCCGAGCGGCATTTCGGCAAGTGCGAGCCGGGCATGCAGGTTCTCCGTGCCAGGATCCAGAGTCTCATTCTGGTAGCTATTGACGAATGTGCCCGGACCGAAGACGCGCTTGCTGCGCGTGGACCAGTCCAGCCGCGCCGAAAGCCTCCCGACATTGGCGAACTGGAACCCATACTCCGCGCCGATATGCAGGGTCTCCCTGGCGATGTCCGAGAACGTTGCGATGTCACTGACGTCGATGACCTGGTCCGTCACCGGATCGCGGAACGAGTAGCTATCGTACTTTGGATCTGTATAGCCATAGGACGCATCAAGCGTTAGCCCCTCGGTGAGGAGCGCCACAATCTCAAGCTCGAAGCCCTTGATGGTCGCCTCGGCCGCATTGGTGGTGTCGGCGTTCGTGCCATTGGATCCGGCGCGGAACTGGTTCACTTGCAGATCCTTGTAATCGCTCTGGAAGAGCGAGACGTTGGTCCGCAACCGCCGGTTGAACCACTCGGCCTTCAAGCCAATTTCGTAGGCCGTCACCTCCTCGGGCTGAAAGGACACGAGGATATTGGACCGCGGGGAGAAGCCGCCGGCCTTGTAACCGGTCGAGACGCGCACATACCCCATGATGTCATCCGTAAATTCGTAGTTCGCCGAGGCGAGCCAGGAGGTGTTGGAGTAGTCCTTGTCGCCCCGTGCAGAGAAGAAAGAAGAGAAGAACTTCTTGTTGTCCTGCGTGTAGCGCAAGCCGCCCGTGAACTCGAGTCGATCATCGAATGCTGCGGGCCGGTAGCTCACCTGGCCGAAGCCGGCCACCGATTCCGTCTCGCCGCCCAGAGCCAGCAGGGGCGTGAGATTCATCGCTACCTGGCCGCCGGGCAGCACAAAAGTGAAGCGCTGCTGGTTGTGTTCGTAGGCGCGCTCGAAGAAGTAGAACAATCCCGCCACGTAGCTCCACTGCCCCGATTTGCCGAGGAGTTGCAGCTCCTCGGAGTATTGGTGCTGTCGCTGCGGGTCGTTGTCGCAGGTGTACGGCCCGAACAGATCCTGTACGGAGACCTGTTGAGTCACCGGATTGAAAATCAGCCCTCGCATCTGGCCATTACCCGACAGATTGCAGTACGGGTGTTGCGCGAATGAACGATAGGACGTGATCGACTTGAGCGTCAGCGAATCGCTGAGCCTGGCTTCGAGCGTGAGATTGTGCCCGAGCGTTTCGGATTTGCTGGTGATGCGATTTCCATCGAAAGGCACGAGCTGGCCGCTCTCCAGGCGCCCGGAGCTGACGACGAAGGGCGCCCCGCCGAAAGTGGGCGAGCGCCCGTAGTAGGCCGATACGTCAGGTGAAGCAACCGTGAGCTGGAAGAAGGGTGGCGAGCCGTCCCGCTGGTTCCAGTCGAATGTGTAAGTGGCGTTGAAGCGCTCGCCGAACTCACCGGCGAGTGCGAACCACACCGCATCGTTGTCGTAGGAGCCCGGATCCTTGTCATCCGGAACGAGCGTATTGTCGAAATAGCCATTCCGCTCTCGGTGCAAATAGGTGATCGTGGCTTTCATTGGCGAGCCGAAGAGATAGCCGGTGTCCAGACGCGTACGCGTGTGCCAGTCGCTGAAGCGCCCGTAGCTCAGATCTTCCTCTATGCCAAAGTCATTGGCGGGCTTCTTCGAGACGAGCTGCACCGCCCCACCGGTTGAATTGCGTCCGAAGAGCGTGCCTTGCGGCCCGCGCAGCACTTCCACCCGCTCGAGGTCCACGAGATCGAACACGGCGCCCGCCGTGCGCGCGATGTACACGCCATCCAGATAGAGCCCCACCCCCGGCTCGGACGTCGAAGCCACCTCAGTCTGTCCGATGCCCCGGATGCTGATCGAGGCGGAGGTGGTGCTTACGGGTTGGTGAGCGATTGAAATATTGGGAACGAGCTCCGTGACCCGCGAGACGTCCTGCACGTTCAGCTTCTCCAGGAGTTCGCCTGTCAGGGCCGTGACGGACACAGGAGTCTTCTGCAGCGATTCTTCCTGACGCCGCGCCGTCACCGTAACCTCGGCGAG